>NZ_FNAP01000010.1:0-43186 GCF_900101965.1 Rhodospira trueperi | reverse complement strand
TGTCGTAATCGGCGGCCATGGCGGGCCAGGGGGCGAGGGCCGTTCCGCACAACAGGGCCGCCCGGACGATTGTTGTCCACCGAACGGTGGGGCGGGTCGCGACACCTCCACGCGCCGCCTGTCCGGAAAAGGGCCTCGAACCAATCTCATCCACGCCACGTCCCCCTACGCCTCGCCGAGAAAAAATGGATTGATGTCACTGGGTTATGACGGCACGACGGCTCTCTCCCATTGAAGAAAGCACGACCTGCTGAAAATCCCTGCGAGAATTATGGTCGATCCGGACGCAGTTTCGCAAGTGAAGCGGTCGATCAAAACGTCAAGACGTTGGGCTTGACCGCTGGGCCGTCTCGCAAGTAGTGGCGGGGCAGAATTTTCTTCAGCGACAGGGTGTGCCCGGTTCGAGCGGCATCATGACTTCATCGAAGGCCCGGTGCGCGCGGTGGAAAGCCGACCGGGTCACGGCCTGTCCGGCGCGGTGCCGAGACGGCGGTCGCGTCATCCTTTCGGTGGGAATCCGCTTGTGCCGTCCGGCGATGCCCCGCACTCTTCACAACGACCGATGGCCCGTGAAGGGTCGGAAAAGCAGGTGCCTGACGGCGAAAACCGGATGGTTTGTGGATAGTGTGAAGGGTGCGAGCATGCGAAAGGCCTACATCGGCGGACGCCTGAAGCGGTTGCGCGAGGACCGGGCGCTGACCCAGGCGAAGCTGGCGCAAATGCTGGACCTGTCCCCCAGCTACGTGAACCAGCTTGAAAAGAACCAACGCCCCCTGACCGTGCCCGTGCTGCTGCGGATCAACGCGGTGTTCGGGGTCGATGTTCAGGTGTTCTCGGAGGATGACGAGGCGCGCCTGATGGCCGACCTGACCGACATCTTCGCTGACCAGGATCTCGGCCGGGCGGTGGCGAAAAGCGATGTCCGCGCCCTGACCGCCGACATGCCGGACGTGGCGCGGGCCATCGTCACCATGCACCGGCGCATGCGCGCCGCGACCGAACGGGCGGACGCTCTCGCCGCGCGTCTGGGGGGAGACGGCGGCGCAGATGGGGGCGTGACCACGACGCCGATGCCGTTCGAGGAGGTGCGCGATTATTTCTACCGCCACCACAACTACATCGACGCGCTGGACCGTCAGGCCGAATCGGTCGCCATCGCGGAGAAGCTGCCCGTGGGCGACATGGTCGAGGGGCTGGCGGCCCGGCTGGAGGCGCGCCACGGCCTGCGCATTGTCCGGGTCGACGGGACGGGGGCGGGCGTGCTGCGCGATCTGGACCCGGACAATCGGGTGCTGCGGTTGTCCAAGACCCTGCTGCCGGGACAGGCGGCCTTTCAGTTGGCCACGCAGCTTGCGTTTCTGGAAGCCGGCGCCGCCATCGACCGGCTGGTGGCCGAGGCCGGGTTTCTGACCGACGAGGCGCGGGCGTTGGCCCGCATCGGGCTCGCCAATCACTTCGCCGGGGCGCTCATCATGCCCTACGGGCCGATGCTGGAGGCCGCCGAGGTCGAGCGCTACGATATCGACCTGCTGGGCCGCCGCTTCGGCGTGGGCTTCGAGACGGTGTGCCACCGCCTCAGCACGCTGCAGCGGCCCGAGGCACGGGGCGTGCCGTTTTTCTTCATCCGCGTCGACCGGGCCGGCAACATCTCGAAGCGGCAGTCGGCGACGGACTTTCACTTCTCGCGCATCGGCGGCAGTTGCCCCCTGTGGAACGTCTACGCGGCCTTTGCCCATCCGGGCGAGACGCTGACCCAGGTGGCGCAGATGCCGGACGGCCGCACCTATCTGTGGGTGGCCCGCACCGTGGCGCGCGGGCGCGGCGGCCACGGCACGCCCCGCAAGGTGTTCGCCGTGGCGCTGGGCTGCGACCTGCGCCACGCCGACCGGCTGGTCTATTCCACCGGGCTGGACCTGACCAACCCGGCGGCGGCGACGCCCATCGGCGCCGGCTGCAAGGTCTGCGAACGCCCGGACTGCCCGCAGCGTGCCTTCCCGCCGCTGGGAAAACCCCTCCGTATCGACGAGACCAGCCGCCGCTTTGCGCCATACTCGACCGGATGACGGTATTGTTGCTTGACATCCGGGCACGATCTGGCACCATATCTCGTGTTCACGGTCACTGCTCGCTCCAGATATGGGGTGCGTCGTGCCAAGAGGGAATGCCGGTGCGATCCTTGCCCCCAGCGGGCGCGCGGACCAAGGCCGGAGCTGCCCCCGCAACTGTGAGCGGAGAGCGACCGCCCATTCCACACCACTGGCGCCTTCGGGCTCCGGGAAGGTCGGGCGGACGCGGTGACCCGCGAGCCAGGAGACCTGCCGTGAACCGTGTTTCTCCCTCGGGCGGGGTGCTCCGGCGGAGCGTTGCCGAATCCGCGCGGCGTCCATTCTGGTCCGCGCGACGGTGATGCGTCCGTGGCGATCCGCTCCGTCCCGTCTCTGGAGTGGAAGGCCGGCATGGAACTCTCCCCGTTGATCGAACCGCAGTCCGTGCCCGGCATCGCGCCCCGGCGCCCGCTGGTGGCGCCGCCGCGCGCGGTGGTCAAGCGCGACGGCACGGAAGCACCGTTCGATCGCGACCGCATCCGCTCGGCCATTGAGCGGGCCGGCAAGGCCACCGGCGAGTTCGAGGGCAGCGAGGCGGAGTTGCTGGCGATCCAGATCGTCAAGGTCCTGGCCCACCGCTTCCAGGACCGGACGCCGCACATCGAGCAGATCCAGGACGTGGTCGAGCAGGCCCTGATCTCGGCCAACCACACCGCCACCGCCCGCGCCTACATCGTTTACCGCGAACAGCGCAGCCGCCTGCGCCGCGACCGCGAGACGGTGGTGGACGTCGAACGCTCCATCAACGAATACCTTAACCGCGCCGATTGGCGGGTGAACGCCAACGCCAACCAGGGCTATTCCCTGGGCGGGCTGATCCTGAACGTCTCCGGCAAGGTGGTGGCGAACTACTGGCTGTCGCACGTCTACCCGGCCGAGGTCGGCCGCGCCCACCGCGAGGGCGATCTGCACATCCACGACCTGGACATGCTGTCCGGCTACTGCGCCGGCTGGTCGCTGCGCACCCTGCTGACCGAGGGCCTGAACGGCGTGCCGGGCAAGGTGGAGGCCAGCCCGCCCAAGCACCTGTCCAGCGCCGTGGGGCAGATCGTCAACTTCCTGGGCACGCTCCAGAACGAGTGGGCCGGCGCGCAGGCGTTCAGTTCCTTCGATACCTACCTTGCGCCGTTCATCCGCAACGACCGGCTGAGCTACGCCGAGGTTCGGCAGGCGATCCAGGAACTGGTCTACAACCTCAATGTGCCGTCGCGCTGGGGCACCCAGACGCCGTTCACCAACCTGACCTTCGACTGGACCTGCCCGGAGGACCTGCGGGACGAGGTGCCGCTGATCAACGGCGAGGAGATGCCGTTCACCTACGGCGACCTCCAGGCCGAGATGGACATGATCAACCGCGCCTACATCGAGGTGATGACGGCCGGCGACGCCAAGGGGCGCGTGTTCACCTTCCCGATCCCGACCTACAACATCACCAAGGACTTCCCCTGGGATAGCGAGAACACCGAGCTTCTGTTCGAGATGACGGCGAAGTACGGCCTGCCGTACTTCCAGAACTTCCTGAAATCCGACCTGTCACCGAACATGGTGCGCTCCATGTGCTGCCGGCTGCAACTGGATCTGACCGAGCTGCTCAAGCGCGGCAACGGCCTGTTCGGCAGCGCCGAGCAGACCGGCTCCCTGGGTGTGGTCACGATCAATTGCGCGCGCCTGGGCTACCTCCACAAGGGCGACGAGGCCGGCCTGCTGGCCGCGCTCGACCGGCTGATGGACATCGGCCGCACCAGCCTGGAGATCAAGCGCAAGGTCATCCAGCAGCACATGGATGCTGGCCTGTTCCCCTATACGCGCCGCTACCTGGGCACGCTGCGCAACCACTTCTCGACGCTGGGCGTGAACGGCTTCAACGAGATGATCCGCAACTTCACGGGAGACGCGGAGGACATCACCACATCCTGGGGCCACGCCTTCGCGGTGCGTCTGATGGACCACATCCGCGCCCGTATCGTCCGGTACCAGGAAGAGACCGGGCACATGTACAACCTGGAGGCCACGCCGGCCGAGGGGACCACCTACCGCTTCGCCCGCGAGGACAAGAAACGCTTCCCGGACATCCTCCAGGCCGGCCCGGCCGACCAGCCGTACTACACCAACTCCAGCCAACTGCCCGTGGGCTTCACGGATGATCCGTTCGAGGCCCTGGAGCGGCAGGAGGAGCTTCAGCGCAAGTACACCGGCGGCACCGTCCTGCACCTGTACATGGGCGAGCGGGTCTCCTCGACCACCGCCTGCAAGACCCTGGTCAAGCGGGCGCTGGGGTCGTTCGCGCTGCCCTACATCACCATCACACCGACGTTCTCCATCTGCCCCAAGCACGGTTACATCGCCGGCGAGCACGCCTTCTGCCCCAAGTGCGACGCCGAGATCCTGGCCCGCAAGCGTCGGGGCGCCCTGACCCCGTCCGAGTCCTGACCAAAAGGAACCCACAGCATGACTCACCTGACCGCCGCCGAAGCCCTGGGGACCCCGGGTGCCCTGGACCTGAAGGACGAGGAGCGCCAGCCCTGCGAGATCTGGACCCGCGTCATGGGCTATCACCGCCCGGTGTCGTCCTTTAACCGGGGCAAGCAGGGCGAGTTCGCCGACCGCGTGGCCTTCCGCGAGCCCGCCCGGTCCGTTGGCTGACCTGCGCGTTGGGGGCCTCGCCCGGTTCTCCACCGTGGACTGGCCCGACCGCCTGACGGCCACCGTGTTCCTGCGCGGCTGTCCCTGGCGCTGCCCCTACTGCCACAATCCGGACCTGCTGACGGCCGACGGACCCGGTGAGGACATCCCCTGGGCGGACGTTCTCGCCTTTCTGGAGCAGCGGCGCGGCCTTCTGGACGGCGTGGTGGTCTCTGGCGGGGAGCCGACCGCGCAGCGCGGCCTGTCCGACGCCCTCGACGCCGTGCGCGCGCTGGGGTTCGCGGTGGGGCTGCACACCGGCGGCCCCTGGCCGGACCGGCTGGCGGCGGTGCTGCCGCCGCTCGACTGGGTTGGCTTCGACGTCAAGGCGCCGTTCGAGGAGTATGCCGCGATCACCGGCGTGCCCGGCAGTGGCGAGCGGGCGCGGGACAGCCTGCGCCGGCTGATCGCCAGCGGGGTGCCGTTCGAGGCGCGCACCACGGTGCATCCGGCCCTGCTGGAGGCCGCCGCGCTCGACCGGCTGGCCGACGATCTGGCGGCCATGGGCGTACGCGACCTGGTGTTGCAACACGCTCGACCGACGGCCGCCCTGCCCACCGATCCCGACGGGCGCCCGTTTCCCGCCCTTTCCGCCGACCGGGCCGCCGCGTTCACGACGATGCACACGCGGGCATGACCGGCCGACCCCCGAAATGACCCGTCCCTCCGGGACGGCGATCAGACCAAATTCCAAGCGATCCGGAATGGATCGCGACGACGATGGGCCGAAGTATCAAATACCGAGGGCGCGTTGCGCGCGTGCCGACTCACGCAACGCGCCCTGGATCCGCGGTGGGCGGCCGTCTTCCCGCGCGATGACCCTGGTATCAGGGTTCGTCCAAACGTCCGCAGATCAAGGGTGTCGGTCATCGGGGCCGGGCAGTCTCCGCATCAATCCGTGCCGTGGAACCTCTCATAAATCTTCCGGGCCAACCCTTCGCTGATGCCCTCCACCGCCTCCAGGTCGGCCAACCCGGCCTGAGACACCGCCTTGGCGGAGCCGAAGTGGTGCATCAGCGCCTTCTTGCGCGCCGCCCCGATGCCGGGGATGGTGTCCAGCGGGTTGGCGGCGGCGGCCTTCTTGCGCCGCGCCTGATGGCCCGCCACGGCGAAGCGATGCGCCTCGTCGCGCAGCCGTTGCACGAAGTACAGCACCGGATGATTGGGCGGCAGCAGGAACGACGGCCGTCCGGGAATGAAGAACCGCTCGCGGCCGGCGTCGCGATCCGGCCCCTTGGCGACGCCGACCAGGGGCACGTCCTCGATGCCCAGATCCTCCAGCACGCCGGAGGCCGCCGAAAGTTGCCCCTGGCCGCCGTCGATCAGCACCAGATCGGGCCACTGGCCGCGCGTGCGGTCGGGGTCCTCCTTGAGGGCACGGGCGAAGCGGCGCTCCATCACCTCGCGCATCATGGCGTAGTCGTCGGCGGTGGCCTCGGCGTGCCGGATATTGAACTTGCGATAGGACGTCTTCTGGAAGCCCTCCGGCCCGGCCACGATCATGGCGCCGATGGGGTTGGTGCCGGAGATGTGGGAGTTGTCGTAGACCTCCACCCGCTCCGGCGCCGCCTCCAGGCCCAGCACCTCGCCCAGTCCCTCCAGCAGCGTCTGTTGTGCCGACGTTTCGGCCATGCGCCGTCCCAGCGCCTCGCGGGCGTTGGTCAGGGCGTGGTCGATCACCTTGCGCCGGGCGCCGCGCTGGGGGACGTGCAGCGACACCTTGTGGTCGGCGCGGATGGACAGCGCCTCGGCGACAAGCTCGGGGTTGGGAATGTCCTCGCTAAGCAGGATCATCCGGGGCGGCATCTGCCGGCTGTAGAACTGGCCCAGGAACGCCTCCAGCACCGTGCCGGGTTCGTCCTCGCGGGCGTGGCTGGGGAAGTAGGCGCGGTTGCCGTGGTTGTTGCCGGCGCGGAAGAAGAACACCTGCACGCAGGTCTGCCCGCCGGCCTGATGCAACGCCACCACGTCGGCCTCGCCGACGCCGGGCAACGAGATGTCCTGGTGGGACTGGACACTGGTCAAGGCGCGGATGCGGTCGCGGTAGATGGCCGCCTCCTCGAACGCCAGCCGGGTGCTGGCGTCCTCCATGCGCGCCGCCAGCTCGCGCTGCATGTCGTGGCTGCGGCCCTCCAGGAAGGCCCGGGCCTGCTCGACGAGGCCCCGGTAGTCCTCCGGCGTCACGCGGTCGACACAGGGCGCGCAGCAGCGCTTGATCTGGTGCAGCAGGCAGGGACGCGTGCGGTTGGCGAACACGCTGTCGGAGCACGAGCGGAGCAGGAACGCCTTCTGCAACGCCACCAGGGTGCGGTTGACGGCCCCGGCGGAGGCATAGGGGCCGTGGTACTGCCCGGCTCGGGTGCGCGGCCCCCGGTGCTTCAGCACGCGCGGCCAGGCGTGGTCGTCCGCGATCAGGATGTAGGGGAACGACTTGTCGTCGCGCAGAAGGATGTTGTAGCGCGGCTTCAGCTTCTTGATGAGGTTGCTTTCGAGCAGCAGCGCCTCGGCCTCGGTGTGGGTGGTCACCACCTCCATGCGCGCGGTCGCGTCGATCATGCGCCGCAGGCGCATGGGCAGCCGCTCCGGGTGGGTGTACGCCACCACCCGCTTTTTCAGGCTCCGGGCTTTGCCCACATAAAGGGCATCGCCCGAGCGGTCGAGCATGCGGTAGACGCCGGGCGCGTTGGGCAGGGTGCGCACCGTGGCGGCGATCACGGCCACGCCGGTTTCAGGGGGAGGGGATTCGGAGGCCTCGCCCTTCACGACGGCGCCTCCCGATCAGGAGCGTGCCCGGACAGGGGGCAGGGGGGCTCGACTCCGATCCGGCGCCACCTCGATCTGGTCTGTTCCACTCTGAGGGCTTCGAATGGCGGAGTTTGGCACATCAACCGAACCATGACTGAACGAGTTAAGGGTTGTGAATCCCGCCGCGCGCAACGCCGAATCAGAGGGCTGTGACAGGTCGCGCCGCATGGCAAGAGGGAATATATCCACTGAACCTGTGGGTAACTTTGTGGGCGGATTGTGTCTGGCCGCACCGACTCCCAGGAAATCCGGGCGTTTCATCACCGTGACCAACTTTTGGGCAGTTTCTCTAACCTCTTGTTATGAAACGCCAAAAATATCCTGCCGCGAAAAATCGACGGTCGGAGACCGCCGTTCTTGACAGGCGCGTGTCGGGTTCGGTGCGGGTCCTTTCCTGTGTACAACTTGTTCCGAAAAGAAAACCGTCGGGTTTTGGCGGGATTCTGATCGATTCGAGTGGTTACGACTCGATGTGGACCTTTTGTTACAGGCGTTGGAGTGGGTGTTTCGACGGCGATCGAACGTGTGTCTCCTGCAAAGGAATGACACCGTCGGCGCGGGCTGTCATCCGAACGGATTGAGCCGCTCAATGGTCACGCCGACGCTGACGGCCTCCGGGAACACGTCGAGCTTCTCGATTCGCACCACGGCGCGGCGGACCCGCGCGTCCTCCAGGCAGGCCTGGGCGATGCGTTCGGCCAGCGT
The DNA here is from genome assembly GCF_900101965.1 of Rhodospira trueperi. GTDB lineage: Bacteria > Pseudomonadota > Alphaproteobacteria > Rhodospirillales > Rhodospirillaceae > Rhodospira > Rhodospira trueperi. The sequence goes on along the minus strand of NZ_FNAP01000010.1, from coordinate 34,889 downwards.
CTCGACCAGATTGACATGCCCGTCGGCGACGATGGCCCGCACGCGATCAAGGACGGCCTCGTAACAGACGACGTTCTCAAGCCGGTCCCCCAGACCGGCGGCGCCTTCTCGCACCCCGAGGTCGAGGTTCAGGCGGATGCGTTGGGGACCGCTCTTTTCATGGGCATGCACGCCGATCCGGGCCGGAAGGACGAGGTCGCGCACGAACACATGGCGCAGGCCGGCCTCGGCGTCCGCGAGGGGCGTCAGCGGGGTGGTCGGATACAGGTTGGAGCGAGGGCTCATCGAACCACCCAATGTCTGAGAAGGGAAAGGACTGCCGGGACGGGCGCCAAGAGCCGCCGGCCCGAACGCAACGGGGACGGTCGGCGAACGGGGGTCACTCCTCCGGCGCATCCGCCAGACCGCCCCGGGCCGGCCAGGCCCAGGCCAGATGCTGCCCCCCATCCAGCGCTATCATTTGCCCGGTCATCGACCGCGCTTCAAGGACAAAGCGGAGCGCGCGGCGGATCTCGTCCGGAGACGTCCCCCGGCCCAGGGGCATGGCGGCGCATTGGGCGTCGAACTGGGCTTGGGTCTGGCGCGGGCTCGGCAGCGCGGGTCCGGGGCCGATGGCGTTGACGCGCACGCGCGGGGCCAGGGCGAGCGCGAGGCTCTGGGTGAGCGCCCACAGCCCGGCCTTGCTGACTGTGTAACTGACGAAGTGCGGGGTCAGGTTCCAGACCCGATGGTCGATGATGTTGAGCACCAGCCCCTCGGCGTCGGCGGGCAGGGCGCGGGCCAGGGCCTGGGTCAGGACGAACGGCGCGCGCAGGTTGGGCTCCATGTGATGGTCCCAGCTGTCGCGCGTCACCGTGTCCCAGGCGTCGTAATCGAACGTGGAGGCGTTGTTGACCAGAACGCCGATGGGGCCGCCCAAAGCGTTGGCGGCGCGGTCCACCAGGGTGGCGGTTTCGTGTTCTACGGACAGATCGGCCCGTACTGCGGTCGCGCGTCCGCCGGCCGCCTCGATCAGCGCGCGGGTCTCTTCGGCCTCGTCGGCGGAGCCCAGGTGGTGCACCGCCACGGCGAAGCCGGCGTCGGCCAGTTCCAGCGCCAGGGCGCGTCCCAGTCGACGCGCGGCGCCGGTCACGAGAGCCTGGGGCGGGATGGTGGTCGTCATGGCTCTCGCGGCCTCAGGCACTCACGGCGCCCAGCACGCGGTCCACGCCGAAGAACTGAAGCGCCGTGTATCCTGCGTAGGCGGCCAGGAACAGGATCCCCTCCGCACGGCCCATGCGTCTGCCGCTCAGCATCACGGGGACCATCAGGATGGACACCGCCGCCATGGCCCAGATGTCGAACCGCAGCACCTGGGCCGGGATCTCCACCGGGATCACCAGCGCGGTCGCGCCCAGGATGGCCAGGATATTGAAAATGTTCGAGCCCACGACGTTGCCGACCACGACGTCGGGCTGGCCCTTCATGGCCGCCGTCACGGCGACCGCCAGTTCCGGCAGCGAGGTCCCCAGGGCCACCATGGTCAGGCCGATGACTTCCTCGGGCACGCCAAGCTCACTGGCGATGACCACGGCGCCGTCCACCAGCAGGTTGGCCCCGGCCGCCACGCCGACAAGGCCCAGCGCGATGGCTCCAATGATGACGATCCAGGAGCGGTTCTTGAGTCCCTCGAACTCCTCGACCTCGGCCAGATGGGCGTCGGCCGCGTCCTTTCCGGCGGACTCCCGCCAATAGGAGTACAGCACGAACAGCACCAGCAGGCCCAGCATGCCGCCGCCCTGCCAGCGCGGGATCACGCCCGACAGCGCGGCGGCGATGAACAGGCCCGTCGCGCCGATCATGATGAGGCTGTCGCGCAGGAAGGCGCGGGGCTGATGGCAGGCGATGGGCGCCAGCAGAGCCGCCGCGCCCATGATGAGAAGTATGTTGGCGATGTTGGATCCCACGACGTTGCCGATGGCGATGCCGGGGACTCCGTCCAGGGCGGCATCGACGCAGACCACCAGCTCCGGCAGCGAGGTGCCGAAGGCCACGACGGTCAGGGCCACCACCAAGGGGGAGATGCCCAGTCGCTCCGACAAGGCGACCGCGCCGCTGACCAGGATGTTGGAGCCGACCGGCAGCAGCACGATGCCGGCGATCAGGAACAGGGAGGCGACAATCACGTCAGGTGGTCTCCGTCGGCGCGGGCGGCACGGGGCCGTCTCCGATCAGGTGGGCGAGAACAAGGTCGCGCAGGGTGGCGATTCCGACCAGGTCCCCATTCTCGATGACGATCGCGCGGGACAGGCGGAAGCGGCCCAACAGCCGGATCGCGTACCGCACGTCCATGTCCGCCTGGATCGAGATCAGCGGCTTGCTCATGATCTCGTAGACGTTGACCCGGTCGGGTGAGCGGTCCTGCGCCACCACCTTGTCGGCGATGTCCTGGATCACGACCATGCCGAACTCGTCGCCCTCGTGACGCTTGCGGATGACCAGGGAACTGACCCCCTTGTCCTTCATCATGCGCACGGCCTGGGCGACGGTGGCCATGCCCTCGATCAGGTAGGGGGTTTCGGACATCACCTGACGGATCGGCACATAGGGACGCTGGGTCATATCTCGTCCTCGATCTCGGTCTGGATGGTATGAAGTTGGCTGTTCAGGCCGATGGCGTCCTCGACGTCGATCATGATGGCGATGCCGGCGCCGGGACTGGCGTCGAAATGGCCGGCGCGGCCGATGGCTTCCAGGATGCGCCGCCCTAGGTGCTGCTCAACCAGGATCAGCACCACGTCGCGGGCGCCCGCGAGGTCCAGGCCCAGAAAGGTCTTGGCCTTCTTGAGCCCCTGTCCGCGCGCGTTGGTCAGGATCGTGCAGCCGGTGGCCCCCTCCTCGCGGGCGGCATCGGCAATGGCGTCGGTCATGTCGTCCGGTGTGCTGGCGATGATCAGCTTGAACTTCATGAATCCTCGCTCGCGGTGCGGCGGGCGGCGCGCCGGGTCAGCAACTCGCCGATCTGCGCGTAGCCCATGACGGTGATCATGGGAAACAGACTGGCCAGCGCGATCAGCCCGAAGCCGTCGATTAGGGGGCTTCGCCCCGGGATGTTGGAAGCCAGGCCCAGCCCAAGGGCCGTGACCAGCGGAACGGTAACGGTGGAGGTTGTCACGCCCCCGGAATCGTAGGCAAGGGGAATGATCTGGCGCGGCGCGATCACGGTCTGAACGATGACGACCACATAGCCGATGACGATGAGGATCGGCAAGGACCAGCCGGTGATGATGCGCAGCGCGCCCAGGGAGACCCCGAAGGCGACGCCGATGGCCACCGCCACGCGCAGGCCCCAGGACTTGACGGCCCCGCCCGAAACCTCCGTGACCTTCAGGCTGACGGCGATCAGCGCCGGCTCGGCGATGGTGGTCGAGAACCCGATGGCGGCGGCGAAGGCATAGACCCACAGATAGTCCCGCCACCCCAGGCCACCGGCCGCGTCCCGTGCGACCCCCATGAACGCCGGGTCGGTCAACTGCGCGGCCATGATCTCGCCCAGGGGAAACAGGGCCATCTCAAGGCCGACCAGGAACAGGTCCAGGCCCAGCACCACATAGAGGAACCCCAGGATCATGCGGCGCAGGTGCGGGACCTTCTGACGCAGCACCAGAACCTGGAACAGCACCAGGATCAGCAGGATCGGCGCCACGTCCAGGATCGTGGTCCACAGGGTATCGATCAACTGGATCAGGGTGGACACGGCGCGGTCCCTTCCCGGTTCAATACAGCAGGCCGTAGAGCATGACGAACATCATCGGGGTCAGGCTGGCGAAGGCGATCAGGCCGAAGCCGTCGATCAGCGGATTGCGCCCGCCCAGCATGGAGGCCAGCCCCACCCCCAGGGCCGTCACCAGCGGCACGGTGATGGTGGAGGTGGTCACGCCGCCGGAATCATAGGCCACGCCGACGATCTCCGGCGGCGCGATGAAGGTCAGGGCCACCACGATCAGGTAGCCGCCGATGATGAGAACCGGCACCGGCCAGCCCTTGATGATGCGAAACACACCCACCAGGATGGCCAGCCCGACGGCCAGCGCCACCGTATAGCGCAGGCCCAACGCGTACGTGGCCTGACTGTCCGCGTCCGGCTCGATCAGGCCAGCCTGAGCCACGGCCTCGGCCGCCTCGGCGGCCACCGCGATCAGGGCCGGTTCCGCCACCGTGGTGCCGAACCCCAGCGCGAAGGCGAACGCCAGCAGCCAGACCAGGCTGCCCTTCCGCGCGAACGCGTGGGCCATGGACTCGCCGAGCGGGAACAGGCCCATCTCCAGTCCCTGGATGAACAGCGCCAGTCCCAGCAGGACCAGAAGCAGGCCGACCAGGATCGGTCCCAGGTTGGGAAACGGTTGCTGGAGGACGACGATCTGGAAAAACCCGATCACCAGAATGATCGGTGCGAGGTCACGCAGGGCGCTCAGGACCAGCCCGAGAAAGGAACGCAGGGGATGTGCCATGCCGGTGACAGCGTCCGTCAGTTCGTGCGGTTCGCGCTCGGGCAGGATGGCGCGCAATCCTAGAGAGCGACAATCTGAGCCTCAAAGTCCCAGTCCGTCATGTTGGGTCAGAGCTTGCGGGCAGCCCGGGGGGCTGTCAATGCGGCCGCTCAAGGCCGGGTGTTCAGCGCCTCACAGCGCCGGCAGTTCTCATTTTGGTCGCACGGCCTCCGAAGGGTCCTGTCGGGAGCTCCAGGCGCGACCCGAACGCCCTCCTCTGGGTAGAGGAGGGGAGGAGTGGGGTGGGGTTGAAAAAAAAAGCCCGTGGGGTTGATGCGGCAAGCGGGGTCCGTGCGGACATCACCTCGCCCCCCTCCCAACGTCCCCCCGAAGGGGGGAGGAGAACAGGCCTGCGCTGGTCGCAACAGGTGTTCTCACGCCATCCTGAGAATTGCTGTCACAGCGTCGCCGTGCTGGACAGTCCGGGCGGGATCGGCTATTTGGGATTGTTCAAGATTGGCCCCGAAGAGGGAGCGAGCGTCATGGTCACCGTCAAACTGATCCTCATTCTGGCCGTCGCCCTGGCGGCCCTTCTCGGGTATCTCGCGGTGTTCATCTTCCAGCAGTGGTGGGTGATCTATTTGGTGCTGGCGCTGACCGCCATGATCATGACGGTGACGGTCATCATCACCGGCGGACGGGTCGAGGAAGATGAGCCGGCCGGCTGAGCCGATTGAGGGGCGGCCGGCGCCGCTGTCCCGCGCGGCCCGAGCAGTTGGCGAGATCTGAAGACCCAGGTATGTCTCCGACGCGGATCGATCCGTAATGACCCCCAGGCTACATTCGACTATACTTCGCGGTCCGTTGTTCAGGAATCGCCGAGGTGCGGTTCTGTAGTGCCTGCATGTCACCCTTTATCGATGTCTGATGGGGGTGCCCGGGTCGGTCTGCGTTGAAGAAAGATAGGTCTAATGAAGTCGTTGACCGCGAAGATCACCGCCGTTGTCGTCGCTCTTGTTGCCATCATCGCGATCGTCAATATCGCCCTCGTTTACTACTTTTCGACCATCGTTCGGTCCGAAACGCAGGACTTCGCGGACGATGTGAGCGGCATCCTGGCCGAGAAGAACGCCGTCATCGGCGAGACTCATGACGCGCTGGTGGAGACGCAGATTGCCCGTCAGGCAGCCGAGCACGCCGTGACCGAAACCGAGACTCACGGGGAGACCCTGGGCGAGCGGCGGTTCATCGCCGGCAAGCACGAGGGCCTGTCATCCGCCGCGACGGAGATGATCCGCGCCGCCATGATGAGCGGCGAAGCCACCACGGCCGAGGACATCATGTTCAATCTGTCGCAGATCCCGGATGTGCTGGACATCGGGCTGTGGCGGACAACGGGGGTCCAGGCCTTTTCGGACAACGACACAATCAAGGATGTCAATCGACTCCTGGGCACAACCTATTTCGAGCGCCGCAGCCGGGAGAACCCGGTCTCCATTCCGGCGGACCGCGAGTCCGGCCTGAGGGAGGCGCTGGCCAGCGCGGATGGTTCGGCGGAGCAGCCTGGCGAGGTCGAGGATTCAGGGGGAGTGCTCCGGCCGGTCCTCTATTCCTATGTCACGCTGACCAACGATCCGGAATGTCAGGGGTGCCATGGCGTCGAAGACCCGATCCGGGGTGTCCTTGAACTGGCGGTCTCGCGGGAGTCGCTGATCGCCGTCGAGGAACGTTCGGTCGAGCGGATGACCGCGATGGAGGCCGAGCAGCAGCGTGAGATGGCGGCCCTCAAGGAGCAGACCGAAACCCGCCGTAGAGAGGTCGAAGAGGCCTCAAGGGCCATCGCCGCACGGCTGGGCCAGCGGGTGACGGGGCTGAACGAAACGCAGTCAAGTTCGACAACCGTGCAGGCGGTCGTGAATCCGTTGGCCACCCTGGGCGTGATGGGTCTGATCGTGCTGATGCTGCGCCGTCTGCTCAGCCGGCCGCTGACGGCGATGACGGCCGCCATGGAACGCTTGGCGCACGATGACCTGTCCGTCGAAATTCCGGGCCGGTCCCGCCGGGACGAGATCGGCGACATGGCCGACGCCGTCCAGGTGTTCAAGGACAACGGCTATAAACTGAAGGAAATGGCTGCCGAGCAGGAGGCGCTGCATCGACGCAACGCCCGCAAGGTCAGGGCCGAGATGTTCGCGCTTACCAATGCGCTGGACGAGGAGGTGCGCAGCGCCATTATTCTTGTGCAGCAACAGGCCGACGCCATGCACCAGGCGGCGCTGAAGATGGCCGAGTCCGTGGAACACACGGAATCGCGCTCGGATGCCGCCGCGTCGGCCTCGCGGGACGCGGCCCACGGCGTGGACGCGGTCGCGGCGGCCGCCGAGCAGATGGCCGCGTCGATCGGCGAAATCTCGCGTCAGATGACGGCCTCGACGGAGACGGCCCATCGGGCGGTGAGGCAGGCCGAAACCACCAATCAGCGGATCCAGGGACTGGCCGAGGCGGCCGACCAGATCGGCGAGGTGGTCAACATGATCAGCGACATCGCCAAACAGACCAACCTGCTTGCGCTGAACGCCAGCATCGAGGCGGCGCGGGCCGGGGATGCCGGCAGAGGCTTCGCGGTGGTGGCCAACGAGGTCAAGACGCTGGCCAACCAGACCGCCACCGCGACCGAGGATATCGCCAACCAGATCGGCGGCATGCAGGCGGCCACGCGGGAGGCCGTGACGGCCATTGAGGACATCGCCAGGGTGATCGGCGAAATCAACGACATCACCCAGACGGTCTCGGCCGCCGTTGAGCAACAAACGGGCGCGACCCAGGAAATCAGTCAGAACGCTCAGCAGGCCTCGCACAGCACGCAGGAGTCCTCCGACAACATCGGGCAGGTCCTGGAGAGCAGTTCCGTGACCGGCGAACACGCCCGATCCGTCAAGCAGTCCGCCGAAGATGTGCGTGCGCGCGTCAGGCAGATGCAGGATGCCCTGGAAAAGCTGATGCGCGGCGGGTCGGACGATGATCGGCGGGACAGCGCCCTGCATACCGTCAACGTGGCGGTGACGCTGAACCTGGGCGGTGGCGCGAGCCAGTCGTGCTTGTTGCAGGATTTGGCCCGCAGTGGGGTCGGCACCGTGGATCGGGCTCTTGACGTCGAACGGGGTCATGCCTTCACCATGGATGTTCCGGAACTTGGGTCCATGACGGGAAGTGTCGTTGCAAAGACGGGAACCGGGACCCATGTCCGTTTTGAACTGAACGAGGCACAGTTGGCCGGGTTGGACACCTTCATCCGCAAACGGGCGGGCGCTAGGGGGTGACGCCGATCAAGACTTGGCGGCCGGGCGCTGGCTCGGCCGCTGGAGCTTGGAAGGGCCGGCGGAACGTCAACGGGAGGCATGGGCGTGCGATACGAAGTCAACGCGCAAAGCGGCAAGGTTGTGCTGAGCCTGCGGGATCGGTTGGTCCACGAAGATCGCGGAGTATTCGAGCGGGTGGTGCGGGAAGTTCTCGCCAATCAGCCGGGCGAGGTCGAAGTGGATTTCCATGACCTGTCGTACATGGATTCCGCCGGGCTCGGTTTTCTGCTGACACTGCGGGAGCAGGCCAGGAAGACGGGCACCATGATTGTCCTGTCGCGACCCCAGGGCACGGTACGGGAGATCCTGGATCTGGCGCGGTTCGAAACCCTGTTTACCATTCGTCAGGGGGGCTGAGGCCGGTCGCCGGGCTTCCAGCCGACGTTATCGCGAAAATCCCGCCACCAGTTCGACGTGCGCCGACCACGGAAACTGGTCGATGGGTGTGGCGCGTCCGAGGGTATAACCGCCGTCCGCCAGCGCGCGGGCGTCGCGGGCGAAGCTCGACGGGTTGCACGAGACAGCGATGATGCGGTCGGGACCATGCTGGGCCAGGGCGGCAGCCTGGGCCCGTGCGCCGGCGCGCGGCGGATCGAACACCGCCACCTCATGACCCGTCAGATCGGCGCCCTGAAGCGGGTCCCGCTCGAGGTCGCGACATGCCGTGGTCATTTGTCGGTGCGGCGGAATCGCGGCCGCCAGGGCCGAGAGGGCCTCCGGCGCCGCATCGACGGCGTGGACGGGCCGCCCCGTTCCGGCAAGCGGGAAGCTCAGGGTGCCGACACCCGCAAACAGGTCGAGCACGGAACCGCTTCCCTCCGGCAGACGGGCCAGAACCGAAGCGGTGATGGCGTCGCCACCCGCCCGGGAGGGTTGCAGGAACGCGAGGGGCGGCAGGACAACGGCGGCCTCACCCAATGTCACCACCGGCGGACGCCGCTCGGCGAGCGGTTCCGGGGCGCTGTCCGGGTCCGGCATCCACCTCAGCCGCGCCAGATCGGTGGCCTCGGCAAAGGCAGCAAGGCGTTCCCGCGCCGCCAGGTCTGGGGGCCGGGCCAGGATCAGCGCGACCTCCGCCCCGGTGTCCGTCATGGTCAGAACCGCCTGACCGTGCTCACCCGGACGGGCGATGTCCCGCACCAGGGCGCGCAGCGGTTCCATCAGGGCGAACAGCGCGGGCGTCAGCATCGCGCAGGCGCGTACGTCCTCCAGGCGGTGAGTGTCCTGGGCATGGAACCCGACGAGTGCGCCCCGGGGCGTGCGCCGCCAGGCCACCGTGCAACGCCGCCGCTGGCCCGGGGGAACACTGACGGTCGCGTCCACTTCCGGCGCCGGGAATCCGCGCCGGATCAGGGCCTCGACCACCTGTTGGCGCTTCCACGCGGCCTGGGCGGACGGGCTCAGGTGCTGAATGGTGCAGCCGCCACACGGCCCGAAATGCGGACAGGCCGGCTCGATCCGCTCCGCCGAGGCCTGGAGCACGTCCGTGACATGGGCCTGCCACCCATGCCCCTTGCGCGCCCCGACGCGCGCGCGGACGCGTTCGCCCGGCAGGGCACCGACCACGAACAGGGCGCTGCTCTCGTGTTGGGCGAGGCCGTCTCCCCGCGCCCCGAGAGCGGTGACCGTGACCTCGACGGTGTCGGGGCCGGGCCAGTTCGAGCGGGCGGTGCGGCGGGCGCCGGATGGACGCCCGGTGGGCCGGCGGCCTTTGGACATCGTGATCAGGAACCGTTGCCGTGGTCGCCGGCGTTGGCGTTCGGATCGTCCGAGGACCCGGACGGCGGATCGTCCTCGTCTTCCAGCATGTCGTCGCGCAACGTGACCAGTTCCAGCAGCAGATCGAGGGCTGCGTGCGTGCTGGCGAGGCGAATGTCGTCCCGGCTGCCGGCGAACACATAGCGCTTGGGCCGGACCAGTCCGTCCATACGCGCAGCCGCCATAAAAACCAGACCGACGGGTTTGGTCTCCGATCCGCCGGTTGGTCCGGCGATCCCGGTGATCGACGCGCTGATACTCCGACCACTGGCGGCCAGCGCACCCAGGGCCATGGCCACGGCGACATCTTCGCTGACCGCGCCAACCGAGGCGAGCAGTTCGGGTTCCACGCCGAGAACCTCGCTCTTGGCTTCGTTGGAGTATGTCACGAACCCGCGATCGAAGACGTCGCTGGAGCCCGGCACCGCCGTCAGACTGGCCGCCAGCAGCCCGCCGGTGCAAGACTCGGCGACGGCCAGGGTCAGGCCGTCCCGGCGGCATGCCTCCAGGACATCCCGGGCGTGGTCGATCAGGGTCTTGTCGAGAGCACTCATGGCGCGACGATCCAGATCTCAAGAGCGGTCAGACCAAGCAGAACGGCGGCGGCGGCGTAAACGCCCGCAACCATGTCGTCGGCCATGATTCCGACGCCGCCGTGGGTCGTGCGGTCGATCTGGCGCGCCGGCCATGGCTTGACGATGTCGGCCACGCGGAAGGCGAGGAACCCGAGCGTCAGGGAGACAGCATCCCAAGGGAAGACAAGCAGGACAAGCCCCAGGGTCAGCCATTGGCCGGCAACCTCGTCGATCACGACCTCGGCGGGATCCCGGCGCCCGACGGCGCGACCGTAGGCGTCACTGACGCCGATTCCAAGGGCGAAAACCGCCAGCGCGCCGGCCAGCAACAGCCACGGGCCACCCCAGCCGTTCAATCCCCAGGCGAAGGGCAGGGCGGCAAGGGAGCCGGCGGTCCCCGGGGCAATGGGGCTCAGGCCGCTGCCGAACCAAGTGGCGAGCCAGCGCACGGCCGGCCCGGGCGGTGCGGGAGGGGGCGTCACAGTCGGGCGGTTGGACAACGACACAGCCTTTTCAAAGAGACCCTCGACGAAACGGGGCGCGGCCATGCCGGGAATCCCGGACGCGCGCGCGTCCGCATCATATGGGGTCCCGGCGATGATCGCGAGTGTCTTGCCGGCCATTGCGCTCCATCAAATCAATGACGGGGGCGACCCTGTAGCATCCCGACGTATCGTGGGCGTGTTTCGTCGGATGGCAGCGGTTCGTCGCGTCAAAAGGAGCCAAGGCGATGCCATCCGATCCAGACAACAGTCCCTGGAGAACGCTCTCGACGCGGAAGGTTTACGACAACCCGTGGATTCGGGTCACCGAGCATCAGGTGATCACACCGGCCGGAACCCTTGGACGATACGGGGTGGTTCATTTTCAAAACCGCTCTGTCTGTGTGTTGCCTGTGGACTCAGACGGGTCGGTAACCCTGGTGGGCCAGTTCCGCTATCCGCTCGGGGCATGGAGTTGGGAACTGCCAGAGGGGGGATGTCCGTTGGGGACCAAGGCCCTGGACTCGGCGCGTCGCGAGTTGCGCGAGGAAACGGGTCTCATAGCGGGGCAATGGGTCGAGATCCTGCGGCTGCACCTGTCGAACTGCATCACCGACGAGGCGGCGGTGTCGTTTTTAGCCTGGGACTTGACCGAGGGTCCCAGCGATCCGGAGGAGACGGAAAGGCTGGAGATCCGTCGGGTTCCGTTCCGCGAGGCCGTGCACATGGCCGAGACCGGCGCCATCACCGACGCGCAAAGCGTTGCGACCCTGTTCCGGGCGCGCCTGATGGCACTGGCTGGGCAGATTCCGGAGTCGGTCCAGTCACGGCTTGCATATTAGGGGTGGCGAATATAACCATGAGCGCAGACGGCAACGTCGAACATTGATGGAGGATTGTTTCCCATGAACGAGACAGCCGCGCCCGCCGCAGCGGGCACGCAGACGCCGACCCACGCCGAGAAGGTCGAATCGAACTGGTTGATGCACGTGCCGATTCCGCTGTTTGCCCTGGTCATGGGCACGGCGGGACTCGGCATTGCCTGGCGCAAGGCACACCATGTGCTGGAGATGCCGTCGATCATCGGTGAGGCCGTGCTGGGGTTCGCTGGCGTGGCCTTCGTCGCCATCGCCATCCTGTATGTCTTCAAATGGATGTTGCATCCGGCTGAGGTGAAAGCGGAGTTCAATCACCCGATCCGGTCTAGCTTCTTTCCAGCGGTCTCAATCAGTCTGTTGTTGCTGTCGCTGGGGACCGGTCCTTACTCGCACACTGTCACTCTGTTGCTGTGGGCCGTCGGGACCGGTTTGCATTTGCTGCTGACGCTACGCCTGATCGGCCGATGGATCGTTCACAATCATCAGATCAATCATTCCAACCCGGCCTGGTTCATTCCGATCGTCGGGAACGTTCTGGTGCCGTTGAGCGGGACGCGCCTGGGCTATGACGAGGTGTCCTGGTTCTTCTTTTCGATCGGCATGGTGTTCTGGCTCCTGCTGTTCACCATCGTGTTCTATCGCATCGTGTTTCACGATCAGATGCCGGCGAAATTCGTCCCCACCCTGTTCATCCTGATCGCGCCCCCGGCCATCGGGTTCCTGTCCTACATTCAGTTGAACGCCGGACTTCTGCCGGACGGCGCCGCCCATGCCGAGGCCCTGGACGGCTTTGCCCGCATGATGATCCACTTGGCCCTGTTCATCACCCTGCTGAATTTCTCCCTGGTCGCGCAGTACATGAAAGTGCCGTTTTTCGTGTCCTGGTGGGCCTACACCTTCCCGATAGCGGCGGTCACCGTGGCCACGCTGGAGTTTCATGCCCTGACCGGGACGAATTGGACCTTGTATGTCGGCTGGGGGCTGCTGGCCATTACCACCATCGTGGTCGTCACCGTGTTTCTGCGCACCATGCTGGCCTTGTTCCAGGGCAAGCTGTTCGTGCCGGATTGATCGGGGTGGACCCGGGTCGGACAGAAACCGGACCGGGTCCGGATGGTTGATCTTGCAGTGCAGCAAAAAAGGCGTACCCTCGATCTGAACGCTCGGGTCATTCAGCCCATACCGTCGAGGGATAAAAGATGAGCACACGGAATCTGGAACGCCTGTTCGCGCCGCGCTCGGTTGCCGTGATCGGGGCCTCGAACCGCCCGCAAACGGTCGGGGCGCTGGTCATGCGTAACCTGCTGATGGGCGGGTTCCAGGGTCCGATCATGCCGGTCAATCCCAAGGAATCGGCGATCGCCGGTGTTCTCGCCTACAAGGATGTGGCCGCGTTGCCGGTGACGCCGGACATGGCGGTCGTCTGCGTTCCGCCGAAGGCGGTGCCCGATGTGGTCCAGGCCCTGGGCGACAAGGGCGTGCTGGCGGCCATTGTCATCACCGCCGGCCTGGGTCAGATCAAGGACGACGAGGGCCGCACCGCCCAGGAGCGGATGCTGGAAATCGCCGGTCATTTCGGCATGCGCCTGTTGGGGCCGAACTGCGTCGGTCTTCTGGTCCCGGGCGTGAACCTGAACGCCAGCTTCCTGCACGAACCGGCCAAGCCCGGTAAGGTGGCGTTCGTCAGCCAGTCCGGCGCCCTGTGCACGGCGGTGCTGGATTGGGCCACGCCGCGCGGCATCGGCTTTTCGCACTTCATCTCGCTGGGCGACAATCTGGATGTCGATTTCGGCGATACCATCGACTATCTGGGCACGCACCCCGACGTCCGCGCCATTCTGCTGTACATCGAGGCCGTGCGCGACGCCCGCAAGTTCATGTCCGCAGCCCGCGCCGCCGCCCGAAACAAGCCCGTCCTGGCCATCAAGTCGGGCCGCGTCGCCGAGGGCGCGAAGGCCGCCGCCTCGCACACCGGCGCGCTGGCCGGGGCCGATCATATCTACGACGCCGCCTTCCGCCGTGCCGGCATTCTGCGGGTGTACAACCTTGAGGAACTGTTCGAGGCGGTGGAAACGGTCGCCCACCAACGCCGCCTGAAAGGCGAACGGCTGGCCATCATGACCAACGGCGGCGGCATCGGGGTCATGGCCGTCGACGATCTGATCGACATGGGCGGCACGATGGCGGTCCTGTCCGACGAGACCGTCGGCAAGCTTGATGCCGTGTTGCCGCCGACGTGGTCGCGCTCCAACCCCATCGACATCATCGGTGACGCGCCGGGCAAGCGTTATACGGACTCCATGGAGGTCCTGTTCACGGCGCCCGAGGTGGACTCGATGCTCGTGATGCACGCGCCGACCGCCATCAGCAGTCCGGACGAGATCGCCGAAAAGGTCATTGAACTGGCCGAGAAGAACAAGCGGGCGCACATCACCACCTGCTTCGTCGGCGAGGGTGCCGTCGCGAATGCCCGCCGCATGTTCGCACAGGCGCGTCTGCCCTCCTACGAAACGCCGGATCAGGCGGTGCGGGCGTTCATGCACACGGTGACCTTCGCCCGCAACCAGAAAATGCTGATGGAGACGCCGGCCTCGCTTCCCGTGGAATTCACCCCGGCCACGACCACGGCCCGGTTGGTCATCGAAGGGTCGATGGCCAAGGGGCACTTCGTGATGAGCGAGCCGGATGCCAAGGCGGTGTTCGCGGCCTACGGCATTCCGACCGTCGAGACCCATATCGCGCGCACGCCCGACGAGGCGCTGGAGATCGCCGACCGCATGGGCTGCACGGTGGCGGTCAAGATCCTCTCGCCCGACATCACGCATAAGTCTGATGTCGGCGGCGTGATGCTGAACCTCAACTCGCCCGAGGAAACGCGGCAGGCGGCCCAGAGCATGCTGAACCGGGTGGGCGAGACCTTCCCCGATGCCCAGATCGACGGCTTCACGGTGCAGAGGATGATGCGCCGCCCGGGCGCTCACGAGCTCATCATCGGCGTGACCACCGACGCGGTGTTCGGCCTGGTGGTTCTGTTCGGCGAGGGCGGTACCGCCGTCGAGGTGATCGCCGACCGGGCGGTGACCCTGCCTCCGTTGAACATGAACCTCGCCCGCAACCTGATCGAGAACACGCGTATCTACAAGCGCCTTCAGGGCTACCGCGACCGCCCGCCGGCTGATCTGGACGCCATCTGCCTGACCCTCATCAAGGTCTCGCAGCTTGTGTGCGACATTCCGGAGATCACGGAACTGGACATCAACCCGCTGTTCGCCGACAGCCGGGGCGTGCTTGCCGTCGATGCCCGCATCAAGCTGGACCCCAAGCAGACACGCGGACCGCACCGTCTCGCCATTCGTCCCTATCCCAAGGAACAGGAGGAATGGTTCACCATGACGAACGGCGAGAAGGTGCTGTTGCGCCCGATCCGCCCGGAGGACGAGCCTAAGCACTACGAGTTCGTCTCCAGTCTGACGTCGGAGGACATTCGGTTCCGCTTCTTCGGGCTGGTCAAGGAACTGCCGCACGATCAGATGGCCCGCCTGACGCAGATCGACTACGAGCGCGAAATGGCTTTCATTGCCCGCGCTGACTTGGACAAGGACAAGGCAGAGGAAACACTGGGTGTGGTGCGCACGGTGACCGACGCCGACAACGAACGCACCGAGTTCTCCATCGTCGTGCGCTCCGACCTGAAGGGCTCCGGGCTCGGCGTGGCACTGCTGGAAAAGATGATCCGCTACTGCCGCGCGCGCGGCACCCGGCAGATGATCGGGCAGGTGCTGAAGGACAACACCCGCATGCTGCATTTCTGCGAGAACCTGGGTTTCCGCCGCGAACGCATGGTCGAGGAGGATGTGTACGAGCTGGTGCTGGAACTCCAGGAGGTGCCGGAACGCTCGGCGCATGATCCGGCGTAAGCGGGCGATACGAACCCTGCAATGACCGTAAGGCGGAGCCGCCGCATCGCGGCACTCCGCCGGCGGCGTATGGGCGCATTTTCGCGCCGTTCGTTCGCAGAATTTTAACTCAGAGACACCGATCATAAAGAGGCAAAATCGTTATTGCCAGGTTCTCCTGCCAGGAGATCTGACCATGACCACCCCCAATGTGACGTTTGTCAATCTTCCGACGATATCAGTGGACGGTATACTGGGGGGAAGCAATGTATATCCGGCGGTTTCGATGCCGTTAGGAATAATGTACCTGTCTTCTGCGATCAAAGAATCGGCAGGGGTTAAGTTTGTTGATCTAATTGATTACAATATAGAAACGCTCAATAGAGGTAAGCACGGATCAATCGAAAACTTCATTTTTAATGTAGCGAACGATTCTGTAGAGCGATCTCCTGATATTCTTGCTGTTTCTTTTATGTTCTCATTTTCTGTTGAGTTTTTTGGCCGCATGATGCCTATCCTTCGCGAGATGTGGCCCGACACAACCGTTGTCGTCGGGGGCATGCACGCAACCAATGACGTGTATGGCCTGCTCGCGCGCCCCGATGTCGATTGGGTGGCCCGAGGGGAGGCGGAACTCGGATTCGCGCAGTTCATCAGACAGATGGCCGAGGGCGTCCCAGCGGACGTGCGCGGGTTCTTCGACAAGACAGCGATCACCGATCATCGGACCGGGGTGCTGGATCGCTGTTTGATGGTCGAAGACCTGGATCGTTTGCCGTTCCCGGATTGGGACCTTCTGGACATGGATGCCTATGTGAATTCCCCCTACTCGCGGAAGCGGAATTTCGGGGCGGCGCGCGAAGCCCGGATGGCCTCGATCATGACGTCGCGCGGGTGCCCGTTCCATTGTACGTTTTGCAGCAGCCATACCGTTCACGGGCGGGAAATGCGGTATCGATCTCAAGAAAATGTTCTGGAAGAAATAAGAATCCTGAACAAACGCTGGGGCGTCAATCTTTTCGTTCCTGAAGATGACATGTTCACCATCAAGAAAGAAAGAATTGTTGGCCTTCTTGATGCAATTGATGGTTTGAACATTGAGAACATGGAAATGCAATTTCCAAATGCTCTTTCTGTTAATACTCTCGATAAAGATGTCATTGAAGCGCTTCGCCGCGCCGGTATGAGCGTTCTTACTCTCGCAATCGAATCGGGAAGCGACTATGTCCAAAAACATATCATCAAGAAACGATGCAGTTTGGACCGTGCCAGAGACTTGGTAGCCTATGCTGTTAACCATGATATTTATGTCCGGTGCTATTTCATTCTTGGATTTCCCGGAGAGACTATAGAGAACATGAAGGAAACCGTGGCGTTTGCCCGTGATTTGGGCGCCGACTGGTGCGAATTCATGGTGGCAATGCCCTTGATTGGGAGCGAGATGTTCCAAGAATTCAGCGATATGGGGGTCCTGTCGAACGATGACCGGTCGTGGACGGGAACGTATCGCGACCGTTCATTCGACACGCCGGAGATATCGGCGGATGATCTGGAGAAATTGGCGTACAGGGCCAACCTGGATGTGAACTTCATCAATAATGTAAAGATGAGATCTGGGCATTATAAGAAAGCGCTGGTGGAGTTTGAAGATGTTCTGGTTCGCCATACATTTCATATCATTGCATTGTATTGCAAGGCGCTGTGTCACAAACATATGGGTGACTCGGACGCCGCCGTGGAAGCCATGGACCGAATCCATCACCTGATCGAGACGGATGATCGATCGCGAAAAATGTTCGACGAGTATGGTGACCTGATCTCGTGGGATCTGGCGCGGGCGACCGACGATCAGCCATCCCCCGTGCCTTCGATCCGGCCGGAGGAGTCCGGGGTGGCGTTGGCGTCGAGCCCGACGTGATCGAATGGATCGACGAGAGGCCGGCGTGATGTGTCGTTTCGGCCCGAAAGGGGCCGTTTCGGCCGTCCGATACGGTCCGATCAGTCGCTTTTTCGGCCGAGTTGGGCGTTGCCGGGGCGTGTCTCGGCATAAGAACCAAGGTCCGAAAGATCCGGGTCGCTACCTCGCGTGCAGCGTTGCCGCGATAGGGTGCTGTGTCGTCATGGCATAACGCGCCGGTGGCGACGGCATGGGCTCGCGCCGACAGAAAGCCGGGTCCCTGGGAGACAGCGGGTCATGGATTGGCGATTCCGTCTCCTGATTGTCATTCCCGCTGGCAGCACCGGTCCTCCCTGAGAAGGCGGTTGAAGCTGCGGTCCTAGGGGTCTAATCTCGTCACCTGTATTGAGTTTCCGCGTTGACCGAGGATGGGGTGTCCTAGACCTGCAACCGTTTTCCTTCCGGCACGGTGATCCATTGGAGGCGGGCCGGTGCTTCGCTGAACCAGCGAGGCGCCTAATGGGCCTGTCGCAGCCGATCAGCGATGGGCGCGCGTTTGGGGGCGGAGATCGGGAAGCCATTGGTTGAGTGTCTTGGGCGAGGACGTCGCCGAAAATAGGGCCGTGGCGTGACAATGAACGGATTGGACCCGGCGCTGGCCGCTGCGTCCCCTGCCAGAGCCGGTCCCCCCAGGACGGGACGGTCTCGGTCGAACGGTGGCGGTGCGACACCCGCGCCACGGCCGGGCGTTGTGCGGACTGCCATTGTGGTTGCGGATCCGGCCGCGCCCACGCGCGCCGAGCGGCGGTTCATCGACCATATTGTGACGGATGTGCGCTTCTCCATTGAGGCGCTCGTTTTTGTGGACGCTCCCCGTCCAGCAGCAACCACTTCAATCGCCGTAAGGGCGCTGATGTGGGCGGAGGCCGGCGTGACAGCCCGCTTTCAGCGTGGGTCGACCAGTGGAGAGCGCCCGCCGCAGCCCACCTCCGCCCCGGTCATGCCTCTGGCAGAAGCGGTGGCCGGCCAACGGACATTCGATGTTGTGGTCGATTTCGTCCACGATCCAAGAGTCCTGACGCTGTGTGCCCGAACCCGATTCGGGGTCTGGCGGCTTGATGCCTTCGCGAGCGGGGCCGGCTATCGCGAGGCGTTTGAGGAAGCCCCTGTCACCCCCGTCGTCCTGACGGTCCAACAGAGTGCGGAAGAGCCTCCTCGCGTCGTTGCCCGTGTTGACCATGACACGAAGTTCCCGGCTAGCCGTCATCACGCGTTCTTGCGCGAGAAGGCGGTGCCGTTGGTGATGCGGGAGCTGGCGCGCCTGCACCAGGACGGCGCCGTTCAGGATCTCGGGTTGGCCGAACCGAGACCATCGCCATCGGCGCGATCCCACGTGCCCCGCTACCTGACGCGGTGGGGCGGGGAGGTCGTGCAGCGGTTCAAACGGGCCGCCGGCGCCCGCCTCGGCCGCCGGTACGGGGGGTTTTATCTGAAGATCGGCCGGGGCACTCCCCACACCTTCGACCCTGCGGCGGCTCAGTCTGTGATGCCGCCAAGCCATGCCTTTTGGGCTGATCCGTTCCTGTTCGAGACCGAAGACGGCCTGTACGTGTTCTATGAGGATTACGATTACAGGACCGGCCTTGGCCATATTGCCGTGGCCCGAACGGACGGTGACCGCTTCGACGTCATCGGCGATGCGTTGCGGCGCCCCTATCACCTTTCTTTTCCGTTTGTCTTCAGGTGGAACGGCGACATCTGGATGATACCGGAAACAATCCAAGCCGCCCGCATCGAGGTGTGGCGCGCGCGCGCGTTTCCTTTGGAATGGGAACTGGTGGCGACGGCATTGGAAGGGACCCGCGCCGCGGATACGGTGCTGGCGGTCCATGAGAACGCTTGGTGGGTGTTCACCAACATATTTGGCGATATTTTCGATGATTATAGTGGGGAATTGCATGTTTATCGCGCCGACAGCCCGCTTCTGCGTCGATTGGAGCCCCACCCCCTGAATCCGGTGGTGGTCGGGTCCTGCACTGCCCGAAACGGCGGGCGCGTGTTTCACGAGAACGGACGTCTGTACCGAACGTCACAGGAGAATTCCCATGGCACTTACGGATACGGGCTCAATGTGATGGAAATCACGGCGCTTGATTTGACATGCTACGAAGAAACCCGGGTGCGCCGGATCACGCCGGACTTCGAACCCGGCATCATAGGCTGCCACCATTGCGACGCCGCTGCGGGTGTTGTCGTCTTTGATGTTCGCGCGGCCCTATTCTGATCGTGCTGGTGGTGGCCGGAACTCACTTGGGATGATCCGCAGCGTCGGGGCGAGCGGGCCTGGATTATTCATCGGGGGTTGGCGGGTGGTAACCGGCCGCTCTGGGCCGCCGAGATAGGGGCTTGAAGATTACGCGGCGGCGGTCTGGCAGGCGTTGGCTGCGCGCCAGTTCCATTTGAGCAGGTCGTCCAGGCGGTTGATCGTGTGATCGTTGATCCGGGCCAGGATGTCGGTCAGGTAGGCCTCCGGATTCAGGCCGCTCATCTTGGCGGTCTCGATGAGGGTCATGGCGTCGGCCAGAACCTCGCCCACCAGGCGCAGCGGCCTGCCGCAGGCCGGACACTGCTCGCCCGGGCCCAGGACGATGCGTTCGCGCGGGGGGTGTCCGGCAACCACCTTGGGCTTCTTGCGACGGCGCGGCGCGGTCTTCTGGGACGGCTGGCCCGGGTCCGATGCTGTCTCGCTCTCGGGGACGGGTCGGTCTCTTCCTCCTCGGCCGGGGCCGGCTCGGCCACCGCCCGCGCCACCTCGATCCCCTCCCACGGCATCGCCAGCTGTGCCGGCGTCAGTCGCACGGTCCCGTCGCCTCCGGACGGCCAGGGGAAGCGGCCATGCGCCAGCACCTTGTAGTACAGGCAGAAGACCTGCCCATCCCAATACAGAAGTTTCCCCCTGTCGCCCCGAGGGGCTCGGTGGTGGTGAGGCGGTCGAGGCTACAGCGCGCGCAAGCGCGCCCGGGCGTCGCGAATCAAGGCTTGCAGTGACTCCAAGGGCACGCCGTCGCGGTGCATCATGGAGTGAATGAGCGGGTCGTTGAGCACGTTTGTCACGGCGGGCTCGGCGGTTCCACCAAACGTCTCGGTATCATGTCGTTTCATGGCACGCCCCGCGCTGCGCGCCGTTTTCAAGGCGACACGGGCGTGGGCTGCGGCGGCGCGCGCCCGTGGGTCTTCGGTGGTCCACGCGGTGGGTCGCGCCAGGGCGCGTGCGCTTCGCGCGGATGAGCCGTCGATCATGGCGCTGTCAACGATCCGCATGGTCATGGATTTCACGACCTTGCCTCAAAGGACCGGTCGAACTCGCGCAAGGCGTCATGGTACCGCGACGCGGCCATGCGATCGCCACGGCGATTGGCTGTGCGCGCCGCCCGGTCCAGGACCTCGCGAATGGTCTGACGCCCATGCGGCTGGCGGAGCGTCATGTCGGTCCACGCTGCGGCAAGCAGGGGCACCATGCCCTCGCTTTCCGCGATGGCCGCGATGCACGGGGACGTCGATGCCGTCAGCGTACGAATGCGTTCGGGGTCCTGTCTCATGATCCTGCCTCCGGTCCGGTGGGAGCATGGAGCCGAGGGCCGTGACCCCCTTCAGGGGTTCGCCCGGCCGCGCCAGCGCCAACGCCCCGTCTCCCGGCTTCGCTTGTGCGAAAGCCGGGAGACCTTCAGGTCGGCGCCGCGCGAGCTGCCGAACAGCAAAAGGCGCGGTTGCCCGCTCCGCTCATCCTGTCCCGTGGCTTGCGCTGGCGTGTTCCTGTGAGCGGGCGGCGGGATTACCCGGCGGGCGATTGCCTGGGGGAGGGCGCACGCTTGGCCCCGGGCGCCGACGCCTGCTCGGTCTTGCGGGTTCTGAAACCCCATGGCAGGTAGAACGGGCACCAGCCGACCAGGGCGGTGACGACCGGAATCACTCCGATCCAGCCCCAGAGGGACAGGGGTTCCCACCATATGGCGGCGAAGATCAGCGTCATGCCAACGCCAAATCGCAGCAGGCGGTCGAGAGTGCTGAGGTTCTTGGACATGGTCTGGCTTTCCCTCCGAGGACGTGAAACGGTGCGTAGGCGACCATCCGAAAGCGGATCGCCTGACTCTGAGGATGGTAGACCGAGGGGTGGGTCCGCGTCCATGAATAAATGCAATCGAGTCGCATTCGCACTTTTGTGGACCCAACGGTCTTCGGGGGAGGGGATGAGACAGGACGGATCGGACGTTCTCGGTGTCCCCAGGCCCGCCACCTAGCCGGCGCCCGACACGCGGGTTTTCTCGCGAGGATCGCTCGCGATCCGACCATTCTTTCCCCGGGGCATGTCGCCCATTAACCCGAAAGATTTGGAACGGCAGGATTTTCGGATGCAAATGACACGCACTCGCACTACTGTGGCGATGGTCGTCCCATCGGCGGCCAAGCCGGCGGACCCTTAATCTCCGGCCGAACAGCGTGGTGTGGCAGCATGGGCACCGCGTTGACGGCCATCGGGGGCCGTCGGGGGGCGCGACCCCTCCCCCCGACGGTCGACCGCCTAGCCAACGGTCGGTCGCCCGGCCCCTCCCCCCGACGGCCGACCGGTCAGCCAACGGTCGGCCGTCGGGCTAAATCGACCACCACGAGCAGAGCGACGCGGCCAATCCGAAACCCAATCCGGCCGAAACCCAATCCGGAACCATCGTGTCTCGGATTGGTCGCGGTTCGCTCTACCGAACGCTGAACGTCAGGGTGGCGCCGTGGTAGACCTGATCGGCCTTGCCGACCAGATCGGCGAGCGGGCCGTTCGGCGTCACGTCCTCCTTGTGGTTGACGGAAATCATCCACTGGCCCTGGCTCCGCACGCGGAACCGGACGCGCCCGTCCTTGAGGTGCGAGAACAGGGCGAACCCGTCGCTCTGGCCGAACCCGGTGCCCTGGGCCGTGATGTATTCGATGCTCCGCGCCGACGCCCTCAGGGCGCGACACGCGGGGTCGGGCGGGTCGGCCTGACGATCGAGCGAGGGCAGGAACACGAGGGGCAGGTGAGCGGTGTTGTCGAAAGGCGCACGCTCGCCTCCAAGGACCGCGCGGCGTCCGGCCGCGATGACCAGCACCAAACCCGATCCATTCTTGCGCCCGGCGCCCCCTTGAGCAACGATTGTCCGGTGTTGGAAACGGGGGACATCATGGATGGGGCGGAGTCCGAGGGGCTGATCCTTCACGTCGAAACGACACCGAAAGTGAACTTCGCTTGCCACCAGAGCGCGTTTCCGGTTGTGCGCGCGCTGAGCGTGGAAAACCGCGGTCCCGACACCGCCCTCGACAATGTGACCGTGACCGCCACCGCGACGCCGCCGTTCTTTCGCGATGCGGTCTGGACACTGGACCGGATCGGGCCGGGGACGTCCGTGGCGGTGAAGACCCCCGACGTCGAGGTCGACGGCCAGTTCCTGCTCAACTTGGCCGATGCGGTGCGCGGCACGCTGACCATCCGCGCCGAACATGCGGGCGTGTGCCTGGCCGAAACCACCCGCCCCATCGAATTGCTGGCCTACAACGAGTGGGGCGGCGCGGGTTACATGCCGGAGCAACTGGCGGCGTTCTCGGTGCCCAACGACCCGGTGGTCGACCGGATTCTCGGTGACGCGGCGGAGGTGTTGCGCCACGCCGGCCGGCCGAGCGGCATCGACGGCTATCAGTCCGGCCGGCGCGAGCGCGTCTGGGAGATCGCTGCCGCCATCTACACGGCCATCGCCAACCTCGGCCTCAACTACGCCATGCCGCCGGCCAGCTTCGAGCGGGACGGCCAGAAGATCCGGCTGCCCGGCCAGATCATGGACAGTGGCCTAGCGACCTGTCTCGACCTCACCATGCTGTTCTGTTCGGCGCTGGAGCAGGCGGGGCTCAATCCCGTCGTGGTGCTGCCGCAGGGCCACGCGCTGATCGGCGTGTGGCTGCAACCGGAGCAGTTGTCGACCATCGTCATTGACGAGGCCGAGCCGCTGCGCAAGCGGGTGGCGCTGAAGGAACTGCTGCTGTTTGAGACCACCTACGTCACGTCCAACCCGCCGCCGCCGTTCACGCGCGCCATCGAGGCGGCCGGCGATCAGGTGTTGCCAGAGCGCGACGAAACGTTCGGCGCCGCCGTCGACATCCGCCGCGCGCGGGCGTTCCGGATCGCCCCCCTGGGCCTGAAGAGCGGCCCGGCGGACGGGATGGAGCCCGCCGCCCTGGCGGCGCCGACCGTGGTTCTGGGGCTGGAGGCACCGCCACCGCTGCCCGGCTTCGACGCCGCGCCCGAGGCGCCGGTGCAGGACGACACCCCGGCGGGGCGGTTGGAGCGCTGGCACCGGCGGCTGCTCGATCTCTCGGTGCGCAATCCGATGCTGCACCACCGCGCCAGCACCACCAGTCTGTCCCTCATTTGCCCCGATCCGGGTCTGCTGGAAGACAAGCTTGCCGCCAACGCCCGGATCGCCGTCCAGCCGGTGCCGCACCGCTCCGCGCCCGGGCAGGATGCGGACCTGCACCGTCAGCGCACCGGTGAGGCGATCACCCAGGACTACGCGGCCGACGCTCTCGAACACAATCAGGTCCTGGTCGATCTGCCGGAGGCCGAGCTGTCTCGCCGGCTGGTCGAAATCTACCGCCGGTCCCGCACCGCGTTGCAGGAAGGCGGCGCCAACACGCTGTTCCTGGCCCTGGGCTTCCTGTTGTGGAAACGCGATGACAAGGACGACCGCCGCTTCCGCGCGCCCCTGATCCTGATGCCGGTGGCGCTGGACCGAACCTCGGTGCGCAGCGGCGTGAGGCTGACCGCCCACGATGACGAGCCGCGCTTCAACACCACGCTGCTGGAGATGTTACGCAAGGACTTCGACATCCACATCGGCGGGCTGGACGGCCCGCTGCCGGAGGATCACAGCGGCATCGACGTCGCCGGCATCTGGACCAGGGTTCGCCACGCGATCAAGGACGCGCCTGGCTTCGAGGTGGTCGAGGACGTGGTCCTGGGCCACTTCTCGTTCGCCAAGTACCTGATGTGGAAGGATCTGGTCGATCGCACCGACGCCCTGCGTCGCAACGCCGTTGTCCAGCACCTGATCGACACGCCGCGCGACCCGTTCCCCAGCGACATTCGCTTCGTCGACGGCGCCCAGGTGGACCGATTGTACGCGCCGTCCGACCTGCTGGCGCCACTGCCAGCGGATTCGTCGCAGATGGCGGCCATCGCCACGGCTGACAGGGGCAAAACCTTCGTCATCATCGGGCCGCCCGGCACCGGCAAGAGCCAGACCATCGCCAACATGATCGCCCACCTGCTGGGCAGCGGGAAGTCCGTGCTGTTCGTGTCCGAGAAGGCGGCGGCCCTGGAGGTGGTTCACCGCCGGCTGGAGCGCATCGGGCTGGGTCCCTTCTGCCTGCAACTGCACTCCAACAAGGCGCGCAAGGCCGATGTGCTGCGCCAGCTTGGCGAGGCGTGGACGGGCGGGCAGCCGCACGACGCCGCCACCTGGCACCGCGAGGCCGAGCGCCTGCGCACCCTGCGCGACCGCCTCAATCAGGTGGTCGATCACCTGCATGCGCGCCACCGCAACGGCCTGACGCCGCACCACGCCGTCGGCGTGTCGATCCGGGACGCAGCCCTGGCGGCGCACGTCTCGCTCCGCTGGCCCAAGGCCGACATGCACGACGAGGCGACCCTGGAGGCCATGCGCGAGGCCGTCGAGGCGCTGGCGATCCAGGCCGGCGCCGTGCGCAATCTATCCGCGAGCCCGCTGCGGGGCGTGCTGGGCGGCGACTGGTCCCCGCAGTGGGAAACGCACCTCGTTGAGGGGTCCGAGACCCTGACGCGAACCGCCCGCGACCTGCGGGCCGCCTGCGCCGCCTTCGCGAACGCCGTCGGCTTCGACTGTCCGACGCTCACACCCGGCCGCCTGGATGCCCTTGTGGACCTCGCCCAGGTGCTGCGGGAGTCGCATCGCCGCCAGACCGCCTGCGCCTTCGGTCCCGACGGTGCCGAGCGCCTGGAGGCACTCGACCAGGCGGTGACGCATCTGCGGGACTATCTGGCGGCCCAGCGGGATCTCAGTGTTCCGTTCGATCCCATGGCCTGGCGCGAGTTGGATGGCGATGCCTTGGCTCGGCGATGGGCCGTCGCCCGCGAGACATGGTGGCCCAAGCGCGCCTTCCTGAAGGGGCGCATCCGCAAGGAGATGCGGCGGCTCGGCAACACAGCCGGCAAACCCGATCCGGAGCACGACGCCCCCGTTCTCGCGCGGCTGCGGCGCCACGGCGAGGCCATCGACCGCCTGGGACCGATCCTGGAGGCCGTTAAGGGCTGGCGCGGTCACGACAGCGCGCCCGACGACATGGACCGGCTGCGCGACCTCGGCCAGCGCGCCCGGCAGGCCGCCGGCCGCCTCGCCGACGACGCCACCGCGTTGACCGCTCTGCGGGCGCGCCTGCGCGACCTGCTCCACGACGGCAACGACCTGCTGGCCGCCGACGCGCCGGTCGGGGTGGTGGCCCGCTCGCTCGATCAGGCCATGGACGCCTACCGCGAGGCTCACCAGGCGTTCGACCGCCAGCGCGGCGCCCCGTCGGCGGGGACCGATGCCGCCGCCGCGCCGGACCTCGACGCGGTGGTCGACATGGCGGCGGGAATCGCCGGCGCCCGGGCGGAGCTTCGGGAGTGGTGTGCGTGGCGCCGCCGCCGCACCCAGGCCATCGACCTCGATCTGATGCCGATGGTCGAGGCGTTGGAGGCCGGACGGATCGACCCGACACAGGCCCGGGATGTCTTTGAAGCGGCGTACTGCACATGGTGGGCCGCCGCCATCATCGGCGAGGACGAGGTGTTGCGGACCTTCTCCACGGCCGAGCACGAGGCGGCCATCCAGAAGTTCAGGGAGGTGGACGAGACCTTCCAGGCCCTGACGGCCGCGTATATCGTCGCCCGCCTGCGCGGCGACATGCCGGATCAGGAGACCGTCACCCGTGGCTCCCAGTGGGGCATTCTGAACCGGGAACTGCAGAAGAAGGCGCGCCACAAGCCGGTCCGCCAACTGGTGCAGGAGATTCCGGATGTGCTGGGGACGCTGGCACCGTGCCTGATGATGTCGCCCCTGTCGGTGGCCCAGTACCTGCCGGCGGAGCAGACACCCTTCGACGTGGTCATCTTCGACGAAGCCTCGCAGATCACGGTGTGGGACGCCGTCGGCGCCATCGCGCGCGGCCGCCAGTTGATCGTCGCCGGCGATCCGAAGCAGATGCCGCCCACCAATTTCTTCGACCGCTCGGACGACGACATCGACGGGGATGTCGAAACCGACGTTACGCTGGAAAGCATCCTCGACGAAATGCGCGGCGCCAGCATTCCCGAACGCGTGCTGTCGCTGCACTACCGCTCACGTCGGGAAAGCCTGATCGCGTTTTCCAACAGCCGCTACTACGAGGACCAGCTCGTCACCTTCCCGGCGCCGTCGGTGCGCGACCATGGTGTGGCCCTGGTGCGAACCGAGGGACACTACGCGCGCGGCAAGGCCCGGCATAACGAGGGCGAGGCGCGCGCCGTCGTCGACGAGGTGGTGCGCCGCCTGACGCACCCGGACGAGGCGGTGCGGGCGCTGTCGATTGGCGTCGTGACCTTCAACGCGGAACAGCAGACCCTGATCGAGAACCTGCTGGACGAGGCGCGCGGCCGACAGCCGGAGATCGAATGGGCCTTCGCCGCCGACGGCCTGGAGGAACCCGTGTTCGTCAAGAACCTGGAGACCGTGCAGGGCGACGAGCGCGACGTGATCCTGTTCAGCATCACGTACGGTCCCGACCGAACCGGCCACATGACCATGAACTTCGGGCCGCTGAACAAACAGGGCGGCGAACGCCGCCTGAACGTGGCGCTGACCCGGGCACGGTTCGAGATGCGGGTGTTTTCATCCCTGGCGCCAGAGCGGATCGACCTGTCGCGCACGCAGGCCCGCGCCGTCACCGACCTGAAGCACTTCCTGGAGTTCGCCGAGCGCGGCCCGTCCGCGCTGGGCAGCGCTGTGTTCGGGTCTGTCGGCGACGTGGAATCACCATTCGAGAGTGCCGTGCTGCGGGCGCTCCGCGAGCGCGGATGGGAGGTTCATCCGCAGATCGGCGTGTCGCGCTACCGCGTCGACCTGGGCGTCGTGCATCCCGACCTGCCCGGCAGCTATCTGGCCGGCATCGAATGCGACGGGGCCATGTACCACAGCGCCGCCAACGCTCGGGAACGCGACAAGATCCGGCAGGCGGTCCTGGAAAGCCTGGGCTGGACGCTGTTCCGCATCTGGTCGACCGACTGGTGGCACCACGCCGACGCGGCCCTGGGGACGGTCGACGCGGCCCTGCGGGCGCATCTGGAGGCCGACCGCGCGCGGCGGGCCGAGGCGGCGGCCGCGAAGGCGGAGGCCGAAGCGAAGGCCATGGCCGAAGCCGAAGCGCAAACCGAAACGGAGACCAAAGGGATGCCCCACAAGGAGACCGCCGCACCCGCCGGAACCGGCTCCACCGGCCCGGCGGAAACACATGGCACAGCGCGGAATACCGATCTTTTCGGCGATGTCGGCCCCCTCGACGCTCCGGCCGCCCCGCGTCCGCTGGCCGCCGCCGACCGCTCCCCGACCGATGGGGAGACCGCGAGCAGATCAGCGGACAGCCCGGCGCCCCCTCGCGACGCCGGGCCGCTCGACGTGGCCAGAACCTACGTCGTCTCGACGTTCAATGCCCCGGATCTGGCCTCCGATCCGGAGGCATTCTATGACGACTCCTATGACGGCCGGCTGGCCGCCATGGTCCGGCATGTGGTGGACACCGAAGGCCCGGTCCACGAGGACATCCTGGTGCGGCGCATCGCGCGTCATCACGGGTTCAAGCGGGCGGGCCGGTTGATCCGCGAGCGGGTGCTGGAGGTCGCCGGCGACCACGCGGCACGGACCACCGAGGACGTCGGCGTGTTCTATTGGGCCAAGGCGCCGGACCACGGCCACCCGGCCCCGGCCCGCTGCCAGGGTCGCGACGACGACGTCCGCTCGGTGGACTACATCTGCGCGGCGGAACTGCGCTCCATCAACGCCGACCTGGATTTGATGGGCGATCCTGGTGCACTGGCTCGGGCCATCGGCCTCGCCCGCCTCAGCCAGAGCGCGCGCGACAGGCTGGAGCGGGTGTTGGCGTGATCGTGTCGTTCGACGTTGGACAACCGATCCCGGTCTCCGGACCTGCCCCATGCGAAACCGTTTATGGAGCGGTCGACGACCGCCAGGATTGAGGACCCAGAGATCAAATTCAGCTTGGCTGGTCGATGAGAGCGTTGCAAGCATGCCGGAAGGCATCCAGGATGTCGCAGTGATCGGGGGAACCCTAAGGTAGCGCAGCGTCCTGTCTCACAAAACCGTGCCCCAACCCAATGGTCCGACCAACTCGGTCGTCCCGACGGTTGTCCCAACGGTTCGTGGGCAACGCTGTGTCGGCGTCTGCTCATCATCATGTTTCCTACGCGCTTGTCCGGGATTGCGATCCGTGCCGGTTCCTCCGCTTCATCTCCTCAAGCTCGCCTTCGGCACCGTGACTTGGCAGCGTGGAGCGACGTATCACCGCTCCGGCCGGGCGGCGGTGACGTCCGCGTCGCCGGACGGAACCCGCGTGGCGGGCACGGTCAAGGGCACCCGCTCTCTCCCCTACCAGACGGAGGCGCGCCTGGCCCTTGACCGGCATGGCGTGCCCACGGTGATGACCGAGTGCGCCTGTCCGGTGGGCCTGAAGTGCAAGCATGCCGTCGCTCTGTTGTTGCAGGCGCTTGATGACGGCGTGCTGCGCCTGCCGGAAAGGGGGGCGACGTCCGCCGAACTGGTGGAGGTGGAGGTGGAGCGGCCACCGCCCGCCGCGAACGATGCCGGGGTCCTGGAACCGGCGGTCGATCAGTGGTTGCGGTCGTTGGAGGCCGCCGGGGAGTCGGACAGCGAGGCCTATCCGGAAACCGTCCGCCAGCGCCTGATCTATGTCGTTCATGAGTACGTCTGGCCCACCGGCCGCCGAGAGGCCCGGGTGCGCCCCCTGTCCGTTCGGCTGTTGAAAGACGGCTCCTTCTCCAAGAGCGCCAATCCCTACGATCCCTCGAACATCTCCAGCGCACAAGGCGGCGCGAAGTTTCTGCGGCCGTCCGACCGGACCATCCTGGACAGCCTGGCTCGCCTGCGCGACGGCGGCTCGGGGATGGGCGGACGCACGTTGTCGGGCGATCAGGGCGCCTCCATCCTGGAGGCGATCCTTGAGACCGGCCGTGCCCGCTGGAACGATCTGACCGGACCCGCGATGGTGCGCGGCGAGCCCCGCCCGGGCCGCGCAACCTGGACCGTGGAGGACGACGGCCGGCAACGCCCCGTCGTCGTGCCGGACGCCGACACAGATGCCTCGGACCCGCTGGCGGTGCTGCCCATGGGGCCGCCGTGGGCCATCACCGCCGATCCGACGGTCCCCGACCGGGTGATCGCGTCGCCGCTGTCGCTGCCCATCGCGCCGCGCACCCTGGCGGCGCTGTTGGCGGCGCCGGCGCTGGCGCCCGAGCAGGTCGAACCGGTGCGCGGCCGACTGTCGACGGTTCTGGGCGATCAGGTCACCGGCGCCACGCCGGAGGTTCTGCCCCGCGCCCTTCCGCCGCCCCGGGTCATCAAGGAGGCCCCGGTTCCGTGCCTGCGCATCTTCCCCCTGGAGGTCCAGCGCAGTCCCTACTGGATGCGCTACGGGGGCGGAACTGGAACGGAAACGCTGCGGCTGGCGCGCCCGTGGTTTCGCTACGGCGGGCTCGATGTTCCCGCCACCGAAACCGATGCCAAGGTCACCCGGCGCGACGGGGACGGTCTGGTCCAGGTTGTCCGCGCCAAGGGCAAGGAACGGGACGCCCTGCGCGCCCTGTCCCGCATCGGCTTCACCCGCGCCGGCAACCGCTATGACCTTTCGATTCCTCAGGCCCATCGCGACGACCTCACCCTGATCCCGGACGAGGACCTGGACTCGGCATGGCTCGCCGTGCTGCTGGAGGACGT
The DNA here is from genome assembly GCF_900101965.1 of Rhodospira trueperi. GTDB lineage: Bacteria > Pseudomonadota > Alphaproteobacteria > Rhodospirillales > Rhodospirillaceae > Rhodospira > Rhodospira trueperi. The sequence goes on along the minus strand of NZ_FNAP01000010.1, from coordinate 4,478 downwards.
GCCGCGCCTGCGCGAGACGGGCTGGCAGGTGGAGATCGCCGACGATTTCCCGCTGCGCCCGATCCTGATCGACGGCGATGTCGAGGCCGGCCTGGAACAGCCCGGGGACGGCTCCGGGATCGACTGGTTCGACCTCAGCCTGGGTGTGATGGTGGACGGCGAGCGGGTCGACCTGCTGCCGGCCCTGCTGGGCGTGCTGGAGGGGATCCCGGCGGACGCCCTGGACGACCTGCTGGACGATGTCGGCGAGGACATTGAGACCCTGAACGTGAGGGCGCCGGACGGCCGGGTCTTCGTCCTGCCGTTCGCGCGGATCAAACCCATCCTGCGCGCCCTGGTGGACCTGTTGGGCAGCGACGCCGGCCCCGCCCATGGCGGCCGCCTGTTGGCGTTGGACATGGCAGACCTGACGGCGTTCGAGGACGCGGTGGCCGACAGCGGCGTCGTCTTCAAGGGCGGCGAGCAGGTGCGTGCCTTGGGTCGCCGCCTGCGCGAGGCCCACGGCGCGCCGCCGGAAGTGACGCTGCCGCCGGCCTTCACTGGCACGCTTCGGCCCTATCAGAGCGCTGGGGTAGCCTGGATGCAACTTCTGCGAGAGGTCGGGCTGGGCGGCATCCTCGCCGACGACATGGGCCTGGGCAAGACGGTGCAGGCGCTGGCGCATCTGTCCATAGAGAAGGCCGAGGGCCGTCTCGACCGCCCCTCCCTGGTGATCGCCCCCACCAGCCTGATGGGCAACTGGCAGGCCGAGGCGGCGCAGTTCGCCCCCGACCTGAAGACGCTGGTGCTGCAAGGGCCGGAGCGCAAGGCCGATTTCGGACGTCTGGGCGAGCATGATCTCGTGTTCAGCACGTACCCGCTGCTGGCCCATGATGGCGAGGTTCTCGCCGGACAGGACTGGCATCTGCTGATCCTGGACGAGGCGCAGGCCATCAAGAACCCGCAGACCACGGCGGCGAAGACCTTGCGCCGCCTGACCGCGCGCCACCGGTTGGCCCTGACCGGCACCCCGGTCGAGAACAACCTGGGGGAGCTGTGGGCGCTGTACGATGCCATCTCGCCGGGATTGCTGGGCGACCGTAAGAGCTTCACCAAGCAGTGGCGCACGCCCATCGAGAAGCAGGGCGACACCGAGCGGCAGGGGCGGCTGTCGCGGCGGCTGCGGCCGTTCCTGCTGCGCCGGACCAAGGGGGATGTGCTGGCCGACCTGCCGCCGCGCACCGACATCGTGGAGCATGTCACCCTGGAGGCCAATCAGCGCGCCGTCTACGAGGCGATCCGGCTGGCCATGCATACCAAGGTCCGCGAGGCCATCGCGAAAAAGGGGCTGGCGCGCAGCCGCATTGAACTGTTGGAGGCGCTGCTGCGGCTGCGTCAGGTGTGTTGCGACCCGCGCCTTGTGGCCGGGGCGCGTCAGGCCGGCCGCGCGGACAAGGTGCGCGCCGCCGGCTCGGCCAAGCTCGACCGCTTGATGGAGATGCTGCCCGAACTGGTCGCCGAGGGTCGGCGCGTGCTGCTGTTCTCGCAGTTCACCAGCATGCTGGACCTGATCGAGACGGCGGTGACGCGCGCCGGCATTCCCTATGTGATGCTGACCGGGCAGACGCGCGACCGGACGAGCGTGGTCAAGCGGTTCCAGAAAGGCGACATGCCGTTGTTTCTCATCAGCCTGAAGGCGGGCGGCGTGGGCCTGAACCTGACCGCCGCTGATACGGTCATTCATTACGATCCGTGGTGGAACCCGGCGGTGGAGCAACAGGCCACGGATCGTGCGCACCGCATCGGCCAGGACAAGCCGGTGTTCGTCCACCGCCTGATCGCCGAGGACACCATCGAGGTCAAGATGCAGACCCTGAAGGACCGCAAGCAGGCGCTGGCCGACGGCCTGTATGACCCCGACGGCGCCACCCCCTTCGACATCAGCGAGGAGGACGTCGAGTTCCTGCTTGGGAACGCGTAAAGCGGGAGCCGGGAGACGCTGACTTTCAGACGCGCGGGTTCGTTCACAAGGGCGTGGCGGAGATCATGGGGTGCGCTGACGCTGATCAGGAGGCTCGCAAGCACTGTAAGGCATTGAAAAAGTTCAATTCCGTTGAATTGACGGAATTGGGTTTTGGCGACGCCCCGTCCTCTGACCTGCTGATCATTCCGGAACGGGATGTGTACCGCCGGATCATGCGCTCCAGGCTGCCCCAGGCCGAGGCCTTCGAGGAGTGGGTCGTCGGCCCCGCCCCCATATCCCTTTGAAACACCGCAAAAACCCGGCCGAAGCCGGGTTTGGAGAAACCATCTTAATGGGATAGATGGCGGAGGGAAGGACTCTGGAATCCAACCGTCTCCGGAAATTTCTGTAAATTCGATAGGTTGCTTTATTGACCATGGTCCCGATCGCTTGGTGTCGCGGTGTTTGGGTTTCTTGCCGAGTGTCCCTAGGGGTGGTACATTGACTCAGCATGGAGCAGCGGGATGATCGTTGGGTTTCGGGATGACTGGCTGCGGGCATTCTTCGTGGACGACGTCCGGTCCCGCCACATCCCGCCCGACCACGAAACCCGTGTGTTCCGCAAGCTCCAGATGATCGACGATGCGACGTGTGACCAGGATTTGTGGGTGCCGCCCAGTAACCACTTCGAGACGCTGCGCGGAAATCTCGCCGGACTCCATTCCATCCGCGTCAACAAGCAGTGGCGGCTGATTTTTCGTTGGGACGGCCGCACGGGCGAAGCGTCGGAGACTTATCTCGATGACCACGGTTACAGGTGAGGTCACGCCATGTTGATGACCAAGCGCAAGCCGGCCACGGTCGGTGAGATTCTGGTGGAGGAGTTCATGCGGCCCTTGGGATTGACACAGGGCGCGTTGGCCGAGGCCATGGGCGTTCCGCGCAAGCACGTCAACGAGCTGTGCAACGACCGCCGCTCGGTGACCGCGCCGACCGCCCTCATCCTCGCGCGGGTGTTCGGCAATAGTCCGGATTTCTGGCTCAACGTGCAGCGGCGCACGGATTTGTGGGAGGCGACGCACTCGCCCCGCGAAATGGCGCGGATCGAACGGGCCAAGCCGCTGTCGAGTGCGGCGTGACATCGAATGGGGCGTCGTCCGCGAGAGGGTCTGAGTCACGGTAACACAGAGCGGTCAAACGCATGAGTGTTCCTCACCCCGACCAGACCGTTCACTTGATGAGATGGTACGATGTACGGCGCGTCCGGCACGGTATTGACGGCCGCAACAAATTCTAATTTCAGCTTTACACAACTGACGATTTGCGGCGGCGGTATCAAGAAAACGAAAGTGACCTAATCCGTCTCCGTGATGGCAGTGTCACCCGCACCGAATTGGTTGCTGAAATTCGCTGGCGAGTGTTCTGGGCGCGGTTCGGGTATGGGATAGTCCTGGTCATGACTGTGATCGCGGCATTTGCTGCAGTCATCGCCGCCGTCGAAGGATGGAAGTGGTGACCTTCCGGTATGGTGACCGACCAGTACGGCGCGGATACGGCGACAGAGCACACGATACCTCACCTCAACCGTCCCTTCATCGACTTCGCAGTCAACAGCCTCGGAGAGAATTGGCCGAAAGGGAGGAGATGAGGGGAAAAAAGTCGTCGGGGCGGTCAACAGCTTGACTCTAAGAGACCCGCGGAAGCTGGCGATTTCTGGCGGCGACCACCTCACCGAGAGACCACCGCTGATGCGAGAATGGCGGAGGGGGTGGGACGCTCTGAGCCACACCATCTAACACCAGAAAACCCTTGAAAACTGCCCCCTTCGACGTGATAGCGTTGGTGTGAAACGTGGGTGTGAAGGGGTTCCTGGCAATGTACATCAAGAAGCTTCGGCGGCGTTGGTATGCCATGCACGAAATCCCGGATGATGTTCGGGCTGACCTTGCCCCGAAAAAGTGGACACCGGGTTACGCGGCACGAAGCTCGGCCTGCTCTGGTGTGATGTAGCCGAGCGCTGAGTGAAGGCGCCGGCGATTGTAGTAGCCTTCGATGTAGGCGAACAGATCGCGTTTGGCCTCCTCGCGGGTTGCGTATCGACGATCATGGACCAGTTCGGACTTGAGGGTTCCGAAGAAGCTCTCCATGGGGGCGTTGTCCCAGCAGTTTGCTTTGCGGCTCATGGAGGCGACCAGGCCACTGTTTTTCAACGCTTTTCTGTAGTCGTGGGAGGCATACTGGCTGCCTCGGTCGGAATGGTGGATCAGGCCAGGCGGAGGCTTTTGGCGTTGGGTGGCCATCATCAAGGCCGCCAGCGGCAGTTCGGTGCGCATGTGGTCGCGCATCGCCCAGCCGACCACCTTGCGGCTGAACAGGTCGAGGACCACGGCGAGGTACAGCCAGCCCTCGTCGGTCGGGATGTATGAGATGTCGGCGACCCAGGCGCGCCCTGGGGCGTCCGGCGAGAACTGCCGGTTCAGCAGGTTGGGCGCCACGGGCAGATCATGCTTGCTGTCCGTGGTACACGACCGAAAGG
>NZ_FNAP01000024.1 GCF_900101965.1 Rhodospira trueperi | reverse complement strand
CCTCGGCGCCCCTGTCGCCTCCCCCGTGCCGAACCTCGCCGAACTCGTCACAGCGCGCTGCCAAGCCTGACCGCCCGCACTTCTGCCCCGGTTACCAAAATCCGGGATAAGCATCTGTTATCGTTCACAAAACCCCGCTTGGCCTAAAACCCGGTGGCCGATCCGGGTCAATGCACTCGGGCGGGGTGTCGTGGCTCTCGGTGAACAGGTCCACGTACAGGTCCTGGAGCCGATCCGGCTGGGCAGGGATGTTGTTGTACTGCGCCAGCCGACACAAAAATAAACGTTACACCAATAGACAGCCCTTGAGAGCGCGGCCTCAGATCCCACATGCTACGGGGACACCAGACTGCTAACCGGCACCTGTCTCGGAATCTGCGCCATGACCTTGACTCGCTTGGAAATCAGAACCCAGATGGCCATGGTCGCGGGTCTGGTTGTTTTTGGCTTCGCTATCATCGCTGGTCTCTACTGGATCAGCGCCGTCCGCAGCGCCACCGTCCGTGCCGAACAGGCGCTTGCCTCAGAGGTGCTTCATCACTCCGAGAACAGTGCCTACTGGCTGGCCCAAGCCATCATTGCGCAAAAATCCTTCCTGTCTCAGCGCGATGAGACCCTGGTCGGGGCGCAGGCCGAGGCCTTGGACAAGATGCGGCAATCGCTGGATGCGCTGGCGGACGGACCGGTGGCCGTCGATGCCAACGCCCTGACGCAGTCCCTCAAGGCCTACCGCGACGCCGCCGAGCAGCTTGTCGCCGCTTGGCGTACCCTTGGGTTCGACGAGACGCAGGGACTGCAAGGATCGCTCAGAGCCTCGGTGCATGCGATCGAAAACCGCCTGGGAGAGATCCAGGGCGTGAACACCGACGCCCTGATGGTGCAGATGTTGATGCTGCGTCGGCATGAGAAGGACTTCATCCTGCGCGTCGACCAGAAGTATGTCGATCGGCACGCGGAAACGCTGCGGGACTTCCAACAGGCGGTGGCCGACAGCTCCCTTCTCCCCGCTGTCAAAAGCGATTTGAATGGGCTGGCCGCAGCCTACGGCAGCCAGTTTTCCGCCTATGCGGCTCAACGCCTGAGCATTGGGAGCGCCGTCGAGCGACTTGATGTTATGGTCGCTGAGATGCGACCCACCCTGGACGCCCTGTCCTCACGCGCCACCAGCATTGCCGCCACCGCCCAGGCGGCGGAGCAGGCCAACATTCGCCAGACCGGGTTTCTCATTGCCGCGTCCATCGGCATCGTCACAGTGCTGGTGGTCGCCCTGGTGGGGTGGATCGCCATCGGCCTCAACCGTGCGCTGGATGGCATGGGTACCGCCATGGGAAAGTTGTCGTCGGGAGACCTGAACGCCGACATTCCCGCCCAGGGCTGGTCCAACGTCATCGGTCGCATGGCGACCGCCATGACTGTTTTCAAGGACAACCTGCGCCGTATGCGGGAATTGGAGGAGTCTCAGAAAGACATGCAACGCCGCGCCGAGAAGGAGCGGCAGGAAATGATGGGACGACTGGCCGCACAGTTCGAGCATGACGTGGGCGGGCTGGTCGGTCAGTTCCGTGGCGCCTCCGACGCCACGAGCGCCGACGCCGGCGAGGTGATGACCGATGCCGATGACACCTTGCGGCAGGTGGGCACCGTGTCTGCCGCAGTCGAGCAAGCGACCGGCAACGTCGAGACCGTAGCCAGCGCCGCCGAGGAGTTGTTCAGTTCCATCGCCGAAATCAATCGGCAGGTCAACGATACCTCCCGTCTGGCGCACGACGCCTCCGGCGAAGCGACCGACGCCGTGGAGCGGATGGCCGCCCTCAACACCGCCGCCCGCCATATCACCGAGGTGGTGACGCTGATCGCAGATATCTCAGACCAGACCAATCTGCTCGCGCTGAACGCAACGATCGAGGCGGCGCGGGCCGGCGAGGCCGGCAAGGGGTTCGCCGTCGTCGCCAACGAGGTGAAAACCCTCGCCTTGCAGACCAGCAAAGCCACCGGCGAGATCGACCAGCATATGAAAGGCATTCAGGATGCGGTGAACGGATCCCAGGCCATCATCGGTAGCGTGGCCAAGCTCATTGACGACATCGCCAGCCATTCGACCTCCATCGCGGGCGCCATTGAGCAGCAGTCCGCCGCCACCAACGAAATCGCCCGAAACGTGCAAGAGGCAGCAACCACCACTCGAGAGATCGGGACAGCGGTGGACTCCTTGCGCAGTCAGGCGGAACGCACCCAGGGCGCCGCTGCGCGCATGCAAGAAGCCGCGTCCGGCCTGACGAGCCGTGCCGGCGACCTCAGCGATCGGGTCCGCAATTTCTTGAAAAACGTGCGCACAGCCTGACGGAAAGGCTCGGCCTCCGCAATTCACGGCAGCCATCGGCACTCGGACCGCTGCGCTGACGACGTGACCGGCGGGAACCACGACTGAAGGCAGAGGGACCGAATACGGCCCGGTTCGTCGATGAGGGCGGTCCACGCCTCGCAGCAGGCCTCGACGATGGCGGCGCATCCGCGCCGACGCCGGCCCGGACGACGTGCGCCTGCACGACCTGCGCCACTCTTTCGCCAGCGGCGCGTTGAGCCTCGGCGAAGGTTTGCCGATGATCGGCAAGCTGCTGGGCCACAGTCAGGTCCAGACCACGGCCCGCGACGCCCACCTCGCCGACGATCCGGTCAAGGCCGCCGCCGGCAAGGTGTCGGACGACGTTGGGGCGGCGATGATGGGTGGCGGAAATCGAGTGACGGCGCATGACACATTTAAGAGGGACCAAAATAGAAGTAACTGGGTAGCTGCTGAAAAAAGAGATTCGAAAAAAATAAAAAATACTTATAGCAGATTGAAATGGCGGGCCGTCAGTACCATATGGAAAACGCAGGCAAATCATTGCCTGCATGGCCCAAAAGGGGCGTTCATGTCTTTCAATACATTCTCTCAATCGCAGCACAGCGCAAACAAGGGTAAGTCGGATGACAAGGCAGCGGGTGTGCCGGCCGCGGGAAAACCGGCTGCCCAGCCCCCCGAAAAAGAGGGCGAGGTGACTTCGGAGCAGAAGCCGAAGTGACGGGACTCGGAGGGGGGGCGCGCCCCTCCGCCTGCCTCCCCCCCTGCCGGGATCGTCGCGACGCGGAGCTCTCCGATGACCGTCCGCACATCAAAGAAAACCGTCACCTTCGCACACCCCTTCACTCTCGGTGATTTCGAAGAGGTGCTCCAGCCCGGGACCTACGACGTGGAAACGGACGAGGAACGACTGGAGGGCGTGTCGTTCGAAGCTTATCGAAGGGTACAGACCCTGTTCCACCTGCCCGCGACGCCTGCAACTCCTGGGCGGTCGCGAACGCTGACGGTCGATCCCGATGACCTGGAGGCAGCCCTGGCGCGCGATGCGGCGGGGTCGATCCAGACCGCGCCAGAGCCGCGGACAGCCCGCTAAACGGCCCGGTCAGGGCGTCCACTGATGCGATCCCGGAGACGGCTGCGTTGGCATCACGTCCCGGGATGGCCGTGCCCGGTCTGGTTGTGATTGAGATAGCCGCTGTCGAAACCGGCCAAGTCCTCAAGCCCCGCCAAGTCGAGAATAATCACCTGGTGGGCCTTGAGCGTGATGAGCCCGCGTTCGCGCAATTGCCTGAGAATGCGGTTGACATGGATGGCGCTGAGCCCCAGCGCGTCGGCCAGCACATATTGATTGAGAGGGCAGGCGAACCCGTTGTTCGTCACTTTGCCGATCAAGGCCAGGCGTTGCCCCAGTTCCAGAAAGAAGTGCGCCGTCCGCTCGATGGCGCTTCGCCGCCCGATATTCACCAGGTGCTCGACCACCATCGCCTCGTCACGGGAGGTGGCCCACATGATGGCCGTGGCCAGACGTGGAAAGTCCTGGAAAATCTGAGTCATTCTTTGCTGAGACACTTCGCTGATGACAGCGTCGGTCAGGCTCTCGAACGAATGATCGGACGTGCGCAACAAGATACTGCGCAATCCCATGAAATCACCGGGAAGCGGGAAGCCGATAATCTGCCGGCCACCGTCGGGAACGATTTTGTAGCAGTTGGCCCAGCCCTCAAGCAGCAGCCATGCGCGATGGTCCTGTTGCCCCTCGTATACGATTTCCGTTTGCGGCGCCACGCTGCGACGGATGGATTCCAGTTCGGCAACGCACCGCAACTCGTCCGGCACCAGAGGCATGAAGGAGCCAAGCTTTCTCGCCAAGGAGCTTTCGCTTGCGGACATGGGTCGTGCTCCCGGGTCGCACCGTCGGCACCGGGCCAACGGGCTATCCCAGATTAGCACGCGACGCTGCGGGACGCGGTAGCCTTTCTCGTTCCGTCGCCCCGGAGCGCGGCACGGCATCCCGCCAGACCCCAGTTCCTCGAGGACCGCACGTGAAACCTGATCCCGATATCGCCGGTTTGGCGGCCCTGTCCATCTGCGAGTCCCTTCTGCTGTCGATGACCGACCTGGAGATCATCGACCGCGACGAGGCCCACGCGATCCTTGAGGATGCCGCCGCGGCGCATCGCAGAGCCATGGAGGACGCCACCAATCAGCAGGTGCATCGGGACGTCGCCGACCTGATCGAACGCATCATCAAGGGCAAGAACTCGGCCCGCCCCGTCTGATGTTCGTTCATGGGGCCTGCCTGAAAGGGGCCAGTCCATGCATCTGTTGCTCATCAATCCCAGGCTGCCCGAAAGCTTTTGGAGCTTCAAATGGGCGGTGGACCATGTGCTGCCGGGGAAGCGGGCGGTGAATCCGCCACTCGGCCTCGCAACCCTGGCCGCGCTGTGCCCCAGTGATTGGGACGTCGAGATTGTTGACGAGAACGTCGAGACCATTCCGCTGACGACCACCGCGGATATCGTCGGCGTGTGCGGCATGGGCGTGCAGCATCCCCGCCAACGGGAATTGTTGGCCTACTACCACAAACAGGGCCACTACGTGGTGGCCGGCGGCAGTTACGCATCGCTGTGCCGTGAGGACTACTCCGCCCTCGCGGACACCGTGGTGGCCGGCGAGGCCGAGTACATCTGGAAGGCGTTTTGCGACGACTTCGAGCGCGGTGAACCGAAGCCCCTGTATCACGAAACCGGGACGGTCGCCCTCGCGGACTCCCCGCTCCCCCGCTTCGATCTGCTGAAGCTCGACCTCTACACCAATGTCACGCTTCAGTTTTCACGCGGCTGTCCTTTTCGCTGCGAATTCTGCGACATCATTGTCATGTTTGGCCGCAAACCCCGGACAAAAAGCCTCGGGCAAGTGGAGCGGGAGCTGGACGAGCTGCGTCGGTTGGGCGCGCGTCAGGTGTTCTTCGTCGACGACAACCTGATCGGCAACCCCCGCCAGGCAAAGGACCTGCTGCGATTTCTGGACCACTACCAGAAGCGGCACCGACACGCGTTCAGCTTCGGCACCGAGGTCTCTCTCAACCTCGCCCAGGACGAGGAGATGCTCGATCTGTTGCGGGCCGCCAATTTCGGGTGGGTGTTCATCGGCATCGAGTCCACGGACCCCGCCAGCCTGACGGAAACCGGCAAGACGCAGAACCTGCGTGAGGACCCCCTGACCGCCGTTCGCCGGATTTATGCGCATGGCATCGACGTTCTGGCCGGCTTCATCATCGGCTTCGACAACGACACCCTGGACACCTTCGAAACCCAGTACCGGTTCATCACCGAGGCCGGCATCCAGTCGGCCATGGTCGGCCTGCTGACGGCGCTGCCGCGCACCCCCCTGTATGATCGGATGCAACGGGAAGGGCGCCTGATCGAGACCGACACGACCGGCGACAACACCGGCGCGACGACCAACATCGTGCCCAAGACCATGACCCTGGAGGCGCTGGTCGAAGGCTATCAGGCCCTTTACACGCGCCTGCTTACGGGTCCCGAGATCGGCCGCCGCCTGCGCAACAAACTGGCCTACCTGCGCAATCCGATCTACGGCAGCGGGTATGCCCTGCCCCAGCGCCTCGCCATCATCAGCCGCCTGTTCGTCAGGGGGATCGCACCAGGAGGGTTGGGGCACATCCTGCCCTTCCTGGGCACCATCCCACTGCGGTCCCCGGGCCAGATCCCGCTGATGATCTCCGACTGGATCATCGGCCTGTCGATGCAACGCTTCGCGGCACGACAATTGGCCCCGGAAGAGCGCGATGTCCCGGGGATCGAGGGACGGATCGCGGCGTTCCGGACCGCCATCGCGCGCGCGATCGAGGCGGGGCGGGTTTCCATCACCCTGAGCCATGGCCCGATCACGCGCGTCGTTGTCTCGTTCACCGGGTTGATCGACCGGCGGATCGTGTTGGCAAGCGCCCGCTATCTGTCCAGGCTTCTCATGGAGACGCAAGCTAGGCTGACACTGCGGTTTCACGCCATGGAACCGACACGCCTAAACCAGGTTGATCGCCTGCTGGATCGCCTGAAAGCCTATGGCGACAGGGTTTCCATCATGGCGGACGAACACCTGTGGGGCCGGCTTGCCGTCGATACGTCCGTGTTTCATCTCGTGCTGCCGGACCGGACACCCCATGCGGTCGGCCGTGCCGGGGCATGACACGACGAGACAGGCGCGCCCCCGGCCCCCGGTCGCCGCGCGCGTCCGGGACTCGACCGGGCACCGCGAGACGCCTGACCCCACCGCCACCTCGCCGAGGACCGCTCGCAGGAGCCGGCGCCCCTGAACCAGAGAGAGGAGACCAGGACATGGAACGCCAACAGATCAACACCGCCCGCACGGACACGGACACGTCCATTACGGACGCCGACATGCGCAGCGCGGGGATCACGCGTGTTCAGACCGATGTGTTCCACTATCGCGAATACAAATACACGACCCTGAAGGATGCCATGGCGCAGGCGAAACGCGATACCGACGCGAAGCACAGTTAAGATCCGCGCGTCGGCGGTTGGATCGCTTCGGGACGCTCGCCCCATCGCCCCCTCAACCAGGGAGGGGGCCGAAGCGTTCGACATGGAACATGAAAATGCAGCCAACTGTCGGACGCGCGTCAAGACGCGCGGATCCGCCTGTTGTCACCGCCAACACTCAGCGCAAGGACCTCAGGCCATGGGATCGCAAAATAATAAGACTGCAAGCACAGGAGAGGCCCTTTCGGCGGAGTCTGCCGCGCAAATCAAGTGGAACCGGATCGTTCTTTCGCCCGTGGACCCGTTCTACGACTTTTACATGAGGTACGGCAGCATGAAGAATGCTCTTGAGCTGCACAAAAAACTCAATCAACAAAAGCGCGACTCCAATCAACCCTAATCGTCCGGAGTGCGTTGAAATTAACACGCTGCCCTAAACAGGGGAAGACGCGGAGAGAAAATATCATGACCGAAACCAGAAACGACTCGAGGCAACATCCGAGAATGAACGATAACGAAAAGGACTGCCTCGCGTACGAAAGAATTCTTTTGCAATCACTTGTCGCTCATATCTCCTGGACGGAACCACGGCTCGTCACTCACCTGAGGGAACGGTTTGTTGCACCCATGGCGCAGGCTCTTCGGGACCACGACCGCACGGCCGCCGATGATCGTGGCGATGCCTTCATCCGGTCGATCCTGCGCATTATCGACAGACCCACCCCCGAGACCCAGGACGAAATCCAGGACAAAGCGCAAGTGGAGACCGCCGATACCGCGGGCGATGGCGGAACACTGCTTCCCAAGTCAGCCAGTTTTGCCAAAAAACTTTCGGCCGACAGAGTTGAGATTAAAAAAATGGATGAGACATGGGAAGTTTGGGTTGACGAAATATTCTGGGGCAACTACTTCGAAAAGAAAAGCGCATGCGTTGCTGCAGAATTGGTAAGGCAGGCTCTTTAGAAAATGGATCCACAAAAAATGAACTGCGCCAAAAAAGATGATGCAGAAAATAGTGATACTGCAATATCCGCTCGTTCGAAGCACATTGATGGAATAGAAAGAAACGTAGCACATTATATAATCCACATAACGGAAAGACTATTTCTTATTGTAATATTAGCGATGACCATATGCGGAGTTGCCGTTGAGATATATCATATGTACATTGTAAAGATAATCGGACTTCCCGATATACTCCTTATGTTTCTTTATATTGAAGTTATTGGAATGGTTTCCGTGTACTATTCAGATCGCCGCTCTGTATTCGTGTACCCGATTTTTATCGCGATAACGGCACTGACCCGATTGATCATTCTACAGGGAAAGGAAACCGCGCCGGAAAGCGTACTGTTCGAGGCCATTGCCATTCTTCTTCTGTCTTTATCCGCCATCGTTATTGTCCGCATGAGCAGAGATTGATGCGGACGACACCGGCACTGACGGTGTCGCGGAAAAAAGGGAACAGCGTCGCAAACCGGCGGTCCATTGCCCACCGCGAATAGGGGGCCCGAGAGCTGTTTGGAACCAGACCGCGTGGGGGCGCATGCGGGCCGAAGCCGACGCCCAAACCCACCTGGAGGACCCTTGGACCATGCAGTCTCTACGGCAAACCGCCATACGCAGCCGTCCATCCTCCACCCCCCTTTGGGTCGGGCCGGCGCCCATCCGGGAGGAGCGGTTCGGCCTGGAGCGTCTGGAGCGGCACGCGGAAAGCCTTGCCGTGGCCCAGCAGGTCACGGCATGGCCACCACGGGTCCCGCCGCTGGACAGACGCCTGAAAAGCAACGCGGTCGCGTTGTTGGCCGATTATCGGTCGAGTGCCGCCGAAGCCGAAAAGGGGGGCGATATTGTTCCCGCGGCGGAGTGGCTGCTGGACAACTATCACCTTGTCGAGAAACAGATCCGGCAGATCCACGACCATCTGCCCGCCGGCTATTATCGCCAATTGCCGAAACTGGCCGCTGGTCCCCTCGCCGGATATCCGCGCGTGTTCGGGCTGGCCTGGGCCTTCATTGCCCATACCGACAGCCATATCGATCCGGTGATGCTGCGCTGTTTCATCAAGGCCTACCAGCGCGTCCAGCCGTTGATGATCGGCGAACTCTGGGCTGTCGCGATCACCTTGCGCATTGTCCTTGTGGAGAACCTGCGGCGGTTGTCGGCCCAGATCGGTCTGGGGCGTTCGGAACGGGCCGACGCGGACGCGTTGGCCGACCGACTGCTGGCATCGGGCGGCGCAAAGGCGGCACTGGACGCCGATGTCGCCACCCGCTCCGTTGGCCCGCTCTCGGAGGTCTTCGCCGCGCAACTGGCGAAGCGGCTGCGGGACCAGGACCCGACGATGACGCCCGCGATCGGATGGCTGTCCGAACGCCTTGAGCAACAAGGGGCGTCCATCGAACAGGTGGTCTCGCGCGCGCAACAGCGCCTGGGATCCTCCAACGTTTCGGTCCGCAACGTCATCAACAGCATGCGCCTGATTTCGGACATCGACTGGGCGGAGTTTGTCGAGAGCATCAGCCTGGTGGATGAACGCCTCTGCGCCGCCAGCCGGTTCGCCACCATGGACTTTCCGACGCGCGACCTTTACCGGGCCGCCATCGAGACCCTCGCCCGGGGCTCGGTGCTGTCGGAAGGCGACGTCACGGACCACGCCATCCGTGCCGCCAACGAGGCCGCCCGAACCGCCCCCACACAGGATATGGCCGAACGGGTCGGCGATCCCGGCTACCATTTGATCGGGCACGGCCGCCGCGCGCTTGAGCAGGCGATCGGGTTCCGTCCGACGTATCCGGCACGGCTCGGCCGCCTGGGTCGCGACATGGGGCTGGCCGGGTATGTCGCCGCCATGGTGGTCATGACCCTGCTGGTTCTGGCGTTGCCTGTCTGGAGCCTCTCCCTGGCCGGGCTGGGTTGGGGCGGACTGGCGGTCTTCGCCATCCTGGCAGCCGTTCCCGCCACCGAAGTGGCCACCGCCCTGGTCAACCGCCTGGCGACCTGGCGCCACGGTCCTGTGATCCTGCCGGGCCTCGACCTTTCGGCGGGGATTCCAGGGTCTGCGCGCACGCTGGTGGCCGTCCCGACGCTCCTGACCCGCGAAACCGATCTTCGGGACCACATCGAAAGCCTGGAGGTGCATTACCTGTCCGGCGCGGGCGGTGACATCACCTTTGCCCTGCTGTCGGACGGGGCGGACGCCGATCATGAGGTCGTCGACAGCGATGCGGACCTGCTGTCCGTCGCCGTCGAGGCAATCGCCGCGCTGAACAGGCGACATGGCCCCGGCCCCGCCGGCGACCGCTTCCTGTTTCTGCACCGCCGCCGCCGGTTCAACCCGAAGCAGGGCGTCTGGATGGGGTGGGAGCGCAAGCGGGGCAAACTGGTTGAGTTGAACCGGCTTCTGCGCGGGGCCACCGACACGTCCTTCGCGACCGTGGGCGGGGTGGCGCCCCATGTGCCCGACGGGGTGCGGTATGTCATCACCCTGGACGCCGACACCCGGCTACCGCGCGACGCGGCGCGGCGGCTGGTGGGCAAGATGAGCCATCCCCTGAACCGGCCGATCCTGGATCCGGCCCTGCGGCGGGTCACGGACGGGTATGGCATTCTCCAGCCGCGCGTCACGCCGTCGCTGCCCCGGGGCGGGGAAGGCTCGCTGTTCCAGCGGGTGTTCTCGGGACCGGCGGGCATGGACCCTTACGCGGCGGCGGTCTCCGACGTCTACCAGGATGTGTTCGGAGAAGGATCGTTCGCCGGCAAGGGCATCTATGACGTGGATGCGTTCGAAGCCGCCCTGTCCGGCCGGGACCCGGAAAACGCCCTGCTCAGCCATGACCTGTTCGAGGGCATCTGGGTGCGGGCCGGGCTCGCCTCCGACATCGAGGTCGTCGAGGACTTCCCCAACCGCCATGACGTCGCCGCCAAACGCCAGCATCGCTGGATCCGGGGCGACTGGCAGCTTCTGCCCTGGGTGTTCGGTCACTGGACCGGTCCCGGTGCTCCGTCCCTTCTCGGGCGGTGGAAGATGCTCGACAATCTGCGGCGGTCGCTCATCGCGCCCTTCCTCCTGTTCGCACTGGCGGCGTGCTGGGTGATGCCGACGCCGGCGGCCTGGGTCGGGATCGCGTTCGTCGTGGCGGCCATGGCGCTGCCCGCGTTCCTGCCGAGCGCCTTCGCCATCCTGCCCCGGCGCTCCGGCCTGACGGCGCGCAGCCATTTCGACACCCTGGGCAAGGGGGTGTGGCTGGCGATGGTGCAGGTTTTTCTTTCGGTCTGTTTCCTGCCCGACCAGACCCGGCGCGCCTTCGACGCCATCGGCCGCACCGTATGGCGCCTGTTCGTCACCCGCCGCGATCTCCTGGAATGGACGACGGCGGCGACATCGACGGCGGCGCCCCGTCTGGACCTGCCCGGGTTTTACGGAACCATGCGCGGCGGCATGGCGCTCGGCTTGATCCTGGCGGCCGGAGCCGTGGTGATCGCGCCGTCCTCCTGGCTGTTGATCCTGCCCGTCGCCGTGTCCTGGGCGGCCATGCCCGCCATCGCGTACCGGATCAGCCGGCCGTCGCAGCGCGCGCGACGCCTTGTGGTGTCGGACGCCGACCGCGCCGCCTTGCGCCTCGTCGCCCGGCGGACCTGGCGCTTTTTCGAGACCTTCGTCACCAAGGCCGACTCTTTTTTGCCGCCCGACAATTTTCAGGTCGATCCGGTCCCCGTCCTCGCCCACCGGACCTCCCCCACCAATATCGGGCTGTACCTGCTCTCGACGGTGGCGGCACGGGACTTCGGGTGGGCGGGCACGACCGAAACCGTCGAACGCCTTGAAGCGACCCTGACGGCCATGGACGGTCTGGCACGCTACAAGGGCCACTTCTTCAACTGGTACGACACACGGGATGGGCACGTTCTCGATCCGGCCTACGTTTCGTCGGTCGATAGCGGAAATCTGGCGGGCCACCTGATCGCGCTTGCCAATGCCTGCGAGGACTGGGCGACCCCGGCGCCGGGCAAGCCGGACGCACCGAACGCGCCCGAGGCGGATGTGCGGGCCGGCCTGATGGACACCGTGCGCCTTGCCCGTCTGGCCATCGCCGATCTGCCCGCCGCGCCCCGGGGGCAGGGGCCGTCCGTGTCGGCCTGTCTCGACGAGATTGAAACCCTGCTTGAGGGGGCCCAGGGCCTCGACCTGGTTTTCGCACCTCTGAACCGCCTTGCGGGCAAGGCGGCGGAGGCCATTCGGGACAGTCTGCCCCTGGCGGACGACGACGACTTGGCATCCGATCCCCTGTTCTGGATCGACGCCCTCAGGACGGCCGGCCTGAGCCATGCCCGGGATCGCCACCTCGACCACAACGCAGCGCGGCATCTGGCGGATCGGTTGAGGGGACTCGCCGCGCAGGCCCGCGCCATGGCCATGGCCATGGACTTCACGGGCCTGCTCAACCCCGAAAGGATGCTGCTGTCCATCGGGTATTCCCTCGCGGACAACGGACTGGACGCGAACTGCTATGACCTGCTGGCCTCGGAAGCGCGTCTGGCCAGTCTGTTCGCCATCGCCAAGGGCGATGTGCCAACGCGGCACTGGTTCCGCCTGGGCCGGGGCGCCACGCCCATGGGCGGCGGGTCGGCTCTGATCTCCTGGTCCGGCTCCATGTTCGAATACCTGATGCCGTCGCTGGTGATGCGCGCACCCATCGGCAGCGTGCTTGAGCAGACCGATCGGCTTGCCGTTGCGGTCCAGCAGGCCCATGCCCGCACACTGGCCATCCCCTGGGGGGTCTCGGAATCCGCCTTCAACGCCCGCGATCTTGAGCTGACGTACCAGTATTCCAGCTTCGGCGTGCCGGGACTTGGCCTGAAGCGCGGGCTGGCCGGTGACGCCGTGGTCGCGCCCTATGCCACCGCGCTTGGAGCGATGGTCGATCCGCACGGCGCCCGCCGCAACTTCGACCGGCTGACCGGGATGGGCGCCCTGGGACGCCATGGCTTTTTCGATGCGCTGGATTTCACCCGCTCGCGGATCCCGGAGGGCGAGACGGTCGCCATTGTGCGCACCTTCATGGCCCACCACCAGGGCATGACCATCGTCGCCCTTGCCAACACCGTCACCGACGGCCGGATGCGCGACCGGTTCCATCGGGATCCCATGATAAAGGCCTGCGAGCTGTTGCTGCAGGAGCGGGTCCCTCAGGATGTCGCGGTCGCCCGTCCGGATCTGGAGGGCATGAGGACGCCCGTCACCGCCATCACCTCCGCAGGAGCCGCGACCCGTCGGCTGAGCGTCGCGGCCTCCGGCGCACCGGCCACGCACCTGCTGTCGAACGGGTGCTACGCGGTGATGCTGACGGCCACGGGCGGCGGATACAGCCGCTGGGGGTCCATCGCGGTGACCCGCTGGCGCGAGGACGGCGGACCCGACGACGGGGGCACGTTCATCTTCCTCAAGGACCGTGCCACGGGCAAGCGCTGGACCGCGAGCGCCAGCCCCACGGGCGAGGGGGGACGCCCGGGCCATGTCCTGTTCAGCGAGGATCACGCCCAGTTCACCGGCCACGACGGGACCTTGACGACCACCATGGACGTTCTGGTCTCCGGCGAGGATGACGGGGAGGTGCGCCGGGTCTCGCTGACCAACAGTGGCTGGCGCCCCCGCGACATCGAACTGACGTCCTACACTGAACTGGTTCTGGCGCCGGTCGCGGCGGACGCGGCCCATCCGGCCTTTTCCAGGATGTTCGTCCAAACCGCGCACCTACCGGAATTCGAGGCCCTGACCGCGACCCGCCGGCCCCGATCCCCAGACGATCCGGGCGTCTGGGCGGCCCATTTCGCTGTCGTCGAGGGCGACATCGCCGCCGACCCTGAATTCGAGACCGATCGAGCGCGCTTCCTCGGCCGCGGCACCGGCACTCTGGCCGGCGCGGTCGCGATGCGGGACGGACGGACGCTGTCCAATACCGTCGGCACCGTTCTGGATCCGGTCTTTTCCCTCAGGCGCTGCGTGACGATCCCGGGCGGGTCCGTCGCCCGGGTGTCGTTCTGGACCGTGGTGGCCTCCACCCAGGCGGCGCTGCTGGATCTGATCGACAAGCACCACGACCGGAACGCCTTTGACCGGGCCAAGACCCTCGCCTGGACACAGGCGCAGGTGGAACTGCGGCATATCGGGATCGGCGCGGCAGAGGCGATGGACTTCCAGATCCTGGCCGCGCCCATCCTTTATGAGGACCTGCGGTATCGGATGCCGGCGGAGGTGATCGCCCGAGGCGCGGGGCCGCAGTCCGGGCTCTGGCCGCTGGGCATCTCCGGGGACTTGGCCATCGTCCTGCTTCGCATCGACGACATCGCGGACATGGCCGTGGTCGGCCAGATGCTCCGGGCTCACGAATACTGGCGCATGAAGCAGGTCGCCGTTGACCTGGTGATCGTCAACGAGCATCCCGCATCCTACATCCAGGACCTTCAGACCGCGCTTGAGGCGGCGGTCCGCAAAAGCCAGTCGCGGCCGCGCCTGGGCGAGTCCGTCGCGGCGGGCGCGGTGCATGTCCTCCGGCGCGATCTTGTCCCGCAGGGGACGCGCGACCTCCTGGCCGCCACCGCGCGCATCGTCCTCCATGCCCGACGCGGATCCGTGGCCGACCAGATCGCACGGGCCGAGAGGCCCACCGCCGGCGCGCGCCACAAGACCAGGCATCCGGACGCCCAACCCGCGCAGGGGCCGCCCCAGTCCGCGCCCGCTGGCGCCGACCTTGAGTATTTCAATGGCTTCGGGGGCTTCGCCCGCGATGGACGGGAGTATGTCACAATCCTGTCGGGGGACGAGACGACCCCCGCGCCCTGGATCAACGTGATCGCCAACGCCGAGTTCGGCTTTCAGGTGTCGGCGGAGGGCGCGGGCTACACCTGGGCCGTGAACAGCCGCGAGAACCCGTTGACGCGCTGGTCCAACGACCCGGTGATCGACCCATCGGGCGAGGCGATCCTTGTGCGGGACGACGGAACAGGGGTGGTCTGGAGCCCGATGGCGCGGCCCCGGCGCGATGGGGGGACCTACGTGGCGCGCCACGGCTTCGGATACAGCCGGTTCGAGCACGAAGCGGAGGGCGTGGCCCTCGACCTGATCCAGTTCGTTCCGCGCGCCGACCCGATCAAGATCTCGCGTCTGACCCTGCGCAACCGATCCGGCCAACGGCGGCGTCTGTCGGTCACCGCCGCTGTCGAATGGATGGTCGGCATCGCCCCGGGAACCGCCTCGCCCTTCCTGCTGACCGGCCGCGACGACGAGACCGGGGCGATTTTCACGCGCAACCCATGGGGACGGGGGTTTCCGGATCGGGTCGCCTTCACCGACCTGGGCGGACGGCAGACGAGCTGGACCACGGACCGCGCCGCGTTTCACGGGGGCGTCGGCGCGCCGGCGTCGGGCACGGCCGGCGTGGGGCTCGACCGCTGTGTGGCCTTGACCGCCGCCATCGATCTCGCGGACGGAGAGGAGACCGACGTCGTCTGGTTCATGGGCGAATGCGCCTCGGACGCCGACGCCCGCGCCCTGATCATGCGGTCCCGACGGGCCGATCTCGACGCCGTCCTGGCCGCCGTGACGGACCATTGGGCCGGGCTGCTGGGGGCGGTGCAGGTCAGGACGCCGGATCGCGCCATGGACATCATGCTCAACGGGTGGCTGCTCTATCAAACCCTCGCGTGCCGCATCCTGGCCCGGTCGGGCTTCTATCAGGCCAGTGGCGCCTATGGCTTCCGCGACCAGTTGCAGGACGGTATGGCCCTGACCTTCGCCTGTCCGGAGGAGACGCGGACCCATCTGCTGCGCGCCGCCGCGCGCCAGTTCGTCGAAGGCGATGTGCAACACTGGTGGCTGCCGCACTCCGGGCAGGGGACGCGGACCCGCATTTCCGATGACCGGATCTGGCTGGTGTTCGCCGTCGCCAGCTATGTGGCGACCAGCGGGGACGCCGGGGTCCTGGACGAACCTGTGTCCTTCCTGGAGGGACAGGCCCTGAAGCCGGGCGCCCACGATGCCTTTTTCACGCCGACGCTCTCGGATCGGCAGGCGTCGCTGTTCGAACACTGCGCCCTGGCCCTTGACCGAAGCCTGGCCCTGCTGGGGCCGCATGGCCTGCCGTTGATGGGCACGGGCGACTGGAACGACGGCATGAACCGGGTGGGAGAAAACGGTCAGGGCGAAAGCGTGTGGCTGGCCTGGCTGACGGCGCGCACCGTCGCGCTGTTCGCACCCCTCGCCACGGACCGCGGCGATGCCCGCGCCCAGGGGTGGCAGGCGCAGGCCGCCGGGATCGTGGCGGCGGTCGAGCGAGAGGCCTGGGACGGCGACTGGTACCGGCGGGCGACCTTTGACGACGGCACGTGGCTGGGCACACGGGACGGCGATGCCTGCCGCATCGATTCCATCGCCCAATCCTGGGCTGTCCTGTCAGAGGTGGCGGATCCGGACCGCGCCGCCCGCGCCATGGCCGCGCTGGATCGGCATCTGGTCCGGGGGCAGGACCGTCTGGTTCTGTTGTTCACTCCACCCTTCGACTCAACCACGCATGATCCCGGCTACATCCGGGGCTATCCCCCGGGGCTGCGAGAGAATGGGGGGCAGTACACCCACGCCGCCATGTGGGTGATCATGGCGTTCGCCAAGCTTGGCGATGGCGCCAAAGCCACCGAGCTGTTCGCCATGCTCAACCCGATCACGCACGCCCGACGGCACGACGATGTCCATCGATACAAGGTCGAACCCTACGTGGTCGCCGCCGATGTCTATTCCCAGCCGCCCCACATCGGACGCGGCGGCTGGACGTGGTACACCGGGTCGGCAGCCTGGATGTACCGTGCCGGGGTCGAGGGGATTCTTGGTCTTCGGCGGGAGGGGCGCGACCTCGTCGTCGATCCGCGGGTTCCGGACACCTGGCCCGGGTTCGAGGCCACCGTCACCGTGGCCGGAACCCGCTGCGACATTCGGGTGAAGACCGCCTCCGGCCCGTCCGGCCAGACATCGTCCGCCACCCTTGAGGGCCGGCCCCTGCTGCCGTGCGATGGCGCGTTCCGTGTCCCGCTGGACGGGGGGCGGCAGGCTCTTGACGTTACGGTGAGACCAGACCGGACGAGGCCCAGGGATTTCTGATCTCTCCTCCGATGCGGGCGGAGGAGATGGCGGCTGTCGTGCGAGAGATCAACCGGCCCGGCTTGTCGGCGTTTCTGACGGACGAGACGTGACCCTGCCTCATGACGCCATGAAACGGCGATTCCGTTGCCACAAACGGCGCCACCGTGGCTGACACCGGTTGATCACAGCCGCACTAACCTCGATCAGCAGGGCCCTTCCCGGAACCGTGTACCGTGTCCGCTCAAGATCATAGTGCCCGCACACCCGGGTTGACCATCATCAACCGGCACGGGAGCGAACCCGTGCCTGGAAGGAAATGCCCAACATGCTCAGTTTCGAAACTGGGGCCCTGTTTGTCGCAAGGTCAACCTGGCGCGTCTTTGTGGCCGCGTTCCTTGTCTTGCTGTTCGTATCTGTTGCGGTCGCCCAGGACCCGACAAGCGTGACACCCGAGAACGCGCATGACCGTTCTTTTGGCGCAGGCTGGACCTGCGACGACGGGTATCGTCTTGTGGACGGCGCCTGCATCGCCATCGTTGTTCCCGAGGATGCTTTTGCGACGGAGCGGTCTTACGGCAAAGGCTGGGAATGCCGGCACGGCTTCAAGGACGTTGACGAATCAACCTGCCGGGAAGTCGTCGTTCCGCCAAATGCCTACCTGAAGGCGACAGGCGAAGATTGGGCGTGTGATCGCGGATACAGGCGGGTACGCAACCGATGTGAAGTCATCGAAAGTCCCGAGAACTCTTTTCTGTCAGACGATGCCTATGGATCCGGATGGGAATGTGATCGCGGCTTTTCAGAAGAAGCGGGCGGATGCGTGACGATCAACGTTCCAGAAAACGCCTACCTCACGAACAAGCGCTATGGCCCGCCATGGGCCTGCGACCGGGGGTTCGTGGAGAAGGGTGGCCGATGCGAGCCCATCGTGGTTCCGGACAACGCTTTTCTTGTTGGGGGTGAATTCGGGCCGGGTTGGCAATGCGAGCGCGGGTACGAGCAGGATGGAAACACATGCATCCTGATTGTTCCTCCGCAAAACGCTCACATCGACCGCTCGGGGAACCGCTGGGCCTGCAACAGGGGCTTCCGGATGCTGGGCGGACAGTGCGTGTTGGCACGTTGATTGCGTCATCACGCGGACAAAGGCATGGGCCGGTCGGCGACGCCAGCACACCAAGAATTGCGAAAGTAAGCAGATCATGACCAAAAAAAGCCACCTCCGACAGGCCGAAACGCCAGCATTCGGAGACCGCACTTGAGCACCCTCACGGTCCGACACCGCACCACCTATCACTACCGCGAACCGATGAGCTTCGGTCCGCATCGCCTGATGCTGCGCCCGCGCGAGAGCCGCACCGTGCGGCTGCACACGCACGATCTGGAGATCTCTCCGGCCGCCACCGTCACTTGGGCCCACGACGTCGCCGGCAACGCCGTGGCGACGGCGACGTTCGGCGCCCCGGCGGACACGCTGGCCATCGACAGCCTCGCCACGCTGACGCTTGATGTCGAGCAATGGCCGGTGTTCGAGATCGCCGCCTCGGCCCTCACGTATCCGTTCCTGCTCAGTGACGACGACATGACCGATCTGGGCGCGTTGCGGCTTCAGGCCTACCTGGATTCCGGGGGACATCTGCACGACTGGGCGCGGGCCTTCGTTGCCGGCCCCGACACGGACACGTTGTCGCTGCTGAAGGATATCAGCAACGGCGTGGCCGCGCGGATCGCCTACGAGGCCCGCGACGAAGAAACCGTGCAGACCCCGGTCGAGACGCTGACGCGCGGCCGGGGCTCGTGCCGCGATTTCGCAGTGCTGTTCGTCGATGCCGTCCGAAGCCTGGGGTTCGGCGCGCGGATCGTATCCGGCTATCTGTACGACCCCGACTTGAACACTCTCGGGTCCGCCGGCAGCGGCTCGACCCACGCCTGGGCCGAAGTCTACGTGCCCGGCGCCGGCTGGATCGTGTTCGATCCGACCAACCGCAGCGTCGGCGGGTTCAACCTGATTCCGGTCGCCGTGGCGCGCCACATCCGCCAGACCGCGCCGGTCTCCGGCCGGTTTGTCGGCCCGGCCGCGGCCTGCAGCGCGCTGGAGGTGGCCGTATCGGTGGAACCCGCGAAGGGGTCGGTTTCGTGCTGAATGCACGCAGTGCGAAGCCTTTGAGCCAACGTCAAAGGCTGAGCGGCCGGTGTGCCTATGGCATCGCTTGGTGATGCCAGCGTCTCGAAGACGGGGTCCGCGCGACCACCAGCGCTCCTACACTACGCCCGTGGACATGCGCCCGAGGCTGACGCCCCTTTGTGTGCAAAGACCATCTTGGACGCCTGTCCACCGTCTCCACTGGCTGTCGCATTCCCACTTCCCCGAGGGCTCAGAGCCCGCGTCCAACACCGCACGCGCCGGGAACATTTCGATCCTGCGCCACGCAAATAAAAAATCGTTGAACTGACAGTTTTGAGCGTCGAGCATGAGTATATTCCGAGGCTGCCAAAAACTTCGAAAATCTTGTATTAATTTGAAGTCGGCCAGTTCCCACCTTTTCAAGGTGACAATGGAGACCCTGAAAACGGCCCTGGCCCGACACAGAAGGATGGAAACGTCTCATGCGATCCGCACGGGGCCTTCTCTTTCCTTCGGTGGAATGAAGGGCTGCACCATGAAAAAGATCACTGTATTCGGAACGACCCTGACCGTCCCGATGCTTGCGCTGGTCGCCGGCACCGCGATGGCGGCGGATCCGGCGCCCAGCGGCGGCGTCAGCGACACGGGCACCGTGGCGGGTGACACCATGAAACAGGCGGCCCCTGACGCGCAGGCATCCGAAACGCCCGCGAACGCGGCCGCACGGACGGACATGCCAACCGAAACCGTGATCGGACGGGAGGTCGTCAATACGAAGGGCGATACCGTTGGCGAGGTTTCGGCGATCACCGGCGACAGTGTGATCGTCGATGTCGGCGGGTTCCTGGGCATGGGCACGCATGGAGTCGCGCTCAACTGGCGCGACCTCACCCCCGTCGGCAGCGGCGAGGACATGACGCTTCAGACGGCGCTGACCAAGCAGCAGATCCAGGACCTGCCGAAAGCGGAGTCCGGCGCTCAGGGAGCCGCGCAGATGCGCGACGACTCTGATCACGCGAACCAGGACACCGCGCAGACAGGCGAGGCTTCCGATCAGACGACCGACGACTCCGCCGCAGGTACCGGCATGTCGTCGCAGAAGGCGGACATGCCGACCGACGCCGTGCTCGGACGGGAGGTCGTCAATGCCGAGGGTGATACCGTCGGCGAGGTTTCGGTGATCGCTGGTGACAGGGTGATCGTCGAGGTCGGCGGATTTCTCGGCATGGGCATGCATGGGGTTGCGCTCAACTGGGGCGACCTCACCCCCATCGGCAGCGGCGAGGACATGACGCTTCAGACGGCTCTCACCGATGCGCAGATCAAGGACCTGCCGACGTACAACCAGTAGGACTCGCCGGCCATGAAACGGCTCCGTCCGCTTCATGGCCTCCGGGGCCGCGAACGCGGCGGATTGCGCTCCGTCCCGGCGGGGGCAGGAGCACGAAGCCGGCCGGCGTCACATGGGCCAGGACGGAGCGTTTGGGCTCGCGGCCAGGGCCAGTCGTGTCAACCCCGGGAGGGACCGCGCCCCGGTCTTCCGCATGATCGCGGATCGGTGGTTCTCGACCGTGCGTTGGCTGATGCCAAGGCTAGCGGCGATGATCTTGCTGGGCTGGCCCGCGAGGACAAGGGCCAGGATCTGGTTTTGCCTGGGCGTCAGGCCGGCAACGCTGCTGGTCGCGCTTTCGTGCCGGGCTTCGGCCTGTCCCAACGCCCGCGACCACTCCAACACGCTGCCAATGCTGGCGAGCGCCGCTTGGCCGCACACCGGCTTTTGAAGAAAGTCCATCGCGCCCGCCTTCATGGCCGCCACGGCGACCGAGATGTCGCTGCCCCCGCCCATCATGATCGCCGGAAGACGACGGTCGGACTGGCCGAGCCACCGCAGAAGATCGAGTCCGCTCAGGCCACCGCGCAGATCGGCGTCGATCAGAACGCAGGCGTCCCGCCGGCCCGGCTGTTTGGCCGGATCGGCGCTCAGGAACGCGTCGCTGGACGGAAAGCCCTCAACCTGCCAGCCCCATTGACCGACCAACCCGCGCAGTCCCTCGCAGGTGTCCAGGTCGGGATCGACCACGAGGATGACATGCGAGGCGTTGGGGCTGTCGCATACCTTTGCCTCTGGCACGGGGCGCGACGGTGGCCAGGGCATGCCGTCCCAGGGCTGGGCGCGTTCGCCGGCAGGTGGGTCCGGGACCTCCCAGAAGCGCCCGACTTTGATGACGAACACCGCCCCCACACCCGGACGCCCCCGCATGACGACCTGACAGCCGATCAGATCGCCCAGCCGCATTGCGACGGCAAGGCTGAGGCCAGGACCACGGCCATGGTCGCGCGCGGGCGTGTCGCGCAGGGCGTGGTCACCGATGATGTCCTGAAGCGGGCGTCTCGGAACGCCGGTCCCGGTCTCCCGGACCTCGATGCTCAGCCCTCCGCCGTGGCGATGGCATCCGATCAGAATCATGCCGTGTCGGGAGTGTTTCAGCACATTCAGAAGAATGATCCGCATGATCTGGGCAAGGCGGCGCGGATCGCCGTCTATGGACAGGGGGCACGATGCCACGCGCAGAACAAGGCCCTCGGCCTGGGCCCGAGAGGTGAAGTCTGCCCTCAAGGGGTCGAGCACGGCGTTGAGCGGAAACCGGACGATCTGCACCAGGCCAGGGTCGGCCTTCGTGGAGAGCCAGGGATCATCCGCTACCAGACCCGTGTCGGCGGCCAGGCGATGCGGTTCGCACCCCGCGACGGACATTGCGTTTGCGGCCACCCGAGAGAGCATGGCCGTGTGGCTGACCGTGTTGTTGTGTTTGCCTGAATCCATCGCGATGCCTCCACCTGGAAGAGTTGGGCGATGGGCCTTTGCGGGCCACCGCGCCATACGGCGCCCCGATTCAGCCAACCGGCGGCCTTCACTCGGATCTGATCGCCATACGTCCCTCATCGGGTCGCACGCGATCTCTCTCTCGAAAGGCTGTTCGCAGGGTCCCCACCCACGCCCACCACAGGTCATGGGAAGGGCGTGGCGCGCGTCGGGCGGGACAAACCGTGGGCCACCATCATCATCCTGAAAAGAGTGGCATCCGACGTCTCGGGAACAGGCGTCACGGGCAGGACAGACCGACGGCCCTCGTCTTGCCGTCCCCCACCCCATAATCGGGCCATGACCGGGCCATGACCGCACGCGCGCGGGGCGGACCGCCTTTCGTTCAAGGCGACCAAACCCACGCGGTTACTTTATGACCAGATCGTTGCGCACCTGCCTGACCCCGGTCACGTCGGCGGCGACGGCGCCGGCGCGCTGCCTGGATGCGGCGGAGTCCACGAATCCGCTCAGTTGCACGACGCCTTTATAGGTTTCGACATCGATCTTGAAGATCGTCAGGCCCTGGTCGCCGAGAATGGCGGCGCGGACTTTGCTGCTGATGACCGTGTCGTCCAGGTACTCACCCGTGCTTTCGCTGCTCGGGGTCGAGGTGCAGGCGGCCATCGACCCGACGGTCAGCCCGGCAAGCACAAGCAGGGCGGGCAGAAGGGCGCGATGGATGAAGCGGGGGCTCGTCACGACGGGATACCTCCGGCAGTGCCGCGCGGGGCGCGGGGGGGATCATTCGGCGACCTGATAAACATCGGATCGAAGCGCGCCCCCTCCCTGCACGGCGTGAGTGGTCAGATGCGGCCAAGCACCATCAGAACGATCAAGATGATCAGAACCGTGCCAAGGACACCGACCCCGGCATGACCGAAGCCATAGCCATACCCCCCGAAGCGTCCGCTGAATCCGCCAAGCAGAAAAACGACAAGAAGGATGATGAGGATCAGGCTGAGCGACATCGCGGTTCTCCTGGACGTCAGGGTGCCACCGGGGGTCCGAATGGCACTGAGTGTTGGCCGTGTCGCGCGGTATGCCGAAGGGACGGCATCGCCGGGCTTCGGCGACCGGTCCCGAGGGGTCAATTGCTCTCGATGGATACGCCGCTGCCGTCGATCTTGATATCGACGCCACTTTGGCGTTCCTGATAGTAAAAGTACCCGGTCACGGCGGCGACCACGGCCAGCGCCACGATGACGATCAGAAGAAAAGTCCGACTCATGAGCCCGTGCCTCGTCAATCTCTGACCTCTAAGGACAGCGCGGGACCGCGGAGGGCCACAACGCCGACATACTACGCCGGTCGTGCTCCGCCGTTGCGGCCAGAGCCGTCAAGCGTCGCGGACGGTGTCTTTGACCCCGCCGACGGCATTCTGGACCTTGCCCTCGATCTTGTCGGCCTCGCCGTCCGATTCGAGCTTCTTGTCGCCGACTCCCCTGCCGACCGCCGCCTTCAGCTTGCCTTTGAGGACTTTCGCGGCTCCGATCACCCGGTCTTTGTTCATGGCGTTCTCCTGTCTGCGGCCATCCGCCGGAGACGTGTCTGGCGGACAGCCTCAGATGAACAGGTTCCCGCCGTGTCCGCACTGACACAGATTAGCCTGTGGGTAATTGCTCACCGGGCCAACCCCATGAGCAATTACACATATCGTTTTAGAATAAGGCTCAATTAGCGTTAGGTATGCGTTCCCGTTTTTGGTATCATAAAGGATGCTGAACGCGGGAGGCGGGTATGGATCGGGACACGTTTTTGGTTTGGCTTTCGGAGGTTGATGGTCTGAC
>NZ_FNAP01000022.1 GCF_900101965.1 Rhodospira trueperi | reverse complement strand
TCTTTGGTCCACATCGTGCGTCGCTCGGCTGTTCATACCAAGCACCTTGAATCACGCACCCAATCCGGGCGCAAGACCCTTTTGGGTCAGGCTCTAAGTGAGCAGCTTCATGCCCGCCGGCGCCTCACCACCATGCGGTCGACCGCCGGCCGTGCCTCCGCCGGTACGACCGAGAGCCGGCGCGGCCGGCCCCGGGCGGGATGGGCCTCGGCATACAGCACGGCAAGATCCAGGGTCTCGTCATCCAGGCCAGGGTAGGCAGCCAGGATGCGCTCCCGCGACAGGCCGACGGCGACCGACGCGGCCAGATCATGCACCGGAACGCGCGTGCCTTTGATGACCGGCGCGCCACCCAGGATGGCTGGGTCCTCGATCACGCGCGCCCGCGCGGCCGCCAGCCGGGCGCCTCGCGTATCGGCATCGGCGACGAAGGGGGACAGGCTGACGCTCAGGAAGTCGTCGTCCACGCGCCAGTCGGCGTCGGCCCAGCCCTCGAACGGGTGGGCAAGCAGCGAGGCGGTGATGCGTTCGGAGAAGCGGCCGATCAGGGTGAGGCGTTCCTCCGCCGTCAGCGCCCTTGCGGCCCGAAAGTAGAACCCCACCAGCGGGCAGGCAGCCAGATGGACCCGCCGTCCGTCGGCGACCGAGTAGAACCGGTCGGGCAGGATGCGTTCGTCGATCACCCGGTTGACGTCACGCAGGGTGACGCCGGCGACGACGGCGGCCTCGTTGGGGGTCAGCAGGCTGGCGACCATGACACGCCTCATAAATAATCCGATTTGCCGGAATATAAAACACTCTGAGTGCCCCGCCAAGGACCAAGGCGGTCGCGTCGTACACCATCGCACCAGACCGCCGTTGTCCGGTTCGGTCCGCTGACCGAGCCTTGTCCGCAGCATCCCGGCACTCTCGCCGGGACCGGAGCGGACGGACGATGCCATGACCCCCACCAAGCTGCTGATCGGCCAGATCCTGATCGTCTTCGCCATCGTCATTCTGGGTGTGTGGGCGGCGACACAGTGGGCCGCCGACATGCTGGGCTATCAGGCCCAGCTTGGCGAACCGTGGTTCGTGCTGTTCGGCTGGCCGGTCTATCCGCCCTGGGCGCTGTTCGTCTGGTGGTTCGCCTTCGAGGCCTATGCGCCCAAGGTGTTCGACGCCGCTGGGCTGCTGGCCGGTATGAGCGGCTTCATGGGGGCGGCGGCGGCCATTATCGGGTCGCTGTGGCGGGCGCGGCAGGGGCGCATGGTGACCACCTACGGCTCATCGCGCTGGGCCACCCGCCGGGAGGTGGACCGGGCCGGCCTGTTCCGCCCGGCCGGGGTGTTCCTTGGCCGGTTCGGTCCCAGGTATCTTCGCCACGACGGGCCGGAACACGTCATGGCCTTCGCGCCGACCCGCTCGGGCAAGGGCGTGGGGCTGGTCGTGCCGACCCTGCTGTCCTGGACCGGCTCGGCCGTCATCCACGACATCAAGGGCGAGAACTGGCAGCTCACCGCCGGCTGGCGATCCCGCTTCTCCCACTGCCTGCTGTTCAACCCGACCGATGCGCGCTCGGCCCGCTACAATCCGCTTCTCGAGGTCCGCAAGGGACCGCACGAGGTCCGCGACGTCCAGAACATCGCCGACATCCTGGTCGATCCCGAAGGCGCGCTGGAACGGCGGAACCACTGGGAGAAGACCAGCCACGCGCTGTTGGTTGGCGCCATCCTGCATGTGCTGTATGCCGAGGAGGAGAAAACCCTGGCCCGGGTGGCGACCCTGCTGTCCGACCCCCGGCGCGGCTTCGCCCGCACCCTGCACCGCATGATGACCACAAACCACCTGGGCACCGAGGCCGAGCCGCGCGTCCATCCGGTCGTGGCCTCTGCCGCCCGCGAGGTGCTGAACAAGTCCGAGAACGAACGCTCCGGTGTGCTGTCCACGGCCATGTCGTTCCTCGGCCTGTACCGGGATCCCACCGTCGCGGCGACCACCGCCGCCTGCGACTGGCGGATCGCCGACCTGGTGGATGCCGCCCGGCCGGTCTCGCTCTATCTGGTCATTCCGCCCTCGGACATCTCGCGCACCAAGCCGCTGGTGCGTCTGGTGCTCAACCAGATCGGCGGGCGCCTCACCGAGCGCCTGGAAGGCGATCCGACCAAGAGCCGCCGCCACCGGCTGCTGATGATGCTCGACGAGTTCCCCGCCCTCGGGCGTTTGGACTTCTTCGAGACCGCGCTGGCCTTCATGGCCGGTTACGGTATCCGCGCCTACCTGATCGCCCAAAGCCTGAACCAGATCTCGAAAGCCTACGGCGAGAACAACGCCATCCTGGACAACTGCCATGTGCGCATTGCCTTTGCCTCCAACGACGAGCGCACCGCCAAGCGGATCTCCGATGCCCTGGGCACGGCCACCGAACTGCGCGCACAACGCAACTATGCCGGCCACCGGCTGGCCCCCTGGCTGTCGCATGTCATGGTCAGCCGTCAGGAAACCGCCCGACCGCTGCTGACCCCCGGCGAGGTGATGCAGTTGCCGCCCCACGATGAACTGGTGCTGGTCTCCGGACTGGCGCCGATCCACGCCACCAAGCTGCGCTACTTCGAGGATGCCAACTTCACCGCCCGTGTCGTGGAGGCGCCGACACTGGCTGACGGGGCTTATGCCGATGTGCCGGAGTCCCGGCCCGACGACTGGTCCGGGCAGGTGCGCAGCCCCGACGCCCGCCTGGGCACCCCCGAGGAGGTTCGCGCCGCCCTGGATCCGGACAGCGACGACGGCGGTGGCCTGCAGCGTCATCCCGGCCTCGCCGAGGAGATCCCGCCGACGCCGCCTCTGCTGGATCAGGCCAACCTGTTCGGCGCCGCCGACGAGGACTCCGACCCGGCCGCCGACAAGCGGGCTCTGGACCGCCTGACCCCGACCGCGCGCGCTTATGGCGTCAACGAGGGCCGGCCCCGGGGTGAGGACCTGCTGCCCGGATTCTGAGCCTTCGGACCCGTCCGGACCCTGGGGCGCGCAAGGGCGTACATAACCGCTCTCAGCGATTCCGCCCGTCCGCGCGAGCCTTGCACCGGTCAATGCCGCCCCTCTGCGGCCAAGCCGGAGCAAGCCCATGCCCCGTCCCCGCATCCGTCATCAGTGCCTGCTGGAGGCTGACCTCAGCGACCGCCTGGACGCGGCCGCGCGCCATCCGTCGGCCACCAAGCCGGCCATCATCGCCGATGCCCTCAAGGCTTGGTTCGAGCGCAAGGGCCAGCATGAGCTCGACACCCGCTTCGGCTGAGCGTTTGATGTGGCGCTTGACGATTTTTCGGCTATAATACAGTTTTAATATGTTTTCTATTGGCTCACCATCTATGGTGCGGCTTCAAGGAAGGGGGGAGGCAGAGATATGAGCGTCAAATGTATTGTGATTGCTGATCGATATAAGGACTTTTGGCAATGCAAAGGGTTGATCTGCCGCTTCGCGTTCGATAACTAATGTAGTATTGGGGCGCTTTCTTACCGACTTGCGCCGGATCAACGCGATGGAAACATATTTATTGTACTAAGAAGGAGCAGTGATATGTGAATGCGCCTGGGTATTTATAACTTTCTGAAAAACGCGATAGAAAAATAGGGGCTTCAAAAAATGGGCAGATCTTCTCACGTATTTATTGCTTGGGGGGGGAACAGAGATCTTGCCGATTCTGTTGCTGACATATTGGATAAAAATGGATTTAAGTGCATTGTCGGCGGCGATGAGGATAGAAATTCATCGTTCTATCTCGGGCCGCGTGTCATTGAGCAGATAAACAGTTCGTATGCTGTCATTCTTCTCGTTGAAGATTTTTCTAATGGCAAAGGTACTTCTACAGGAGTTTTCAGGTCAAATCTAATGTTTGAGTGGGGTTACGCTCTCGCAGAGCTGCCGCCCAGGTTGATTTTCGCCGCTGTTGTGGGCTTCGATAGGGCGCGGGCACCTACGGATTTGCAAGGAATGTGGCTGGAAACTTTCGAAGGTTATAGACGATACCAAGGTGGGGTAGAAAATGTTTCAAAAAAAAAATTGCGTGAATGCGCCGAAAAAATTGGCCAGAGATTTTCAGAGAAAATGCTTGAGTCTAGTGTGATTTTTCCAGAGGATCCGTTTTATTGGTTTTCCGAGTGGGCGTCCATTAAGGACCGTTTGAGTTCTTTAAATAGAGAGCAGACTCCTCTTTCGCCTAAAGAAAAACGAAATATTGCCACTCACATTGTAATTCCATATATTTATAGTAATGCCGAACCGAGTTTGGAAACGTTCTTTGATGGAGTATTGTACCATGACGAAGAGTATGATGAGATCGTAGTTGCCAAGAACGTATATGCCTACTTTTGCGCTCGAAGCAATGCCGAAGGCCTAACAGTAGGCCTATCTTCATATGATAAGTTTTTTGAAATCAAAAAAAATCTGAGCGCTGTTTTGAAGCGAAGAAATAAAAATGACTGGATTGATTTAATAGCATCAAATTTTTCCAGCTTAGTTTCTAGAAAAATTGCGCTTGTGCACAATAACAACATAGGCTGGCGCAAACAAATGGAGAAGGCAGAAGAAGAGATTAACGCTGCAGAGCGCATACTTCTTGAGATTGAAAAAAAGAACAAGTGCAGCGCGAACTCTATATTCTTATGGAAAGGTTTTATTTATTACAACAAATACAATATACTATCTGCGAAAAGTAAATCGAGAAAATTGATAAACCTCGTTGAGGATGCCGCGAGTTATCGAGGGAAAGCGTTTAGTGCGTTGAGCGCAGAATCTAGCAAGGAAATGCACGCTAAGTTTTTGTGGGAAAAATTGCTTGCAGAAATAGAAGTTTACAATGCTAAAGAGATCTGCGGTGGTTTGAGCGTTGATAGAACTGAAGTTAATTTAGCTCTATCGACCGCTATTTCTTTTATTAAGAAACATGTATCAGATGGATCAAAAAATATCAGTGATATTGTTGAAAAAATAGAAAATAATAAACTATACCTTTCTGATAAAGAATCAAAAAGAGCGTTTGAGGCAATTAAAATTGTGCTTGATAAGTAATATAATCTATTATTTCCGCGGCGTCGGAGGCGTGGCGATTTTTTATGCATACTTTTGTTTTGTTTTTCAGATGCTCGTCAATTAGCGCCAAAACAATAGGAAGGGCTGCTTTGATTTCTCGGCCCACTAGAAATGAAATATTTCCGTCAACTAAATATGGTCTTTCAGTATTATTCCTTATTATTATATTCGGAATCCCTAGGTATTGACATTCCTCTTGCACGCCTCCGCTGTCGCTGATAACAATAGAAGATTTACATAGTTCAAATAAAAAATTACTTCGCATCATGCGCTCTCTGAGTCTAACGTTGCAGGGAAAACTAAAATTTTCAGAACAAAACTGATACCGCCTATTTTTCATTAAAATAACATCGATATTTGGATTGTCCCGAAGGTGATTTGATATACCATTAATAAGTGCCTTGAATTCAAAATAAGGAAGCTCTCTTCTATGTAAATGTAACAAGATTTGTCTTTTATTTTCTGAAATATTATGTCTTTTCGCCCATTCAAACAAAGAGTCGTATACTGTACTTTTGAATACAGGAATTTCTTGTGCTTTGGGAATGCCCTCTCGCTTTAAATTTTGTTTGTCGTGCGGATCAAAGCACACATGTATTGACGAGATGAAATCAACGTATTTCCGAAAAAATTCTTCTGGCCAAGGGTCAACGAGATCCCAAGTCCTCATGCCGGCCTCCATATGTGCAAAGGCAATGTCGCGATTTTTACATGCTATTGCTGCCGAAAAAACAGATGTGGTGTCTCCGACACCAACAACTAAAGAAGGCCTCTCTTTGCAGATAAAATATTCCATATTTTTGGTAAGTAAATTGATCGCGTTCGTTAAGTCTCTTGGGTAACAATATTTATTATCAATATTCGTTAATTTATTATTTTTATTTTTTGCAACGGAGCTGTATTGTAGTGTTTTGTGAATCAAAACTGGCCAGCCTCGAAATTTTGCTCCCAAAATAACTGGCCTAATTTTAATTAACTCGGCTTGCGTTCCAAAAACAAAAGCGATCTTTATCGGATGTAGAGGCATTTGACGCTCGCAGGTTAATGCAAGTCTTCTGAAAAAAAATACGCACTACCTCGTAAAAAGTCCAGCCCTTCATTGAACTCTGTTGGTTCTTCGAGGCGGAACGCCGCCCGGCGCCGCACTATCCGGACTCCGCCTTCCCCGATCCGGTCTCGGCCCTGGTGGATGCCGAACGGCGCGCCGCCTTCGAGGGCGGACGCCCGGCCTTCGAGAGCGCCCATCACCTGACCCTGGTCTTCCTGCCGCCGCCGGACAGTCAGGCGCAAGCCGAGGCCGCCCTGCTGGAGCGCGAGCGCCCGGCCGGCGACCGCGATTGGCACCGCGAGCGTGCCCGCTTCGTCGAGGAGACCGACCGCATCCTCGACCTGCTGACCGGGGTGCTGCCCGAGGTGCCGGCGCTGGACGATGCCGGGACGCTGACCTTCCTGCACGGCACCATCTCGACCAAGCGCCATCCGATCGCCGTGCCCGCCGTGCCCATGTATCTGGACGGCGTGCTGGTCGATACCCCGCTGACCGGCGGGCTCGAACCGATGCTGGGAAGCGCCCATCTGCGCACCGTCACCGTGCTTGGCTTTCCGGGGATGACACGGCCCGGCCTGCTGGACGCGCTCAACCGGCTGGACTTCGGCTACCGATGGGTCACCCGCTTCCTGCCTTTGGACAAGACCCAGGCCACGCGGGCGTTGACCCGCCTGCGCCGTCAGTGGTTCGCCAAGCGCAAGTCCATCACCGTCATGCTGCGCGCGGTGCTGACGAACGAGCCGGTGCCGCTGCTGGACAGTGACGCCGACAACAAGGTGGTCGATGCCGATGCGGCTTCCGGGCGTCCACGTTGGCTTGATGCATCTTAGGGTTGTCTTGACCGGGCCCTCAGCCAGCGGTCCGTCAGGCACAACGGCGCATTACATCCAGGGCATCCCGCGTCGCCAGCAGGAGTGGTGCCGCATCAAAGGTCGCCGTTTCGCTACTGATGCAGATCAGCGCATCGTCGGTTACCCGGTAATCGTCGTCCGGCTCCGCGTCCCAGGGGGCGGGAAGTTCCAAGTCGTTGCTCCAGTGGTACGTGCCGTCTTTGATATAGAACCCGACTTGCCCGTTGAAGACACGGGGGCGGTCGCTCTCGGAAAGCCACACGCTGAAGTGTAGCGGCTTTCGCCCGATCCGGCCCTTCGCAGTGAAGCCTCTGTCGTTCCACACTTCCTCCTGGCCGACGTCGTCCCAGGTCTCCTGCCACTGCCTCAGGTCGATGCCGGCCTCGGTCAGGGCCGTTCCCCACGTCACGCGCCATAGGTCGTGGAGGAACAGGGCAAAGTGCGCCTGCACAGTTCGCGCAGTCAGGCGCGCCTTGATGAGGTCGGGAAAGTCCTGCCACTGCAGGTCGTCGGGGGCCGTCGTCTTTTCAAGCAGATCGTTGATCGCGCGTGCGGTGGGGGGACGCTCGATAAAGAAGCGCAGGGGTTCGGGAACGGCGACGACGGTGGACATGGGTGGAATCACTCCGGAAGGGCCTTCTGCCACAGGGCGGCGCGGAAGGATGCGAAGGTGGGGTCGGCATCGCCGTCGGCGGTGATCGCTGTCTCCCAATGGCGGAGCAGGGTACGCCAGCGAAGCGGCGCCCAGCCGTTGCGGCGCCCCTCATCGACGGCGCGCGTCGTTAGAAGGACGCGGCACGTTCGGTCGGTCACGCCTCCGGCGGATCGGACGATTAGGGCGTCATAGGCCGCCAACTGGCCTTCACTGGGCTTGTAGCCGCCGAACTTGACCTCGATGCCGAGCGCCCAGGGCTGGCCGCCGGCGCGCCAGACGAACAGCAGGTCCAGCCGTTCCGAATGGCCCTCGGCCACCCGTGCCTCTGACTTTACGGTAACTGCCGCTCCCGGTGCCGGCCGAGCCTCCACCGGCAGGTCGATCCGAGCGGCGGCAACCACGGACTCGATGAAGACCCGCGCCCGCGCCCGCGCGATTCGGCGCGGCACGGTTCCGGGCTGCATGAAGGCGCCGAGAATGGTGGTGTAGTGGGGCTCCAGGGCCCTGAAGCCGAACAGGTTAGGCCGATGGCCGAAGGCGTGGGCGGTAGTGTCGGGGCCGTAGAGCCCCGGGAACCACCCCGCATCCGGCGCCGCCGTCACCGAAGACAGCAACCGGGCTGCTTTGGCGATGGCGTCATGGTGCGGCGAGAACCAGCGGCGTGCGAAGGCTAACGCCCGTGCTGCACCCGCCGCGTCCCACCCGAGGGAGTAATGCGGCACCAGGCGGATGGTCTCAAGCTCCACCGCCAGCCGCCGCATCATCTTCGTCTTCGAACGCGCCACACCGTCTCCCTCTGGCTTCAGAACCCATTCTATAGAACCTCGAGTGCAAACAATCAATCTACCTTTAGGTCTCCGACCGCATGACGTTAGCGCGCCTGCTGCATAGGCGCGGTGCCCCGACTCTCCTTCGCCGCCTGTGGACGGGCCGGTCATTCCTCACGCGCCGCTGCCTTCCTACGGGCGCGGGGCCTGGACTGGGTCGCCGACCTGATCGAGGCCAACGGCGAGCAAGACCCGATCCCCGATCCCGTAGGAGACCCGTCATGACCCGCCGTTCCCTGGCGGCGCTGATTGCCGCCGCTCTCGTGTTCGCTATGCCCGGGGCCGGTCGTGCCGCCTGGCCGGTGTTCGATTCCACCAACTACGTCCAGAACGTGCTGCAGGCCGCGCGCGCCCTGGAACAGATCAACAACCAGATCCAGGCCCTGCAGAACCAGGCCGTCATGCTGGAGAACATGGCGCGCAACCTGACCAGCCTGGACCATTCGTCCGTCGGCGAGTTGACCGGGGCCCTGGTGCGCATCGACGCCCTGATGCGCGAGGCCGAGGGACTGAGCTTCAGCCTCGACCGCCTGGAGGACCAGTGGCGGGCGCGCTACCCCGAGACCTACGACAGCACGGTTACGGTCGACGACATGGCCGTGGCGGCGCGCGAGCGCTGGCGCGATGCCATGGACGGCTGGCGCCATTCCATGCGGGTGCAATCGCGCATCGTCGAGGACATCCGCGCCGATCACGGCGTGCTCGCCGATCTCGTCAACCGCAGCCAGGGCGCGGTCGGCGCGCTGCAGGCCCAGCAGGCCGGTAATCAGCTCCTGGCGCTGGCCGCCAAGCAGCAGATGCAGCTGCAGACCCTGCTCGCCGCCCAGGCCCGCGCCGAGGCGCAGGAGAACGCCCGCAAGGCCCAGGCCGAGGAGGCAGCCCGCGCCGCCACCGACCGCTTCCTCGGCGACGGTCGCGCCTATACGCCGCGCTGATCCCTTTGCCGTGTCTGGACTTGACCGAAGGCAGGCGACGTCATGGACGATTTGAACGTTATCGATACCTTCCTGGACACCTTCGTCCACTACATCGACAGCGGCTTCGGCCTGCTGCAGGGCGACGTCGCCTTCCTGACCACCATCCTGATCGGCATCGACATCACCTTGGCCGGCCTGTTCTGGGCGCTCGGCGCCGATGACGCACTGCCCGGCAAGCTGCTGCGCAAGGTGCTCTATGTCGGCGCCTTCGCCTTCATCCTGAACCGCTTCGAGACCCTGGCCGGCATCCTGTTCGACTCCTTCGCCGGCCTGGGCCTGACCGTTGACGTCATTGCATGTATTGGAGACATGGTGGGCCATTGGCCCAGGAGAAATCTAAGAAACTGCCTTGCCTTGCACTAGATCCAAAGCATCCCGATAAATAAAAGGGACCCAATAGGTTACCTCACCTTTTACATCACGGCGCTCGAAAAAACCAGCTTTTACTAAGCGATCAACGATAGACGTGGCTTCTATGGGGCTGGTTCCCCAGAGGTTAGAAAGAGTATCGATTGTTTGTTCAGATTTTTGGCCTTTTAATTGATCTGTGTACTCCGATAGGGACGCGTTTTCGGCTTTGAAGGTTTGCTCATAACGCACCTTGCTAACCTCGCGCAAAGCTGGCTTAAATACAGATCTTTCAAACAACAAATCACCGTCTGGCTCTTCTTCGCCGCGTTCTATCCTGTTCACCTGTTGCTGTCGTATCATCTCTGAGAGATGTATAAGTTCCCTGGGAGCGGATTTTCCACTGCCATCTTGGATGCGGTTGGTCATCCAGCGGAACGTTTCCGGGTTGTTTCCAGTCTCGACCTTGTCAGGAAAAATGCGTTTAAGTAGATCTATCTGCTTGTCAAAATCGTCGACAATACTTTCTGATTCCAAATTATAATACTCAATAACTGAACTGTTATTCAAAAGGCGTCGCACAAATAGATTAACGAGATTTTCGTGTGACCAACTTATATTGGTTGTTTTCGTAATGTGGCTGGCTTCCGTAAAGCCACCTTCAGTTACGCGGTCCCATATATCGTCGCGAACAAATATTTTTAACTTAATTCTGTCGTGTCGCTTCAAGTCGTTGTACATTCTGAACAACGCTCGCAGGGCGTTTTTTCTAGCCCCGGGCTGTCATTGAAGGCAACGTCTAATCTATCAAACAGAACCCAAAGAATATAATTGCTATCGTCAAGCGCCGAGTTGGCAGCGTCTAGGAGGTCATCCAGTGGCAGCGCATCGCTTGATGTTTCTTGAGCTTTGTTTAGAAAGTTAGTCTTTCTGGTTACAATGGGGAGGCCACTGCTGGAATCGATTGCCAAAGTCCATTCAACACTTTCTCGTGCAGGCAAAATATACGACCAAATAAGTTTCTTTGCCCTGTGAAAAAACTGGGCAAGAGACGCCTGCTGCGGTAAAAGCTGAGCCCGCTCTAGGGCCTCAACTAGAGCGGTAGACCTTTTGTTATTTATGCCAAACTCCCTAAGTGTTGAAGCTGTAATGATGAGGAAATAGAGTTTCCAAAGATCAACAAAATTGCGCTCTGATGGCGGAGGATCAGCAATAATTTCAGTAAATGCGGTATTGCCTCTAACATTTTCCGCACTCTTGACGAGTATGCCGCGATCGAAAAGTTCGTCGTGCCTCTTATCAATCAACGCATATATGGCGCTTTTTCCAGATCCTTTCGACCCATAAACAATGTCAACCTCACCTGCATACACCCGATTCCATTGATCTGTTGCGACAAAATATTTTTCAAGTTCTGAAAGCTCTTCTTCTGCTATTCGCTCTCCGAAGCGCATATTGCGAAGTATATTTGTCTTTTCTTTCATTATCATGTGATTTTTCTTTCGATAGAACGATTTTTCTGCATAGCTTATGGCTGCCTGCGGGACGTGGTCGAATATTTACTCTAAGCGGTTGCCGAACCGGATCACCCGTAATTTGTACCAGTCAAGGTTAACGTCTGACACTGGGTGAAAGCTGGTCAACCCCGTTTTTCAGACCGGCAGGCAAAATTATGACGACGCCATTCAACCTTATTGTGTCGGCACCCTGCAACTGCGCAATTCACCCTAAACGGGCTCTGTTGGCTGCTCTGGCAGGCCACCCAGAGCCGGGTCGTGCCCTACGTGGTCGAGGTGGACACTGACGGCGCCACCCGCGCCGTCACCCCGGCGCTGGAGACCTACCAGCCCTCCGACTCTCAGATCGTGAGTCTTTGTGTTTGAGCCGATCTTGGCCCTTCGGGCCGCGCTCGGCTCGGGGCACCTGGCTTCATCATCAACGTGCGCTCCGTCTCCACCGACCCGGTCCTGGTGCGGCGCAACTGGCTGGCCGCTTATGACTTCGTGACCGACCGGGTCGCCCTGTTCCTGAACGAACACGCCCGCGACACCGACCCCTTCACCCGCATCGGCGAGCGCAGCGTCTCCGTGCAGATCACCAGTGTCGTCCGCGCCTCCGAACGGTCGTTCCAGGTGGCCTGGACGGAACAGCACTTCGAGCGCGGCAGCCCGGTCGCCACCGAGCGCTGGACCGCGATCCTCACCGTCACCCTGCGTCTCCCGCGCACCGCCGAGGCCCTGCGCGCCAATCCGCTCGGCCTGTTCATCACCGCCATCGACTGGTCGCGCACCTTCGAGACCGAGGCGCCGGATTCCGCCGAGCCAACGGCGCCGGCCGCTTCGCCCGCGCCCGATTCCTCCGCGACCCCGCAGGAAAGGACCGCCCCATGATCGTCCCCCGTCGCACCCGCGCGGCGCTCGTCGCGACCGTCTCCCTGCTGACGCTGGCCGCCTGCGCCGGCCGCACCCCGCCGCCGTCGATCCGCTACGACAGCGAGGACTTCCGGGCCGCTGCCGTCACCCCCGAGCCGCCGCGCCCGGTTGAGATCGTCGAGGTGCCCAAGCCGCTGCCCCTGCCGGGCCAGTTGCTGCCGCCGCCCGCCCAGCCGGAGCCCGACGACCGCCCGCCCGAGGCGCGCGTTGCCGCCGCCAATGCCGCCGCAACCCGCGAGCCGACCCGGCACGGCTATCTCAACGCCATCCAGGTCCATCCCTATACGCCGGGCGCCCTTTACCGGCTCGATACCGCGCCGGAACGGATCAGCGACATCGCCCTGCAGCCGGGCGAGACCCTGGTCTCGGTCGCCGCCGGCGACACCGTGCGCTGGGTCATCGGCGACACCACCAGCGGCACCGGCGCCGAACGGCGCGTGCATGTGCTGGTCAAGCCGTTCGCGCCGGGCCTGACCACCAACATGGTCATCACCACCGACCGACGCGCCTATCACCTGACCCTGGTCAGCACGGAAGCGACCGCCATGGCCGCCCTATCCTGGACCTATCCGGCCGACCAGATCCTGGCCCTGCGCCGCCGCAATGCCGATGCCGAGGCGGCCCGGCCCATCGCGGACGGCGTGAACCTGGAGACCATGCGCTTTCGCTATGCCATCAGCGGCGACGATCCGCCGTGGCGTCCGACGCGCGCCTTCGATGATGGCCACAAGGTCTACATCGCCTTCCCCCGCCGCATCGACCAGGGCGAGGCGCCGCCGCTGTTCATCATCGGCCCCGATGGCGCCAGCCAGCTTGTGAACTACCGCATGCGCGGGAATTACTACATCGTCGACCGCCTGTTTGCCGCCGCCGAACTGCGTCTGGGCGGGCATGACCAGCAGGTCGTGCGCATCACCCGCACCGACGGCCGCCCGGCCGGGGCAGGCGGATCATGACCGCGCCTCCGAAGGCCGATCCCGAGACCCTGGCTCTGCGCGCCACGCCCCGCCGCGTGGTACGCTTCCGGCGCGGCCTGCTCATCGGGCTGACCGCCCTGGGCGCCGGCGCGGTGATGACCGTGACTCTTCTGGCACTGCAGGGGCCGGATCTGCGACGGGGATCGGAAGGCGAGGACCACTTCACACCCGGTCGCGCGCCCACGCCCGAGGGACTCGAGGGCCTGCCGGACGATTACGGCGACATGGAGCCCCCGGCGCAGCCGCCGGTACTGGGGCCGCCGTTGCCCGGCGACCTCGGCCGGCCCATCCTGGAACACCGCCGCCGCGCCGGCCTGGAGCCCGATTCCGCCAACCGCGCCGCCGAGGCCGAACGCCAGCGCCTCGCCGCCCAGGCCCTGCAGGCCCGTGAGTCCGGCGTGCTGTTCCGCATCGACACCCGGCCGGTCGGGACCGTGGCCATCGCGCCGGAGCCGGATGGATCCGAAGCCGTTGGCCCGACCATGTCGGCGCTGCCCGCCGACCGCCTCGCCCTGGACCCCGAGCGCGATCCCAACGGCCAGCAGACCAAGCTGGACTTCCTGAACCGCCGCCAGACCGGTGGCATCTATAACCCGCATAGCCTGGAGACCCCGGCCTCGCCGCATCAGGTCATGGCCGGAAGCATCATCGCCGCCAGCCTGATCACCGGCCTCAACTCCGACCTGCCCGGCACCGTCATCGCCCAGGTGACCGAGCACGTCTACGACACGGCCACGGGCCGGGTGCTGCTGATCCCGCAGGGATCGCGCCTGATCGGCACCTACGACAGCGTCATCGCCTTCGGCCAGTCCCGCGCCCTGGTGGTCTGGCACCGGATCGTGATGCCGGACGGGTCGTCCACCCGGATCGACAATCTGCCGGCCACCGATTCGGCCGGATACGCCGGCCTGGAAGATGGCGTGGATTATCACGTCGACCGCCTGGCGACCGGTGTCGTGCTGGCCACCCTGCTCGGCGTCGGCACCGAGCTGACCCTGGGCGAGAGCGAATCCGAACTGGTCCGGGCCTTGCATGAGTCTCTCCAGGGTAACGTCAGCCGCGCCGGCTCGCGCCTGACCGAGCGCTTCCTCGACGTCCAGCCGACCCTGACCATCCGCCCCGGCTTCCCGCTGCGTGTCATTGTGCATCGGGACTTGATCCTCCGCCCCTACCAAGGAGGCTGAGCCATGCTCAAGCTGCCCCGCCTGCCCGACCGCACGCCGGTTCGCCTAACCGTCACCCTGGACGCACCCTT
Source organism: Rhodospira trueperi (assembly GCF_900101965.1). GTDB lineage: Bacteria > Pseudomonadota > Alphaproteobacteria > Rhodospirillales > Rhodospirillaceae > Rhodospira > Rhodospira trueperi. The sequence continues at coordinate 10,943 of NZ_FNAP01000022.1, read as the reverse complement.
GAACGCCGACCTCAAGGAGTATGCGGCCTTGTACGAGGCTACTTATGGGGACACGGAAAGCGTGTCCGACCTAATTCCCTTTATGCTGCGCGCCTTCCTGGACGGTGACCGCGCCTTCACCCGCGCCCGCAAGGATGGCCTGGGCGACGGCGACGATCCCGCCACGCCCAAACGCCGGCGCCGACGGTTGGGGGGCGAAGGAAGCACCGACAGTCCCGAAACCACCAGTCAGGCGACATCGTCCTAGGCGTCATCGGCGTTTTTTCTCAGTTTCGCGACGGCGGTGGAGTCGGCACCGTCCACGCCCTGACCCTGGACATGCAGGTACGCAAAGGCTCCGGTCTTCAGTATCCAAGTCGCTGACTGTCAAATCGGTGGCCCTTAGGGCCTGATTGGAAAAGAGTTGAGTGATTTCAGGCAGTTGCAATTCGATGGATGGTGTCTAGACATCCATGGAGCACAACATGTGGACTGAGATCACTCGGCCACAGTATGAGCGGACGGGCCGGCGTTACGCAAGTGACGCGACCGATGCGGAGTGGGCTTTGATCGTGCCGTTGCTTCCGAGACCAAAGCATGTGGGGGCGGCCATGGAAGACGGATCTGCGGGATGTGTTCGACGCGATCCTCTACATGGCCGTCACCGGGTGCCAATGGCGCATGTTGCCGAATGATTATCCGCCTGTGTCCACGGTGCGCGGTTACTTTTACGACTGGCGCGACAACGAACTGCTGCGCACGATGGATCATCATCTCGTCATGGCGGCACGGGAGGCGACCGGGCGTGAGGCAAGCCCGACGGCCGGCGTGATCGGCAGCCAGAGCGTGAAAACGACGGAAAGCGGCGGGATTGCGGGCTATAATGCCGAATTGCTGCCCGGATGGGCGCGCATGTCCGGCAACTAGGTAACGAGAACATTTCGCCGAGAACGTTACGCACACGCCCCGCATGCTTCTGCCCCAAACTGCCGTTAACGCACGTATCCTCGCGAGTTGCGCAACCCGCAAGGACCAAGTAGTCTTGTCTCGACGCCGAGACTCCAATCCTCGAGACCAATCTCGGCCCTTGGCTGAGTCTATGGCATCAAAAGGAGGGTACCCTAATGCCGAACTCCAACTCCAACCGACCGGACGACAAGGCTTCCAAGATTGCCAAAGCGGCCTGGATCTGCATCCAGGTCGCGGCGGCGATCGCCACCCTGACTGGGTGCCCGGCGAACGTGGGTATGTAACAGCATCGCACTTGGCGTCCTACTGACACACGCCTAGTGCCAAACTGGCCTTGGGAGGTGGAGCTCCCGAGGCCCTTTTTTTCGCTCTTTGGCCGTCGAAGGACAACATCGCTCTTTGGCCGTCGAAGGTCAACGAAAAAATTGGTAGCAGCCAAGATGCGCTATTTCCACAGGACAGACGACGAAGATCTTCGGTCTGCCGGTCGGGCAGACCGAAGCAACAAAGAGCGATTTTCGTATCAGTTAGCGAAAATGCGCTGAAACGCGACATCAAAAGCTGCCTGCAGGCCGTTGGAAAGGCAAGGGAACCCCCCAGCCACCCGTCAAACGAATCCCCTTTTAGGGTGTAATCACCCGAATAGCAAGCGGTAAGACCTTCTATTAGCGCTGGACCGCAGATTCCCCTAGCTTTGAATAGAACCCGGCGCCTAGCCCCAGAACAGAAGGCGCTTCCCAGCAACGTCAAGCCGCAACCGCTGATTCCGCCGTTTCACGCCCAGCCCCATGGAGGACCCGATGATCAAGGCTCTTCTCTATATCTGGACCCGGCTGATCTCTCCGGCCGCCGACTGTGTCACCGCCTGGGGAATTCTTCAGGCCGTATGGGATTGGATTCAAGGGGTCCTTGCCCCGATTGAGGCTTGGCTTTCCGTGGTCTTTTCTCAGGTCGGCCCCCTTTTGTGACGCCATCGGAAACGGGGTGAGGATTTATTCCCACGAACCGGGGATGTCAAGACCCAAGCGTTCACCGCGCGGGCGCCGTCCGGACGGCATCTCCTTCCGGCGAACTGTAAGCAGAAGCTTATTATGCGGGGCCCTTCAGATGGCGGCGGCTGAAGAAATAGCCGCCGCGTCGTCCCCCCTCCCACGCCGGGCGATTCTTTTCGTGATCGTCCCAATTTTCGTGGGCGAAGGCCAAGGCGCTCTCGCCCGCTCTCGCCCTATCGGGGTTGCTCTGGCACACGGCGATCAGAGGAATATTTTTTATAGGCAGCGCGTGCCATAACAAACGATTTTTGGTTAAATTCCCGGCGTGCCAGAGGGGCGTTGCGAGGTTCTATGTGCGCTCTGGTGGCACATGTGCAATACGATTTTCAGCGGGAGAAACTGAGGTGAAACTGACACCCCAACAAAAAAACGTCATCGTTTCGCTCCTTCGCGATCTTGGCGAGCGCCAAGGAGAATTGTCGAGACAGTCCGATTACGCGAGCGGGAACTTGTCGGAGTTCTTGAACCCGGCAAAGAAAAAAGGGTGTGCCGCTGAAACCTGGGCGCGACTGGTGGCCGCGCTGGAGAAAATGGTCAATGCGCCGAAGCGACGCGACCTTCTGGATCGCAATCCGGCGATCCGCGAAGCTTTGCAGGAGATTCAGGGGTGGACCGAGCACACCGGCACACAAGAGGGGAGCAATCCGCATCCCGCCGAGTCGAAGTCTGTTTTTCCTCCGCCCGCACCGCTTCCGTTGGACGCCGCGAATTACAACATGCGCGCTGCAGATACGATCATGCGTAACGCGCTTGCACTTCCAGGGCCGCGTAACCTGCTGGTGAAAGGGTGCGTGGGCAGCGGCAGAACGTCTCTGCTCTGGAGGCTACGCCAGTTGGTAGAAGGTGCGGGGAGGCGGGTCGTTCTGATCGACGAGTATTGGCTGACCGCCACCGTTCACGATCTTGAAGGGGACGCAGACGACCCGACGGCGCTTCCGATCAAAGTCACGCGGGCGGTAGTCCGCAAACTAGCCGCAGACCTGACGCTTGACGCCCTGAAGGACATCGCGGAACGGCACACCTCCCCGAGAGAGATGGCGGAAGAGGTCATGGACGCCTTGGAGGCCGCGCCGCATCCTGACAAAGAGGTGTTTATCCTGATCGATGAGGCGTCGGCCTGGCCGGAAACCCTCGGTGCCATGGGGCATGTGATGGCGTTCCTCGGGCAATTCCAGTTGCAGCTTCTGAGCCGTTACAAATTCCCCTACAAGCTCGTCCTCGTCGTCCCGTTTACACCGGCTGAAGAAACGGCCGTCAATATGTCTCTGTTGGAGACCAAAAGCACCACTCTCGTTCTTTTGTTCCTTTCTCAAGAAGAGGTCGTGGCGCTGGCGTCGAGGTGGGGCGTCTCGGTGGCGGATGCGCAGCGCATCCACGCCCACACCTTGGGTCACCCCCGTTTCACCCAGATGTTGCTCCAAATGGTTCGCTCTGGCAATGCGGTAGACGAAGCCTGTGTGTGCGCCGATCGGATGGACGCCCGTTTTGGGTGGGATGTTCAGACCCAACGTTTAAAGGCCATGCTTGCCGAGCTGATGAAAGACCCGAACGGAGAATTCGATAATCTCAGCCCCCTCCTTCGCAAAATATCGGGCCATGCGGACGACCCGTCGGCAGCGCTTCCACACCTGACCAGACAGGAAAAGACTGCCTTGAAAACCATCGGCGCCTTGAACGGACTAGATCACGAGCACGCCCTTATGCCCCTTATCTGCCAGTGGGCCGACATCTGGATCAGGACTCCAGGACTATGAAAGACACTTTGCCATATGCCTACGCGGGCGGTGCCGTCGGGCTGCATCACCTGTATGTGCCTCGGCCAGTTGACGAGGAGTTGGCTGCGCTCCTCAAGACTCGGCGGATGCTGGTCAACCTCCGGGCGCCACGCCAGTACGGCAAAACCAGTTTGTCCATTCGGCTTTGTGAAATCCTCGAAGAGGCCGGTCATGTCACGGTGCTGTTGGATTTGCGCTCTGTTATCGGGACCGTTGACGAGCACAGCAATACAGGGGAGAAATGGTATGGCTTGTTTTTCCGCTATATCGCCCGTAAAATTGGGGTGCTCGCGGCAGACGTCAATGAATGGATGCGTAAAGAAAGCTCAGAGTCTCCAATTGTCCGGATTTCAAATTTTCTAAAACATTTCATAAGAAGATATGTCAACAAACCCATATTCCTGGTTATTGATGAAATTGATTACGTGATGCCGCATGGGCACTACACAGATTATTTATTTGAAGCCCTGCGGCTTATTCATGCCGACCTTGATGGCCTCGACCTCTCCGTCATGCTGTGCGGGATTACTCATCCCAGCCACTTGATTAAGGCCAGCGGTGCCGGTGCATTCAATGTCGGGCATGATGTCGTCTTGCCGGATTTCCCCGACGACGATGGAGCAGTCGAGCTATGGGCCTCCGGCCTGCCCAACATCGAACGGCGGCGCGAGGTGTCCCGTGCCATCCTGAAGGCCACTGGCGGGCACCCGTTCCTGACCTCGGTTTTGCACAATGATGCCGCTTGTGCCGGCATAACCGCGCCCGATGAGGTGGCCGGGTTGGTGGAAGTCCTTTTGGCGGACGCCCGCAATGATATGCGCCTGACCCCCCATTTCGAAACCCCGGCGGCCATTATCGCCGCCCATGTGAGTCGCGGTTACATGGCTCTGGAGGTGTTCCGGAAGCTGCGCGCCAGCGGCGATCCGATCGACCTCCGCGAATTGGACAAGGGTGTGGGAACCCTGTTGCAGACGGCGGGTCTGGTGCGCGTCGAGGGGCGCAGTGTTTCGGTCCGCAACCCCATCTACCGGTCTTTCTTTGATGATGATTGGGTTTCCCAAGAGCTTCGGTCCATGGGGCGGGGGCGGTCCGATCGGGTGAACCAACGCCGCGTAACGAGGGGAGATCGGAAGAAGGTATGTCTGATCAACTGTGGCGGCACCCTAGGGATGGAGCGGCAGCCTGACGGCACCCTCGCGCAGCCCACGGACCTTCGGCAATTCTACGGCGCCGTACCTGAGCTGGATGACGTCGCGGACATCGATCCCCTGCCGTTGATGTGCAAGGACGGCATTCACATGCATCCGGAGGACTGGGGAACGATCGCGGAGGCCATTTATGCCCGCCGCAACGACGGGTATTCTGGTTTTGTCTTGAGCCACGGAACGGATTCGCTCGCTTTTACAGCGTCGGCCGTGGCGTTTGCACTGGGGTCCTCTCTGTCCTTCCCAGTCGTCTTTACCGGCTCTCAGGCCCCGATGGATGTGCCGCACGGCGACGCGCGCCCAAATCTAATTCGAGCCACGCATCTGGCGACACAGCCTATTCCCGAGGTCTGCATTGCCTTTTCAGACAAATGTTTTCGGGCCGTGCGTACCTTTAAAGTAGATGACTTCAAGTTTGAAGGTTTCGCCACAACGATGAATACACCACTTGCTTTGGTGACGGAAACCGTAGACATTAACAAAGGAATTTTGCGTCCGGTGACGCAAAACGAACGCCTGAAGTTGCGCGCGGCCTTCGAACACCGCCTAATCAAGCTCCACGTTCATCCTGGACTTGATCCGCATCTGTTCTTGCCACTGCTCGACATCGCGGAAGACGAGAAGGCGGATAATAAGTACCGTACTAGGGGAATTGTTCTGGAGACCCCTGGAGTCGGCAACATTCCGACAGAGTTTAGGTGGTCTTTGCTGCCCTTGATCCGCTCTGCCGTGAAACGCGACATTCCGGTTCTCATTACCAGTCAGTTTCCGGTCAAGTCGGAAACGCGAGCGCAGTATCGTCCGGCCACGGCGCCCCTGGAAGCGGGGGCCATCTCCGCCGGCGGAATGACAGCACCCGCGGCCTTGGTGAAGTTCATGTGGGCAATCGCCGACGCCGACCGCCTTGTTGCCGCCAACGACATCGCCCCCGACGAACGCCTGAGTGAGATCAGGGCTATCATGGGGCGGGACATCGTGGGAGAGGTGGATGTGGAAACCACAGGTCAAAGGCCTCCAAACGTGTGACGTCATAGACTGGAGAAAGCGCAATGGCCGACAAAAATTCCAATAACGACAATGCGAAACAACAAAGCAGCCATTTCGCTGTTAAGTCAAAAGACCAATCGATCAATGGCGCGACATATTTTACAGCCACCGATCTGAAACCCGAGGTCGAGGCCAAGGGCAAGGTTCTGGTCATTTACACGGGCGGAACCATTGGGTCCATGCCGGTTGACCCCGACGACCCCGATAGCCCGCAGGTCGTGGTCAAATGGGACAACTACACCAAGCGAACGCAGGAATTCGATCCGACCTCGGACACCTTCATTGGCTGCCGGATCGACGCTTACGCGTTGGACGTGCCGCTGGACAGTTGCAATGTAGGGCCGGCGGAATGGGGCCTGATGGCTTCCATCATCGAAAAACACCATGATGAATACGACGGTGTCGTTATTCTGCATGGCACCGACAGCATGATTTATACAGCATCTGCACTGAGTTTCATGTTGATCAACTTGAAAAAACCGGTGGTCGTTACCGGAGCGCAGATGGCCTACCTGTTCAATTCTCGCAACGACGGTAAGCAGAACATGATTACGGCCATCATGTTTGCCAATGCCAAGTTGTCGGGCGTTCCGGTGGTGCCGGAGGTCTGTATCTATTTCAACCATGTTCTGTTGCGCGGCAATCGCGCCCGCAAGCAGGATGCATCTGGATTTGATGCTTACTACACGCCGAACTTCCCACCTTTGGGCACCGCTGGCGGTCGCTTGTTCGTCGATGAACGCCTGATTCTGCCGATCCCTGACCAGGCGTTTCGCGTGGTCCGGACCCTGGAGCCCAATGTTCTGACATTCGACGTCTATCCGGGTATTCAGAATACCGATCTCGCGCGCAATATCCTGAGCACCAAGAACATCAAGGGCGTCGTGTTGCGGGCGTTCGGCACCGGGAATATCCCGACAAAGGACTCGTTTCTCAAGGTCTTTGAGGAGGCCAATAATAAAGAAATCCTGGTTCAGAATGTCACCCAATGTCTGCACGGTTTCGTTGAGCTAGGCATGTATGAGACTAGCGCCGCCCTGCTGGAGGTGGGCATGGTCACCGGCTTCGACATCTCGCCCGAGGCCGCCTTGTGCAAATTGATGGTCCTGTTGGCCGACGAGGACTTGGCCTTCGAAGAAAAAAAGCAGTTCGCGCAGCGGTCACAGGCGGGCGAGATGTCCCGCTCCCTCTACATCCAGACGCTGAAACAAACGAAGGCCCTGGAGGTACGCCAAGACGGCGAACCGGTGCGGCTCGCGCCCGAGGGCAGCATTGAAGGGAACTGGACCGGTCCTAAAGTCTTCAACGCCAGCCTGCGCCTGTACGGCGGGCATATCACCTTGCAGGGCGACAGCGAGTTCATCGAGATCGAGGTCTACCTGAACGCCAAGACTGGTGATGTCCTGGATCGGACCTCACCCAATTTCGCGGGGTCGTTCAAGCGTCGGGTCGCCGGCGCCGATGCCAACAAGGAAATGATCATCGGCCTTGACGTCACCGCGGCGGCACGCCGCCTGATCAATGGTGGCGCTCGCGTGGCGGCCATTCTGCGCATTGTTCAGGGGCAGGGCATTCTGTCTTGGAAAGATGCCGATCTGGCTGTGTTCATCGACGAACGAAGGTAACGGCGCAGTGACGGGATTTGTGGTGCGCGCGCCGGTGCGATGGCGCTCCCCGTCTTGGCGCCGCCGTCGGCAGGTCTGTTTCAACGGTTGAGATGCGGGCGGTATCCCCAATCGGATTGGGAACCAGCGGGAGATTTGGACCATGGGACCGATGGAACAGGCACGCGAGCAACTCGATCCCCGCGTCGGGGAAACGGAACTCCCTGGCCCTGTTGCCGAAACAGCCAAGTTTTTCGCGGATCATGGGATCTGGTGTCTGTTCGGGCGCAATGGAAAGGCATTGTCGTGTAAGGATGCTGCCCACAAGCGCTATCGCTTGGGCAAGCGCGGCATTCCACTTGAGGACGAATTAAAGAGCTTTCTTGGGCATTATACCGATTCTGACGGTCGGCTGTGCTATGTCGCCGTGCATTGCCGTGGCGACCAGTTCCTGGACATTGGCAAGATTCGGGCAGCTACGGGTGGTCACGGCGCCATCGAACGGCTAGCGACTGATGCATCGGACGAAAACGAGGGACTCTACGGGCTCATCAACCCATTTTCCCTGACGGCCGGCGTCCGCGACGTTCCAGTCCATCAGCTTTTTGACCCGTGCGTACTGGAACACCGCGGCTTGCCCAATACCATGATGACCAATGCCGGGGAGCGGACTTGGTCCGTTGAGTTCCACCCGAGTTCAGTTGTTCATGCTCTAGGCAATCAAGCCTGCTTGGCCGACGTCACAGAAAATAAGGCCGTGCGGCGATCGGGGCCCGTTACCATCGGTATCATAACCGGCAATGCCCCAGACAGCGGCATCATTCTTTGGCAGTACATTAATCGTCATGTCCAGACCGTCTTGGGGGACCGCTTTCTTGGCGATCTTTCTTACCCCCCGGTTTCGGTGCGTTCCGTTCCCGGACTTGGTCTGTCGATGGAGTTGGATAAAAGGAGTGAACAGGTCTGGGAAGAGCTTGAGCAGGCGGTCCGTTCGCTTTGCGAAGAAGGGGTGCAGATCCTGAGCTTGGCGTGCCACACCACCCATTATTTCACCGACCGTATCCGGGCCATCACCCAGACCTATGGTGCTTCTTTCCTGTCGGTGTCTGAGTGCGTAACTCAGTGGGCGCGGTGCCACGGTGTGCCCGAATTGACTCTGGTCGGCATCAAGTATGTCGCGGGATTGGGAGAATGGAGCGCCTATCGCAATCTGGCAGAAATAACACGTGTCCAACCACTGTCTGAGAAAGGGCTCAAACGTATTCACGAATTGGGATATCAGGTCAAGCGTGAGGGGGCGTCAGAGGCTGGTTTGAATAAGTTGCGGTCCATTCTAGATTCTGAGGCAAACACGAGTCATATCGTGATCGCACTAACAGAACTATCTATTTTACTAGATTTTCAGCGTAAACCTCAAAAAAGTACCCGAGTTATTATGGATGCGCTCAAGATTTACGCTGAGGAAGTCGCTAACACTTACATTGGCTGGGCCAATCCCAGAGAACTTTCATAAACTATACCGCAAGACTCAGGTCTTTCGGTGGTTTGCATTGTTGATCGAACAGGTCTTGCGAGATTATCAGTTGTTCTCGATGTGGATCGGTGTCGGGACTCCCGTCGATTTTCTGTGCTCAACACGTAGGATCAATTGCGAAACAGATTTGCCGCGCCACCTACCGATCTGCATCCGGGATATTATCGATAGTCGGCGGGTCAGCATGGTGTTCCGCTTTCCCCCATCATCGCGGCCCCAACGTAGTCCGATACCTTGCCGGCGGCGGCCTTGACCGGGTCGTCCGCAAGGTGGGCGTAGCGCGCTGTGGTCTGCACCTGACTGTGGCCCAGCAGCTTGCCGATCATCGGCAAACCTTCACCGAGGCTCAACGCGCCGCTGGCGAAAGAGTGGCGCAGGTCATGCAGGCGCACGTCATCCAGGCCGGCGCCGGCGCGGATGCGCCGCCAGGGGTGCTGCAGGTCGGTCAGCCGCGATCCCTCTTTCCGTCCGGTGATGACCCAGGGGTTCCCGTCAATCGGCTCAATGCCTTTCAGGACACCGGCGACCGTCTGGCCGAAATGCACCACCTTGGCGCCCGTCTTGGACTCCGGCAGGCGCAGCGCCCGGTTGCGCAGGTCGACGTGCTCCCAGCGCAGGGTCATGATCTCGTTCAGACGACAGCCGGTCAGGGCGAGCAGGCGGATGGCGGCGATCGCCGAGGGCGTTTCCGAGCCATCCCGTTCGGCATCGCGGAGAACCTGGCCAAGAGCGGCGAACTCCTCGGGCGACAGGAACCGCTCACGCTTGCGCTCGGGATACTTGCCCACATGGCGACACGGATTGCTGCCGTCCGGCCGCAGGCCCCAGACCTCCGCCAGATTGAACATCTTCGACAGCACGCCGAGCGTCCGGTTGGCCTGGTAAGGGATGTGCCGCAGGGAATGGTGCAGGTCGGCGATATCGCGGCGTTCGATGTCGGTGATGCGGCGCGGACCGAGCGCCGGGTTGATGAACAACTCGACCGCGCGTTTGTATTCCGACTGGGTCGACGGCTTGCAGCGCACGGCGACGTGCTCGGCCAGGAAGCGGTCTCCGAGCCCGCGCATGGTGGGCGCTTTCCGGGCCAGATCGGCGTCCCGCACGGGATCACGCCCGGCCTTGGCCTCGGAAATGATCTCGTGTGCGCGGGTGCGCGCCTGATCCGGCGTCATGGTGCCGTGCGACCCAATGGTCACCTTGCGCAGGCGGCCCTTGACCCGCGTCATGGCGACATAGACCTTCCGCCCGGTCGGCCAGACCCGCACGCCGAACCCACGTAGCGCATCATCCCAATGGATGACGTCCCGGGGCCCCGGCGCCAGGCTGTCCACCACCCGTTTCGTGATCCTTGTTATGGGCGACCTCCCGCGCAGCGCGACCTTCAGGCGCCTCTCCTGACGGTCCCGACGGGCAACACATAGGTAACAGAAGAGAGCAAATTCAGGGTAACAAGGGCGCAAATGGGAGACAAGCATAAAATCGGAAAATGAGCCGGAAAGAGGGCGTTATCGTGCGTCGGCGCATATGAAACAAAGTCGTCGTAGAAGTATTTACAGAACTCATAACCTGAAGGTCAGAGGTTCAAATCCTCTCCCCGCAACCACCTTTATTTGCTCAAGGCCTCCATCGGAAACGATGGGGGCCTTTTTGCTTTCGGAGCAAAGGCTTAGGATCCCCGCAAGGGCGCCGTGCAGGTCGATGACCAGTCCTTTCGGATCGGCCTCGTCGGGCCGCAGGTCGATGCGGTCGACGAGCGTGCGGATGATGTCCGCCGCCTC
>NZ_FNAP01000009.1 GCF_900101965.1 Rhodospira trueperi | reverse complement strand
CCGGTTCTGGGGGGCAGACGCCTGTTGAATCACCCTCGAATCCCGTTCGCCACTGAAATCAGCCCTCGGCCGTTAACCTGAGCCCGTTGCCCTGGGCCGCACTCCCGGTTCTCCGTCACCGTCATGGGAGGAATGTCCAGTCCGCCCGGATGGATGTAGTCCCACAGTTCGGTGACCAGCGCGAGGTCCAGGCCGAGAGGTCGCTCAGCAACGGACGGCGGGCGGAGTCTGGCCGGGAACACATCATCAAGGGCGCCCTTGCCCATGCGCCCGGCGTAGGTGTCCAGGGCGTCGCGCACGGCTGCTGCTGCCGCGTCATCGGCCAGACAGGGTGTCTCCGCGCGCGCGGCGCGCAAGGCCGCGTACATCTGGGAGCGGGGCAGCGCCGCGTCTTCATCCTTCTGTTTCTCCGAGGCAAGGCCGGAGATGAATGTCGCCAGCGCATCCCCCGGCATGGCCAGCAGGCAAGCGCGCTCCATCTCTCCCACTGCGGCCTCGCCCGTGGACGGATCGGGCGCGCCGAACAGGCGGTCGCGGGCGCGGTCCAGCCCGTTTTCGGCATCCGGCGGCGCCAGGCTTTCGAAGACATCCACGGTGACGGTCGTGTGGTCCTTCAGGCCGGCAGCCTTGGCCCCGTCCGCTGCCTCGTGCGCGAGGCGGGTGAGCTGACGAATTGGCGTCTTGTGATGGGCCACGGTGATGCCAACGGCGTGGCTCAGGGGCTGACCGCCGATCGCCCAGTCCTTCGTCGCCGCGTGAAGCCCGGCGGCGAAGGGCAGCGCCAGCCACGCCGGCATGGCGAACAGCAGTTCGTCGCCGCCCCACATCAGGGTTTCCAGGCGCAGGCCGCTTCGGTCGTGTCCGTTGCGCTTGTGTTTCAGCAGGAACAGATCGTGGTATTGCGCGCCCCGCGCGTGACCGACGAACCACGTAATGATGGTTTTCAGCAGGGTCTTCCGCAGCGCGGCGAGCTCCGTTGAGAACGCCTCGACACCCACCTGTTCCCGGATGCGGCCGAAGCCGTTGCCGTCGGCATAGACCACCGCGATCTTGTTGCGCACGGATTGCGGCATGGCCTTCAGCGGGGACTTGGTCCAGTCGGCGTGGGGCATGTCCTCCAGGCTGTCCACGAACCCAAGGCGGTCCTTGCCCGTGCCCAGCAGCGCCCGTCCGTCCGCGCCGAGTTCATCGAGATAGAAGTCCTGCCGCGCGGTCCGTCCGTATGCCCGTTTGGCGGCCACGGCGAATGACAGCCTCTTGGTGGTGGCTTTCTCATTCTCGGGGTCCGTTAGGGTGTCGTCTTCGTCCCCGGTCAGCACCCGGGGCCTACCCTTTCCCTCGGGCAGAGGAACCTCGACGGTACCGGGACGACCGTGCTCGAACGCCCCGACGTCCTTGCCGTCCGTTGAAACCTCCAGGGGGTCAAGGGTCCATTGCCGGAATTGGCGGGTCCGGTTGCGGGCCTCGGCGAGGTCCAGGGCAGTGGCGACCGTCTCCTTGTCCCTGTTCTCCAGCGGTACGACGTCGATGACGGTCGTCAGGGCCGGGAAGGGGGGCGCGGTCTCGGCTTTCTTGTCCATACCCATCCACACGGGCGTCCGGTCGGTCAGCACCGCGTTGATGGTCTCGCGCAGCTCCCTGGCGACTGTGGCCTCGTCACCCTCCCGGTCCACGACGACCGCGCATTGGGACGCACCGGAGAACACCCCTTGGGCTTCCGGCAGAGCCGCCGTCACCGCTCGGTCAAGGTGCAGCAAGCCCAGCGATGCGCCGCGCACCGTGGACAGGTCATTGGTGTCGAACACCGTTGTGTTGAAGTTCACGCCCTCGACGCGGCATAGCCATGCCCCCATCATGCCCCCCGGATGCAACCATGGGCCTCATCCAGGAACGGTAGCCCGGGCGTCCGGCCCAGACAAGGGGTGGAAACGCGCATTCGGTGCGATCATGCCGGGATAAAGCGGTGCGCCCGCGTGGATCAGCGGAAGGGTGTTTACCGGCCGAAATGGCACGGCGGATGACGGAGGCCGCGTTTCAGTCCGCGTGAACAAGCGGAAGGGTGATCACCTGCTGGCGGCGGGCGCCCTCGGGTACCTTTGGTACCGTTTCAGTCCGCGTGAACAAGCGGAAGGGTGATCACCACCGCCACGCGGCTGGGTACAGCCATACGTAGGTTTCAGTCCGCGTGAACAAGCGGAAGGGTGATCACCCGCTGCTGGACGTGACGCCGTAATGGAGTAAGCGTGTTTCAGTCCGCGTGGATAAGCGGAGGGGTGTTCACCCTGGTGAATATCCAGTTCACGGAAGCGTGGTCGCATTTCTTCGGAGTTTCAGTCCGCGTGGATAAGCGGAGGGGTGTTCACCTTCCCGAAGACCAGGCAGTTCGGGACCTGCTCAAGTTTCAGTCCGCGTGGATAAGCGGAGGGGTGTTCACCCTACCCCCTCGCAAGGGTTTGCGCAAGGCCGAAATTCACCCCCTACGTTCCACTGATGCGAGGTGCGTAAGGCGGCTTTCTGCATCCCAGGATTGAATTTCTGCATGTCTCGGCGCCAATTCATCAATTCTCTCAATGGGTTTCACCTTTTCCACTGATGTCCCCATTTCGCCAGTTCCCAACGAACACCTTGATCTGGCGGCATTTTTTTTGCGTCACACCGAGGTCCGGCGCCGGTTCGGGTCGGTCCGCCACGACATCGCGGTCGGACAGGGCTAACCGCCGTCCTCCGGCGTCGGCGGAGCACCCGGATCGGTCTGCCCCGCGCTTGAACCCGACTCAGTCTCCGGCGCCATGATCCGGCCAGTGTATTGCATCCCGAAGCCGAGCAGGAACGTCCCCACCGTTCCGATCAGGATGGCGTTTCGCGCCCGCCGCCGCCAGGACTTCTGCGCCTCGGGCTGATCCTTGAGCCTGTCGCTGAACCATGGCAGGTCCTCGAAGAACTTCGGACTGACGGCCATGGCGACCACAACGGCCACAATTCCGGCGGCGACGCTTGCCAGCGCCCAGGTATAGGCCGGGTCACCCCCGAGGGCCTCGGTCCCCCATTCCAGCAGCGGCCAGAGGAAAAAGTGCGCCTTGATCTGCTGGCTGCCCAGGAAGGCGAACAGCAGCACGAAGGGCAGACCGATGGCCGCCAGGGTGCGTTCGAGCCGTTCCTCCTCTTTGGTGTTGCGGTCCTCCTGTTTGTCCTGCTCCGCCTTCAGGAAGCCCTGCATCTGCTCGATCTCGTCGCGGACCAGATCATAGTCGCGGCGGCATTCGGTGCGGCGGTTCATCAGGTCAAACAGCTCGATGCCCTGGATCTGGCTGGTGACCCGATCGAACCAGATGTGGTTGGTGAACTCCAGTTGGGCCCAGTGCAGGTGACGGTAATAGCGCGTCAGGGCCTTGTTCCGTTTGGCCGGTGTGGCGTTTGACTCGTCCGCGAACCGCAGGGCGTCGCCGACCTCCAGCGAGAACGAGCCCAGAATCGCCACGTTGGCCTGCGCCAGGATGGCCATGCGCCGGTACATGGTGTTCATGTGAAGGCGGTGGATGATGTCGCGCGGGAAGAAGCCGTCGAAGCCGAGGAAGGCGAAGCTGTGGGAGGTGGCCGTGTACCAGGACCCCCAGGACCGGTAGCGGTTGTAGCGCCCGTCCTCGACTTCCTTGACAGCGGCGGCGGGATCGCAGGTGTGCGCGGTGCCGTGGCCGTCCACGGTGGTCAGCCGTGCCAGCATGACATCGAAATCCGCCTTGCCCCTTGGGCTGCATGGCTGCGCGCCGTGCGCCACGACCGAGGTGACGACGCGGGCGCGGTCATCGAACAACAGGCGGGCCTGGGGCTTGTCTTTCGGCAGGCAGCCATCCTGGCACAGGTCCGTGTCCTCCAGTCCGAGCACCTCCTGCAGGAACGGCTTGAACCAGCCGGTGAAAGGATCGGTGTCGATGGCTTCGCCGTGAACCAGGGTTCCCAGCGCCGTGCCGCCTCGGTTCAGGGTGATGCTGGTGTGTTCGTCCGATCCCAGGATCATGGCGCAATGGGTGAAGCGCAGTTTCGCGTTGGCCTCGATCACCTGCCCCAGCGGTCGATGCAGCGCCGGGTGGGATGCCTTCAGCAGGTCTTTCCAGGACAGGCTGGAATGCGCCCCGAACTCCGGAACCTGCTCACCCACCGTCCACTCGATCAGTAGAACGTCGTTATAAGCAAAGTGAAGCCGTACCTCTTCCACCTTCACAACCAGGTGCGTCGAGTTCTCCGGCCACTCGATTCTGAACGACAACGAAGGCACGGCCAGCGCCAGAGAGATCAGGGCGCGGCCGGCCTCTATCTGTGTCCGCGCCGCCTCCCATGCCGCGTCCGGCGTGGCGCCGGGGTCGGGCCGCCAGGCCAGCAGGTCGCGCAGATGGGGCAGGAAGTAGTGCGCCTCCTGGTCATCGAAGGCGACGGGTTTCACCGCCTCGGGCGCCGCCGCGCGCCGGTCCGACAGGTGATCGAGGATCCGTGTCTTGAGCGCCGCCGGGGGAGGCTTCTGCGGCACGTCCTCCTCCCCGGGCGGTGGCGGAGCCTTACTGTCCAGCGGATCACCGATGCTGAGCGCCTGGACAAAACTGGTGCGCCACGCCGTGACCGGGCGGGTGCCGGTCAGCAGATCGCCCAGCAGCACATCGACTAGTTTCGACAGCGCCTCTGAGTCCCCGCCAAGCGGATCCTTGGCGCCGAAATAAGTGCCGGTGCCGCCGGCATAGGTGACGAGGCGGTCCGCTCCGTCAGGCCATTCGCGGCGAACCTGGGGATCGAACCACTGCGCGATCTGGTCGGCGCGGTCCGGTGCGCCAGAGAATTCCACCTGGGTGATTCGCGCCTTGTCATCGGCTGCGTGGAAGACCAGCAGCATCTCCAGCGGCTCTTTCAGGTCGTGGCCTTGCGTTTCCTTGAAGAACCAGGCGGCGGCGTCGGCCATGACGAAGCGGTGAGTGTCCGGCACCCGGGCCAGCAGCAGGCGCGGGGCAGCGGCCTTCGTCGGCACACCGCCCGTGTCGAGCATCCGCGCCTCGCCGTTGCCCAAGGCTTCGGACAGCGCAGTCTTGGCATCGTCGATGGCGGTTCGGGTCGCCTCGCATTCGCTCCGCCAGGGATCCGCCGCCGGGTCGAACGTCGAGAGGTCGAGGTCGGCCGGGGCGTCCGACGCCACGCGGGCGATGGTCAGATCCCGGGCGCGGATGTCCGCGATCCGGGCGTCGTGCCCTTCCAGTTCCTTGGCCAGGTGCGGGATGAAGCCGCGATCGTTCGCGGCCACAAGCCGGCAGTGAACCGCGAAGTCGGGCTCCAGGTCCACCGGGCGGACATCCAGATGGCGCATGACTTGCTCCAGCGACGACAACCTGGAACGACGATCGATGGCTTGGTGAGCCGCGTCGGCATAGATGTGGTGGTCGACGATCGTCACGGTTCGGCCCGTCCGCTCGATGCGACGCACCAGATCCCCGTCGGGGATCTCGACCAGGATCACGGTATCGGCCAGGGCCTTAATCTTGGCATCGGTCATCACCGCGCGTCCGCCCCAGCCGACGGTCAGCGGGTGCCCCTTGGGGCGAATGCCTGTGCGGCGGGAGGATTTTTCGAGGCGTTCGAGCAAGCGCAGGATCGTCAGCGTCTCCAGATCGTTGAGCGGCAGGACCACCGAATGGGTTGGAACTTCAGGATCGGAGCAAGTCGAGGTGCAGTCGGTGTGCATTTCTTCAGGCATCTTTAGTCTGGCCCCCGTGCTTCAGAACAACGTTCCCCATTTCACCGCCGCCCGAGCGGCGCCCAAGGGTGGTGCCGGTTCCATGATACTCTGATGCGGAACTACCATGATCTCTGGAGCCACACAACGGACCGGGTCTCTTCCGGCGCCGCCCTTCACAGCAGGTCTCGCCTGAACCGCGTTGGCGTCGTACCGGTCGCCTTCCGGAACGCACCCGTGAAATGGCCGTGGCTGGAGTACCCCCCTTCAAGGGCAATCTCCGTGATCGACCGCCGTTCATCGAGCAGCAGGGACTGATACCGTCCGACGCCTGATCTGACTCAAAGGGGGATTCCCAAGTCGCCCTGGATGTGATTCGGTAGAGTCGCATGATATGGGGTGCGACATGCCAAAGACACTCAAGATATCCGAAGACCTGAGCGCGACAGCGTTGCGGGGCTGGGCCCGGCGGTGTGGAAACGGGCGAGCGGCGTTGCGGGCGTATGCCATTGCCAATGCGCTGGACGGGTTGAACCGAGCGGAGGCGGCGCGTCTGGCCGGGCTGGAGCGTCAGGCGCTGCGGGACGCGGTGCTGCGCTACAATGCGGAGGGTGTTGACGGGCTCTTCGACCGGCCAAAGGGCCACCGGCCGGAATGGCTGACGGAAGCGGAACAGGCCGTTCTTGCGGATGTCGTCTACCGGGGGCCGGACCCGGCGGTGGACGGCGTCTGCACCTGGACCTGCGAGGCGCTGGCGGTGTGGATTTCCGAACGGTTCGGCAAGACCATGCACCCGGACAGCGTCGGGCGACTTCTGCGCCGCATGGGTCTGTCGCGCCAGAAGGCCCGCCAGGTTCACCCTCGGGCGGACGTCAAGGCCCAGCAGCAGTTCAAAAAAAAGACCTGCGCGACGCCCTGACCACGGCTGCCCGGGACCATCCGGACAAGCGGATCCGCCTGTTTTTCCAGGACGAAGCCCGCGTCGGTCAGAAGGGCCGCCTGTGTCATCGGTGGTGGATCATGGGCCAGCGCCCCCCAGGTCTGTGCGATCAGCGCTTCGACTGGACCTATCTGTTCGCCGCCATCGATCCCATCACCGGTGACGCCTTTGCCCTGGTCATGCCGACCGTCTCCACCAAGGTCATGCAACGCTTCCTGGATGATTTTTCCAAAATGCTGGCCGACGACGAGCATGCCGTGATGGTCCTCGATGGCGCCGGCTGGCACGCTGCGAGGTCCTTGCGGGTGCCTGAAAACATGACCCTCGTTCATCAGCCCCCGTATTCCCCGGAGTGCAATCCTGTCGAACGCGTCTGGCTGTTCCTCAGGGAGCGCTTCCTCTCCCTCCAAGTCTGGCCGGACAAGGAGGCCATCATCAAGGCCTGCTGCGATGCCTGGAACGCACTCGTAGATGATCCCGAGCGCATCCAATCCTTGTGCCTCCAGCCTTGGGTCAGAAAGGTCATTTCATAGGTCGGGCGGTATAAGCAGGCGTGCTCGTTTCGCACTGACCCAAATTCCACTACTACCCGCCACAAGGAGATCTGGCTGCCCTGGGTGCCCAACTCGGCCGCGATCTGGCTCAAAGGCCGGCCGTTTGCTCTCCAGCGGCGCCACCGACTCTTGCTTGAATTCGTCCGTGAAGGGTCGTCGGGTTTTGTTCGTCGTCGTCCACCTCTCCGCTCTCGGGGGAGCTTAACCGAGGTGTCCACCGTTTTGGAGCAGGGCCAATACAGGTCGAACGCGCGTTTGCGGACATCTCGAACACAGCCAAAGGCGACCTGGGCTGACCACCCCGTTTATGGGTTTACGGCCCAGAGCCTTTGTGGTGCCTAACGTCGCAGGCAACGCACTTATTGATGATGGCAATCGCTGGCTGTTTTTTCCATGGTTCCCTGGAAATGGGTGGCGACGAGGTGCTCGGGATCGTCAACCGGCGCGCCGGTCGTGACGGCGATGCCGTATTGCGCAAAGAGGTCCTGTGCTCGCGGCCCCATGCTGCCGCAAATGACGAGGTCCACCCCCTGTTCGGACAGCCATTTCGGCAGCAGGCCGGGTTCGTGCGGCGGCGCATCGGCGTCGCGTCGCGAGGTCACGGCGTGCGCCGCATCCGTCTCGACCAGCGCGAAGCTTTTGCAGTGGCCGAAGTGCGGTGAGAGCTTTCCCTCGTCAAGCGGAATGGCGATCAGCATGATCAGGCTCCATGTTCCATATGGTGTTGCAGAGTGTTCCAGATAGCCTTGATGTCTCCGGCACAGGGCGCGTCGGTTTCCATCACGGATTTGACCTGCTTCTGGGCGTCAACAACGCCGCGGTCATAGCGGATACGTCCCAGGACGATGGCGCCGGCCGCCGCGGCCTTGTGCTCGATCTCCTCCGTCATGTCGGGACTGATGTCCCATTTGTTGACGCACGCATAAGCCGGAATCTTGAAGTGCCGGGCCAGATCCAACGTGCGCATCAGATCGTGCGCCCCAGACATCGACGGCTCGGTCACGATCACGACCGCCGACGCGCCTGAAATGGCGGCAATCACCGGACAGCCGATCCCCGGCGGGCCATCCAGCAGGATGAGGGTCCGTCGGGTTTCCTCGGCCACCCTTTTGGCTTCCCGCCGAACGGTCGAAACCAGCTTGCCCGAGTTCTCCGCCGCGACTCCCAGCCTGGCATGCACCATCGGCCCGGCGCGGGTCTCCGACACCATCCAGGCGCCGCACAAGCGCGCCTTCATTTCGATGGCCTGTCTCGGGCAGAACCGAGCGCAGACGCCGCAGCCTTCGCAACTGGCCGGATCGACGACATATCGATCGCCCTTTCGCTCGATGGCATCGAACCGGCAAAGGTTGAAGCAAACGCCATGCGGAGTGCATGAGTCCTGATGGATCACGGCCTCGTGGCCGCTCCAGAAGTCATACCGCTGCCTGACCGTCGGCGTCAGAATGAGGTGCAGATCGGCGGCATCGACGTCGCAGTCCGCGACAACGGCGTTTTCGGCAAGGAGAGCGAAACTCGCGGTGACGCTGGTCTTACCGGTGCCGCCCTTGCCGCTGATGATGACGATTTCCTTCATGCGCCAGCCTCGCACACCGTCCGCAACAGGCCGGCAAAAAGGGGTTTGTAATCCGGCATGACATCGAGAATCGGGCGCCCCTGCGCGTAAGCCTCGGCGATCCGCCGGTTGTCGGGAATTTCCGCCAGAAGGGCGATGTTTTCTTCCCGCAGATAAGGGCGCACGAAGGTGTCGTCTTCCGTCGCGCGGTTTATTGCGACGCCAAAACGAAGCCCCAGGTCCCGCACGGCCTCCACGGCAAGTTTCAAGTCGTTGAGGCCGAATGGCGTCGGCTCCGTCACGAGCACGACGAAGTCGGCGCCGTGCAACGTGGTGATGACCGGGCAAGAGGTTCCGGGGGGCGCGTCGATGATCACGAGATCACCTTGCATGTGGTCCTTGACCGCGCGGATCAGCGTCGGCGTCAGCGTGACGCCGATGTCGAGTTGGCCCTGCACGAGGGTAATGGCACCGTCCTGCAAAGTCTCGACGACGCCGATGCGCTTCGGGACTTCCCGAATGGCCTTTGTCGGGCAAACGCGCTTGCATCCACCGCACCCATGGCACAGGTCCGGCGCGACAAGCGGGACCGTGCCAAAGGATACGATGGCGTTATACGCACAAAACGTGCTGCATTCGGCGCAGCCGTCGCAACGCGTTTCGTCGACTTCGGGAATGAGGACCGTGACGTCCCGCTGACTCCGCACGGAGCCGTCGAGGAAAAGATGGGCGTTCGGCGCCTCCACGTCGCAATCCAGAAGGCAGACATCGCGATCCGCCGCCAGCGCGAGGTTGACCGATACGGTTGTTTTTCCTGTCCCGCCTTTTCCTGATGCGACGACGATTTTCATGCCGCAGTGAGTTCCGTAAGACGGCCCGCGCGGAAAGCGGCCAGCGCTTCGGACACGGACATGGATTTGGCGGAATAGATTTTCGTGCCGGCAGCATGCAAAGCGCCCGTTGCCTTCGGTCCGCATTCGCCCGTGATCAGAACCGTTGCGCCGGCCCTGACGATGGTTTCCGCGGCCTTGATCCCGGCGCCCTGTGCGGCGACGGTCCCGTCGTTATCGATGAGGACAGCGTCGTCCGTCTCTGTATCGAAGATCAGGAAATGCGCCGCTCGGCCAAAACGCGGATCCACGGCGGAGGCCAAATCAGGGCCGGTTGTTGTGAAGGCGATTTTCACGGTATCCACTCCTTTGTGCGGCTTTAGTCGCCGCTTTTGTCCTGCAGCCGGTTCAGGCGCGTCTGCAGTACAGAGATTTGTTGCTCGATCTGCTCGGCTTCTTTTGTCGATGTCAGTTGAGCCGTCGCCGATCCGGTGCCGCGAAAACCGCCGCGGCCATTGCCGAAACCGCCCCGGCGACCGCTCCGGCCGCGCCCGCGGCCCGCGAACCCGGCATCGTCCGCCTGCTGGCAGGACCCTCGGCCGCGACCAACCGGTCCTGTTCCGAAGGGGCCTGTTCTATCCATTGATGGCATTGTGTGTGCCTTTCGTGTTTTCAGGTGGTGTCCGCTCTTCGTCTTCATCCAGGACGAGGTGAAAATCCCCGCCCCTGATTTCGAGCGCAGCGCCTTGCGTCAACGCCATCGCGACGGCGTGACGCGCCCGCGCCAGAATGCGTGAAAACGTCGAGCGCGAGATGTTCATGAAGGCGGCGGCCTCTTCCTGATCGAGCCCCTTGGCATCAGCCAGGGACAGGGCCTCGAGCTCTTCATCCTTGATGGTGATGACGCGAAGCTGACGCATGGGAACACCCTGCGGCTTATAGAAGCGGACCACGGGATCAATCCTGATGTGGCGCCGTTTTCTCGGCCTTGGCATGGTCGAGCGGCCTCCTCCGTTATGAACGTACGCCCATAACCGTACGCCCGATTCGGTCAAAGTTGAAGGGAAATTTTTGCACATATGTGCATAACATGCGGCGTCGAAACCGGGACTCCGGCTATGGGGCGCCGCACGATCTCAACCGCTCAAGGGGGGGATTCAGTTCGGGTTAGGCCCGGTCAGCCCGGAAAAATGGGGTGTCGTGCGCGCGAGGGGCTGAACATGGCCTCCTGGATGGACGCTCCATGCCAGCCGGTCTTGGCCCTGACGGGTCAGGATCAAGTGTGAGGCGGCTTGGCTAAATACCCCCAATCGGAGCGGCGTCTTTCGGCGTTAGAAGGTGAAATTCAATGACACCCTTGTCGGCGACAAGGTCAGTTCGGCTCCGATCCGAAGGTCGGCGGTCACGCCGGTTTCCAGACAAATGGGTGTCCAGGAAAACTGGGGCCGGATCGCATTGAACAACAACTCTGCGGCGCAGGTACATTCCCTTTCATGCTGATCGGGACGTCCGTCCACGCGCACCTGCGGGCCGTCCGGCTTGCCGCCGCCATGGCCATGCTGGGGAGCGGCCGGAGCATGACGGAGACGGCCTACGCAGTCGGGTATTCCAGCCTGAGCCATTTCAGCAAGGCGTTCAGGGACCACGCGGGCGCCTCACCGTGCGATTGGGCGAAGCGGTGCAGCGGAGATGATTGAGGCGACGCGTCTGAACCGGCGCACCGGTGGACCCGATCGGATCGATCACCGCTGTGTTCGCCGGTCCAGAACGGCGCGCAACGACGCGGGGTCGGTGAAGCCCGACACGGTCTCGACCACGCGACCGCTGTCGAATACCACCACCCGGTCGGCACTGACGATGGTGTTGGGGCGGTGGGCGACGATCACCACGGTCTTGCCCCGGCAAGCCTCGGCCAACGCGGCGCGGACCTCGTACTCGTTGTCCGGGTCGAGCGACGCCGTGGCTTCGTCGAGCAGCAGGATGGGCGCGTCCTTGAGGATCGCGCGGGCGATGGCGATGCGCTGCCGCTCGCCGCTGGAGAGCGTGCCGCCGCCCTCTCCGACCACCGTGTCGTACCCATGCTCCAGGGCCATGATGACGTCGTGGCAGCGCGCGGCCTTGGCGGCGGCGACCAACTCCCCATCGGTGGCGTCGGGTTTGGCGAGGCGCAGGTTGGCCGTGATCGTGTCGTTGAACAGCACCGTGTCCTGGAAGACGATCGAGACGAGCCGCTCGCGCGCGGGCGTGGGGATGTCGCGCAGGTCGGCCCCGCCGATGCGGATGTGGCCGGCGTCCACGTCCCACAACCGCGCGATGAGGCTGAGCGCGGTGCTCTTGCCCGATCCCGACGGACCGACCAGGGCGTGGACACGCCCCCCTTCGAGGGTGAAGGACACGTCCCGCAAGGCCGGACGGTCGCCGTAGGAAAAGCTGACGTGGTCGAAGGAAATGTCCAGGGAAGCCGGCAGGCGGGGCGTTGTCGGTTCTGGCAGCACGGGCAGGTCGAGGATCGCCCCTACCCGGCGCATGGACCGTTCCAGGAGGCGGCCGTAGGCCACCAGATCGAAGGCATCGCCGATGGGCCCCAAGAACGCCACGCCGAACACCAGGAACAGCAGGAAGCGATCCGGCCCCATGTCGCCCTGGACCATCAGGGTGCCACCGACCAGCACGACGAGGGCGAAGGCGGCGTCCAACACCGCCCAGCCGGTGCCGACGGCCGGGGTCAGGCGCGCCACCGTTGCGATGCTTACCCGGCGGTGGCGCTCTAGCGCCTCGGACAGCGCGGTGAACCGGTCGCCGCCCAGCCCCAGGGAGCGGATCGTTGCCATGCCCTGGATGTAGTCCAGCAGCCGGCTGCCGAAGGCCTCCAGAGAGACTACCAGATCCTGCCACACGGCCCGGTAACGGCGGTCGCCCCAGGCCACGGTCAGGGCGAACAGCGGCAGGGTGCCCGCCAGTGCCAGCGTGAGCCGCCAGTCGATCGCCGCCAGGATGGCGAAGGCTACGGCCGGGCCGACCAGCGCCCGCATGACCTGGGACGGCGGGACAACGAAGTTGGTCTCGGTGGCATGCTGGGTGATGGCGGCCTCGATCACGGCGGTGTTGCGCGACAGGATCTCGCCCAGGGGCACCCGACGCAAATGGGCGCCGATGCGGCGTTGCAGGGCCGCGACGGCGCCGGTCTGCACGCACCACAGCGTGCGGTTGGCCTTGACGTTGACGACGGCCTGAATGGCCAGGCAGGCCAGGACCACGCCGGTGTACAGCGCCAGCCGTCCCGGGGACAGGACGCCCGCGAAGGCGTCGTGCAGGGCCACGAAGGTCACGAACACCGGTGTGCCCATGAACATGCTCTCGACGAACAGCAGGGGCAACGCCCGCCGCATCAGAGTGCGCTTCATGGGGCCGGCCAGAGCCAGGAACAGCGCCAGCGGAGTCAACCGCGACAACGAGGGGCCGGCCGGGGCCTCGGCGTCCGGCGTCTCGGGGGCGACAGACGCGGACGGCTCCAGGGGCGGCACGGCGGCGTCGGGCCGGGCCGCCAGGGCCTGCCCCTCTTCGGTGGGAAGCTGCCAAGACGCCACGGCCTCGTACTGGCGCCAAAGCTGGGCGTACTCCGGGCAGTCGTCCATCAGGGTGTCGTGATCGCCTTGCGCCCGCACCTGACCCGCCTCCAGGTATAGGATCCGGTCGGCGGCGCGGATGGTCTCCAGGCGGTGGGCGATGGCAATGACGGTCCGGTCGCGGGCCAGCTCCTGCAGGGCCTCCAGGATCAGGGCTTCGTTCTCCGGGTCCAGGGCGGCGGTGGCCTCGTCCAGGATGACCACGGGGGCGGCCTTCAGGATGGCGCGGGCGATGGCCACGCGCTGGCGCTGTCCGCCGGAGAGCTGCCGGCCGCCTTCGCCGACCGGCGTGTCGAGCCCCTGCGGCAGGTCGTCCACGAAATCGAGCACGCGGGCGCGACGCGCCGCGTCCTCGATCTCCTCCGGGGTGGCGTCCGGCCGGCCGGCGCGGATGTTGGCTCGCACCGTGTCGTTCAGCAGCCACGCGTCCTGAAGCACCAGCGCGAGCCGGCCCATCAGGTCGTCCGGCGCGATGTCGCGCACATCGACGCCGCCCAGCGTGACGCGGCCACCGTTCACGTCCCAGAACCGGGCGATGAGGCGGGCGATGGTGGTCTTGCCGGACCCGGACGGCCCGACGATGGCGGTGAAGCGCCCCTCCTCGGCGGTGAAGTCGACGGCACGCAGCACGGGCCGGTCGGCGTAGGCGAAGTCCACGCCCTCGAACCGCACGGCGGCGCCGGCCGGTGTTTTCGGATCGTCCGAGACCGGCAGCGGATCGGCGCCCAGGATGGTCTCGATGCTGGCCGCCGCCATCTTGATTCGCCAGTAGAACGTGCCGCCCGCGAACAGCAGCTTCATGGCGGAGGCGTTGATGCCCATGCCCATCATCAGGAACAGGGCGAAGGTCGCCGCATCGATCGACCCGGCCAGCAGCAGCGCCCCGCCGACCGGCAGCAGCACCAGGATGTTGCCGCGCAGCCCGGCGTAGATCAGGCTCATCGGCACCAGGGCTGCGGTGCTGTAGCGTTCGCCGACGCTGGCGACGGTGTCGATGGCCTCTTTCAACTCCGTGTAATGGGCTTCCGAGCGCAGGAACGCGCGGATCACCTTCATCCCCTGCACGTATTCAATGGTCACGCTCTTCAGGCGGGTCAGTGCCAGGAAGTGCGCCGCGCTGTGCGGCTTGGTCAGGCGCAGGGTCAGCGGATACAGGGCCAGCAGCAGCGGGAATAGGGCGATGGCGGCCAGCGCCAGCCGCCAGTCGATGATGGCCAGGAAGGCCGCCGTGAGCAGCGGCACCGCGACCCCCGCCGACAGGTCCGGGATGGCATGGGCGATCGCCTCCTCGATCTGTTCCACGTCCTCGGCCACCGTTTTCTTCAGCGTTCCGGCCGGATGGGCCGAGAAGAACCCCAGTGGCAGGTCGTTGAAGCGGGCGATCAGGCGGCGCCGGAACTCATGCAGGAGGCCGAACGCGGCCACGTGCGATAGATAGGTGGACGCCATCATCAGGGCCGCCTTGGCGACGACGGCGCCCACGATCACAAAGGTCCAGAAGAGGGTGTCCGGAAGAGTCAGGGAGCCGTCTCCGACCGCCAGCACCATGCGATAGGCGGCGTAGAACGGGGCCAGGCCGCAGGCCATCCCGAGGACGGCCGATGCCACGGACAACAACAGCAGCCAGCGCTGCGGCGCGAGGGTGCGCAACATGGCGGGATCCTTCCGAACTCTGCGGGAGGGGGGAGGAGATCGTTTGAAATCGGCGCCGGTGTTCAGGGCCGGATCACCAGAACACGCTGACGCCTAGGCCCATCATGCGGCCGCGCCCGACCATCGTCGTTCGTGCGTCGGCCGCGTACTGCAACCCGAAGAACTCGGGGCGTTCGTCCAGCGCATTGCGGACGAAGCCGTACAGGCGGACGCGGTCGGTCTCCCACCCGAGCTGAAGATCGACGATGTGGTAGGGATCAAGCGCGAAGGAGTTGGCGACATCGGCCTCGCGGTCTCCCACGAACTGATAGGTCGCGGAACTGAAGAAATCCCCGGGCAACTCGACGACATCTGCCGGCAGGCTGTACAGAATGCCGGCGTTCCCCGTGAACCGGGGGACGTTGGGCACGCGACCGCCATCCTCGGCGCCCGTCATGGAGCCTTCGGCTACGTTCTTCAGTTCGCTGTGGGTGAACCCCAAGCCTCCGTTCACCTCCAGGCCGGGCGCCAGCAGCGCCCGCGCTTCCACCTCGAAGCCAGTGCTGGCGTAGTCCTGGTTCTCGAAGTAGAAGACGAGCGAGGCCGGATCGAACGTCGACAACTGGCCGTCCGAGACCTCGTTGTAGAACACGCTGGCGTTCAGCTTGAGCCGCTGGTCCAGCAGGTTGGCATGAACGCCGGCCTCGTAGGTCCAGACGGTAGACGGCTGGAACGGGTCATCGGGCTGGCCGGCGGGCGCGTTCACCGTGAGCCGATTGAAGCCCCCGGATGAATAGCCGTGCGCGATCGATGCGTACGTCATGACCTCCGGCGTCCAGTCATAGGACACCGCCATCCGGCCCGTCAGATAGGTGTCCGAGAAGTCCTGGTCCTGACTGAAGCGCGGCACATTGCCGGGAAAGCCGTTCGAGATGAAGGTTGACTGTATGTCCTGCGTGTCATGCGCGACGCGGACGCCCCCCGATACCGTCAAGCCCTCCACGAACGGCATTGGAACCGAAACGTCGCCGAATGCGGCGAACGTCTGGGATTCGATCTCGGTGTCATAGGTCCCGTTCAGGTTGGAGAACAGGTTGCTTTGCTGGTCCCGATTCTGGTCATAGTCCGAACGGAAGTAACTGACGCCAAGGACCCAGTCGATGGCGTTTTTCTCCGGGGCGTTCAGTCGGAGCTCCTGGGAGATGATGCGTTCGCTTTCATCGGTGTAGCCGTAATCAATGGAGGGATCGTTGTAGGACTCGAACGGTTGGCCCAGATACTGGTTGTACAGGTAGGCGTCGGTGTAGTCGGTCTGACTGTCCAGTTCGATGAACTGCACGCCCGTGACCGACGTCACCGTAAATGAGTCGAAACGCTTGGAGATCTCCAGCGTCGTATCCAGGGAGTCCCGATTGCCCTCGGGTGTGATGTCGGCGGCGGTTTTCGGGTAACCCGGACCGTCCCGCAGCATGTACACGGGATCCGTCCGTTCTTCCCGGCTGAATGCAACGGCAAGCGTGGCATCCAGATCGAACCCGGGCGTCCAGTGGAGCGTGCCGCGGCCGGCGGTCAGTTCTGCGCCGCCCTCGTCCTTGTCGGTCACCGTATTGTGGATGTCGCCGTCGAAGTCCTGGTAGCGCACCACGGCCCGCCCCGCGAGAACATCGGGGACCAGCCAACCCGCCGCCAGGGCCTCGCCCAGGCGATACCCGTCCGTCCCCAGTTCGCCGGTGACCCGGAACTCGCGCTGCCCGTCGGCGGGCGTTGTCACAACGTTGACCGAACCACCAAGCGCATTGCGTCCGAACAGGGTGCCTTGCGGGCCGCGCAGGACCTCCACGCGCTCCACGTCGAGAAGCGTGGGCGAGAACCCCATGGACGTGGTCGGCACGCCGTTGGTGGAAAAGCCGATGGTCGAGTCCAGCGAGTTGAGCGGACTGCCGAGAGGACCGATGCCGCGCATGGTGCCGAAGGCGCTGCCGGGCTGGGCGTAGTCGACGAAGTTGAAGTTTGGTGTCTCGCGGGCGACGTCGGCGCCGGGATTCAGGGTGGACGTCGGGATATCAAAGCCGTTGATGACGGTCAGGCTGCCGGGGACGTCCTGTTCGTCCTCTCCGCGTTTGCGAGCCGTCACGGTGACCGGCTCCAGCACCATCACGCCGTCGGTGGCGGCGGACTGCGCCTCCTGCGCGCTAGCGGGGATGTGCGGAACAGCGGTCAGGGCCATTGACAGACAGGTCGCCGCGCCGACGCTGGCAGTGTGCCTCTTCATGATTGCCTACGCTCCATGCGGGGGTGGTGAAACCGGGGGTGCGCCCGGTGACCTTGGGCGCGCACAAGCGGGAGCGTCGTGGAAGGGCCGGGGCATCGCAACGCGGCCGGCTTTCGCGAAAACGGGAAAATGTTTCGTGAAACGGGGGCGGCTTGCGCCGTCAGCGGCCGGATCGGGCTTCGGCGCTGGGCGGATAGCCGAACCGCTGGCGGTAAGCGGTGGCGAAGGCCGCGGGATTGCCGAAGCCGACCCGATAGCCGATTTGTGAGACAGGCAGGGTCTGGGTCCGCAGCAGAGTCCGGGCCAGGTCCAACCGCTGGCGGCGGACATAGGATCGAATTGTCTCCCCGAACACCGCCCGGAAGTGCGCCGACAGCGTCGTGACGTTCGTCCCGACCCGCCGGGCCAGGACGGCCAGGGTCGGCGGATCGGCGAGGCTCTCGTCGAGGATCCGGCGCGCGGCGTGCGTCCGCTCGATATCGGCGGGCGCCAAGCGGCGGGTGGCGCTGGGGCGCCCCGGCAGCATATGGGACCCGATGTCCGCCAACAGGGCCAGGGTGCAGCCTTCGAGGTGAAGGCGGGACAGCGCCCCCTCGTAGGGACAGTTCAGCATGTCCAGGGCTGCCGCCAGCGCCCGGCCGCTGGGCGGCAGATGACGGACCTTCGGCGCGTCCGACACCAGGGCCGGCAGCACGGCGAAAACGTCGTCCCCGTACGTCTCGGCCATGGCCTCGAGATGCTCCCGGGCGATGGTGATCCCGACGTTTGCGCACCGCACGCCGGCCCGATGATGACCCAGACACCGGGCGGGTTCTCCGAAGGCCATCAGGACGGGGCAAAGCGGTTGGACTTCGATGTCACCGCAATGGTCCACGGTGACGGGCGCCGCCGCCTCGCCGACCACGATCCCGATATACAGCGACGGCTGGGTTTCGATCTCGACGCGGGTGTCGGTTCGGTACCGGATGTCACAGAGCGAGGCCAGAAGGCCGGGACGGATCTCCCTGGAAACAAAGCGTCCATTGGGCGTGTTCTGGGCTGGGGTTCCGGTCATGCGGCGGCCTTCGCGGGGGGGCTCCCAGGGCGGACGGCATCGTCCATTCTCGGAGTAGCATCCATGATATTGACAATCACTCGCAAATCAATCAATGATTAGTGCCACGAGGCAAGAGACCTTCCATTGAGTTGTGAAGCCGGACCGCTTGTACGGCTTGGTGTGTTGGAGGCTCTTGGGCCACACGCCTTCGGGGCATGCCTAGCCGAAACACTCTCTCTTGCGGCGACACGTGCACCGCGCAGGCAGCCCCATGTCCGACCTCTTGCCCCTGGAAAGCCAGACCCTCGTCGAATCCGCCCCGTCGAACGGCCAAGGCGTCTGTCTTGCCGACGGAACGCTGCGCACGGATACGGAGGTGGTCCTTCGCTACCCGGTGCCACCGGGCCTGTATGTGTCCTTCGCGCTGGAAGGGTGCTTCCGGGTGTGGATTAACGGTGGATGGTGTG
This sequence comes from Rhodospira trueperi, assembly GCF_900101965.1. Taxonomy (GTDB): domain Bacteria; phylum Pseudomonadota; class Alphaproteobacteria; order Rhodospirillales; family Rhodospirillaceae; genus Rhodospira; species Rhodospira trueperi. The sequence goes on along the minus strand of NZ_FNAP01000009.1, from coordinate 166,778 downwards.
CGGTCGGGCAACGGGAGTGCCTGTGCGTATACCATCCGGAGCCTGCTGAATGGGTGTGCCACGTTCCGGGCGGCCAGTGCCTTCGCATCGCGGGCGCATTCCTGTCCGACACATGGCTGAGCACCGTGATGGGCGGTATGCGCGACCGCCTGCCGCATATCGGCCCCGGCTCCGGGGGAGTCTGGTCGCTCTCGGACCTGGGGCCGGCGCCCTTGGCCGCCCTCCAGCAGGGTTTGCGGACCGATATGCCCGACAGCCTGCGCGCTCCCTATCAATCCGCGAAAGCGCTGGAGTTTCTCGTCCTTCTGCTGAGGGGATCGCTGTCGGATGGCGCGGGGCCAGGGTGTTGCCGCTTTGCACAGGCCCATCGGGAGCGGGTTCGACAAGCCCACGACATCCTGGAGCGTCAACTCGCCGATCCGCCGGCGCTGGGCGATCTCGCGCGGATGGTCGGCCTGGGCGAGAAAGCGCTCAACGCGGGGTTCCGCCACCTCTACGCTGCGACGGTTTTCGAGGTCCTGACGGATCTGCGTTTGACCCGGGCCCACCACCTGATCGTGGACCTGGGATCCCGGGTCTCGGTGGCGGCCTATGCGGTCGGCCTGACGCCCGCCCACCTGTCGCAGGCGTTCCGCAAACGGTACGGCGTGCCGCCGTCTGCGCTGCGGGGCACGGCCTCTACCGCTGCCCCTTCATCGAAAGCCTTGCCCCGCCATCGATAGGAATCGCGGTTCGCCGCGTCTCCCCTCGCCGTTAGCATGCGACCTGCGACTCGGTCGCAACATCAACGTCGAGGAGGGGATTGTGAGGGCAAAGCAGACGGGGGGAGCAAACCACTCCATCTGGACGATGGCCTGGGTGGGCGTGGGAACGGGCGTACTGCTCGGAACGCCGGTGACGTCCGCACACGCCGAGGAACTGCAGGCTTTGGTCCTGGAGCCTGTGACGGTCACCGCGCGAAAGCGCGCCGAAAGCGCGTCCGACGTACCCATCAGCCTGAGCGTGATGGACGGCGACGACCTGGACGAGGCTGGGGTTGAAACCGTGTTCGACACCATGAAGCTGGTGCCCAACCTGTCGGCCACGACCTCCGGCCCGGCGCGGTTTTCCACGTTTATCATCCGGGGTGGCGGTGCGGTTCTGATGGACGCGCCGGACGACACCTCGGTCGGCGTGTACGTCGACGGCGTGCCCGTGCCCCGACACATGGCGGACATGGACCTTCTGGACGTGGACCGGGTGGAGGTGATGCGCGGTCCCCAGGGCACGCTGTTCGGCGATGCCTCCTCCGCCGGCGCCATCAACATCGTGACCAAGGCGCCGAGCGACACGTTCGAGGGCCGGGTGATCGGGGATTTCGGCAACGAAGGCCGCCGGTCCGGGCAGGTTTCCCTCTCGGGACCGATCATTCCGGACCGTCTGGCCATGCGCCTCTCCGGATCCGTCCGTCACGAAGACGGCACCATCAAGGATCGCCGATTTGGCGGCGACGTGGGAGAGGAGGACGCGTGGTCGGTGCGCGGGCAGGCGGCCATCACGCCGACCGACCGCCTCAGCATCGACGTGACCCTGGATGGATCGCGCGTCGAGACCGATCACCCGAACTGGATCTGGCGCGACGCCGCGGATTACCCATCGGTCGATCAGCGAGTCTCCGAATGGTCGGACCAGACCTCCCTCGGGGTGGGCGCCACGATCACCTATGACCTGGACTGGGCGACGGCAACGTCGGTCACCAGCTTTCGCCGCGTGACCGCCGAAACCATCGGCGACAACATCGACCTGCTGCTGGACGACGGTCTGATGCTCGCCGCGGACGGCGGTGGCTACGTCTCGGATTTCGAGGAGGAGACGCGGCGCGTCGTCCAGGAACTCCGGCTGACCGGCGCCGACGATCAGGCCATCGCCTGGCAGGTCGGCGCCAACTTCAGCGCCATGGATTTCGACGCCCTCTTCGCCGATACGACGACCATGATGGGGTGGGCCACGGATGAACGGCGCGATGCCAGCGTAGACGGCCAATCCTATGGCCTGTTCGGTGAAACGACGGTGCCGTTGGGCGCCGGGTTCGATTTGACCCTGGGCGCCCGTTACTCCTACGTCACCAAGGACGCGCGGACGGACTACACCAGCTCGATGGGCCTCGCCGCCAGCGATTCCAAGGAGGACTCCTGGAGCGCCGTCACCGGTCGTGCGTCCCTCGCCTATCACTGGACCGAGGATGTCTCGACCTACGCCACGGTCGCGCGCGGTTGGAAACCGGGCGGGTTCCAGCGCTATTCCGCCAACATTGCCACGTCGGGCGAGATCGAGGATGCCTACGGCGAAACCCGATCCTGGACCTACGAACTGGGCAACAAAGCCCGGTTCCTGGGCGGCCGGGCGGTGCTGGACGCGGCCGTGTTCTACACCACGGCCGAGGACGAACAGGTCAACGCCTATGACCTGACCACCTATCAGCTCCAGATCAAATCCGGCGACGTCGACAGCTACGGCTTCGAGGTCGAGGGCCGGGTGCAGGCGACCGAAAACCTGACCCTCGGCGGCGGTCTTGGCTACACCCACGCCACCTTCACGCAGGATGTTCCCGACGCGGGCATCCGCGACGGGAACCGGGTTCCGAACGTGCCGTTGTGGAACGCCAACATCAACGGCGTCTACCGGTATCCCCTGACCCTTGCCGGGCTGGACGGCGACTGGACGTCCCGCGTGGCGTACAGCTACCGGTCGGATCGGGAGGGGGACATCACCAACGAGGCCACCCTGGACGGCTATCACCTGGTCGACCTGTCCACCGGCCTGGACTTCGATGCCATCTCGGTGCGCCTCTACGCCAACAACGTGCTGGATGAAGAGTACGCAGTGTCCGGCTACATGAACTCCAACGGCCGGGTCGCGGTTGCCCCCGGTGACGGTCGGGCGTTCGGGGCGGTGCTGAGCTATCGATGGTGAGCGGCGTGTCCGATCCGGGACGCCTGCTGCCGGTCCTGGCCCGCTACAAGGGGAAGGTGGCGGCGACCCTGCTCCTCTCGGCGGTGGCCTCGCTTCTGGCGTTGGGGCCTTGGGTGATCCTGGCCGTCCTGGTCGGTGCGGTCGAGGCCGGAACGCTGACCGGTTCGCTCGCCATGATCCTGTCGGGAGCCGCCGCCGGGATCGTGCTTCTGCGGTTTGCGGCGTTGGCGGGCGGGTCCGCCCTGGCGCATCTGGTGGCCTTCGACATGCTGCGCGACCTGCGGTTCGCCCTGTTGGGTCGGCTGGAGGTCGCGCCCATGGCGCGGGTGATCGGCGAGGGGCGCGGCGCCCTGGTCAAGATCATCCGCGATGACGTGGAGCGGCTGGAGCGCTTGGTGGCCCACGCCATCCCCGATCTGGTGGCGGCCCTCGTGCCGGGCCTGTTCTCGGTCGTTCTGCTGGCGGTGCTGGACTGGCGGTTCGCGCTGATCGCCGTGGCGCCGCTGGTCGGGGCCGCCATCCTGGTCCGCGTGTTCCTGCTCACCCCGGCGAACACGGCCCTGGCGGAGCAGTTGGGCGCGTTGCAGGAACGGGTTTCGGCACGCCTGATCGAGTTCGTCCGGGGCCAACCGGTGCTGCGCATGATCGGCTCGCCCTGGGGCCGGACGGCGGAGTCCGCCGCGCCCGACCGCTTGATCGGCGAGGTCCACGCTTTCGAGTGGGCCTGGGCGCGCAAGGGCCTGTGTCCGCACGGGCTATCCCAGGTCCTTCTGGGTGGCACAACGTTTCTGGCGGTGGGGTTGGGTCTGTGGGCCGTGCAGGAGGGCGGCGCCACCTTGCGGGACTACGTTCTGCTGATCTGCCTGGCCCCGGCCCTGGTCACGCCGCTGGAGAAGGTGCAGCACACCCTGCACGAGATCATGGAGATGGGCCCCGGCATACGGCGGATCGCCGAGGTGCTGGGTTGGGCCGGTCCCCCGTACGAAGAGCCGCTCCGCCGAGCCGTCGCGTGCGCACACCCGGTGCGGTTCGAGGCCGTCTCCTGTTCGATCGACGGGCATCCGGTGCTGAAGGGCCTGTCCTTCACCCTGCCGGCGGAGGGCCTGACGGCGATCGTCGGGGCGTCCGGAGCCGGCAAGACGACCGTGGTGCGGATCCTGGCGCGTCTGCTGGATCCCGACGGGGGGCGGGTCCGGGTCGCCGACGCGGATCTGGCCGACCGTCGCCCGGACGACTGGTACGCCTTTGCGATCTTCGCTTTTCAGGGAACGTTCCTGTCCCGCGACACCGTGGCCGACAACCTGCGCGTGGCGCGCCCGGAGGCGAGCGACGATGACCTGCGCCGCGCGTTGTGGGCGGCCTGCTGCCTGGACGTGATCGATGCCCTGCCGGACGGTCTGGAGACACGGCTGGGCGGGGACGGCGTCACCCTGTCCGGCGGGCAGAGCCAACGGCTGTGTCTGGCGCGCGCCCTGTTGCGCGATGCGCCGCTTCTGGTCCTGGACGAGGCCACCTCGCACGCCGACCCGGTGCTGGAACGGGCGTTGCTGGAGCGCCTGCGGACCTACCGCGCTGGGCGGGCGACCGTGTTCGTGACCCACCGCCTGCCGTCCGCTGCCGTTGCCGACCACATTCTGGTGCTGGAGGCCGGAACGCTGCGCGGTCAGGGCACGCACGCGCACCTGTTGGAGGCCTGTCCGGCCTATCGGCGCCTCAGCGACGCGCGGCGGGGGGCAGCGGCATGATCGCGGCCTACCTGCGCTTGATCGGCCCGCTCCACCGCCGCCGGCTGGGCGGCGTCCTGGCGGCCAAGGTCCTGGACGCCATGATGGCGGGGGCGCCGTTCGTCCTGGTGTATCTGGTGCTGCGGGCTGTGATGTCGCCCGACGGACTGGCGGAGGTTCGGCCCTGGTGGATCGGGGCGCTGTTGGGGGTGTTCCTGGCGCGGGCGGCCGTCGGCCTGTGGGCCTCGGCGGCGGGCATGCGGCTGGCCCTGGACGTCTCCCGGGACCTGCGGGCGCGAACCGTGGCGCATGCCGGCTGTCTTTCCCTGGGTGATCTGGACGCCGGCCGCGCCGATGATCTGAGCACCATCATCGCGCAGGACATTCCGACCCTGCAGATGGCGCCGACGCAGGCCCTGCCCGGGGTGATCCTGCACACGGTCTTTCCGGTGCTTCTCGTGACCGGGCTGGCGGTCCTGGAGCCACGCCTTGCCCTGGTTCTGGCCGTGGCGGCACCGCTGTGTGTGGGGCTGATGGCCCTGTCGCGGCGTCACGCCCTCCGCCTCAACCGCGAACGCGCGGACGGCTTCGGCACCCTGACCCTGCGGCTGGTGGAATACATCGAGGGGCTGCCGGTCTATCGCGTCCTCGGCGCCGCAGGGCGCCGCCATGCCGCGCTTGCGGGGGCGGTCGAGGTCCTGCGCGCGGTGAACCGGCGCCTGGTGACACGGCTGACTCCGCTCCTGTTCGCCAACGCCCTGGTGATCGAGGGCGCCGTGGCGGCGGTTCTGATCCTGAGTCTGGTGCTGCTGGTCGGCGGCGCCCTTCCCGCCGAGACGGTGCTGATCTTCGTCGTCGCCGGCGTGCGCATCGGCGAGTCCCTGCGAGCGCTGATGGGGCTGGTAGACCTTATCGAGGGTCTGGGCGTGTCGGTGGAGCGGGTGCGCCGGCTGCTGGACACCCCGGCCATGACCGAGGGGACCGACACCACCCCACCCGCGCGCGGCGCCGTGGCGTTCCGCAGCGTGTCGTGGTCCTGCGGAGATCGACCGATTCTGCGCGACATCGCCCTGGACGCCGACCCCGGAACCTTCACCGCTCTGGTGGGCGCCAGCGGGTCCGGCAAGTCGTCCATCCTGCGGCTGCTGGCCGCCTACGGACCGGCGGACAGGGGGGCCATCCTGGTCGACGGTCGCGACGTGCGGACCTATCGCAGCGACGCCTACTGGCGCGGTGTGGTTCTGGCTCCACAACAGGCCTTCGTCTTCGACGCGTCCGTGGCGAACAACATCGCTCTGGCCGATCCCGATGCGTCGCCGGATCGGATCGCCACCGCGGCGGAGATCGCCGGATGCGCCGCCCTGGTGCAAGACCGCGCCGGGGACGATGGGCCGTCGCTCGGCGACGACGGGGCGCGGGTGTCGGGGGGCGAGGCGCAACGCATCGCGCTTGCGCGCCTGCTGCTGACGCGCGCGCCGGTGCTGCTGCTGGACGAAGCCACATCCGCGCTGGACTTCGAGACCGAGGCCCAGGTGTGGCGGCGTTTCCGGGAGGCCACGCGCGACCGCACCCTGATCGCCGCCGCTCACCGCCTGAGGACGGTGCGGGACGCCGACCAGATCCTGGTGGTGGACGGTGGCCGCATTGTCGAGCGTGGCCGCCATGAGGACCTGCTCGCGGTCGGCGGTTCCTATGCCCGCCTGTGGGCCGCCGACGCCATCACCCCGAACACTCTGGAGGAGCCGGCATGGTCAGCCTGACCGTGTTCTACGTTGTGCAGGCCATGCCCATGCACTTTTTCTACGTGGCGCTGCCGGCGATCCTGCGCGAGGCCGGCGTGCCCCTCACGAGCATCGGTCTGGTGTCGCTGGTGTATCTGCCGTGGGCGCTGAAGGTGGTGTGGGCGCCGCTCGTGGACCGGTGGCGGCTGGGCGGGCGGGTGCCCTACCGCAACTGGGTGGTCCTGATGCAGGCGCTGGCGGCAGCCGGGTTCCTGGCTAGCGCGAGCCTGACCGTGGCCACGGATGTCTCGTGGGTCCTGGGCGCGGCGGTAGTGATCGCCTTCGCGTGCGCGACGCAGGACGTGGCCGTGGACGGCTGGGCCGCCTCCACCCTGCGCGGCACAGGCATGACCTGGGGCAATGTGGCCCAGGGGGCCGGCGGCGCCCTGGGTGGGCTGATGGGCGGCGGGTTGCTCCTGGCGTTCTATGGCCCGTTCGGTTGGTCGGGGCTGTGCCTGATCCTGGCCGGTGTCATGGCCCTGTCGGGTTTGACCGCGCTCGGGATGCGGGCGAACACCGCCGGCCCCGCGACCACACCGGCACCGCGTGGGGCGTTGCGGCGGTTCCTGTCCCACCGCCGGACCTGGATTCTGATCGCGGTCATTCTGGTGGTGCGCGCCCCGCAAAGTCTGATGATGCCCCTGTTGCAGCCCCTTCTGGTCGATTTGGGCTACACGCTGGAGGCCCTGGCCCTGTTCAACGGCGTCTGGGTGATGGTGGCCGGCATCGTCGGCGCCCTGCTGGCCGGCGTTGTCATCACCCGATGGCGGGAGCGCGCGGCCCTGACGGGGTCTGTTCTCGGGCTTGTGCTGGTGTTCGGCGGCCTCGCAGCCGGAACCCTTCAGCCCTGGCCAGAGATGGCGCTGGGTGCCGTCGGCCTGTTCTGGGCGGTCGGATCGCTGGCGCTGGTCACCCTCTACCGGATGTTTATGGCCGCCGCGCGCGAAGGCCGCTGGGGCACCGATTTCACCTTCTTCGTCTGTGTGGACACCGTGGTGACGCTGGTCGGCGGCGGAATCGGCGGTGCCGTGGCGCAGGCGGTTGGCTACGGCGCGCTGTCGGCGGGTGTCGCGGTCGCTTATGTCCTTCTCCTGCCGGTCGCGGCGGTGTTGGCCGGTGTGCTGAACGGTGCGACGCGGGCCGCCGTGCCCGATGCGTCGCTTGCCGTATCCCGTGAGTCCTGAGCCGTTTCAAGAGGACCTGCCATGACCGAAGCCACAGTATCGCCGGTCGCCGGATCCGCGTCCGGACCGGCCCGCATCCTGCCGAGCCTGCTGCTCCTGTCGGCACCCATTGTCGTCTCCCAGTTCGCGCAGATGGCCAGCGGCGTGGTGGACGTGGTCATGGCCGGCAACCTGGGGGTCCAGACCCTGGGGGCGGTGGCCACCGGCGCGGCGGTGTGGACGCCGATGATGATCTTCCTGCTCGGCCTGCTGTACGGCCTTACCCCGGCGATTGGCCAGCGCCTGGGGGACAGCGGGAGCGAGGGCGATGTCGCGGGCGTTGCCGGACTCGCTGCGCGGGGGCTGGTGGTGGGGCTGGCGGGCGGCACGGTGCTGGGTTCGGCGCTGTTCTGGGGATCGGCGCCGCTGTTCCAACTCGCTGGCGTGGCGCCGGACCTGATTCCCGACGCGACCGCCTACCTGCGCTGGGTGGCGTTCGCCCTGCCGGGCATGGGGCTGTTTCTGGCGGCCCGGTTCGTCCTGGAGGCGCACCGCGCGCCAGCGGTGGTTACCCTGATCACGGTGATGGGCGTGGCCGCCAAGATCGCGCTGAACGATGCGTTCGTCCACGGGCACATGGGTCTGCCGGCCCTGGGCAGTGCCGGCTTCGGCGCCGCAACCGTGGCGGTGTTCTGGGGCATGGGTGGAGCATTGCTAGCGGTGAGCCTGCTGGTGCGGGCCGTCCGGCCCCTGTGGGGGCACCGCCTCCGGACGGCTGATCTGTCCCCGGCCGAGATGGGGCGGTTCATCCTGTTCGGGCTGCCGATCGCGCTGAACTTCCTGTCGGACTATCTGGTGATGGCGGTGGTGGCCGTGTTCATGGCCACCATCGGCGCGGTGGCCATCGGCGCCCACCAGATCGCGTTCAATATCCTGATGATCCTGCTGATGACGCCGACCGGACTGAGCATGGCGGCGACGATCCTGATCTCGCGCGCCGCAGGCGGCGGGGATCGCGCGCGTCTGGGCGTGGTGATGGGTTGGACCCTGGGACTCGGGGTGGGGCTGTCCGTCCTCCTGGCCGCCCTTCTGGCCGCGTTCGACGGCGAAGTAACCGGTCTCTACACCCAGGACGCGATCGTGGTTGGTCTGACACTGGACCTGCTCTGGGTGGTGGTCGTCGTCCTGACCATCGACGTCCTGGCTATCGCTCTCGGTTTTTTCCTGCGCGGGCTGGGCGACCCGGGCAGCCCGTTCCTGGTCCTGCTGGTCGCGCATTGGCTGGTCAGCCTGCCGCTGGGCTATGTGCTGTGCTTCACCGACTGGATCGTGGCGCCGCAGGGTCCGCTCGGCTGGTGGTATGGGCTTTCCGCCGGCCTCGTGGTGGCCTGCGTCCTCCTGGCCTTGCGCCTTGGGCAGCGTTTGAAGGGATAGCGCCCGAAAGTCTGCTCGCCTATCTCGGCGGCCACTACAATCGCCGGCGCCTGCACTCAGCCCCCGGCTAGGTAATCTGGAGGAAGCTGAGCCTTGCGCGGCATAACCCGTTGTCCCTTTTTGCAGGGCAAGGTCAGTCCGTGACGTGGTGCCCTCGGCCAGCCACCCCGAGCGAAATGGCAGGAGCTGGCAAAACGGGTGTACGTGTCGAATGCGCCCGGCCATGACACGCAGTCCCGCGCCGCCAGCGTTCCTCTTGACAAAACACTGCCTAGGCCGTTACGGTGTGCGCAACAAACATGAGGGAGGCCATGGTTACCGAGACGTCCCGATCGGGAACCCGTGATACGGACATCGGGGTGTCCGCCAAGGACAGCGTTGGGCGGTTGCTCAATGAGGTTGCGAACCGACTGCTCGATGACATTGATCGGCAGGCTCGGATCGATGGCATAACGGCCGCCCAGTGGCGGGTGTTGATGCGCATCGCCAACGGGCTGGATACCACCGCGGCCGACCTCTGCCGAAGCTTCCGGTATGACAGCGGCTCCATGACACGGATGCTGGACCGTCTGGAAGCACGGGGGTTGATCCACCGGGAGCGAAGGACCGACGACAGGCGCGTTGTCCAGGTCAGCCTCACGGAGGAGGGGCAGGCGATCTACCCGCGTGTGAAACGGATCGGCGTGGACGTTCTCGGTCATTACCTCCAGGGCTTCACGCCCGAAGAGGTTGGAGTGTTGGTCGATCTGTTGAAACGCCTCGCGGCGGTCCCGCCCCTCAGCCCCTGACCCCTTCGACCGGCAAAGACCGTCCGTCACGCAGAACCTCGGGAGGACAACGCATCGCCAGTTCGCTGCCTGGGCAGTCGAGGTAACGGCAGCAAAGCAGCGCATGATGTCGGGATGCCGCGCTTCGCTCGGTCAGAGAGCCGGCGGATGACGCTCTCCCATCCGCCGGGCGGCACCGACCCGCTCCCCACCCGACTGCCCGATTCACCCCCGACGGCAGCCGGGTGGGGGCGTGGGTCGGCCATCGTCCTCAACGCCCAGTGGTTGTCGGTGCGCAGTCAGGATCAACCGTCATGTCTTCAACTCCGTCGAGCCAGTCCTCCACGCCACCCAACGGCTCACCGCCGGTCGCGTCCCCGGACTCTCCGTCCCCGGCACCACGCAAGCGACGACGCTATGTGGGTTTGGCCCTGGCCGGGACGATCTTCGTCGCCGCGGGTGGGGGCTATTGGGCCTACTGGTCGATGATCGGCCGGTTCCACGTCGAGACCGAGAACGCTTACGTCGCCGGCAACCGCATCCAGGTGACGCCGCAAGTCGCCGGCACCATCGTCGCCGTGCACGCCGACGACACCGACCGCGTCGCCGCCGGCGACACCCTGGTGATCCTGGACGACACCGATACGCGCGTCGCCCTCGACAAGGCCAAGGCGACCCTCGCGCAGACGGTGCGGGAGGTGCGCCGCTTGTTCGCGGAGCCGCGCGTGCTGGCGGCCGCCATCAAGGTCCGCGAGGCGGCACTGAAGCGGGCGCAGGACGATCTGGAGAGTCACGCCTATCTGGCCCGCACCGGCGCCGGGTCCGAGGAGACGCTCCGGCACACCCGGAACGACGTGGTGCGGGCGGAAGCGGCCCTGGCCGCCGCTCATGAGGACTTGGCCGCCGCCCGCGTGTTGGTCGATTGGACCACGGTCACCGAGCACCCGCGCGTCCGGCTGGCGGCGTCCGAGGTGCGCGCGGCCTACCTGGACTGGCGCCGGACGCGGGTCCTGGCGCCGATTTCCGGGCAGGTGGCCCAGCGGTCGGCGCAGGTCGGCCAGCGGACCACGCCGGGCACGCCGCTGATGGCGATCGTGCCGCTCGACGATCTCTGGGTGGACGCCAACTTCAAGGAGGCTCAGCTCCGCGACGTGCGGATCGGCCAGCCGGTGGACATGACCGCCGACCTCTACGGCGGCGCAGTCCAGTACCACGGTCAGGTCATCGGCCTGTCGGCGGGAACCGGGTCGGCCTTTTCGCTGCTGCCGGCCCAGAACGCCACCGGCAACTGGATCAAGATCGTGCAGCGTGTGCCGGTGCGCATCGCCCTTGATCCTGGTCCACGCGCGGACCATCCGCTTCGCGTCGGCTTGTCCATGCGGGTGTCGATCGACCTGCGGGATCAGAGCGGGTCTCAGCTCGCGCCGGTGCGGCCGAGCGCCCCGATCGCCGAGACCGCGGTCTACGCGGGATTGGATCAGGACGCCTGCGACCTCGTCGACCGCCTGATCGCCGAGACCCTCGCCGCGGCGGCTCTCCCTGACACGCTGGACGAACCGCCGGCCGAGGCGGCGCCGTCGCACTGACCGGAGGCGGACTCATGGCTCAGCCTCCACAGGCACCACCCCATCCCCCTCTGACTGGCGTGCCCCTGATCCTGGCCACCATCAGCCTGTCCCTGGCAACGTTCATGAACGTGCTGGACACGACCATCGCCAACGTGGCCCTGACTCCCATCGCCGGCGATCTGGGGGTCAGTCCGAGTCAGGGAACGTGGATCATCACCTCCTTCGCCGTGTCGAGCGCCATCTCGGTCCCCCTGACGGGGTGGCTGACCCAGCGGCTGGGCGCCCTGCGGCTGTTTTTGATGTCCACGTTTCTGTTCACCGCGGCCTCCGTGCTGTGCGGCCTGTCGCAGAGCCTGAACATGCTGGTGGCGGCCCGCGTCCTGCAGGGGATGGTGTCGGGGCCCATGATCCCGCTGTGTCAGGCCCTGTTGTTGCAGTCCTACCCGAAAGAAAAGGCCGGGCTGGCCCTGGCCTTCTGGGGAATGACGGCGACCATTGCGCCGGTCATGGGGCCCATCCTCGGCGGCTGGCTGACCGACAACTGGTCCTGGCCCTGGATCTTCTTCATCAACATTCCGGTCGGCCTACTGTCCATCTGGGTGACCGCCGTTGTCCTGCGCGGACGGGAGAGCCCCACCCGGCACGTGTCGGTCGATTACATCGGCCTGATCCTGCTGGTGGTGTGGGTGGGCGCGACCCAGATCATGCTCGACCGGGGCAAGGAGCTGGACTGGTTCAACACCACGGAAATCGTGGTCCTGGCCGTGGTGGCGGTCGTCGGCTTCACGCTGTTCCTCATCTGGGAGTTGACCGAGGAGCACCCGATCGTCGACCTGTCCCTGTTCGCACAACGCAACTTCGCCGCCGGCTGTCTGGCGCTGACGCTGGGGTATTCCACCTTCTTCGGGACGCTCGTGCTGATCCCGATGTGGCTGCAACGCACAATGGGATACACGGCGACCTGGGCCGGGCTGGTGACCGCGCCGATCGGGATCCTGGCGCTGATCATCTCCCCCGTCATCGGCCGCACGATGGGCACGGTCGATCCCCGCTGGTTCGCGACCCTGTCCTTCATCGTCATGGCCCTGTGCAATTTCTGGCGCGCCACCTTCTCCCCGGACGTGGATGCCTGGACCATCGCCAACACGCACCTGTGGCAGGGCATCGCCATGGCCACGTTCTTCATTCCCCTGACGGCGATCATCCTGTCCGGCCTGGAGCCGCACCGCATTCCGTCGGCGTCCGGGCTGTTCAACTTCCTGCGGCTGATGGCCGCCGCCTTCGCGGCCTCGCTCTGGACGACCGGGTGGGAAAACAACGCGGCGCGTCACCATGCCTATCTGACGGAACACGTCACGGCGGCCTCGACGGCGACAACCCAGGCGCTGGAGAACGCCCAGGCCCTCGGGCTGACGCACCATCAGGCCCTCGCCCTCGTCAACGAGCGGATCGTCACCCCCCATGCCCAGCTTCTGTCGATCCTCGACATGTTCTGGCTGGCGGGGGGGCTGTTCCTGATCTTGATTGCGGCGATTTGGTTGTCACGGCCGGCAAGCCCGCCGCGCCACTAATACCGGCCGACGAAAAGGCGTGACGTCTTTTGTCGGGTGGCCAGTGCGCCTCTGGCATCGCGTTACGATGCCAGCACGACAAAAAAGATGGGGACGGCGCCGCGAAGCGGCGGTTCGCCTTTGGCCTGACGAGTCAGGATCAAGGATGGCCATGATCAGTTGCCACCGACTTCGCTGGCCCTGGTCGATGAAAACGAGGCTGATCCCAGCCGTTGACGCTGTCATCGCGAGCCCGCGTCGTTAGACGCGGGCGCGGCGATCCAGAGCGGACGATGGTGCACCTTGCCCTGGATTGCGAGCCCGCCCCTTGCGGGGCGGGCTCGCACCGGCAAAAAGTATTGTCGTTCAATTCTCTACAGCCTCACAGCGAACGCTGGCGTTGCCCCTTGTTTCGTTCTAGGTGGCGGGGCCGGTTCCGTCCCCGGCCGGAGCGGTGCTGACTGGGGTGGGGCGAGTTTCCGCCATGGTCGTGCGCTGCCTGTTGTTGGCTCAAGGCCAACCGGGCCGGTCTTGCCGTCACAGATAGGACGGCAGCTTCGCCCGCCATTCGCTCATGAGGACCAGGGCACAGCGCACGGACTCCCCGTTGTTCTGGATGATCTCCAGTTCTCCGGCCGGGGTGTGGTCGTCCCAACGGAACGATTCCGACAGCACATCCAGCAGCTTCCGCTTGTAGGCGGTGTCGAGATTGTCGAGTTGGTCGCCCTTGGTTTCCAGAACCGTGATCCGTTGCGTCACGCCGTTGTCGCCGACCGCGAAGATGAAATCGGGATAAACCTTCGCCCGATGCCACCCCTGAAGGCCGTATTGCGACCGCGCCACGTTGCGGTGCCACCACACCAACGTCTTCTCGGCATCCAGATAAACCGCGACGTCCTGTTCGTCCCGGTTCAGGTCGGCCTCAAACACGGGAGAGAACAGGCTTTTCTGAAGCGGGCCGCCGGTCTTGCCGACCAATTGACGGGCACCGGCCGGTTGCGGCGTGTCCATCGTCTCCGGCATGGGCCAGTTCCGGCCGTCCAGGCGCAGACGGAATTGAACCCGCCCGGCCTTCACCTCCGCCTTGAACAACGCTTCCGCCCGCCGGGAACGCTCGGCGTCCAGGCCGCGCCGCAGTTCGGGCACGATCAGGTTAGCCAGGGTGCCGATCCGCGCATCATCAAAGCCGCGCGCCTTCAGATGCGCGACGAGGCGCCCGACGATATCCCGCCCGACGAAGGGGTTCAGGACGATATCGGAGATCATGCGCACGGCGTGGGCGGGATCGAACGCCAACGTCTCGGGGCTGGCCGAGACCGCGTCGTTCACGAAAAGGTCGTCGCCGTCATCGGACAGGGCGATGCGCTGCAACTGGCTGTCGGCCGCCTGGGCATTCTCCGGGATGGCCGCCGCGATGTCGGCCGGGTCATAGTCGCGCCAGTCGATGGCCGCGAGAATGTCTGTCTCGTAATCCAGTGGGCGCGCCGCCGCCGCATCGCTGTCCACCATCATGACGAGCGGCAGGAAGATTTTCGCGGAGGCGAGGGACGGGCGCCGCCCAAGCCGCTGGCCGCTGGCCCCGGCGGAACCGGCGGAACCGGCCACCACGTTCAGAACCAAGTCGCCGAGCCCGTCCTGCTCCAGCCCGGTCTTGATGCTGGAGACGACATCGGCGGTCGCGGCGTGATGGGTGATGACGTGGCATTCGTCCAGGGCCGGAATGCCGGTCTTGTCCGCGTCCGGCTGGCGCAGGATGCGCCCGACCAACTGCGTCATCGCACTTTGGTTCGAACTGGCAGCCAGGGCGCACAGCACATAGGCGAAGGGGCAGTCCCATCCCTCTTGCAGGGCCTGCTTGGTGATGATGGCGCGCACCCGGCTTTTCGGGGAGAGAAGGTCGAGGTTCTCCGGCTGGTCCAGGTCGTTCGTCTCCGCCGTCTTGATGGCGATTTCCGCCGGATCGAAGCCCGCCGTCAGCAACCAGTCCCGCACATCATCGGCGTGAATGTGGCCGCTGCCCCTCTGGTCCGCGCCCGTCCGCTCCACCTGGACAAGCAGGATCGGTCGGATATAGCGCCCGGTCTCCGCTCGCAGGGAGCGCGCGTCGGCGTCCAGGGCCTTCAGCTTGTCCAGGGCCGCGTGCAGCGTCGCCCGCCAGTCCGTCCCCTGTCGCGGGTCCAGATTGAGCGGCATCTTGATCATGCCCTCGCGATCCAACTCCCGGCCCGTCACGTCCACCAGGATGTTCGCCGTCCGCCCGGGGTGCGGAGTCCGGCCGCCGCGCGGGGCCACGTCCTTGGGGGTGGCGGAGAGTTCCAGCACGAACAAAGGATTGAAGTCATACAGGGTGCGGAACGCAAGGTCGGAGACGGCCCGGTGCCCCTCATCCAGGACCACCACGGGCCGGATCAGCCGCAGCGCGTTGCCGAGCGAGTCCTTGACGACGGTGAAGAAGCCGTCGTTGTCGTAGGCGTCGAGATTGGGCACCCGCTTCAACAGGGCCTGATGCGCCTGTTGTTCGCCGTCGGCCGGACAGAACCCCTGCACGTCGCCCCGGTCGCGGAACATCTTCAGGGTTTCCTGGTTCTGCCGGTTGCCGGCTTGCAGCATCAGCAGCATGACGCACAGGTGGTTGTCCACGTCGCGCGCGTCCAGGCGGTCGGTCTTCTCCATCACCCGCACGCGCCCCGCCGCCGCGCGGTCCAGGGCCTGACGATAGGGGTGCTGGCGGTCCTTCAACCGCTTCAGGGTCTGGCGGTAAATGGCCTCGTTGGGCACGATCCACAGCACGAAGCCGGTGTTCTTGCCGGCATAGCGGCCCATGATGCGCGACACCGCGTTCACGGCCAGCCACGTCTTGCCGCCGGCGGTGGGCACCTTCAGCACCGCGTTCGGAACCGGCCGTCCGATGCCGTCCGCGCGCGGAGAGAACGGAACATGCGCCCGCGACGGCGGCAGCCGGCCCGCCGCATGGAAGGCCACCCAGGCCTCGCGCGTGAAGTCGGGCACGGGGATGGTGACGGTCGGATTGTTCCGCGCCACCTCCGCCACCTGATCGGCCGCCGCCTTCTTGTCCTTCAACACGTCCAGGTATTCCCCCAGCGTATTCAGAACGCGGTCCTGATAGTCCAAGCGCCGCATCATCATGGCGGTCAATCCCGCTCAATCTTGTACAGCGCGAACGGCAGCGGCACGAACTCGACCGGGATGTGCCGTTCGTTCAGCATCTTCTGACTGACGAACCGCGCGGGCGCGAACACGAGATGGCGCTTGCCGGGCTTGGCCTCCGCGAACGCCTTCGCCCGCGCCAGGGTCAGCGCGGCTTCCGCCGACTTCAGCCATTCCAGATCGGGGCGATAGATCAGCCAGACGTGCAGCGCGTCCGTCTCCCCCAGGTAGAACGCGACCTCCGATAGTCCCGACGGGTCCAGGGCTTCGTTGGTCGCCATGTGGAACAGCGCGGCGCCGATGGCATCGAAGGGGGGCAGGGTCTCGCCGGTCAGAACCTTGTCCAACTCGACCGGGTCGCCCAGGGTGCAATAGGTGAAGGTTCCGCCGAGACCCTCCGCGCGCTCCTGAACGCGCGTTTCGCCGGTCACGATCAGTTCCCCGCCCTTCACCTCCTTCTTGATCCTGTCGAACCGGCCGGTCTCCAGGTTTTCGATGCCCTCGACCTTGTGAACCAGATCGCCCGCGTTCGTCAGGCCGCGCCAAGTCAGCCGTTCCCGCAGCAGTTCCGTCCGTTGCGTGCCGGTGAAGTCGTAGCCCCGGATGACGCGCCGCACCCGCTCCGCCGTCAGACGGTCGGCATAGTCCTCCATCTCCACCAGAATGAAGCGTCGGTTGCCGCCGTCGCGCTTGTTGGCCTCAAGCACGGCATGGGCGGTGGTGCCGCTGCCGGCAAAGGAGTCGAGAACTAAAGCGTCCTTGTCAGTGGCTATTTGGACTATTCTGCGAAGAAGGCGAAACGGCTTTGGGGTGTCAAAAGCATCTTCGCGCCCAAAATACGCGTGCATTTCCTTCTTTGATTCATCGGTGTGGCCAACTTCATCGCTCGGCCACCATGTCCATGGAACAAATCCTTCAACTTCATCAACGTATCGGATTACGTTGGGTTGGCCCATTTGGTCAGCACCAAACCAGATTCGTCCCTTTGCAAGTAATACTTTGTACTCGCGCTCAATCATGCTCCAACAACGCCCCTCTGGCGGAGTGTGCACTGCGCCGCCGGGCGTTCGTATGGGATACATTTGATTTGGCCGATAGCCTTGCGCAGTCATTGGAATTCCGCGCCATCGACCAAGAGGATCATTGTTAGGGTTTTTATATATTTTAAGCTGATCTTCTGTTGGATCTACTTTATTTCTTAAAGCCTTGAAGGCGTCAGGCGACTTAGAATAAACCAGCACGTAGTCATGTATATCACCAATAGCTTCGCGGTTTTCACGAGAGTATCTTTTTTGCCAGATGCAACACGCAATGAATTTTCCTTCACCAAATACCTCATCCAGAAGCGCCCGGCCACGATGTATTTCGTTGTCGTCGAGAGTCATCCAGAAGCTGCCGGTCTCCGACAACAACTCATGCAGCAACCGCAGCCTCGGCCACATCATGGCGCACCACTTGTCGTGCCGAAGACCGTCCTCCACCCCGACCGGATTGGCGTTCAGCCATTCCTTGATCATGGGCGCGTTGACGTTGTCGTTGTAGCTCCATCCCTCATTGCCGGTGTTGTAGGGCGGGTCGATGAAGACGCAGTCCACCTTGCCCGCATACATCGGCAGCAGCGATTTCAGGGCGTGCAGGTTGTCGCCGTGAATGATCAGGTTGCCGTCCATGGACGGCGCGCCGATGCCCTTGGCTTCCTGGGGGATGAGCGGCCGGAACGGCACCGCGAGGTGGTGGTTGTAGACGAACTCCTTGCCCTTGAAGCTCAATTCGGTCACGGCCAGCCCCTCGATGCGCGGCACACTCCATGGTGGCCCGATCCGCCGCGCCACCGCAGTCAGGCTACTTCATGAACCCCGGGGGAGAAAGCCCCTCTCTCCCCTTGGGCCGCCTTGCGTTCATGCGCGGCGACGCGGGGGCAACCCGGCGCGCGCGGCGGCATCGGACCAGATGTCTCACCAATGGGCCTTGCCCGTGGCGATGGCCTCCGCCCGCGTGTCGTACACGATGGTCTGGCGCCCCGGCATCTTGCCCACCGTGACGGATGTGGTCCGCCCGGACTTTCCATTGACGCTCTTGTCCTCAATGTGATCGGCGCGGTTGCAGCCGGAGGGCATGACGAAGGCGTCCGGGTTCAACACCAGGGCCGGGGCCAGCACGTCCACGGCGGCATCAACCCGGCCGATGCTTTCGCCCCCCGGCCCGACGCGCACGCCGAGCCCACCAAGGACGGCGTACAGGTCGCGGCGCACCCCCTTCAACCCGTAGGCGGCCAGGGCAGCGGACTTGACCGAGACGCGAATGTGCCAGGGATCCGCGTTGGCGCGGCGGCTGTCCTTGAAGAACCAAGTCGCGCCGAGCGGGCCGGTGTCGCAGCGGAATTTGTACCCGCCGCGCGCGCCGCTGTCGGCGACATGCATCGCGATCTCGCCCACCGTGACCAATTGGGCCGCGCGCTTGGCCTGCGCCGCCTCCCGGGCCTCTTCCAGGGTGTCGAGACCGTCAGGGGGAAGGTGCCCCTTGAAGCAAACATCAAGTCCGTCAAACCCACTGTAAAGAACATGCATGGTTTCCGCTCCTTTGCGCCATGTATTTCCAGAGGCGGGTGCTACAAAGACCCCCCTCCGAGACTTCGGGTGTGGGGGGTGTGGGGGTGCGCTGCGCGCGGCCGAAGAACGCTCGCCGCTGGGCAGAGGGGCGCCCCTGTTCAGGGACGCCCCTCTGGGGTCGAGCGTGTTTTTTTGGGGGCGCGTCAAGGTGCGCTCCGCCCACCGTCCGGCTCTGCGAGCCGGCCGGCGGGTCCCCGCGAGCGACCTTGACGGAACGAGATCAGCGCGAGCCGAGAGACGGTGGACAGCGTGAACCGGCGGAGGGCGCGCCCCTCCACACCCGGAGCGCGGGTGCGGCGGGCGAGCACGTGGAAGCCGGCCGGGCGCTTCCGGCGGTAGAGGGTGACCGTCAACCCTTCGCGGGTATCGACCGCCCGGGCGACCTTGACGAAGCCGTCCATCACGCCGCCTCCTCGCTGGTGGAGCGGCGAAGGCGGGCTTCGGTCCATGCGATCAGGTCGCGGCGCCGGTACCGCACCGAGCGACTGGAGACCTTGACGAAGGCCGGGCCTCCACCGCGCACGCGCCAGTTCTGAAGCGCGCGCACGGAATAGCCGAGAAACGCGGCGGCTTCATTTTCGTTGATCAGGCTGTCGAGATAGATCCGTTCGTCAACTTGGTTGTCATTGGAGGCGGTATTCATGGTTTACTGTGTCCTTTCCTGATGAGCGATAACGCTATTCAGGCAGGAGACAGCGCGCCGGTCACCAAAAAGCGCTGGCAAAATGGGGGTCAGTTTTGGGAGGGCATTTTGCCAGACGAACCACGCCGCGCCGCTTTCACCGTTTTGCGCAGGGCCGTGATGACGCTTGACGACCGAACGTCGGGATCGACCGATTGCAGAGCATCGACACAGAACGCCGCAGCGTCCGAAACCGGATCGCTTCCCTCATAATCAACGGTGAAACGTCGACAAAGAATATTCTCCCACAGGTTGCGCATATTCGCGGCCCACATGCGCAACCCCTCCAACTGGGTTGGGCCGCCCTGGTCCGTGGGCAAACGGTCAAGCGCGGCGTCGGCATACCTTCCGATAACGTCGAGCGAACGCCGAAGCACGTCGCGGTTTTCCCACCAGATCACTTCGCTGCCATCGGAACTCTTGTGCCGTGAAATCTGGTGTCCGAATTCGGTCGTTTCCGCGTCGGTGAGCAACGCGGCCTGGGTTGTCTGGATTTCCGATGCCCAGAACATGGCGCCCGTGAAGTCATCAATTTCGTCAAGGCATTCGCGAAGCCGGGCCGCCAGATTAGATATTTCTTCAAGTGCAACCCTTTTTTCGGCCGGGCGTGGCGCCGTGTCCATATTATTACGGTAAGCGTGATATATGTCGGCGCTCATCTCCAATTGATTTCGGACGCGATCCGCCAAGGCATCAGGGATCGCGTACTTCGCAAGGAGTTGGTCCAATACGTCGTCGGAGAAGAATGGCTCGCGCTCTTCGACGAACCACGGGCGCGACCTGTATCCCCATCGGGGTTGGTGTTTTTTGGGCATGTGTCCGGTCCTGGGCTGAGTGCTCCGCGCAGCCTATACGGACATACGTCCGATGCCCAGGGCAGCACCCGGCCCATGGAAAATGGCCCCTATGTACATAGGCTCTTGGGCGCGAAAGTCCCGCGCCCCATACGTACCGCCAATGACGCGGGCCTACTTGACGACGCGGAGCTTCGCCTTGCCGTCCGTCGGTGACGGGCTCATGGCCATGGACAGGGCGTCGGACACCTGTTCGGCCGCCGCGCGTACGGGATCGTCGGCAAGGTGCGCGTACCGCATGCTCGTCATGGATCTGCGTATACCCCAGCAGCTTTCCCACCATGGGAAGGCTCATGCCTTTCATGACCGCGTTCGACGCGCACGTATGACGCAGGTCACGGATGCGCCCGCCGTCGAGGCCGGCTTTCGCGCGGATACGACGCCACGGTTTTTGCAAGTCGGTCACGGGTTGGCCGGGCAGGGCACCGGCACCGACGATCACATTTGGATTGTCCGGGTCCTGGGAAACGCGGTGCCGGAGTGCGCTGGTTTTCCCCGTACGCTGCTTCCCCGGCGCTTCCCCGAAAAGAACAAGGCCTCAGCCGATATCGGCTAAGGCCTTGATTTAACTGGTGCCCCCGGCAGGACTTGAACCCGCAACCCCCTGATTACAAATCAGTCTACAAACCATACTTGGAATCATGCCACAGCCACCCCTCAAGCCCCACCGAACACCATAACGTACTCAACAACAACACGTTTTGGCGTGGCGGCAGCCAGCAACCCACACCGCCCCGTTACCATACAACACCCTGGAATACCCTGTCGCGTGGTTGCTGCGTGGTTGCTGTCCCCTTGGCGATGGGGTAGGCTGAAACCTCAGCAACCACCGCCGGGGTCGATATGCCGAGGTTGACGAAGAGGGTTGTGGAAGGGGCGCCCGTTCCCGCAAAGGCCACATACCTGTGGGATGATCAGTTGCCGGGCTTCGGGGTCAAGGTGCTGCCGTCAGGCCAGCGCCGCTACTTGGTAAAATACCGAGCCAATGGCGGGGGACGGTCGGCGCCGCAACGCTGGTTCACCCTGGGCACGCATGGCGCCGTCACGCTTGAGCAGGCCCGCGACATGGCCCAACAGGTCCTGGCCGCCGTCGCACGCGGGCTTGACCCGCAAGCCGACAAGCTTGCTGTTCGCGAAGCGCCGATCATGGAGGAGCTGTGGGCACGATACGAGGCTGACCACCTGCCGCGAAAAAAGCAGTCTTCGCAAAGTGACGACCGCCAAAAGTGGAGCGCCTACATCGCCCCGCGATTGGCGCGAAAAAAGGTTCACCTCGTAGGCCGCGACGACATTTTCGGCCTGCACAAAGAAATGGCCGACCGGCCATATCAAGCGAACCGCGTGTTGGCGCTGCTGTCGAAGCTGTTCAACCTCGCCGAACGCTGGGATATGCGCCCTGATGGGTCGAACCCCTGCCGCCATGTGCCGCGATACAAAGAACAGTCCCGGGAAAGGTACCTTACGGCCGACGAATTAGGGCGGCTCGGTGAGGCCCTTGACGCCGGGCTTGAGGCCCAAACCGAAACACCGCACATGGTGGCCGCCATCAAGCTGCTGTTGTTGACAGGCGCGCGGCTCAATGAAATCCTGACAGCTGAATGGGCTTGGGTTGATATCGACCGCCGCATCATCGCGTTGCCTGATAGCAAGACCGGGCGCAAGCCCCTATACCTGAGCACCGCTGCCGTCGAGGTGTTGCATGAGCTGAAACGGCTGAGCAAGCCTGAGACTCGGTTCGTTATCGAAGGCCGCTTCGCCGGTCAGCCCCTGACCAACCTTTCCAAGCCGTGGAAGCGAATCTGCGAACGGGCCGGCATTGAAGGTGTGCGGCTGCATGACCTGCGCCACACAGCTGCCAGCATCGGCGTTGCGCAGGGAATGAACCTGCCGGTCATCGGCCGACTGCTCGGTCACACCCAGGCCAGCACCACACACCGGTACGCCCACGTTGATATCGACCCGGCCCTCGCTGCCGCTGATCGTATTGGGGCCGTGATTTCAGGGGCAATGGCGCGCACTCACATTCCGCAGGCAAATAAGAACTAGGGTAGAGCGAGCAAGCCAATATTAAAAAGGCGATCCTCTACCAGTTACAATAAACGTTATTACATGAAAACACATGCGGGCATCGATTTTTGACGCATTTTTGCTCGATTTGAAAAATACTTCATTTTTTTTCCTAGCCATCCCTCCCCCTATGCAATTCTATACCCCCAATTGGGTGTTGCAAATTTAAAGCAACGTCCTATACGGTTAGGCGCATTGGTCGTGTATTGGGGCAGAGCAAGTGAACGTAGATCACTCAGATGCAACGCGATTGCATGCATGGATGCTTCGTGTGCTTTTCGAAATGAAAAAGTGCGATCACCAATGCTGCCAGCCTTCGGAACGAATACGCCTGAAACTAATCACAGCAGCTGAATGCGGCGACCCCCGCTTTCTTTTGATGGCAGGTATCAACGCATGCACAGACGAAATAAGGCGGGGGCCTCGCTGCAATGAGCTTTATGAAGTTATAGATCTATATTCGCATGGATTTTCGCATTTCATAAAAAATGAAAACGAACATTGGAGCCGACGCAGCAAAACTGGGAGCGAATACAGCTCATGATGTGGGGCAGTCTAACAATAATCTATACCTGCACCTAAGGCATCAACGCCATTCAATGCTTTTTGCTGGCTTTGTGTCGTGGCGAGAACTTTTCGGGACGGCGACTTTGGTGGTTGATCGTTGGCGCGTGTGGAGCCCGCCTAGCCGTGCCTGTCGTTGAGAACAGGAGTACGCTGGTTGCCGAAGGTTCAACCTGATTGAAACGCCGGTTCAGTGGGCGCAAAAAAAGCGCCGGCAAGGCCGATCAGCTATGCCAGCGCCAAGTCTGGTGCACGCGGTTTGCCGCAGCGCTGAACGCTGCCAGGGTTACTGTTCGGGACGCTGGCTCGTGTTTTTGCGAAGCGCGGCATCTTCAAAAGCGATGAGATCGCTGAGCGCGTAACGCACGGCACTGCCGAATTTGCGGTACGGCGGGCCACCCCCTTTTTGACGCCAGTTCTGAAGCGCCTTCGGTTCGAGGCCGAACCGCGTCGCGACCTCATGCTCAGTGAGGTAGCGGTCGAAATTGCGTGCGACCAACGCCGCGATAGTGCTGTGTGCCACGTCTCTCACGATGGCTTCGACGTCGATGTCGCCGAGTGCGCATTTTCCGTCGATGGGGTTTTTCGAAGACATTGCGGTGTCCCTCAAATTTGATACCGCAATTCCCTTTACCCATTTGCCTTCGCCACTCGTCGAGCCCGACGTAAGTGATTCGAAAACTGAAAAAACAACGCCAATTCAACGGGCTACACGATTTCGTGAAAAATCGCGCACCCCAGACCCTAATTCAGTAAAGGATCTTGGTCAGCAACCCGCTGACACCGTGAACAGGCGTGCGCACACATAGCGAAGCACAACCGCACGCAACGCGATGGCGTGCGCGCAACGTTCCACGGCAAACTCAGTTATCCGGTCACCGGATATGTTGGAGAACGACGATGACCACCAAACCGAAACAACGAGCACCGCGCACCAACGACGAACGAACTGGCCGCACGACCGAAGCGCCTGCGGTCAAGGGTCACAACCGGTCTCTCGAAAACGATATCGAGGACGTCGTGGAACAATTCCGAATCAGCTTGCTGACAGGCGCATTCGCCGACGATTGCGTATACAGGTTCCTGCAGGGCGTTTATACGCTATACAAAAAAGCCAAAGATAAAAATGAAATCGGCAAGCTTGAACTTATCCTCTTCAATGACAAGCCAATTAAAGCCAACAAAGCGACCCTGCCTATGGCGCGAATCATCAAGGGGCTTTGTAGACGGTGGCCAGAAAACAAGCGGTTCACCAATAGAATATCCGAGTGGGCGAAGTGCCTCCATGTCCTTCAGGACGAAAAAGTTAGACCAGAAGAAGTGTATAATACTATCAAGAAACGCGGCTTAACAAAAATCGCCCGCACCAAATCGAAGCCAAAAAATAATAAAAAGCACACGATACCGTTTCGCAACTTCGAAAACGATCAAGTGGCAAAAAAGGCCGAAAGCACTTTTAAAGACCCAGGCGTAGTGTATTTTGCCGTACAATTCCGGAAAAACAACGATGGAAGTTTTGTTATCATTGACTGCCTCCCAATTGACGGGGCGTGTAAAAAAAGTAATGAAGGAGAAGAACGACCTAACAATAAAGCGCTCAATCAGAAAGAGAAAACCAGCATGAGACGTAAAAACACTGTTCGCGAAAACACACTAAATGACGCGAACGATGATGAATATGACGATTGGGATGAGTAGGCATTACCTGTCACAGACGTGACAGTTGAGCGGCAATAAAAAGCTCGGCTCGCTGCTGTTGTGAAGAATAAAAGCGGTACCTAAGCGTGGTTTGCTTCAAAAGCAGCCAGCGGCCGAGCTATGCCTAATCCGTACAACTCAAAAAAAACATATTCAGAGGCATAAAAGCAACACCACATGAAGCGTTATAGTATGTTCACGAACACTCAGAAGCCAGCGTCACAAAGGTCGGGCGCTCACGTTATAAAGGAAACGACCATGACCGTATTCAATCCCCACAACACAAAATTCCCGCCACCACACTTGAACATCACCAAGCTACTTGTAGCTGATGATGGGGCGAACAAAACGGGCTTCGAAACCAGGGCGAAGGCCAAAGCCGAACGTCAGCGAAGGGTGAAGATGCTCAGAAAGCACGGCAGCAGGGAAGCCATTGCCGTGGCGAACCGTATAGGGGGCTGCAACCCATCCTCCCCCTGCCTGAGCCCGGCCTGCCCGGTTTGCATGGGCCGCACCCGCATATGGCTCTTCGAGCAAATGGCGACGATATGGCCCATCGACTCACCTTCAACCCTCAATAACCTCAAAGCTGTAACCCTGATTCATGAAGATTGGCGGGTTCCTGCTGGTAAGCTTCACACAATATCAGCTAAACAGATGATCGATCAGCTAAGGCAACAACTGCGACGCGCCGGTGCCGGTTTTACGACCGTAATTGCCGCTATTCATGGTGATTTTGATGATGATAATAACTTCTGGCGGTTGCACTTCCACCTCATTGTTGATGGGCTGACTCCTGATGCTGAAAAAACACTGAGGAACAAGCACTATAAACGAACGTCTATGATCTACCGACCCATAAAGGTACAGGCGATTCGAAATCCTGTGAGTCAGTATTCCTACATCATGAAATCATACTGGCCTCAAAAAAATAGATACTGGGATAACAGTGGTAGCGTGAGAAATCGGGGATCTAGAATCAGGGAACCATGCCATTCTGAATATTTGTCGTGGTTGAATGATATCGGTTTGACTGACCAGCTGTTTTTTATGGGCTTACGTCGCCGAGGTAATGAACTTCGCCTGACGGCGTTGTCATCGTGAACGGTGGTAAAGCCTAACACGAATGTACGTAATTTACTCGGTGATGAGGTGTGAAATGATGACAACACTGAAATGATGACAACACTGCACGAGCATTTATGGCAGGTATTTGCCGCCAAGGGCTACCACCCCTCACGATGTATACTTTGTATACCTTGTATACTTTGACCGACCCCACCCGTTCAATCTTGGAGTATGAACCATGGCAAAAACGCACAACCCCGATGTCTCCTATATCGCCACCGGTTACGATGAAGCCGGCAACACCTATCGGATGCTCAGGTTCGTGAATGCAAGGAAAGTCACCAGAACGGTTGCCATCCCTATGTCAACTCACCCCAATCAACTGCTGACCCAGCTGGCCAAGGAGGGATATTCGCCGCCGCTAACGGAAGGTGCGCGCCGGAACGTTCTCAAGGGGATCGAACAGCAATGCCCAACCGCTGAAATGCGAGTGGCAACGCAAGTCGGCCACGCTGATGGGGCTTTCGTTCTACCGCATCGGGTGATTGGTGATGGCGCCGAAAAGCTGGTGGTGAGGCTCGGTACCGAGTTTACGGCGAACAGCCGGTTCGGAGAGTCGGGCAGTCTTCAGGAGTGGCGGGTCAACCTGCTGCCGCTGGCCAAGGGCAATCGGTTGGTCATGACGGCCATCATGGCGGCATTCGCAGGCCCTATCATGCCACTTCTCGGGCTTGAAGCGGGTGTGATCAACTTGGTCGGCGCGAGCAGTTCGGGCAAGACGACGGCACTGGTGGTGGCAGGCAGCGTTTGGGGCGGTCAACGGTCGATTGCCGGGGAAGGCGCAACGCAGGGCTTCTCCCAATCATGGCTGACAACCGATAACGCGTTGGACGCAACGCTAGCGGCGCACAATCATACACTACTTACCCTCGATGAAACGGCGATGAGCACGGCATCGAAAGAGGCGGCGAACGTCGTTTACAGCGCAGCGCATCGAATGGCGGGGGGAGAGGAGAAGGCACGTCGCACCGATGACGGTAAGCGACTTCATTGGTGTACGATGGTACTCAGCAGCAGCGAGCAGCCGTTCCAGAAGATTGCCGAGTTGGCCAACAGGCCGGTCAACATGGGTCAGCTGGTGCGGTTCATCGACGTGCAAGCCGATGCTGGCCAGGAGCTCGGTGTGTTTGAGGCGCTGAATGGTCATTCCGATGCCGGCTCTCTGGCTGACAGTTTGCGGGATGCAGCCTTGAGGTACTATGGCACAGCGGGCGTCACCTTTGTTGAAAGGCTATTGAAGCGCCTTCAGACAAATCGTAACGAAACTATCGAAAAAATAGCCGCGTATCGTTACGAGTTCATGAGCCTCGTTCAAAGTGACTTTGTAGGCCCAACTGAAGTCAGAATCTCCAAGCGCTTCGCCACCATTTATGCGGCAGCTAGGCTTGCGAGAGAGTTTGGCATTCTTACTTGGTCACCTGAAAAAATACGAAACGCCGTTGTTTTTGTGCGCCGCAAAACGCTTGTCGACCCGAGTGAAATCGAACGACCAAACCCCGTGAAACTGACCCGCGATTACATACGCAGAAACAAGGAGGCCATTAAAAAAGCTTCACGAAAGCTCACTTCAGACAGATTCACAAACAGTGATCTTATGAGTGCCCCAGGTATTACACGTAAAAACAGAAATGGTAAAAGAGAGTTTCTGTTTCATAGTTCCCATATTGACACCATAGTCGATCACCGAATAAAACACCACGAACTGATAAATTATTTGGCCGACCACGGCCTACTTCACCACCAGAACAATGGCAGATTTCAAGTGAATAGAAAATTCCCACCACCGCTAAAGCAGGCGCAGGTGTATTGTGTGCGCGGCCATATACTTGATAAGTGACGCAAGGTTGCTTGGCCTGAGTGCCAGTGCGGTCAAGCAGTGCCCCTGTGGCGTGCGCCATTTCGATGCCAAGGCCGCAAGCGCGTCATTATAGGTGGCATAGGCGCAGCCAATAGGGTATCTTCGTGGGCGTACCTCCTCTTTGTTTTTCGCGACCTGAGGAGAGCCGTCGTTCCTGTCGATCATCGTGTTCAAGTGAGTCGGCAGGGGCGGCGGCTTTTTCGGGGGCTCGTCAGTAGGGCATTGAACCGGGTTGCGCCCACGACATCAACAGTACGCCCACCATCGGCGTTCACGGTAGGTCGGGTTGACCTTGCTCGGTGGGCGTGCCGCGACTGGCCGGCGCGAGCTTTGACCGGCACCAGGGCTGCGGATGGGGGCATGAATCGGCGACCATGAGCGCGTGCAACGCCCCAACGACACGAACAGTATCGGACTGCACATGTAAAAAACGGCGCAGACAATCGGGGGAAAAGTGATGCGGGGGCATGTGCTTGATGAGTTCACCGACCGTCGCTTATCAAAAGCGGTTGATGATTACAACGCGGGCCGCATTGATGTTGAGGCGTTGTTGTGTTCATTTCAGAGAACGGGCATAAAAAACTGGGTTCGGCTCTTCGCGTTCTTTCAGCCCAAGGGCATTTTTTATCACGATTCGTATGGCGCCCGTTCTGACGAGGCCCTCACACTCAAATCCTGGGGGATGGAAGTCCTGGTCAGGGACCGAGCCGGTACCTTGATACGGGTCCCAAGCACAGCCGGTCGCAAAGGTCGGCCGTCAACGTAGGCCCGTGCCGTTGTCGCCCGCCTGGGCATCGGTGTCGCCGCCGCAGGTCTGCCACCGGCGATAGGCTGCCCCCAGGGCATGATGTGTGAGGTGCCATTGCGAGCCGTGTTTCATAAGGTATGACCGCATCGCCGCCGCCCGAGGACCAGGGGGCAACGAGCTGCCCGTTCGTCGCTTCGTTCGGGGTGTACCGAAAGCCCCCCTGAAAATGACCGACTCGAAACCAGGTTTTCCGCGCCTTGGATCACACCCTCCAGGCTGTACGGCAAACAAGTGATTTTCGTAGCGGCCGCAAATTTGTTGCCCGGCTCTCGAAATGCTTCGACTACAAGCATGAGCGACGCGTTCGGCGTGGAGAGGTCCAAAAAACATCTACGGGAGGGAACGCTTTCCTATGGCTTGGATGAATACTGCAAGTACATTGTCGAGGAATCATGACGATGCGATTCAGAGGCTCTGAAGCCATCTTGAGAGGCTAACGAGCCGGCCGTTACTGATATGTTTAACGACACGGGCTGCTGATGCCTCAGGCGCGTTCCCATAAGTCGCGACCAACGCATCAGTGTTAATGTGAATTACGTTATTGAACAAATAATTGTTACTTACCAGTTTCTCGCATGCGCGCATTAGCCGCGCCGGATCAAACTCATTGGTAATCAAAACATACTGGAAAGGCCGACCATCAGACTCAGCGGCGACATAGTCGTCAAAATCAGTTGTAAACTGTTTTTCGCGATCAGCCCTAATACTCCATTTCGCAGTAACCAGTGTTCGCGTTTTACGTCCCATCACCACCAAGTCAACCTTGTTTGGTTTTTCGCCGCGACGCTGGCGGTTAAAGCCAGGGAGATCGTGAAGCACTTGCCTTGCGTCAACATTAAGCGCTGGGTTTTCGCAAGTCCTTCTTGCAACATGTGCAAGAACATCCTCGAACCCTTCGCCGACAAGATTTTTCCGCTTGTTCTCCAGAGAGTAGTATTGACGAAGGTTCAACGTAAGCAGTCTCCAGGACTCTTCAGAAATAGATTCGGAAATATATTGCTCCAACGCTTGCGTGACTATGGATATTACCTTGGGGTCTTCCCCTGCAATCGGAAATTTCTGATGCGAATAGGGGGCCATCTGCCTTTTGGCTGCTTCCAATAATCTCGGGGTCCTTCGTTCGACGTCGGCTGCCAAATCTGAAGCGGCCCGTCTGAAGAGCCAGTCGATCTCATTGGGTAACTCTAATGGAGTTGAACCAAGGGCCGCAGATAGCCACGAATGGAACGCGAGGGACCTTGAGTACCAGTTTTTACCGGGCTGGCATTTGTCGCTCTCGTAGCAGTGGGCTAGGCCAGTTGTTGGGTCGGGCCAGAGCAGCAGACGATACACATGTTTCCAGGCCTCGTGGGTTCGAAGCTCGCTTACTGATTGTCGATCAAAGTACTCTTCAATCAGGCGGTTTCGGTTCTCGGCGCCGAAAGCGTTTTTTGGGTTACCTAGCTGCTGCCCACCGAGCTGCGAGGCCGCCATGTGGTTCACCTGTTCCGAAATTGTCAGCCCTTAGATCGCTGCGAGCATTTAACTCCTGAACAAGCATAAGCGCCAGTCTTTTCGCCAAAAGCGGGGGAACGGCGTTGCCGGCCTGCCTATAGCGTGAATGAGCCGGGCCACCTGGGTGCCGCCCCTCAAGTTGACCTGAGCGTGGATCAGTAGTGAATACAAACCGGTCTGGAAATGATTGTATTCGTGCAAACTCCCTTACTGATAAGGCGCGATAAGCGTTGTAATGATAAACTGAATCGGCTTTAGTATTTAACGTCCAAGCCCAAATTGACGGGTGCAACCGTCTGTAAGCGTAAAAATGGCGGCGTGAGAGTTTTCCGCTCCCATTACTCTGTCCCCAACGATGGTCAGTCAAATAACGATTTAGTAGCTCACCTTCGAGGTCGCGATAATTCCCTCCTTGAGGTATAGCCCGCAAACGCAGCACTGTGTCAGAGTTGATGCGAGGTACTTGCACATTTGAGATTTGCTGAGCGCACCCTTGCCGCATCATTTTCTGGTACGCGCTGCTTGGTCCGGGAAGCTCTCTGTAGTCCATGCTGTCGTTTCGGTTGCCGACAGGAAGGTTAGACAGATCAGATATTGCGTCAGAGACCGTAACAGCTAGCAAGCTTTCAGGGTTGTTCAAATCCTGATATGCTTGAACGCCAAATGTATCGTTGTTGTGCAACACGCGATAAATAACGCGGTCGTTTTTAATTTGACGAGACATACTTAAAAGGCTCGTAACATTTGAGCCAGTCAGAAATGAGTTTTCAATTCGCATGCTATGATGTACGCCAATGAAAATAACACGCTTCCTTGTTTGTGGTACACCGAAGTCAGCGGCGTCTACAATTTGATAAGACACCTTATACTCGCCATCTATGGAAAGGTCCTCTCGTATCTGATTGTGCACCCCCATCTGTTCAATTCCCGTGACGTTTTCCATCGCGAACACGGGAGGAATCGTTTTCTTGAGTATGCTAACAAACTCTCTGTATAGAGAGTTCCTGGGGTCATCGATAACTCGTGAATGGTTTCGAACCTGGGAAAACGCTTGGCATGGCGGCCCGCCAACCACAACGAAGGCGCGATGTGCATGCGACAAAACGCGTTCTTGAACGAGGGGTTCACTTAGGTTGCCGGTGATCGCTTCGGCTTCTGGAAAGTTCTGGGCAAAGGTTGCCATCGCGTCGGGATCGCTGTCAGCGCCTGCGGCAATAGAAAACCCCGCCTGCCTGAAGCCCTCGGAGAGGCCGCCTGCGCCGCAAAATAGGTCAACTACTTTCATTTGGTGCTGCATGCCCGTGAAAGCGGTGTGTCGCCGGTAATACGGCAATAAGTATGGATAGGCCGACGTAGGTTGTTGCTCGGCAGGCGACCTCATAGCAGGGTAGTGTTCGTTTTATGTTCTGGCAAGTTGCATTTGTATGTACGAAAGCGGGTTTTTGTGATAGGCTTGCACGCAAAACGGTTCGCGAAGTCCTCTGAAACCCGGTGAAAAGGCTGAAGCATGAAAAGCTTACGTGGTGAGCCCGTGGGCCTGCGGTTGAGTTCGGGCACTTCGCCCCCAGGCTTCAGGGTCAAAAAATACCTTGGTTGTGGCTACGAAAGTTGCGGCAGCTACCTCGTCACAGAAAGGCACAGCAACTTACCCCGTCGGCTCAAGCTGTTCCATGAAGCCGACATTGAATACGAACACATTGGCCACGTAGCATTTACCTTCGACAGGCTGCATCGAGCCAACAGTACTCCCCCGTACCACCGAATAGGCACTTGGCACCACGATAAACTCGGTACTTTTGCTTACTTGGTGTTGGGCTACGTTGAGGGAAAGCCCCTGGTTGACTTGTTGGCCCCGGGCAGATGGCGGCGCGGTTCATGGTCGCCGAACAAGGCCCTCGGCATTCTCCACGCCATGGCAGCGAAGCTGGCCGCCGTTCATGACACAGGGCTGGCCGCCGGTGACTTCGAACACGGCTACAACGTGATCATCGACAAGGCCGGCGAGCCCTGGTGGATCGACATCGACGCGGGCACGCCCGATGAACCCAACACCGACCAGGAAAGCGACGTCGCCATGTGGTTCGGCCTGCTTGACCAGCTGATGGCCCACACCCCCGAATCGCCCCTGGTCACCCTCATGGACAGGCGCCTTGCCCGCATTCGCAAGCGAAAGTTCCGCCGGGGCACCATGCACGACATTACCGCCGTCATGGCCAAAACGCTCGAGGCTGAGGGCTGAAGGGCGCCCGCCTGTATGCCGTGAACCCTGACCCTGCCTGCCGCCACTGACCCGCCGGTCATCGACGCGGCCCGTTCAAGCGGCCCCTGAAAACGCCCTCCCGGCGCCGCCGAACGAAAGCCCGAACCCGACCACCAACAGCATCAACCCGTTGAAACGCTGCCGCTGTCGCGACGGCGCCCTTTCGCGTGTTCGCTCACCAGCCAAGGAGACCGTCAATGAACCCCTCAGCGCCAAACCCCGAAAACCCGAAACTCGACCAGATTCGGCTGCTCAACGACCGCCTGCGCCGAACCCGCACCGGCGGCCGCATCGTGGCCACGCGTGGCGTTCACGCCCTTTTCGGCAGCGACCTTGGCGACTTGCTGCGCACCATTGCCGACTTTGACGATTTCGGCCCCAACAACGATCCCTACGGTGAGCACGATTTCGGCAGCCTGCAATTCAGAGGGCATCGGGTGTTTTGGAAGATCGACTACTACGACCACTCTCTGCAGTCTCGTTCGATCAACCCCGCCAGCCCCGCCGTGACCTGCCGCGTGATGACCATCATGCTGGCCGAGGAGTACTGAGGTGAGCCGTCGCGCCGCCGTGTATCTGCGGGTCAGCACCACCGGGCAAACCACCGAAAACCAGCGCCTTGAACTGGAGGCCGTGGCGGCACGGTGCGGGTGGTCGATCATCGGGGTGTATGAGGATGCCGGCATCAGCGGGGCCAAGGGCCGTGACAAGCGCCCTGAGTTCGACCGGCTTTGCCGTGACGCGGCCCGACGCCGCTTCGACATCGTGATGGCATGGTCCGTCGACCGCCTGGGGCGAAGCCTGCAGGACCTGGTGGCCTTCCTCGGTGACCTGCACGCCAGCGGCACTCACCTGTACCTGCATCAACAGGGTATCGACACCACCACACCCAGCGGCAAGGCCATGTTCCAAATGCTGGGGGTGTTCGCCGAGTTTGAGCGTGCCATGATCAGGGAGCGTGTTCAGGCGGGCCTTGCGAGGGCCAGGGCGCAGGGCAAGCGCCTGGGGCGGCCCCGAACCCCCTCGACCACCGAACTGGCCATCAAGGCCGACCTGAGGGCCGGGAGCATGGGCATCAGAAAAATCGCCGCCAAGCACGGGGTCGGGGTGAGCGTGGTTCAGCGGCTTCGCGCCGGCATGGACAGCGACGTGGTGTGACGGCTGAAAGCACCATCCATCACGCTGAGTTACCCTACCTATCGCTTTTCGGGTGGTTGCTATGTGGTTGCTGGCATGAAAAAAGGGGCTAGGCGATATGGCCTAACCCCTTGAAAAAACTGGTGCCCCCGGCAGGACTTGAACCCGCAACCCCCTGATTACAAATCAGGTGCTCTACCAGTTGAGCTACAAGGGCATAACAACGTGCGGCGCGGCAAACGTTCTGATTGTGCCGATTCGGCGCTTCCAACCTTAGCTTTGATCCTCATCAGTCTATCGTGTCGCACCGGTGTTGGCCAGACGTCCCGGCATGATCGTTCCGTCGCCGTCGGCACGCTGGGCGTCCTGCTCGCCATGGGCTGCGGCGCATGGCGCACCGACACCGAACGCCCCAGGCTGTAAACGGCCCCCTTCGCCAAGGCCATCAAACAGCTTGGCAAAGATGACTTCGCCATCCGCCTGCGCTTCCGTCGCCGCGCCCCTCCTGATCCTGATCCTGATCGACCCGCCGGACATGGTCCGCAGGGTGCGTTCGACCGCCACGCCCTGGAGGGGTGCCGTGGATACCGCTTGCCGGCCCTGAAGGGCGACTCAATCAGCCGGTTTTCGGCTCACCTGTTGCCGGGGTACGCCGCCCAGCTGGTTTCACGTCGCCGCCTTGGTGTCTTTGGGTCTTGGTGGTTCCCCACGTCGGCGCCTGCCCGAAGATACGGGACCACCAAGACACCCCATCGGAAACGCCGGCCCGTCTCACTGGCCGCTGGATGTGTTTTTCAGGGACGGGATGAGATTCTTGATCCAGCCGGCGAAGGCATCGGCGTTGCGGGTCTGCATCCAAACCGGGCCGGGACCGGTGAATTCCATGACCAGGCCCTCGCCGCTGGTCGCACTGGTGACCATGCGCTTGAAGAACCCGCCGGCGCCGGCGACCATGCGGGTATCGAGCCCCATGCCTTCCTGAAACGCGACCATGTGGCCGCTGTCCACGACGAAGCGTTCGCCGGGGGCCAGATCGCGCCGCACGATGGCACCGAAGCTGGCCATGAACAGGGTGCCGCTGCCGGTGGCCTTCAGCATGAAGGGGCCCTCGCCGCCGAAGATGCCGTGCCGGCCGCCCCACGAGGTGTCGATCTGCACACCCGGCGCGGCGGCCAGGAACGATCCGCCCTGGAGGATCAGCGACGTGGACTCGTCAACCTCCGTGTCGCTGATGTCGCCGAGGGTCGTCGGCGCCAGGGCGAGATGGCCGGGGCCGTCACTGGCGGTGATATGAGTGATGAAGAAACTCTCCCCGCCCAGCGCCGAGCGCGACAGAGCCCCCACGGCCCGGCCCAGGAAACCGCCGCCGCTCTTGCCGCCCATGCTGGTCTCCAGGGTCAGGGTGGTCGACATGCTGACCATGGCGCCGGATTCGCACTGCACCTGCTCTCCCTCGGAGAGATCCATTTCCAGGAGCGCAAAGGCTGGGCCGTGGGTGATATTGTAATCCATGTTGAAAGCTCCCTGCGTCGTGCGTGCAGAACGGGGCGGTGGGTCTGGTGGGCCGGAAACGGCGCCCGATGCCCCGGGGGCCATGATGATACACGGCGCGTCGGCGGGGTCCCGGAAAATGTGCCTACGGTGCGGACCCGGGCCGCCGCATATTCGTTGGTTGCGGGCAAGATTTGATCGACATCAATGTGGGGCGGGCCATGCGAGCGTAACAGCCTGACCCAACGGACGTCGCGCCCTCGGAACGGAAGGGGTTGCGGTTCGCCACTGGCAAAGAGGCGCGAAACCATGACGGCAACGCACGGAGTGGCCGGGGCGCCGACCGAAAGGCCGGTCCAGACCGACGGCGGGTCCGACGGGAAACCCCGGAAGACATCCCTCTACGGTGATTACGAAAAGGTCTATCCGCGCCGCGTTCAGGGGCGGTTCCGCCGGATCAAGACGATCACCAACTGGGTTCTGCTGTCGATTTTCTTCGTCGGCCCGTGGTTGCGCTGGGACCGGGGACCCGACGCGCCCGATCAGGCCATCCTGATCGACATGCCGGGGCGCAAGGCCTACTTCTTCGCCATCGAGATCTGGCCGCAGGAGGTCTACTACCTCACCGGCATCCTGGTGCTGATGGCCATCCTTCTGTTCTTCGCCACCGCGCTGCTGGGACGGGTCTGGTGCGGCTTTGCCTGCTTCCAGACCGTGTTCACGGATCTGTTCGTGGCCGTTGAACGGGCCATCGAGGGCGAGCGCAGCGACCGCATGCGCCTGGACCGGGGCCGGCTGACGGCGCGCAAGCTCGGCCTGAAGACGGCCAAGACCCTGGTCTGGCTGCTCATGGGGCTGCTGGTGGGGTTAGGCTTCACGCTGTACTTCGGCAACACGCCGGCCTTTCTGGTGGACATCCTGACGCTGCAGGTCGGCATGGCCCCGTATGGGACCATCGCCGTGGTCGGCGGGTTCTGCTTCCTGCTGGCCGGTTACGCCCGCGAACAGGTGTGCATCTACATGTGCCCCTACGCGCGTTTCCAGTCGGCGATGATGGACGACGAGTCGCTGATCGTTACCTACGAGGACTGGCGCGGCGAGCCGCGCGGCAAGGCCCGCAAGACCGAGGATTTCAGCCAGCGCGGGCACTGCGTGGACTGCACCCTGTGCGTCCAGGCCTGCCCCACGGGCGTCGACATCCGCAAGGGCACCCAGCTCGCCTGCATCGGCTGCGGGCTGTGCGCCGATGCCTGCGACAGCATCATGGACCGGTTCAACCTGCCGCGCGGACTGGTGCGCTTCGACTCGGTCAAGAATCAGGCCCGCCGGGCGCAGGGAGAGCCGGTTTCCATTCGCTGGCTGCGGCCGCGCACCGTCATCTACACGGTGGCCCTGACCGTGGCCATCGCGGTGATGGCCACGGCGCTGATGACCCGGTCGCGCCTGGAGGTGAACATCCTGGCCGAGCGCAGTCCGCTCTACGTCCAACTTTCGGATGGCTCCATCCGGAACGGCTACACCGTTAAGATCCTCAACATGGAGCGGGTGGACACCATGTTCACGGTGGCGGTCGAGGGCTTGCCGGACGCCGCCATGACCATCGTCGGGTACGATACGGTGGCAGACGATCCGCGCACCGCCCGGCTGGCGGTCGCCGGGGACAGCGTGGGGACGTTCCGCGTCTACGTGTCGGCGCCACCGGAGCGGCTGGACGGCGCGGCCACCCCGTTCACGTTCCGGGTGGAGGATGAGGCGACCGGCGAGTCCGTTACCCAGTCCGCCAACTTCAACGCCCCGGCACGGTGAGGCACGGCGCGCGGCCGGGCGGGTTTTTCTTGGCCTGAGGGGGCGGGATGTCCTATTCGTCGGGGTCTCGCTCCGCCCAGGGCTTATGCCCGATCCCACGGAAACCCCACCGTGCGCCTGCTGCCTGACTTCCTCAGCACCTCGCCGCGTGCCCGCATCGCCTACGTCCACGACGTGGTGATGTCGGGCCTGTCGTTTCTGCTGTCCCTGTATCTTAGGGTGGGAGGGTCCTGGGCCGAGCATGTGGCGTCTCAGACCGTGATGACCGGCACCGTCGTCTTCACGCTGATGGCGGCGGCGGTGTTCCTGTATCAGCCCATGTACAAGGGCATCTGGCGGTACGCCTCCATGCGCGACCTGGTGGCCATCACCAAGGCCGTGACGCTGACCATCCTGCTGTTCGTGCCGGCGATGTTCCTGACAGGCCGGTTGGAGGACCTGCCGCGCAGCGCCTTCCTGATCAATTGGTTTGTCTTGATGGCCCTGCTGGGCGGCCCCCGGTTCGTCTACCGGATTTTCAAGGACCGCCGGCTGGACTTCCATTTCGAGGCCCGGCGAGATCCGAACGCCATTCCGATCCTGCTGGTGGGCGCCGGCGACGCCGCCGAGCAGTTTTTGCGCTCCCTGCACCGCCAACCGGGCGCCAGCTATCGTGTCGTTGGCATCGTCACCCGCAAGAAGAGCCGGGTCGGCCGCCACATCCATGGGGTCGAAATCCTGTCCACCGTGGACGATGTGGAAGACGCGGTCGGCACGCTGTCCGGCCGCAACCTGCGGCCGATGAAACTGGTGCTGACGGACGAGGCTTTTGCCGGCGAAGAAGTCAAGCGCCTGCTGGATACCTGCGACCGGTTGGGCCTGACGCTGGCCCGTCTGCCGCGTCCCACCGATCTGCGCGACGGCACCGCCGACCGCCTGGACGTGCGGCCGGTGTCCGTCGAAGACCTGCTCGGGCGCCCACAGGCCGTCCTGGACCGGGAGGCCATCGCCGCGCTGATCGCCGGGCGGCGCGTGCTGGTGACCGGGGCAGGGGGCTCCATCGGCGCCGAGTTGGCGCGTCAGGTGGCGGCCCTGGGGCCGGCCTCGCTGACCCTGTTCGACAGCAGCGAGTTCGCCTTGTATGCCATCGACCTGGAAGTCGCGGAACAGCAGCCGGACCTGCCGCGTGTCGCCGCGCTCGGCTCGGTGCGGGAGCGCGGCCGGCTTGACGCGGTCATGGCCGCCGCACGGCCCGACGTGGTCTTTCACGCCGCCGCCCTGAAGCATGTTCCGATGGTCGAGATGAACCCGGTCGAGGGGATCTGGACCAATGCCGTCGGCAGCCGCCATGTGGCGGATGCCTGCCGCGCCCATGGCGTGGCGACCCTGGTCATGATTTCCACCGACAAGGCCGTCAATCCGACCAATATCATGGGTGCCGGCAAGCGCGCCGCCGAAAGCTACTGTCAGGCGCTGGACATTCTCGACCAAGACCGGCCGCGCCGGACCCGGTTCATCACCGTTCGGTTCGGGAATGTCCTGGGCTCGACCGGCTCGGTCGTGCCGCTGTTCCAGCGTCAGCTTGCCCGGGGCGGGCCGCTGACCGTCACCGATCCGAAGATGACGCGCTACTTCATGACCATCCGAGAGGCCGTGGAGTTGGTGTTTCAGGCCGCCGCCCTGGGCACGGCGGCCGACAACTATCGGGGGCGGATTTTCGTGCTCGACATGGGCGAGCCGGTGCGAATTGCTGATCTGGCGCGACAGATGATCCGGTTGGCTGGTCTGCGGCCCGATCAGGACATCGACATCGTCTACACACAGCCGCGCCCGGGCGAGAAGCTGTTCGAGGAGATCTTCCACGGCGCCGAACGGCCGTTGCCGACCGAACGCGAGGGCGTTCTGATCGCCGATCCACGCCGACAGGACCATGCCCGGGTGGCCGCCCTCATGGACGCGCTTGAGGCGGCCTGCCGGGATGGCGACGCGCGGGCGGCGCTGGAGCGCCTGCGCGATCTGGTTCCCGAATACACCGGGACATAGGGCGTTGCGCCGCGGGAGCTCGGCCTTGCCCGCCGCCCGACACCTCGTTGTTTCTTTGTAGACCAGGAAAAACCGAAACGCCCGCCACGGGGGAGCGTGGCGGGCGTGGTTTCGTGGATCTGCGAACGTCGCGTGGCTGAAGCGCGGGTTCGCGGGGTCTTGCTCTGGATGTTTGGACGAACCTTGCTGAAGGGTCCGACCGTGGAGGGGGTTATGGCTGAATTTCGAGGTATCCTCGCTGCCGCGAGGTTCAAGCCCGACCGTCTTGGCCGCTCCTGATGATGTGACCATACATACCCGACCATGACGGTGTGATTTCCGGCGCATGACTTTTTTGTAATTGTTCCAGGGTGGCGCGGTGTGGCGCGCATCCGTGGGTCACGAAACGCTTCAGCGCAGGTCCGTGACGTGATGGATCGGGACCGTGCCATGCTGCTTGGCCAGCGGCACCAGCCCGACGTATTCACAGCCGTAGCGGGCGCCGTGACGCAGACGCAGGATCGCGGCCAGATCGCGGGTCACATAGACCTCTCCCGGGGGTGTGATGGGTTCCAGACGTGCCGCGAGCGTGACGTCGGCCCCGATAATGGTCGAACGGCCGATCATCCGGTCGAAAATCGTCGTCACAAGCCCGCTATGCGCGCCGATCCGCATGCGCAACGGCGGGAGACCAAGCGAATCGGCGTCGATCTCTGACAATCGTTCCAGCATCGCCAGGGCGCAGGCGACGATTCGGTCGGCATCGGCGGCGGCCGCCACGATTCCGTCACCCCAGGTGTTGAGGTAGATCGCCTCATCCGCCAAGGCCGCCCCCACGGCCTCCGCCAGCACCGGGGCCACGACCATATGAAAGGCCGAGTACTGGGCCTCGGAATAGCGGCTGTAGGCCCGCAAGTCGGCGAACAGAACGGCCGCCTCGATCCGCCGCGTCTCGGCCGCCGTCCCGGGATCCGAACGGGGCGGCGCGGGCCGGAAGCTGTCCGGTCGGATCACCGTGCCGAGCCGCAGCACATGAGGGTCCTGCCCGGTGTAGGCGCGCCAGCGCCGCATGTCGGCGGCGGTGCCCGCCGGGCCGGACGACTCCACGCCGTCCCAGAGGGCAATCATGTGGGCGCGCGAATCCAGCCGGTCGGCCTGACCGAGCGCCAGCCCCATGGCGATTTCACCGGCCCGCCGAAACAACACGGGATCGTCGTCCTCCTCCACGCGAGAGGTGACGATGACCTCAACGGCGCGGTCGAGGCAGGCACGGAACCTGTCTTCCCACGCGGTCCCGGCCCATGACACCGACGTTTCCAGGAACCGGGCTTCCGGTGTTGGCAGGACCACGGTGAGGTCCGCGCCGAGTTCCAGCGCGACCTCGGCAACGACAATGTCCGCGCCGCAGGCGAGGCTGCCGAAGACCGCGCCGATCCGTTCCCGTTCCAGAATGTCCCGAACGTCGGCCCGCAGACGCGCCTCTTCCGCCGCCGGTCCATCTGGTCCGTCAAGACGGCAGAACATCTTGCCAGCGTACATCGCCACGTCGGGGACGCCCAGCCTGTCGAGAACGGTGGGGTCATGGCCCATGAGGCCGCAGATCAGGCGGAGTTGCCGCCGCGTGGTCGCCTGCGACGGCAGGTCCGGCCTGAACGTCATCCCTTGGTCCAGCCACGTCGCGCACGCGTCCGGCCGGCCGAGCAGCAATTGGGCCTCGGCGATGGTGGCGCACGCATAAAAGTCGTCGTCACCCGGCCACGCCTCGGCCAGAAGATGCGCCGCCAGATCCTGCGCCGTATCCGGCTGGCCCGCCAGCAGCCACATGGTGGCCGCGTTGATTCCCGGATAGCCGGCGAGGTCGCGGTGTCCCTCCCGCAGCGCCCGGACGAGAATGGCGCCGTAGGCCTCTGCGGCCTGAACGGCATAGTGTGGCCGGTCGGCGGGGCGTCCCCCGATGGCCAGATCCTTGAACGCCCGGCCGCGCACCGCCATCAGATCGATCGCCAGCGCGGGCCGGTCCCGCCACAGGTCCTCAAGGTCCGTTGCGGTGCCCCCATAGAACTGTGTCCACTGGTCGATGACGCGTTCGCTGGCACCGGTGCGGGCCAGGGACAACAGCATGGCATGGCGCAGGGCATGGTCTTGCGGAAAGAGCTCGCAGGCGCGCCGCGCCATGTCATGGGCGCGCAGGAAATCGCCGCGCCGGCTCAAGTCCTTGATCCGCGCGTGCCATGCTTGCGGATCCTCGGGTTGGTCGGACATGCCCCCTCCATCCAGAAAGCCGCGTCATATGGTTTCCGGCACAATCTTCGCACCTAAAGGGCGGCTGGCCGAAGGAACGCCGCCGCCAAGCCGAAGGGTGGCGGGGGCCGTCGATCACATGCCCTACACTTGATCGTCGACACATCAAACCAATCATCCGGTTTCCGTATCATCCCGAAAGACCGATGACCTCCGTCCGCGCCTTCCAGCGGCCGAAAAAGACCGGCGCGTGCTCGACATCAAAGGCCCGCAGCCCCACGAAGGGGGACCCCTGGTACCAAGAGACGCTCGCGCGTCCGCCCCTCCCCAGTCGCGGGGTCCAGCGACCGCAGGCGCGTCTTGAGCCGCGCCCGCAGATGCGATTCCAGTTGCTCCTCGAACCCCTCGGACGAGGTGTAGGTGTTGAACTCCAACCGGTAGCCACTGCTGTCCGCATCCCGGAAGTGCCGGTTCCAGAAGGTTTCCAGCGCGTCGAGCTGGACGGCGGCGTCGCGCAGGGCCTGCCCGTCCCGCCCCATGGCGCGCGCTTCGCTCAGGTTGCGATAGACCAGAAGGTCGGGGCGCTTTCCATTGCTGGCCCAGTGGGCCTGAATGGCGTTCTCGATCTCCCATTCCGTCCCGGTGACCGGCGCGCGTCCGTCCATGCCGCGATATTCGCGCCGATGGGTGCGAATGGGCAGGGGGGTGCCCAAACGAGACCACAGGATGACCACGACGATGTCGTTGTCGCCCGGTTCCGGTTCGATGATGTCCTGGAAATGCCCGCTCGCCAGCATGGGCTCGGTTTCCCAGAGCACCGTGCGGATCTCGAAGTAACGGGCGAACTCCTGGTTCAACCGATTGGCGACCAGGATACAGCGTCGCCGCTCGGCCGCGACGTCACCGGGCGAGGACACGAATATGGTGATCGGCGTGCGACGGGGCATGCCCGGCTCCAAGTCGCCGTGACCGGGACCAGAATCGGTCTCCGGCCACCCACGCCAACGACAATACCGCCAACGCTGTTTCGCCGCCAGTTCTAAGACCCGTGGTTCGGGGCCGGTTACCATTCGTGGCGCGTCGCGCGCTGATGCTTCAGGGGCGCGACGCGCCGCCGCGTGATCGGGCTCAGAAGTCGTTCAGGCCCTCGATATCGATTTCCGCGAAGTACGCCTCCATATCCTCGGTCGGTGCGCTGCCGTTCATTTGAATGAGGATGCGGTTATTGACCAACGTCTGAAGCTCGCCATCATTGGTGATCACGACCTTCTGGCGGTTGATGCGACGCACCGTGCCCATCGCCCCCATGGCGGCGGTGTTGCCGAACATGCCGGCCATCGCCGTGACCATGGGGTTGTCGGCCAGCATTTCGATGTTCAGTCGCTTGTCGCCGCTGGTATAGACCGCGCTCGCCGACAGGCCCCCGCCCATCATGGCGGCGCCCATGGCCTGGGTCTCGGCGTCCTCGCGTTGCCAGCCCGGCAGCGGCGCCGGCAGGAAGTCGGCCAGACCGGCGGCCTTCATCTGCGACAGAAGCTGGCTGGCGAAGTCCAGTTCCTCCTTGGCCATGGCGACATCGCCGGCCTGATAGGCCTCCAGCGCGGCCTGAATGGACTCCTCGACCTCGTCGGCCCGGGCGGTGTCCGGTTGAGCCAGGGTGAAGGCCGCGACGGCGGCGGCGACGACCAAGGCGGAAACAGGGCGGGTCATGTCCGGATCTCCCTTTTGATTGTATGGTTCCTTTTTTGGGGCGCGCGCCCGATGAAGGGACGGGGCGGCGTGTCCGCCCGGTGGACGCCGAGCGACCCACAGGGTCTTTCGCCAATCCCGTGGCGTCAAGTCGTCTGTTCCGCGAAGCGCCGTCCCGATCCGGCTCGGGTTTCTGTTGCGGGGCGGCGAGCCGGCTCCTATATAGCGCCCAATTCGAGCACGCCCGCGCGAACGGGCCGCATGATCGAACCTCCCATTCCCTCCGGGAAACGCAGCGGTGCCTGATGGGGCCGCCGTGCTTCGCCAACATGGAGACTGAAACGATGAGCAAGGTGATCGGGATCGACCTGGGGACAACCAACTCCTGTGTCGCGGTGATGGACGGCAAGGATGCCCGTGTGATCGAGAACGCCGAGGGCGCACGCACGACGCCCTCGATGGTCGCGTTCTCGGACAACGGCGAGCGTCTGGTCGGCCAGCCCGCGAAGCGTCAGGCGGTGACCAACCCCGAAAACACGTTGTTCGCCATCAAGCGCCTGATCGGGCGCCGCCACAGCGACCCGACGGTCGAAAAGGATAAGGGGCTGGTTCCCTACAAGATCGTCAAGGGGGATAACGGCGATGCGTGGGTCGAGGCTCAGGGCGAGAGCTACGCCCCCAGCCAGGTCTCCGCGTTCATCCTGGGCAAAATGAAGGAAACCGCAGAGGCGCATCTGGGCGAGCCGGTCACGCAGGCCGTCATCACCGTCCCGGCCTACTTCAACGACAGCCAGCGTCAGGCCACCAAGGACGCCGGCAAGATCGCCGGCCTTGAGGTGCTGCGCATCATCAACGAGCCGACGGCGGCCGCGCTGGCCTATGGCCTGGACAAGAAGCACACCGGCACCATCGCGGTCTACGACCTGGGCGGCGGCACCTTCGACGTGTCGGTGCTGGAGATCGGCGACGGCGTGTTCGAGGTGAAGTCCACCAACGGCGACACCTTCCTGGGCGGCGAGGACTTCGACGCCCGCGTCATCGAATACCTCGCGGCCGAGTTCAAGAAGGAGCAGGGCATCGACCTGCGCCAGGACCGGCTGGCGCTGCAGCGCCTCAAGGAGGCCGCCGAGAAGGCCAAGATCGAACTGTCCTCGTCGATGCAGACCGAGGTGAACCTGCCGTTTATCACCGCCGATCAGAGCGGACCGAAGCACCTGAACATCAAGCTGACCCGCGCCAAGCTGGAAGCCCTGGTGGACGATCTGGTGCAGCGCACCGTCGAACCCTGCAAGAAGGCGCTGGCCGACGCCGGGCTGAAGGCCAGCGAGATCGACGAGGTCATCCTGGTGGGCGGCATGACCCGCATGCCCAAGGTCCAGCAGGTGGTGAAGGACTTCTTCGGCCGCGAGCCGCACAAGGGTGTCAACCCGGACGAGGTGGTGGCCATCGGCGCCGCCATCCAGGGCGGCGTGCTGAAGGGCGACGTTAAGGACGTGCTGCTGCTCGACGTCACCCCGCTGTCGCTGGGCATCGAGACCCTGGGCGGCGTGTTCACCCGCCTGATCGACCGCAACACCACCATCCCGACCCGCAAGAGCCAGGTCTTCTCGACCGCCGAGGACAATCAGAACGCGGTCACGATCCGCGTCTTCCAGGGCGAGCGCGAAATGGCCGCCGACAACAAGATGCTCGGCCAGTTCGATTTGGTGGGCATACCGCCGGCGCCGCGCGGCGTGCCGCAGATCGAGGTGACGTTCGACATCGACCCGAACGGCATCGTCAACGTCTCGGCCAAGGACAAGGCGACCGGCAAGGAACAGACCATCCGCATCCAGGCATCCGGCGGGCTGTCCGACGAGGACATCGAACGCATGGTCAAGGAGGCCGAGCAGAACGCCGAGGCCGACAAGAAGCGCCGCGAACTGGTCGATGCCCAGAACCAGGCCGACGGACTCATCCATACCACGGAGAAGACCCTCTCCGAGCATGGCGAGGGCGTTCCGGCCGAGGACAAGGCCAAGATCGAGGGCGATGTGGCCGCGCTGCGCGAGGCCATGCAGGGCGATAACCTGGAGGACATCAAGGCCAAGACCGAGGCGCTGGCCCAGTCCTCCATGAAGCTCGGCGAGGCCATGTATAAGGCCCAGCAGGAGGCCGCGGGCGCCGAGGGCGCCGCCGCCGGGGACGCCGCTGGTGGCGACGCCGGCAAGGCCGATGACGGG
Organism: Rhodospira trueperi; assembly: GCF_900101965.1. GTDB lineage: Bacteria > Pseudomonadota > Alphaproteobacteria > Rhodospirillales > Rhodospirillaceae > Rhodospira > Rhodospira trueperi. The sequence continues at coordinate 122,062 of NZ_FNAP01000009.1, read as the reverse complement.
GTCGTCGATGCCGACTTCGAGGAAGTGGACGACCCCAACAAGAAGACCCAGTAGGCCCGGCCTGCTCCGTCGAACCGGGCCGTCATCGGAACAGCGCTGATCCGGTGGCGGCCCGTTCGCGTGATCGAGAAGGACGAAGCCCGGCCATCGGTCGGGTACGATGCCATCGCCGCCGGAAGGGTCAGACGGAATGAGCAAGCGGGACTATTACGACGTTCTCGGCGTCGGGAAGTCGGCCAGCGCCGACGAGATGAAAAAGGCCTATCGCAAGCTGGCCATGCAATACCATCCGGATCGCAACCCGGATGACAAGGACGCAGAACAGAAGTTCAAGGAACTCAATGAGGCCTATGAGGTTCTGAAGGACGACCAGAAGCGGGCCGCTTACGACCGCTTCGGTCATGCCGCGTTCGAGGGCGGTGGCCCCGGCGCGGGTGGGTTCCAGGGATTCGGCGGCGCCGGCGGTTTCTCCGACATCTTCGAGGAGATGTTCGGCGAGTTCATGGGCGGTGGCCGGCGCGGCGGCGGTGGTCGCGCCAACACGCGCGGCGCCGACCTGCGCTACAACATGGAAGTCACGCTGGAAGAGGCCTTCGCCGGCAAGAAGGCCAGCGTCCATGTGCCCACGTCCGTGACCTGCGAGACCTGCGATGGCTCCGGGGCCAAGCCCGGCACCCAGCCCAAGACCTGCGGCACCTGCGGCGGAGCGGGGCGGGTGCGCGCCCAGCAGGGCTTTTTCACCGTCGAGCGGACCTGTCCCACCTGTCACGGCCAGGGCAAAACCATCAGCGACCCGTGTACGGCTTGTGGCGGCGCCGGGCGGGTGCGCAAGGACAAGATGCTGGAGGTTACCATTCCCGCCGGCGTCGAGGACGGCACCCGCATTCGACTGGCCGGGGAGGGCGAAGCGGGCCTGCGCGGTGGGCCGCCCGGAGACCTCTACATCTTCCTGTCGGTGGCGCCGCACCGTCTGTTCCAGCGCGACGGCGCCAACATTCAGTGCCGCGTGCCCATTCCCATGACCACGGCGGCGCTGGGCGGTTCCATCGAGGTGCCGGCCATCGACGGCAGCCGCGCCAAGGTGACCATCCCCGCCGGCACCCAGACCGGCAACCAGTTCCGCCTGCGCGGCAAGGGCATGAGCGTGCTGCGTTCCTCGGCGCGCGGCGACATGTTCATTCAGGCCGTTGTCGAGACGCCCATGAACCTGAGCAAGCGGCAGAAGGACCTGCTGGAGGAATTCGCCAAGGCGGCGGGTGACGATTCCACCAGCCCGGAAAGCCACGGGTTCTTCAAGAAGGTCAAGGAGTTCTTCGAGGATCTCACGGACTGATTCAGCTTCAAGGAGCCAGGACAGACATGCGCAGGGCAGCACAGTCGGTGAGAGTCTCCGTTCGGCACATGGACGGCGTGCCCCAGAGCGTGAAGGACGAAGCGGCGCGGTTGGGCGGCGAGGCGTGCGGCCTGTGTGCCGACACATGGCTGTTCCGCTCGCGGGAGGACGCGGTTCGCTTCGCCATCTTCGCGGGCGAGGCCGATTGTTCCATCACGTATTAAGGCGCGTTGCGTGAGTTTGGCTCACTCAACGCGCTCTGATTTTCTGATCATCAAGCAAATCGTCGTCGCGATCCGTTGCGGATCGCTCGGGATTGGCTCTAACGGTCGCCGCCCAGCAGGCGTTCGACCAGCCGGACCCAGTACGTGGCGCCCAGGGTCAGGACATCGTCGTTGAAGTCGTACCCCGGATTGTGCAGGCCGCACGAGTTCGCGCCGCCGCCACCGCCCAACCGGACATAGCAGCCCGGTTTTTTCTGAAGCATGAAGGCGAAGTCCTCGCCGCCCAGGGTCGGGCGGCAGTTGGGCTCCACGTTCTCCGAACCGACGATGGACCGCATGACCTCCACCGCGAGCGCGGTTTCGGCCGGGCTGTTGACCGTGGGCGGATAGCAACGCTCGTACTTGAGGTCGCCCGTCACGCCGTAGGCGGCGGCGATGTGATGAACCATCTCGCCCATGCGCTCTTCGATCGTGTCGCGCACCGGCTCGGTCAGGGCGCGGGTGGTTCCGCCCAAGGTGATGGTGGACGGCAGCACGTTGAAGGCCTCGCCCCCGTGCATGGTGGTCACCGAGATGACGCCCGAGTCCACCGGATCGAGGGAGCGCGAAACGATGCTCTGAAGCGCGCTGACCAGGGCGGCGGCGGCGACGGTGACATCGGTGGCCAGATGCGGCATGGCGCCGTGACCGCCTTTCCCTTTCAGGGTGATCTTGAACATGTCCGTGGCCGCCAGGATGGGGCCGGGACAGGTATTGAAGCGGCCGGCCTCCAGGCCCGGCCAGTTGTGCAGGCTCCAGACGGACTCCACCGGGAAGCGCTCGAACAGGCCGTCCTCGATCATCCGCATGGCGCCGGCCCCGCCTTCCTCCGCCGGCTGAAAGATCAGGTGGACGGTCCCGGCGAAGTCGGGCGCGTCGGCCAACACCTTGGCGGCGCCCAGCAGCATGGCGGTGTGTCCGTCATGACCGCAGCCGTGCATGCGTCCTTCGTGCCGCGAGCGGTGCTCGAAGGTGTTCTCCTCGGTCATGGGCAGGGCGTCCATGTCGGCGCGCAGGGCGATGGCCCGCGAACCCGGTCGGCTGCCCCGGACGGTGCCGACAACGCCGGTCTTCGCCAGCCCGGTCTCGACCTCAAGGCCCCAGCCGGTCAAGGCCTCGGCGACGATCCGGCTGGTGCGGACCTCTTCGTAGGCGATTTCGGGATGGGCGTGGAAATCGCGCCGCCAGTCCTGCATCTGGGGGCGGAGGGCCTCCACGCGGTTGAGGGGGCCGGTATGGGTCATTGTTCACCTTCCGAGGGCAAAGCCCGTTCAGGGGGAGTTCGGAGACTAGACATGGGGCCGTCGAGCCGCACCCGGAAGGGCGCCGCCGCTCTCGCGTCAGGTCATGCCCTGACGGCCGATGGCTAGAAAGCGGGCGCGGCGACGGGCGCGCACCTCGTCGCCGGACAGCGGCAGCAGGTCGGAGAGGTGTCGCTCCAGGGCATCGCCGACGGTGTCCATGGCGTTTTCCGGGTCGCGGTGGGCGCCGCCCAGGGGTTCCTTGACGATCTCCTCGATGACCCCGAGCGATTCCAGGTCCTGCGCCGTCAGCTTCAGCGCGTCGGCGGCGTCCTGGGCCTTGTCGCCGCTGCGCCACAGGATCGAGGCGCAGCCCTCCGGCGAGATCACGGAATAGATGGCGTGTTCCAGCATCAGCACCACGTTGCCGGCGGCCAGGGCGATGGCTCCGCCTGAGCCGCCCTCGCCGATGACACAGGCCAACAGGGGCACGCGAACGTCCAGGCAAGTCTCGGTCCCCCGGGCGATGGCCTCGGCCTGTCCGCGTTCCTCGGCGCCCTTGCCGGGAAACGCGCCCGCCGTGTCCACCAGGGATATGATGGGCAGGCCGAATCGCTCGGCCAGCCGCATGAGGCGCTGGGCCTTGCGGTAGCCCTCCGGGCGGGGCATGCCGAAGTTGTGCTTCACCCGGGTTTCGGTGTCGTGGCCCTTTTCCTGACCGATGACCACCACGGCCTGACCACGGAACCGACCCAGGCCGCCGACGATGGCCTGATCCTCGGCGAAGGCGCGGTCGCCCGCCAGGGGGGTGAAGTCGTCGATCAGGCGGTCGATGTAGTGGCGGCAGTGCGGTCGGTCGGGGTGACGGGCCACGTGGGTCTTCTGCCACGGAGTCAGCTTGGCGTAGGTCGCGTGAAGCTGGCGTTCGACCTTTTGCTGAAGGCGGGCGACCTCCTCGACGATGTTCATGCCGTCGGCGTCACCCAGGTGGCGCAACTCGGCGATCTTGCCTTCAAGCTCGGCGATGGGACGTTCGAAATCGAGGAATCGCATGGGTGGGTCCGTGGGTGGAAGGCATCCGGATCGCAGAACCCTGGAGGGACGATCCGCGTTGGGCTGCCGGTGCCTTTGAGGTGCGACGACGATGGGCGACGCCGACCGGGGCCCGGTCAACGTCGGGTGTCTCTAGCATGGTTGAAACGGGATTTCGAGACCCGGGGAAGGCTCGGGCGATCACGCGGAGGCGCCGACCGGTTGTCGGGCTGTTGTCGGAGCGACCGCCCCGCTCAGGCGGGAGCTGCGCGCCCGTCCGGGTTTCGGGGTCGGCTCAACCCGGGCCGCCGACACACTGCCCTCACGGGGCGTACATCGCGCGTTCAGGGCGCCCCCCACCACCATGGAAAGAGTCCGGTAGGACACGTCGCCGTCCATCCCGCCGGAGCCTTCAATCGCGACGTGATCGCTGTCCAGATGTCCCTCGACCCGGCCGGCGATCGTCGTGGACGAGGCCGTGATCTGCCCCGAGATACTTGCGTTCCGTGCGATGACAAGCTCGCGCACGTCAAGGGAGCCCTCGACGTGACCGAAGATATCAAGATCGCCCTTGCTGGTTACCTCCCCGCTCACATGCAGGTCGGCGGCGAATACTGACTTGTTCATAAGTGGCCCCGCCAAACTCCGATCACCGAAGTCTATCGAATGGCGGCGGGGTTGAACAGGGGGTCACCGGCATCGTGATCAAGATCCGGGGGGAGCCCCCCCCGGATTTCATGAAACGGGAACACCGGGTCTGGTGTGGCGCGGTCAACCGCCCCCGTTGATCATCGACAGGAACTCGCGGCGCGTGTCGGAACTGGTCCGGAACGCGCCGAGCATGCGGCTGGTGACCATCGTCACCCCGGGCTTGTGCACGCCGCGCGTGGTCATGCACTGATGCGCGGCCTCGATGACCACGGCCACGCCCTTGGGGGCGAGGACGTCATTGATCGTGTTCGCGATCTGGGCGGTCAGGGTCTCCTGGATCTGCAGCCGTTTCGCGTAGGCATCGACGACCCGGGCCAGTTTGGAAATGCCGACGACCCGACTGTCCGGGAGATAGGCGACATGGGCCTTGCCGATGATGGGCACCATGTGATGCTCGCAGTGTGACTCGAGGCGGATGTCGCGCAGGACCACCATTTCATCGTAGCCCTCCACCTCCTCGAAGGTGCGCATCAGAATATCGCGGGGGTCTTCGGCGTATCCGGCGAAGAACTCCTCATAGGCCGCCGCGACCCGCTTCGGTGTATCCAACAGGCCTTCCCGGGTGGGATCGTCCCCGGCCCACCGCAGCAGGGTGCGCACGGCCTCCTCAGCCTCCTCGCGGCTGGGGCGGGGGTCGGGTCCGGTATCGGGGTCGGGATGCAACCGGCCGGCGGCGTCGCGGTAGTCGGAATACGGGTGAGGCTTGCCGGGGGGGCGGTCGAGAGGCATGGGGCCGTGTTCCTGTGGTGATCCGTGGAGCGTGTCGGGGTCCCTTCGGATACGCTGTCCGGTCGGCATCGGATCCCTGGCCTCCCACCGGCATGATCGGCGGGCCTCGGATCGCGTCCCGGGGCTTGATTTTCACGTATGACCGGCCGGTCGCGCTGACAAGGGTCCGGTCACGGCTCCAGGACGATCTGCACCCAATCGCTGTTGAAGCGCGTCAGGCCGAACTCGATCAGGCGGCCGTCGGGATCGACGTTGACGCTCTCGGACACCAGAACGGGCCGGGTGCGGGGCTGTTGGAGCATGTCCGCCTCACGGCCCGACGGCATCCGCGCGGTCACCCGGGTCCACTTCCGACGATAGTCCACGATCCCAACCCGCCGCAGCGCCCGAGAGACGGACAGTTCGGCCTGCATGGCCTCGGCGAGGCCGGGGAATAAGGCCGCCGGGAACTGGTGCTCGCTGAAGCTGATGCGCCGTCCGTCGGAGTCGCCCACCATCTCCACGGACAGCACGAGCGCATCCGGGGCGAGACCCAAGGCCCCGGCCACCGCCGCATCGGCCGGGCGTTCCGTGGCGCTGACAAGCGTGCGGGCAGGGGATCGCTGTTCGCCCGCGACGTTCTCGGTGAAACGTGTGCGCTCGGAAATCCGATAGGCCAGAACGTCCTCGCGCACGAAGGTGCCGCGCCCCTGCTCGACCCGGATCAAGCCCCGCGTCTCCAGTCCCGCCAGGGCGCGGCGCACGGTGTGGCGGTTGACGCCGAACTGCTCGGACAACTGCGCCTCGGTGGGAAGGCGGTCGCCCGGTTGCAGGCTTCCGTCCGACAACTGGCGCTCAAGATGCATCTGGATCTGTCGCCACAGAGCGACTCCGCCGCGACGCGGCAAGACCATTCGAACCCCTCCGGAAGTCCCGACCCTCCCAGGAAAGCCGGTGAACGCACAATGCACGATCGTTGCGACGCCAGTCGAAAGCACCCTGACGCTGCCAGTGCCGGATCGCCTGAGGACAGGGCAGCCTAAGCGGGGTTGGGCGAGTTGTCTATACCACTTCGACGGTCATCCGCCGGGCCGGACGGCGGCCCAATCCGCCCAACCCGAAGCGGGGGCGTGTCCTTGCCACCGGCTCCGAACGGATCCACTTGTCATGGTCCTGTTGCTTGACCGCCGTCCATCCTTTTCCGACAAGACCCGATCCGACGGGGCCCGCCCGTTTTCCCCTGACCCAGATCCGGACCCAAGCCGCAATGAGCACCGCCGAAACCCTGATTCTCACCAATGCCCGCGTCGTGACACCCGATACGACCCTTGATAACGCCACGGTTCTGGTCCGCGACGGCCTGATCGCCGCCGTGGACGAGGGCCGCTCCACCGTGCCTGGCGCCGTGGACCTGGAGGGCGATTATCTGCTGCCCGGGCTGATCGAGATGCACACCGATCACATGGAAAAGCACTTCCAGCCGCGCCCGGGGGTACTGTGGCCCTCGCCGCTGGCGGCTGTGACCGCCCATGATGCGCAAATCGCCGCCGCCGGCATCACCACCGTCTTCGACGCCATCTCGTGCGGGCAGTACGACGAGGGCTCCATGCGCCGGCAGATGCTCGCCGACCAGATCGCCGCCGTGAAGCACGCCGACGCCGAGGGCGTTCTTCGGGTGGAGCACCTGCTGCATCTGCGTTGCGAGGTCTGCGATCCGTGCGTGGTCGAGATCTTCGAGCCCTACCGCGCCGATCCGCTGGTGCGGCTAGTGTCCTTGATGGACCATACGCCGGGCCAGCGCCAGTGGTCGGACCTGTCCAAACTGCGCCAGTTCGACAGCGATAAGGGCTGGAGCGACGAGCAGTTCAACGCTCGGGTTGAGCAACGGCTGGCCGACCAAGACCGGTACGCCCACAAGCACCGGGCGTTGATCCTGTCCATGGCGCGGACGCGCGAGGACATTGTCCTGGCCACCCATGACGACACCACCGAGGCGCATGTGGACGAGGCCCTGGCGGAAGGGGCGACCATCGCCGAGTTCCCGACGACCTACACCGCCGCCGCCAAGGCCCACGCGGCGGGGATGAAGACGATCCTGGGCGCGCCCAATGTGGTGCGGGGCGGCTCCCACTCCGGCAACGTTTCAGCCATCGATCTGGCGCGGGACGGCGTGCTGGACGGCCTGTCGTCGGACTATGTGCCCTCCAGCCTTGTCCAGGCCGCCTTTCACCTGTCGGATCTGATCGACCTGCCGTTGCCGGCGGGCGTGGCCATGGTCAGCGCCAATGTCGCCGACATGGTCGGCCTGCCCGACCGGGGTCGCATCGCGGCGGGCAAGAAGGCGGACTTGGTGCGGGTGGCGCGGGTTGACGGCGTGCCGCTGCCGCGCGAGGTCTGGCGCGACGGACGGCGGGTGTGCTGATGGACCCGGTTGGAACCCAGGCCCGCTTCGCCCTGTACTACGCTCCCCCGGCGGGATCGGTCCTGGAGGACCTCGCCCGGCGCTGGCTAGGCCGGGATGTGACCACGGACGAGCGGGTCGAGCGCCCCGTCGTGGCCGGCATCGATCCAGCCCGGGCCGAGGCCCTGACCGAGAGCCCCCGTTTCTACGGCTTTCACGGCACCCTGAAAGCCCCGTTCGCCCTGGCGGAGGGGTGCCGGGCGGAGGATCTGATGGCCGCCGTGGAGTCCTTCGCCGCCACCCAGGCGCCTTTCACCCTGCCGCCGTTCATGGTGGCCCCGTTGGACGGGTTCATCGCTCTGGTGCCGTCGGCGCCGTCGGCACTGCTCGATGAACTGGCGGCACACTGCGTGCAAGTGTTCGACGCTTTCCGGGCGCCGCCGTCGGCCGCCGACCTGGAGAAGCGCCGCGCCGCCGGACTGACCGCCGGTCAGCACGCCCTGCTGGAGCGGTGGGGCTATCCCTATGTCATGGAGGCGTTCCGGTTCCACATGACGCTGACCGGACGACTCGACGATGATGGCGAGCGCGCGGCCACGGTCGCGGCGTTGAGAGAGCTGTTCGCGCCGGTGACCGCCGAGTCGGCGCCCGTGGATAGCCTGTCTGTGTTTTTTCAGGCAGACCGGACGACACCGTTCCGTCTGGTGCGGCGGGTCCCGTTCACGGCCTCCGGCGGCGGGTGACCGCGCCGGCCGCCGTTCAGGCCGCGTCGTTGGGCATGGCTTCGCCGTCGCGCGTCAGGTAAGGCCGGTATTTCTGGTCCTCGCGCAGGATGTGGCGCATCAGCCAGTCCGCAAGGAAGTCGTACAGCGGCAACAGGTGGACCTCGGCCGGATCTTCGAGAAACTTCTGCTCGAAGCTGATCATGCGTCGGCGGATGTCGCGGTGAATGCTGACATGTTCCTCATAGGCCGGATAGCGGCCCAGGCGCATCAGGCGCTCCTCGCACTCAAAGTGATACTCGGTATAACGGATCAGGTCGCGGACGATGTCGATGGGGGTGCTGTCGCAGGCCTCTCCACGAACCAGGGCATGCATCTGATTGAGCAGGTCGATCAGCCGCCGGTGATCCTGGTCGAGCGCCTCGACACCCACGCTCATGCGGTCTTTCCATTCGATCAATGCCATCTCCGGCCCCCTGTCCGCTGTCCGAGCCCATTGCCGGCCGCCCTCTGCCCGCCGTGTTCGCCGTGTCGCATTCGTGCCACAGGGTTCGCGTGTTAGAGGCTCGCGGACACGATGGCGTTGCGATTGCGCAATGCGTCGGGCCAGATTCTATGCGCGCCTATACACCAAGATGGCGCGCGAGGGAATCGGTGCCTGCGTCTGCTCCGCCCCTGTGGACCGAACGGATCGGTGACGGCGGCAGTGATCGGGCGGCTGACAGGGCGTTCCCAGCCCCCGCGTCGGTGTCCGTGCGGTGTGTCGGTCCGGGAACTCGGCCCGGTCGTTGTACGGCGAGGGATCCTCCGGGTTGTGTTTTGTGCGCCGCAGCATCAACGGAACACTTTGAAACTTTTTCCATTTCCCCCTTTACAGGGAACGCAGGATCGGCAATATATCGCATTGCAGCACGGGGTCCCTTCGCGCCGCGAAGCCGTGTTGTGTATCTTGGACGTTTCCTCCCTAAACTTGGGCCGCGCCTGTGCGCGGCCCCTTTTTTTTGGGGCGGGGCATCTTGGCGGTGAGTCGCCGAATCGCGGCGGTGGTGGACGAACCGGCCTGATGGTATAGTCTGAAAGTCATGGCCCCAGGGCCTGACAACAAGACCGGGTGCGGAAGGTTTGGAGAGCGGCATGACCGTGGTGTGGACAGATGAGCGCGTGGAAGAGCTCAAGCGCTTGTGGGGCGAGGGCCTGACAACCGGTGAGATCGGCAAAGCTCTCGGAGTCTCGAAAAACGCCGTGGTCGGCAAGGCGCACCGCCTGGGGCTGAAGGGGCGTCCGTCCCCCATCAAGCGGATGAAGCAGGAAAAGGCCAAGCCGGAACCGAAGATCCGCTCGGTCATCGACCTCTCGGCGCACACTTGCCGTTGGCCCATCGGCGATCCGCGCGAACCCGGGTTCCATTTCTGCGGTAAGCCGGCGATCCCTGGAAAGCCGTATTGTGCGGAACACGCCGCCATCGCCTACGTCAATTCCTCCAACCGCGGCGGCAAGGACGAGGACGCCGCCTGATCGCGCTCCGTCCGCCAGCCATGGTCTCCGGTCGAAAGCCGTAATGCGCGCGGAATCGCGCGCGCGCCCTTGACGTCCGTTCATATTGTCGTGACGTCGGCCATGGCGTATTTTTAGCGTCAGTTTTTTCTTCAAGGTCCTGGCGGCATGCACAGCGACTTCGCGGATCCGCGCGTGCCTCGGCCGGCGTCCGAAATGTCATCGGAAACACCAAACGTGCTTGGCGCGGATGTCGGCGAACAGCAGGCCGTCTTTTCCGGTGCCCCTGCCGTCACGGAAGCCGAGATTCTGGCCTGCGTCGATTTCGCTGGCATGCGGGATCTGCTCCAGGACCTGCGCGACATGACCGGCCTGTCGGCGGCGGTGCTCGACCGCGCGGGGCGGGTTGTCGTGGCCTCGGACTCCACGGCCCTTTGCGCGATGTATCTGGAAGAGGGATCGCCATCCCGCCAGACCTGCCTTGAAAACAAGAGGGAGATGGCCCGCCGTCTGACCGGTGACGAGGACGCGGTGATCCAGGCGTGTCCTCTCGGTCTGACTGAATGCGTCAGCCGGATCGAGGTGGACGGGATCCACATCGCCAATCTGATGATCGGTCAGTTTCTGACCGCCGCGCCCGATCCGGACCGGGTCGCGGAAATGGGCGGCACCTTGGGCGTTTCGTCCCAGGCGTATGCCGACGCCGTGGCGATGGTGCCGGTGGTGGAGGAGGCCCGTTTTCCCGTCATCCTTCGGTTTCTGCGCTCGATGGCCCACGAGATCGCGCGCCGCGGCTTGACCGGGGCGCGGGCCCAGGCGGCGTCGATCCGCGCGGAGCAACTGCTCGCCCATCGCACGGACGAGGCGCGTGCGGCCGAAAGCCGGTTGTTCCGCATCGCCGCACTGGTTCCGGGCGTGCTGTACCAGTACCGCCTGTGGCCGAACGGACGCTCCGCATTTCCCTACGCCAGCGACGGCATTCAGGACATCTACGGCGTGACGCCGGATCAGGTCCGCGAGGACGCGCTGCCCATTGTCGATGTGCTGCACACCGATGACGTCGACCGCATCATGGCGTCGATCCTGCACTCCGCCCGAACCTTGACCGTCTGGCAGGAACAGTACCGCGTCAGCCACCCGACCAAGGGCGAAATCTGGGTCGAGGGGCGGTCGCAACCGGAGCCGTTGCCCGATGGCAGCGTTCTCTGGCACGGCCTGATCGTGGATATCACGGGGCGCGTGCGCCAGGAGGAAACCCTGCGCGCGGTGCAGGACCGCTACCGGATGGTGGCGCGGGCGCTCCGGTACGGGACCTGGGACGTGAACCTGAAGACGGGGGTGTTCGACGTCGATCCCGGGTTCTTCGAGATGCTGGGTTACCCTGAGAATGCCTTCCCGGTCACGTTCGAGGCTTGGTTGGAGATGCTCCATCCGGATGACGCCTCGACCGTCTGGGAACGAGCCATGAACCAGTTTGCCGACAGCGATTCCTTCTGCCTGGAGGTGCGGTACTGCGCGAGCGATGGCAAATGGCTGTGGGTCGAGATGCGCGGTCGAGTCCTGGAGCGACGCGACGACCGCCCGTTGCGCATCGTCGGCACCAACATCGACATCAATGATCGCAAGACCTTCGAGGCGGCGTTGCGGGCCAGCAAGGAGCAGTTCCGGGCCCTACATGAAAAAGCGGGCGTGGCCTATATCGCGTTCGATCGGGACGGCCGGATCCTTGAGGCCAACACGCCCTTCTGCTCGCTGTTCGGCGAGACACCACAGAACGTGAGAGGGCGCTCAATCCATCATATGCTGGCCCCGGGCTCCCGCGCCGAACGCCCAGAAGATGCCGGTCGGATATCCGCGCTCCTGGACGGGTCGGGGGATGGCGGCGATCTGACACTGGTCCGTCCCGACGGCCTGGAAATCACGGTCCACGTCAAAGCTTGGGTCCAGCGTGCCCCGGACGGGTCTTTGAGCCGGGTCCACTGGATCGTGCACGACATCTCGGAACACACCCGTCTGGAAGCCCGCCTGGCACGGTCCAACACCGATCTCAGCCAGTTCGCCTACGCGGTGTCACATGATTTGCGCGAACCGCTGCGCATGGTCGGCGGGTTTCTGGGGCTCATCGACCGGCGCCTGGGCCCGGACATCGACCCCGAGGTCCGCGAGTGGATGGCGTTCGCTTCCGACGGGGCCAGGCGCATGAACGCGATGATCCTGGATTTGCTGGAGTACTCCCGCGCCGGCAGCGCCGAGATTGATGCCCTGCCGGTCTCGCTGACGGCGGTGGTCGATGAGGCGCTTCAGAACCTGACCGCCGCGATCGCGGAACGGAATGCCCGGGTCACGGTGAACGGACACCTGCCCCTCGTGGTCGGCGATCATCCGCAACTGGTCCGGTTGATGCAGAACCTTGTCGGAAACGCGGTGAAGTTCGTGCCGGCCGACCGGGTCCCGGAGATTTCGATTGCCTGCGCGGATGAGGCCGGAGCCACCTGGGCCGTGTCGGTGGCCGACAATGGGTCGGGCATTCCAGCCGACCAGCGCGACAAGGCCTTTGGGGTGTTCCAGCGCCTGGACGCCCAGCGCGAAACCGCGGGCACCGGGGTCGGTCTCGCCCTGTGCAAGAAGATTGTCGAACGTCACGGCGGGACCATTGCCATCGACGACGCGCCGACCGGCGGCGCGGTGATCCGCTTCACCCTGCCGAAACGGGGCCTGACCTGGACCCAACGGGCCGAAAGCCGGACGCTCCCCATCGCCGACTTGGTCAATATGCTCAATATGCATCAGATGCGGATCGTCTCGCGCATGCGGAACCTGTCGCACACGGTGCGTGAGCGCGGTGCTCCGGCCCAGACCGCCCAGGGCGAGGCGGAGTTCCTGGTTCAGGAGGTTGAGGCTTACCGAGTGTTCGTGCATGCCCACGGCGACGACCTGTTCGGCGAGCGGCCGGCCTCCGCGGACGAGGACATGCTGGCGGAGTCGGACTCGCTGATGTTCTCGGTGAATCGGTGGCTTCAGAACCAAGATCCCGAACGGCGGCCCGGCGCGGTGGGGTGGCAGTCGATGTCCTCCATTTTGCCGCAGATGTTGGACCATGTGCGGCGCACCCATGACCAACTGGTGCGCCAACGCTCCCAGCGCGTGGCGAGTTCCGGGGATCGCCTGCGGACGTGACCGCCAGGTGGCCTCGCGCCGCCGCGCGCCCCAAAGGGGGCGCTACGGCGAGAGACAAACGATCCGACAAAGCCAGTTCGCCGTCATGCTCCCAAGCTGGACGAGTCAATCCTGTCGTCGTCCGGTAAGAATGGCCCAGCGTGAAAGCTGTTTCAGCCAAGTGCGCGCGGTTTGACGCCTTCGGCGTTTGCGCTAGGATGACCGCTTTCGTCCGTTCTCCCGCAGGAAGGCCCGCATGAGCCCGCGCATCGTTGTCACCTACCATGTCACCGCCGAGGCCGACGCCATTGAGGCTCGCGCCAAGGGCATCGCCGTCGAGCAATCGGTGGAGATGCCGATCCCCGCCATCACCGAACAGCGCGTGCTGGACGAGGTGGTGGGCGAGGTTCAGGACATCGCGGAGCTGTCGCCGGGGCTTTACCGGGTGCGCGTCGGGCTGGCCAGCGAGACCGTGGCGGGTGAGGCCGGGCAGTTGCTCAACATGATCTACGGCAACACCTCGATCCAGCCGGACACGGTTCTGGTCGATGCCGACTTTCCGCCCGATGTGCTGGAGGCGTTCGGTGGCCCGCGTCACGGCATCCAGGGGCTGCGGGAACGGGTCGGGGGGGCCGACCGGGCGCTGACGTGCTCGGCGCTGAAGCCGCAGGGTCTGTCCACGGCCGGGCTGGCGGATCTGGCGTATCGGTTCGCGCTGGGTGGGCTGGACTACATCAAGGACGACCACGGCCTCGCCGATCAGTCCAGCGCGCCCTATGACGAGCGGGTGCCGGCCATCGCCGCCGCCGTGCGCAAGGCGCGCGAGGAGACGGGCGTGCCGACCCGCTACATCCCCAGCCTGACCGGCGATCTGGACCGGCTGCGCGCGATGATCCGGCTGGCCCGTGACGAGGGCCTGGACTGCGCCATGATCCAGCCGATGATCGCCGGCTTCCCGGCGTTCCAGGCGCTGGTGCGGGAGGCCCCGGACTTCGCCTTTTTCACCCACCCGACCATGACCGGCGCGCAACGCATCGACCCGCCGTTCCTGCACGGCACGCTGTTTCGCTTGATGGGTGGGGATGCGGTGATCTACACCAATCATGGAGGGCGCTTTGCTTTCACCCGCGATGTCTGTGTCACGCTGGGCCGGCGCGCGACGCGGGCCTGGAGCGGCCTGAAGCCGGCCATGCCGGTGCCGGCTGGCGGTATGACGCTGGATCGGGTGCCAGAGATGATCGAATGCTACGGTCGCGACGTCATGCTCTTGATCGGCGGTGGCCTGCTGCTGGCCCGCGAGCGGCTGGTGGAGGAGACGCGCGCCTTTTGCGACCATGTGGCCGACCTGAGCGGGGCCGTCCCCGCCGTGGCCGAATAGACCCGGGAGAGCGCGGTCGATGCGCGACGACACCCTGACCCAGACCCCCCGCTTTCGCGGACCGACCGAGCCCTTCCGCTGGCAGGGCGTCGATCTGATGGCCTACAAGGAGGAGGGCAGCGCGCCGTTCAAGGCGGTGTCCCGTCAGGTGCTGTTCTCGGAACCGTTCCTGGCCGGCGAACTGCGCTATTTCGAGGTCGCGCCGGGCGGTCACACCACCCTGGAACGCCACGAGCACGCGCACGGCGTCATGATCCTGCGCGGCGAGGCCATGTGTCTGGTCGGCGCCACCGTGCGGCGGGTGGCGCCGCATGACCTGGTGCTGATCCCGCCCATGACGTGGCACCAGTTCCGCACCTGGGGCGAGGAGCCCATGGGCTTCCTGTGCATGGTCAACGCCGAACGCGACCGCCCGCAGCTGCCAGACAGTGACGATCTGTACGGACTGCGCTCTACGCCGGCCGTCGCCGCCTTCCTCGACGGTCAGGACCCGACGTAAGGGTCGCGGCCGGTGTCTGCGCCGCGGATTTGACAGCCCCGGGCCGGACCCCTTAGATACACTGCAATGCGAAAAGGGTGCGGGTTCGCGATCGCGCCCTGAGTCCACCGAATGCCGCCAGAAAATGAACAGGGAAACGCCATGAAGGTCCTTGTCGCCGTCAAGCGCGTCGTCGACTACAACGTCAAGATCCGTGTCAAGGCGGACAAGACCGGAGTCGAGACGGCCAACGTCAAGATGTCCATGAACCCCTTCGACGAGATCGCCGTCGAGGAGGCCGTGCGCCTGAAGGAGGCCGGTACTGCCACCGAGGTGATCGCCGTCTCCATGGGACCGCAACAGTGCCAGGAGACCATCCGCACCGCGCTCGCCATGGGCGCCGATCGCGGCATCCTGGTCAAGAGCGACGATGAGTTGCAGCCGCTGGCCGTCGCCAAGCTGTTCAAGGCCCTGGTCGAGAAGGAAACGCCCGATCTGGTGCTGCTGGGCAAGCAGGCCATCGACGACGACAGCAACCAGACCGGCCAGATGCTCGCCGGGCTGCTGGGCTGGCCGCAGGCGACGTTCCTGTCGAAGGTCGCTATCGGCGACGGTGTCGCGACCATGACGCGCGAGATCGACGGCGGCCTGGAGACCATCGAGGTCAAGATGCCGTGCGTCGGCACCGTCGATCTGCGCCTGAACACGCCGCGCTATGCCTCGCTGCCCAACATCATGAAGGCGAAGAAGAAGCCCATTGAGACCATCGAGGTCGGGAGCCTGGGGGTCGACGTGGCTCCGCGCCTGAAGACCCTGAAGGTCGAGGAGCCGCCGGAACGTCAGGCCGGTGTGATGGTGCCCGACGTACCCACGCTGGTGGACAAGCTGCGCAACGAAGCGAAGGTGATCTGACCATGGCCATTCTCGTCATCGCTGACCACGACAACACCGCCGTCCGTCAGGCCACCCTGTCCACCATGACCGCCGCGCGCGAGATCGGCGGTGACATCACCGTGCTGATCGCCGGCGAGAACTGCCGCGCCGCCGCCGATGATGCCGCGAAGCTGGAGGGGGTCTCCAAGGTGCTGTACTGCGATTCGCCGCTGTACGGCCACCACCGGGCCGAGCCCTTCGCTGCCCTGATCTCCGGCATTGCTGCCAAGGACTACAGCCACGTCCTGGCACCTGCCGACACCCTGGGCAAGAACACCATGCCGCGCGTCGCCGCGCTGCTGGATGTCGCCCAGGTCTCCGACATTGCCGCCGTGGTCTCGCCCGATACCTTCGTGCGCCCGATTTACGCCGGCAACGCCATGGCCACCGTGCAGACGGCGGACACTCCGAAGGTCATCACCGTGCGGGGCACCTCGTTCGACAAGGCCCCGCACGGCAGCGGCGCGGCCACGGTCGAGGACCTGCCGGCCGGCGAGGACCCCGGCCTGTCCAAGTACGTGAGTTCGGAACTCAGCAGTTCCGAGCGGCCCGAACTGACCAGCGCCCGGGTGGTCGTGTCCGGCGGGCGTGGCGTCGGCTCGATGGAGGACTTCCATCACATCGAGGGCTTGGCCGACAAGCTGAGCGGCGCCGTCGGCGCAAGCCGTGCGGCGGTGGACGCGGGCTACGCTCCCAATGACTTCCAGGTCGGCCAGACCGGCAAGATCGTGGCGCCCGAGTTGTACGTGGCGGTCGGCATCTCCGGCGCCATCCAGCATCTGGCCGGCATGAAGGATTCCAAGGTCATCGTCGCCATCAACAAGGACGAGGAGGCGCCGATCTTCCAGGTCGCCGACTACGGCCTCGTCGCCGATCTGTTCAAGGCGGTGCCGGAACTGGAGGCGGAACTGGCGAAATAAGCGGGTCCGCCGATCGGGCGCCCGCCCCCCGTTCATCACAAGGACCGCATCATGATCAAGAAGATCGGCGTCATCGGCGCCGGCCAGATGGGCACCGGGATCAGTCACGTCTGTTCCGTGGCCGGCTTCGAGGTCCGCCTGACCGATGTCAGTCAGGCGGCCCTGGACAAGGGCATGGAGACCATCAGCAACACCATGACCCGGCACATCGGGCGCGGCTGGATGACGGAGGCGGATCGGGACGCGGCGCTGGCCCGTGTCGCCCCCGGTCTGGGCATGGAACAGTTCGGCGACTGCGATCTGGTCATCGAGGCGGCCACCGAGCACGAGGCCGTCAAGCGCCAGATCCTGACCGAGGTGTGCCCGCACCTGACGCCCGAGTGCGTGGTGGCCTCCAACACCTCGTCGATCTCCATCACGCGCCTGGGCGCGGTCACCGACCGTCCGGGCAAGTTCATCGGCATGCACTTCATGAACCCGGTGCCCCGCATGAAGCTGGTGGAGTTGATCCGGGGCATCGCCACCGCCGAGGAAACCTATCAGCTCGTCCGCGCCGTGGCCGAGACGCTGGACAAGACCTCCGTGCCGTCGGAGGACTTCCCGGCCTTTATCGTCAACCGCATCCTGATGCCGATGATCAACGAGGCCGTCTACACCCTGTACGAGGGCGTCGGCGGCGTCGAGGCCATCGACACCGCCATGCGCCTGGGGGCCAACCACCCCATGGGGCCGCTGGAACTGGCCGACTTCGTGGGCCTGGATACCGTGCTGGCCATCATGCAGGTGCTCTACGAGGGCTTGGCCGACTCCAAGTACCGGCCGTGCCCGTTGCTGGTGAAGTACGTCGAGGCCGGCTGGCTGGGTCGCAAGACCGGGCGCGGCTTCTACGACTACACCGGCGAGACGCCGGTGCCGACGCGGTAGGCTCCCTTTCGGAAGACGGTGGCCCCCGGCCATCGCGTCCCGTAGGGCGGATTCGGGGCGAAGCCCCAATCCGCCGGAACGGGCGCAAGACGTGGCGGCTTCGACTCCGGAAGCGACTCACAGCCCCTCGAACAAGGGGGTCGACAGGTAGCGTTCGGCAAACGACGGCAGGATGACCACGATCCGCTTGCCGGCCATGTCGGCGCGCCCGGCCACCTCCACCGCCGCCGCCAGCGCCGCGCCGGAGGAAATGCCGACCGGCAAACCCTCCAGCCGGGCCACCTCCCGCGCTGTGGCGAAGGCGGTCTCGTTGCCGATGCCCAGCACCTCGTCATAGATCCCGGTGTTCAGGATCGCCGGCACGAAGTTGGCGCCGATCCCCTGGATTTTGTGCGGCCCCGGGCTGCCGCCGCTGAGCAGCGGGCTGTCCTCCGGCTCCACGGCGATCATGCGCACCGACGGCTTGCGGGCCTTCAGTACCTCGCCGACGCCGGTGATGGTGCCGCCGGTGCCGATGCCGGCCACCACGGCGTCGACCCCGCCGTCGGTGTCGGCCCAGATCTCCTCGGCCGTGGTCCTGCGGTGCACCTCCGGATTGGCCGGGTTCTCGAACTGTTGCAGCATGACGGCGCCCGGGATGCTGTCCACCAGTTCGCGTGCCCGATCGACGGCGCCGTTCATACCCTTGGCCGGCGGGGTCAGGTCGAGTTCCGCCCCCAGCAGCTTCAGCATCTTCCGCCGTTCGATCGACATGCTTTCCGGCATGGTCAGGATCAGCCGATAGCCCTTGGCGGCGCATACGAAGGCCAGCGCGATGCCGGTGTTGCCGGAGGTCGGCTCGACCAGGGTGGCCCCCGGCTTCAGGCGCCCATCAGCCTCGGCGGCCTCGATCATGGCGGCGCCGATGCGGTCCTTCACGGAGGCCAGCGGGTTGAAGAACTCGCATTTGCCCAGGATTTCGCCCTTGGCCCCGCGAGCCTCTGCGAAGCGGGACAGGCGCACCAGAGGCGTGGCACCGATGGTGTCGGTGATGCTGTCGTAGACGCGGCCACGGAAGGCGGCGGCGGGGTGGGCGGCGGTGTCCATGTCGAAACTCCGTTGTCTGTGCGTAGTATTCTGCATTAATCCGAACCAACACCGTATTTAAGGGATCCGGGTGCGAATGCAAAGGGGCAGGGTTGGGACGAACCCGAAAAATCGGGTGTGCGCCGAAGCCCAACTCGCCCCTTGACTTTAGGCGCGCCGCGCAGCATCGTCTCGCCTCTCCGCCGCGCCGGGCCTCCGGGCGGCGCGCTTTGGGGCCGTAGCTCAGTTGGGAGAGCGCAGCAATCGCACTGCTGAGGTCAGGGGTTCGATTCCCCTCGGCTCCACCAATGAAAACAAGGGGTTAGCCTGGAAGGGCTAGCCCCTTTTTCATGCCAATAAGCCCGACCGACGATAGGATTGAACCGTCCGGCCGTGGGTCTCCGCGGCGAGAGAAACAATGACTCAGCGCCGGCGGTTCCGCGTCGTGCCCTAAACCCGACGAGTCAACCCTATCCTCGGCCGGTGAAAGCGCCTTGCCCTCGGACGTCACGCCGCCCAAGACAGGCCCGGCATTCAGCGGTGCTTGCTTTTCAAGGGCCGGCGCGGGGGGCGATGGGGTTGTCTCACCGCACCGAAGCCGGCCGCCCAAACCCCTGACTTTTGGGGGCATCCCTTCAACGGGAGCGTTCTGGTACAATTGTGCTAACCATATCCCGCATTTGCTTCGTTTATTGGCCGCCGTTCCGGCGATGGCCCGAGGGACCCCAACCGTGGCCCATAGCGAGACACCCCGTGCCCCGGCCGCACCCGATGGCACGCCCCCGCCCGACACCGGCTCCGGCGAGGCCGCCGCGACCGCAGGGACGTTGCGTCCGCAGCCGCCCCGGGCGTCCCGGCCCCGGCGGCCGACCACCCTGGCCCGCCAGGCCACGTGGCGGCTGGCCGGGGTGGCGCTGCTGTGCATCGCGGTCATGAGCGTGGGCGGGTATGCCTACGTCTTTGAGGCCGGCCGCGCCCAGGCCCTGGACCGTCTGCGGGACTTCCTGACCCAGCAATGGCTGATCGAGACCACGCTGTTCCGGAATGCCCGCGCCAACGCCGAGACGTTCAAGGCCGAGTTCTTGGAGATGTACGGGAACACCCAGGACATTCCCGTGACCGACGCCGATTTCGACACCTGGTTCCACCGCGGCCCCCAAGGCGCCCTGCGCACCCACCGCCGTCATTTCACCGGGACGGTCGATGGCGCCGGCCTGCCCCACGCCGGCCTGAGCGGATTCGTCAGCAGCGTCGAGGGCGAGCCCTCGGCCGACCTGAAGCGGCGTCTGGTGCTGGCCCTGCGGCTGCTGTCGCGGTTCGGGCCGGCCTGGGACCGGGACTTCGTCAACACGGCGGTCTCGACGCCGGAACACACCCTGGTGAACTACTGGCCGGAAGTTCCGTGGGGCCTGCAGGCCCGGGCCGACCTTCAGACCGCCTCGGGGTCTGTGATCCGCGCGACCTTCCCCGAGGAAAACCCCGAGCGCGCCGACGTCTGGACCGGCCTATATCACGACCACACCGCCGGGATCTGGATGGTGACCTACCAGATGCCGGTGGATCTGGACGGCCGCCACCTCATCAACATCGGCCACGACGTGCCGCTGGACGCGCTGATGGCGCGCCTGGACACCGAGACCCTCCCCGGGGCCAGCCGGTTCGTGGTCGATCCCGGGCGCGATCAGCTGGTGGCCTGGTCGGAGCCCAGCGGCCTGCTGGACGAGGAGGGCGGGGTTCAGGAAATCGCGGATGTGGGCGACGCCGACCTCAGCCGCCGCTACGACCTGCTGAGCATCGCCCACGTCGGGGCATCCGACCCGTCGCTCTGGCTGGTCGAGGATGAACGGGGCGCCGCCTGGCTGGGGGCGACGGAACTGGCCGGCCCCGGCTGGTGGTACGTGGTCGTCTACCCGAAGGCGGTCGTCACCGGGGCGGCCCATCGGGCGGCCAGCATGGTGCTGGTGTTCGGTGGCGTGCTGGCGCTGATCCTGGCGCTGGGGGTGGCCTTCGTCATGCATCGCCGGGTGGGCGCGCCGCTGTCGGCGCTGACCCGCGCGGCGGAGGCGGTGGCCGCCGGCCGCCATGCCGAGGTCGCCGCCGGCGCCCTGTCCCTGCCCGAGACGGCCCGCAATGAAATCGGCCTGCTCGCCTGCACGGTCCGCGACATGGCCGGCCAGGTCGCCCGGCAGGAAGCGATCCTGGATCGCGAGATCGCAATCCGCACCCGAGAGCTGGAAATCGCCAATCGACGGTTGCAAGCGCAGACCACCACCGATCCCCTGACGGGAATCGGCAACCGGCGCGCCCTGGACGCCGATCTGGCTGCCGCCCAGGGCCGGCGCCAGGGCGATGGTCCCGTGGCGCTGATCCTGTGCGACATCGACCACTTCAAGATCTACAACGACACCCACGGTCACGCCGAGGGCGATGAGGTGTTGCGCAAGGTGGCGCAGCGCATGCGCGACACCGTGCGACCCACCGACAGCGTCTATCGCTACGGTGGGGAGGAGATCGCCGTGCTGTT
Source organism: Rhodospira trueperi (assembly GCF_900101965.1). Lineage (GTDB taxonomy): Bacteria > Pseudomonadota > Alphaproteobacteria > Rhodospirillales > Rhodospirillaceae > Rhodospira > Rhodospira trueperi. The sequence continues at coordinate 100,779 of NZ_FNAP01000009.1, read as the reverse complement.
GCGGGAGGGGACCGATGGCGCCCGGGGGGTGGTGGCGCGCCTGATCTCGGAGGTGGCCGCCCTGGGCATCCCGCACCCCGGCGGCGGCCCCCATGCGGTGGTGACGATCAGCGCCGGCCTGGCCTGGGAACGGCCGCCGGCTCTGGACCCCCACGACCTGATCGAGCGTGCCGACCGGAACCTGTACGCTGCCAAGGCCAGCGGCCGCAACTGTTGGATTGCGGAGGAGTCGCCGTAATTCGACCCAACCGACCACCCCGGGGCGGAGCCGGAGGAGCCGGGCTGACGCCGTGTGGCGGCGGTCTGCGGGCCTTGACCTCAGGTCGCGACCCGCCGTGCCGAAGAGAACGACCGGCCATGCCGGCGTCCGGAACAGAAAGCGCGCCCCATGAAGCCCTGCTACAAGGACGTGATCGAGACGCTTGGTCTTCTGAGGCACCTCGCGACCTTCAACCCCATTGTCATTGGCACGCCGCCCCTCGGCATCGCCACGGAGTCGAGTGATATCGATATCGTCTGTTCAACGCCGGACCTTGCACGGTTCAACGATGTCGCGGTGCGCGCGTTCGGACACAGGGACTCGTTCTCGCTCCGCGCCGCGGAGCATCTCCACGACCCCGCTGTGATCGCCTCGTTCTCCGCGATGGGGTGGGAGATCGAACTGTTCTGCCAACGGCGTGCGACAGAAGATCAGTGGGGCGTTCGCCATTTTCGTATCGAAGACAGACTTCTGACGTTGGGACCGCACCTGCGAGAGCAGGTTGTGCGTTTGAAACGGGACGGAGTAAAGACGGAGGCCGCCTTTGCCAGGGTCTTAGCGCTCCCCGGTGATCCTTATGAGGCGCTTCTTGCGTTGGAGGATCTGGCCGATGACGAGCTTCGCACGATGATCGAGGCCGCCCGGATGCCAAGAGGCGCCCGACCCTGAGGTCGACCGCACCCTGCGGGGACGGAGCGGTCATCAGGGGCCTTGCCGCAGGACGTTTCCCAGTGCCGGTGAATGTCTGCCAAGCCGGGTGTCGCCGCCGCCTTGCCGCACCGACCGGTGACGCCGCGTGCCGGATGACGTAGCATGACGGTCAGAGGTTGTGCCCGGTATCGAGGCTGCAGGAGGGAGCCCGTAGGGCGGGTTCGCGCCGCAGGCGCAACCCGCCATGGCTGTTCCGCATGCGGCGGATTGCCGCTACGCGGCGAATCCGCCCTACGAAATCACCCCCCATCTTCTTCTTCAACAACTCAGTCACCATCCCCGGGTTCACCTTGCCCTGGGTGGCTTTCATCCTACCCCGCGAAGGAGCCCAGGCGCTCTTCCTTGCCGCCTTTAGGCTCGTCGCGGCACGGCCATGGTGCCAGGGTTCATGAGGATACGGCCTCAGACGACCCCTCTCCCAACTCCTTGTCCATCGGCCATGCGCGCAATCCCGCGAACACCGCGATAGGCGGGCCGCTGTCACGGAAGCCCCGCGCGGCGTAAAAAGGGCGGGCCGTGGCGGTGCTCTCAAGGGAAAGGCGGGTTATGCCGTGCTCTGCCGCCTCTTCTTCAACAGCGCGGAGCAGGCGCGAGCCCACCCCGCAGCGGACGGCCGTGGGGTCAACGTACAGCGCCATCACGGTCCCGCCGGGGCCGAGAAGGGCCACGCCGAGGATGTCCCCCGTCTGCGGATCGCAGGCCAGCACCCACGACAGGGTCTGGTCGGCGAAGGCCGTCGCAAGGTGGCCCTTGGTCTTGTTGGCGGTCCAGGCGGCGATGAGGGCGGGGTCTCCACCGTGATCGGCTGAACACAGGCCTTCGATGGACCGCCGCCACATCGCCCCCAATGCTGACGCATCCGCCGCGCGCGGGAGTCGGACGTCGACCAACCGATGCGCCATGACCACCCTGGGGTCCTCTACCCCAAAATCTTCTTCTTCAGCAGGTCATTCACCATGCCCGGGTTGGCCTTGCCCTGGGTGGCTTTCATGACCTGCCCTGTGAACCAGCCCAGCAGCTTTTCCTTACCGCCCTTCACCTCGGCGACCTTGTCGGGGTTCGCCGCCATCACGGCATCAATCGCCGCCTCGATGGCGCCGGTGTCGGTGACCTGCTTCAGGCCGCGCTCTTCCACGATCGCATCGGGTGCCCCGCCGGTCTCGACCATGATCTCGTAGACGTCCTTGGCGATGCGCCCGGAGATGGTGTCGTCGGCGATCAGGTCGATCAGTTTGCCCAGGTTCTCCGCCGACACGGGGCTGTCCTCGATGCCCACACCCTTCTTGTTCAGGGTCCCAAACAGGGTCGAGATCACCCAGTTGGCGGCGGTCTTGCCATCCCGGCCTTTGGCGACCGCCTCGAAGAAATCGGCCTCGCGGCGGTCGACCACCAGCACCGAGGCGTCATAGGGCGTCAGGCCATAGTCCGCAATGAACCGCGCCTTCTTGTCGTCCGGCAGTTCCGGCAGGGTCGCACGGATGTTCTCGACGAAGGCGTCGTCGAACTCCAGCGGCAGTAGGTCCGGGTCGGGGAAATAGCGGTAGTCGTGCGCCTCCTCCTTGCTGCGCATCGACCGGGTTTCCCCCTTCGCCGGGTCGAACAGGCGGGTTTCCTGGTCCACCGTGCCGCCGGACTCCCAGATCTCGATGTGGCGCTGCGCCTCGACCTCGATGGCCTGCATGACGAAGCGCACCGAGTTGACGTTCTTGACCTCGCACCGCGTGCGCAGGCCGGTGTCCCCCACCGGGCGCACCGACACGTTGACGTCGGCGCGCATGGAGCCTTCCTCCATGTTGCCGTCGCAGGTGCCCAGGTAGCGCAGGATGGAGCGCAGCTTGCGCAGGTAGGCGCCGGCCTCCTCCGGGCTGCGCATGTCGGGCTTGGAGACGATCTCCATCAGCGCGACACCGGAGCGGTTCAGGTCGATGAACGACTTGGTCGGGTGCTGGTCGTGCAGCGACTTGCCGGCGTCCTGCTCCAGGTGCAGGCGCTCGATGCCCACGGTGCGCGAGGAGCCGTCGGGCATGTCGAGGATGACCTTGCCCTCGCCGACGACCGGCAACTCGTACTGGCTGATCTGATAGCCCTGCGGCAGGTCGGCGTAGAAGTAGTTCTTGCGGGCGAAGACGGAGCGGTTGTTGATGTGCGCGCGCAGGCCGAGGCCGGTGCGCACCGCCTGCTCGACACAGGCGCGGTTGATGACCGGCAGCATGCCGGGCATGGCGGCGTCCACCAGGGAGACCTGGCTGTTGGGCGCGGCGCCGAAGGTGGTCGAGGCGCCGGAGAACAGCTTGGCCGTCGAAATGACTTGCGCATGCACCTCCAGGCCGATCACGACCTCCCAGTCGCCGGTCTCGCCGGTCAGCACGTACGCGGGAGCGGGGGTGGCGTCCATGGTCTCAGCCCTCCAGCAGGCGCGGCGTGGCGGTGAAGGCCGCCGCCTTTTCCAGCGCGCGCCCGGCGCGCAACACGGTCTCCTCGTCGAACGGCCGGCCGATCAGTTGCAGACCCTGCGGCAGTCCCTGCTCGGTCAGCGCCACCGGCACCGACAGACCCGGCAGCCCGGCCAGCGAGGTCGGCACGGTGAACACGTCGTTCAGGTACATGGTGACCGGGTCGGTCGGCTCGTCATCCATGGGGAAGGCGGCCGACGGCGTGGTCGGCGTCAGGATCACGTCCACGCTCGTGTCGAACGCGTCCTTGAAGTCCTTGGCGATCAGCGACCGCACCTTCTGCGCCTTCAGGTAATAGGCGTCGTAGTAGCCGGCCGACAGGGCGTAGGTGCCGATCAGGATGCGGCGCTTGACCTCGGCGCCGAAGCCAGCGGCGCGGGTCTTGCAGTACATGTCGTTCAGGCCGTCGCCCTCGTCGAGTACCCGCAGACCGTAGCGCACCCCATCATACCGCGCGAGGTTCGATGACGCCTCCGCCGGGGCGATGATGTAGTAGGTCGCCAGCGCGTATTTGGTATGGGGCAGGCTGATGTCCACGGTCTCGGCCCCGGCGTCCTTCAGCATCTCCATGCCGCGCGTCCAGATCGCCTCGATCTCCGGCGACAGGCCCTCGTCGGGGCGGTATTCCTTGGGGATGCCGACCGTCAGGCCCTTGACGCCCTGTTCCAGGGCGGCGGTGAAGTCGGGCACGGCCACGGGGGCTGACGTGGAGTCCTTCGGGTCGTGGCCGGCCATGGCGCCCAGCATGATGGCCACATCCCCGACCGTGCGGGCCATCGGCCCGGCCTGATCCAGCGACGAGGCAAAGGCCACGATGCCCCAGCGCGAGCAGCGGCCATAGGTCGGCTTCAGGCCTGAGATGCCGCAGAAGCTGGCCGGCTGGCGGATGGAGCCGCCGGTGTCGGTGCCCGTGGCCCCCAGGGCGAGGCGCGCCGCCACCGCCGCCGCCGAGCCGCCGGAAGACCCGCCCGGGACAAGCTGGCGGTCGGGCTCTGCGGCGCGGGTCCAGGGGTTGACGGCGCCGCCGAAGGCGCTGGTGGTGTTGGACGAGCCCATGGCGAACTCGTCCAGGTTGGCCTTGCCCAGCAGGACCGCGCCCGCGCCCCACAGGTTCGCGGAGACGGTGCTTTCGTAAGGGGGCACGAAATTGCCCAGGATGTTCGATCCGGCGGTGGTACGGGTGCCATCGGTGCAGAACAGGTCCTTGATGGCGAGTGGAATGCCCTCCATTGCTCCGGCCTCGCCCTTGGCGATGCGGGCGTCGCTGGCGGCGGCCATCTCGCGTGCCGTGTCGGGCGTCGGCGTGACGTAGGCGTTGAGGCCGGCGTGGGCCTCCATGGCCGCGATGTGCGCCTCGGCCAGGTCCACGGCGGTGAAGTCCTTGGCGGCCAGCCCCCTGCGGGCCTCGGCGATGGTCAGGTCGGTCAGCTTGGTCATGATCGCCGCTCCTACTCGACCACCTTGGGCACCAGATAGAACCCGTCCTGGCTGTCTGGCGCGTTGGCGGTCACGCGCTCCGGATAGCCGCCGTCGGTCACGGCGTCGTCGCGCCACGGCAGCGTCATCTCAGCGACGCTGGTCATGGGCTCGACGGCGCTGGTATCGACCTCGCGCAACTGTTCGATCCAGTCCAGGATGCCGGATAGTTCGCCGGCCAGGGGGGCGAGCTGATCGTCCGGCACGTCGACGCGGGCCAGAAAGGCGATCTTGCGGACGGTTTCCTTGTCCAGGGACATGGAGTAGGTCTCTCCGGTTCGAGGCACTCTGTCGGGTGGCCCATGTTTACTCGGAAGGCAGAGGGCTTGGCAACCGGGGGCGCTCCGGACGGATGGGAATGGAGGAGCGGGCGATGATCCTGCGCGATGTCGGCGCGATGGCGGAGGCGGTGCCCGGGACGGGCGCCCTGCTGGGGCTCGACCTGGGCACGCGGACCATCGGTGTGGCGGCCTCCGACCCGGCCCGCCGCATCGCCTCGCCCGTGACCACGATCCGGCGCACGAAGTTCACACCGGATGCGGCGCGGCTGTTCGCGCTGATGGACGACAGAAACGTGGTGGGACTTGTCCTGGGTTGGCCCGTGGAAATGTCCGGGGAAGAGGGCAAAAGATGTCAATCCACCCGGAACTTCGCTGAAAACGTGCTCCACATCCGTGATATTCCCGTGTTATTGTGGGACGAACGCCTGTCTACAAGTGCGGTCGAACGCATGATGGTCCAGGAGTTCGATCTGAGTCGCCGCAAGCGCGCGGAAAAGGTCGATGCCGCCGCCGCCGCCTACATTCTGCAGGGCGCCCTGGATGCTCTGGCGCGCCAACCGCAGACTCGGGAGAACATGGCATGACCCAGGACGATGGGACCGCTGAGGACACCGGTCCGGTTTCGGGGGCCCCAACACGGCGCGGGGCGAAGCGCAAGAAGGTGTACAAGTCGGCGCGCCTGATGATGCAAGGCGGGGTCTCCACCGTCGACTGTATCCTGCGGGACATCTCCCGATCCGGGGCGCGTCTGCGGCTGCCGACCGCCATGCGGGTCGGCGGGTCGGTCGGGCTGCAACTGCCGGACGGAGAGACCCTGGAGGCCGACGTCATCCGCTGTTCCGGGTTGGATGTCGGCCTGCGGTTCTCGAAGAATCAGGTGCCGTCCTTGGCGCCGCCGCCGGAACTGATCGTCCAGATTCTGTTCAAACTGGAATCGCCCTGGCTGAGCGAGGTTCTGACGCTGCTCGAGTCCTCACCCGCCCATGAGGAACCCGGTATTCGGGAGGCCGCCGAAGATCTGCGCGAGGCCTACGAACGCCTCAAGGCCGCCGTGGAGAGTCACGTCCACGGCGTATGACACCGGCCGACGATAGGCTTGACGTGTCCGGCCTTCACGACGCCCAGCCGGCGTTGGTGAGTCTTTGTTCTTCTCGCCGCAAGCGCCGCTTCGGGCGGCCGGTATGACACCGCCCTTCGGAAAGGTCGTCTTTTTCGTCCAGCGGCCTCGGGGCTCCATTCTTCCTTGACGTTCCGACCGGACTGATGGCGAGAGGGGAATCGCTTGCGGTGCTCTTACCCGCCGTCCCTGATCTGGCTCAGGGTCCGCGTGGGCGTGATGGCCTCGGGGTCCAGGCGGACGTCCAGCAGGGCAGGGCCGGCGCCGCTCTCGACGTGCGCGCGGGCGCGGGCGAAGGCGTCGGCGAACACCTCGGTGCGGTCGACGGCCTCGCCGAAGGCGCCGTAGGCGCGGGCCAGCGCGGCGAAGTCCGGATTGACCAGATCGGTCCCCGACACCCGTCCTGGGTAAGCGCGCTCCTGGTGCATCCGGATGGTCCCGTACATGCCGTTGTTGACGACCAGCACAACGACCGGCAGGCGTTCCTGCATCAGGGTGCCGAATTCCTGTCCCGACATCTGGAAGTCGCCGTCTCCGGTCACGCACAGCACCATGCGGTCCGGGCAGGTCAGGGCGGCGCCGACGGCGGCCGGCACCGCGTATCCCATCGACCCTGAGGTGGGCGCGAGCTGGGAGCCGAAGCGGCGGTAGCGGTGAAAGCGGTGAACCCAGGTGGCGAAGTTGCCGGCGCCGTTGGTGATGATGGCATCGATCGGCAACACCTGCTCCAGGTGGGTCATGATCGCGCCCATGTTCACGGCGCCGGGAGCGTCCTCGGGCGGCGTGGACCACAGCGTATAGGCATGGTGGGCGGCGCGGGCCAGCTTGTCGCCCCGCTGACGCGAGGCGGGCGGGACCGCGTCCAGTGCGGCGGCGAAGGCGCGGGGTGTGGCCGTGATGGCCAGCGCCGGCCGATAGACGCGGCCCAGTTCTTCCGGGTCCGGGTGGACGTGAATCAGGGTTTGGCGTGGTCCCGGGATATCCAGCAACGTGTAGCCCTGAGAGGCGACGTCACCGAGCCGGCCGCCGACCAGCAGCACCACATCGGCCTCGCGCACCCGTTTGGCCAGGGCCGGATTGACGGCCAGCCCGATGTCGCCGGCGTAGTTGGGGTGGGCATTGTCGAACAGCATCTGGCGGCGGAACGAGCATGCCACAGGCAGGCCCCGGCCTTCCGCGAAGCGCGTGAAGGCGGCCACGGCCTCGGCATCCCAGCGGCCGCCGCCCAGGATGGCGATGGGGCGTTCGGCCCCGTCCACCAGCGCCGCCATGCGCACCAGATCGCGCTCGCCGGGATGGGTTTCGGTTGGGGAAAAGCCCTTCGGCAGTGGCAGGGCCGTGGCATCCTCCCGCAACATGTCCTCGGGCAGGGACAGCGCCACCGGGCCGGGGCGGCCGGCCGTGGCCACATGAAAGGCGCGCGAGATCATCTCGGGGGCACGGTCGGCGCGGTCGATCTCGGCGGCCCACTTGGTCAGGGTGCCGAACACGCGGCGCACATCGATTTCCTGGAACGCCTCGCGGCCCTGGGCGCTCCGTGGGACCTGTCCGACGAACAGAATCAGGGGAGTCGAATCCTGCCGGGCCACCAGCAGGCCGGCCGCCGCGTTGGTGGCGCCCGGGCCCCGGGTGACGAACACGACGCCCGGCTGGCCTGTCAGCTTGGCCTGGGCCTCCGCCGCCATGGCGGCGCCACCCTCGTTGCGGCAGCAGACGTACCGGATCGGCGACTCATGCAGGGCGTCCAACACGGGCAGATAGCTTTCGCCCGGAACACCGTAGACCCGTCGGACCCCGAACCGTTCCAGGCAGCCAACCACCCATTCGCCGCCTGTCGCCGTGATCCGCTCCATGGGTCATCGCCTCCCTGCCTGTGCCGCCCGCCGACGGCGTCGTTCTGCAGTCCGCGCACTCCCGCGCCAGCGCGGCGGGAGTTTCGTCTAAACCGGGGCGTTCCGGCAAGCGGGAAAGTCCGAACTGCGACGGCCTCGCCCTCCGGCCCACCGGGAGGAGACGCTATTCGTCCCCTCCATCCGCGGGCCTCCAGACCGCGCCCGCCTCTCCGGCTTCGATCAGGCCCAGCAATTCACCGGTCCGCTCGGCGGCCAGCCCGACGAACGGTCGGCCCGCGACCATGGTCATGGTCCCGTCGCCCTCGGCCACATGCCCGGCGACGGACACGCCGGTCGGCGCCGCCAGCCAGGGCTGATCCCCATTGGTCGTCACACGCCACGCCCGGAAGCCTCGCAGATCCAGCAGGATGTCGCCGGCCGGATCGGCCAGCCGGACGTAAGGACCTTCTCGGCCCTCGGCGGCGATCCAGTACAGGGCCAGCCCGTGTTCGGGGGTCAGCGCGGTGGGAAACAGATCGGTATCGATGACGTCCTGACCGGCCCGCTGAACGGTGATATGCCGGGCTTGATAAGGCGCCAGCCAACTCACCGACGGGATGTCCAGGTCCATCTGTCCCCCCCGCCCGGGCAGCGAGACCGAAACCGACGCGACCGGCGGACGAAGGAGGGACCCTCCCGTCAGGACTTCCACCCGTACGGCGGCCAGGATGGCGGTGCCCACCACGACGACAAGGGAGATGACGCCCAGCCAGGTGCGCGTGCGCCGCGTCACGTCGGCGTCTCCATGTCCCGCCGGCGCAGCAGGAACACGGCCTGGGCGCTCATCAGGTTGGCCCACGGTCCGGTCGCCGACAGCCGGTTCAGCCTGCCGTCCTCCCTCAATGCCACCCCCTTTTCGATCACGATGTCCATGCACCGCGCCAGGACCACGAAGTCCTTGATGGTGCAGAAATGAATGTTCGGGGTCTCCCACCATTCCTCGGGCATGCCCTGGGTCACCGGCATGCGCCCCTTGGTGAGAAGGTGCCAGCGCGCCTTCCAGTAGCCGAAATTCGGAAACGACACGATGGCCCGCCCACCGACCCGCAGCAGGTGCGCCAGCACGTCCCGGGGACGTTGCGTGGCCTGCAGGGTCTGGCTCAGAATGGCGTAGTCAAAGGCCGCGCTGGGGTAGTCCGCCAGATCGGTGTCGGCGTTGCCCTGGATGACAGACACGCCGCGCCGGACGGCGGTACGCACGCCGGCCATGGACAGTTCGATCCCGCGCCCGTCCACGCCTTTGGTGCGGGCCAGATACTGCAACAGCGCGCCGTCGCCGCAGCCCACATCCAGAACCCGGGCGCCGGGCGTCACCATGTCGGCGATCAGCCGCAGGTCGAAGCGCAGGTCACCGTTGGAGCCCGAAACGCTGGCCGCAGGTAGGGAGGACGCGGTCATCGGTCGGCCTCCTTCGCCGGGAACGGCCGCAAACCGCGATGCCGGGCCGCGCCGTCCAGGAATCCGCGCAAGGTTTCGTGGAACTCTGGCTCGTCCAGCAGGAAGGCGTCGTGGCCCTTGTCGCTGTCCACCTCGACGAAGCTGACGTTGGCGGCCACGCTGTTCAGGGCGTGCACGATGGCGCGGCTTTCCATGGTCGGGAACAGCCAGTCGCTGGAAAAGCTGATGACGCAGAACCGCGCTGGCGTCTCGCGGAAGGCGTTGGCTAGCTTGCCGCCGTGTTCGGTGGCCAGGTCGAAGTAGTCCATGGCGCGCGTGATGAAGAGGTAGGAGTTGGCGTCAAAGCGGTCCACGAAGGTGGATCCCTGGTGGCGCAGATAGCTCTCAACCTGGAAATCGGCGTCGAAGCCGTAGGTGATGGTCTCGCGGTTCTGCAGCTTGCGGCCGAACTTGCGGTGCAGCGCGGTCTCGGACAGATAGGTGATATGCGCCGTCATGCGCGCCACGGCAAGGCCGCGGTGCGGCGTGACTCCGTGGTCGTGATACGCGCCGCCGTGCCAGTTCGGATCGGCCACGATGGCCTGACGCCCGACCTCGTGAAATGCGATGTTCTGGGCCGAATGGCGGTACGACGCGGCAATGGGCACGGCCGCGAACACGCGCTCGGGCCAGGCGGTGGCCCATTCCAGCACCTGCATGCCGCCCATGGACCCGCCGATGACGCAGAAGACCTTGTCGATGCCCAGCGCGTCGAGCAGGCGCACCTGCACCTTCACCATGTCGCTGATGGTGATGACCGGAAAGCCCAGACCCCACGGCCGTCCCGTGGACGGGTTGATATCGCGCGGCCCGGTGGTTCCCATGCATCCGCCCAGCACGTTGGCGCACAGGATGAAATAGCGGTCGGTGTCGAGCACCCGGCCGGGGCCGACCATCATGTCCCACCACCCCGGCTTGCCGGTGACGGGATTGGTGCCGGCGACGTAGTGATCGCCGGTCAGGGCATGGCAGACCACGATGACGTTGGATCGATCCGCGTTCAGGCGCCCGATGGTCTGGTAGGCCACGGTGACGGGACCGAGGTCCACGCCACTGTCCAGGCGAATGGGTCGATCTTCGCCGACCAGAATTGTTTGATTGTTCGGAGCATCCACCGGCGTCTCTTGCGTGGTCTTGGGGCGGGGACAGAAAACCGGCGCGCGGCTTTCGGCTCCGAATGCGTGCCGCCCCCGCGCGGCCAGCCATTCTTGTGATGCCTCGGTCGGCCATCCTGGGCGCCGGAACACCTAGGCGGGCCGTCTGCCAGTGTCAACGTTTTCTTTGATTTCGTGGTCCTCCGGGCTTATGACTGAGCCGCCCGTGTCCGGTATGGAAATCCCTTTCATGAATCGCACGCAAGACGATCTAGAAATGCTTCGGCGCAACATTGACGCGCTTGATGACCGGATCCTCGATCTGTTGATGGAACGGTGCGCCGTCGCTGATCGGATCGCCGCCGCCAAGCGGGGCGGCCCGATCCTGCGTCCGGGGCGCGAGGCGATGATCCTGCGACGGCTGGTGGCGCGCTGGCAGGGGCGTCTGCCGAAACGCACCATCGTGCGCATCTGGCGCGAACTGCTGTCCAGCGTCGTTGGCGCCCAGGGACCGTTCTCGCTGGCCGTCTGGATGCCCGAGCGCGGAGCGGGATACATTGAGGTGGCCCGCAATCAATATGGCGCCTACACGCCCGCCACCACGCATCAGTCCGCCAGTCAGGTGGTGCGGGAGGTGACCAGTGGCAATGCCACGGTCGGGGTGCTGCCGTTGCCCCGCTGGGAAGACGAGAACCCGTGGTGGACCCAGATTCTGTCCAACGCGGCGGAAACGCCTCATATCGTAGCCCGTCTGCCGATCACCGGTCCCGGCCCGCTGGGGATCGAGGCCCTGGTGATCGCCCGCATGCCCCCGGAATCCACCGACGACGACCGCTCGGTGATCGCGGTGGAGACCGGCCGGGACATCAGCCGCTCCGCCTTCACCGAGGCTCTGACGGCGGCCGGCCTGCCGCCTCGGGCGGTGTGGGACAGTCGTCCGGCCGGGGATGACGCTCGCTACCACCTTGTGGAGGTGCGCGGGTTCGTCGATCCCCAGGACCACCGTCTGAGCGCCCTGCGCGGGGCGACCGATGCCGGCGGCATCAGCAACGCGCTGTTGCTGGGGGCTTATGCGGCCCCTCTGTCGGCCGAGGCGCTGACAGGCTGACGCGCCGCCGTCCTTAATCTCCATCCGAGCTCGTCGGGGTGCGCCGCGCCCCCACCGACGGTCTTTTCGAATTTAAGTTCAATCCCTTACGCATTTGGAACGAGACTATGAAACAGCCCCCCGTCCGCCCCGGCATCATGGACCTGCGCCCGTACGTGGCCGGCGACTCAGAACTTGAGGGGCGCACCCGCGTCATCAAGCTGTCCTCCAACGAGGGCGCCCTGGGGCCCAGTCCGCGCGCCGTCGAGGCCATGCAAGCGGCGGCCGCCGACGCCCATCGCTATCCCGACGGCGCCGCGACCGCCCTGCGCGAGGCCATCGCCAAGCGCCACGGACTGGATGCGGCCCGGATCGTTTGCGGGGCCGGCTCGGACGAACTGATTTCCGTGTTGATCCGGGCCTATGCCGGGCCGGGCGACGAGGTGCTGTTCCCTGCCCACGCTTTCCTGATGTACCGCATTTACGCCCAGGGCGCCGGCGTCACGCCGGTGGCCGCGCCCGAGCGCGACAAGGTGGCGGACGTGGACGCCCTGCTCGACCACGTCACGGAGCGCACCCGGATCCTGTTCCTGGCCAACCCCAACAATCCGACCGGGACCTATCTGCCGGAGGCCGAAATCCGGCGTCTGCGCGCCGGCCTGCGCGAGGATGTCCTGCTGGTGCTCGACGCCGCTTACGCGGAATTCGTCCAGAAGAACGACTTTGAACCCGGCATTGCCCTGGTGGACAGCTACCCCAACACCGTGATGCTGCGTACGTTCTCCAAGATCCACGGCCTGGGCGGCGCACGCCTGGGCTGGGCCTACGGGCCGACGCATGTCGTCGATGTGCTCAACCGGGTGCGTAGCCCGTTCAACGTTTCCGCCCCGGCGTTGGCCGCCGGCGCGGCCGCCATCGCCGATCATGCCTTTTCCGATTTGGCGCGGCGGCACAACGACTATTGGCTGGACTGGACCACGACCCAGCTTCGCGACCTGGGACTCGACCTGACGGACAGTGTCGGCAACTTCGTGCTGGTGACCTTCTCGACCGAGCCCAGGCTGACGGTTCAGGACGCCGACGCGTTCCTGCGCGGCCAGGGGATCATCGTCCGCGCCATGGGGGCCTATGGGTTGCCAAACAGCCTGCGCATCACCGTCGGGGCCGGTGAGGAGATGCAGGCGTGCGTCGCGGCCCTGAAGGAGTTCGTGGCCGGATGAGTGCGCCCCTGTTCGACCGTGTCGCCATCATCGGCATCGGCTTGATCGGCTCGTCGCTGGCCCGCGCCATCAAGGCGGAGGGGCTGGCGCGCACGGTCACCTGCGCCGACGCCAACCCGGAGCACGCCGAGCGGGCCAAGGCCCTGGGCATCGTGGACGCGGCCGGCACCGATCCGGCCGAGGCCGCCGCCGGGGCCGATCTGGTCATGCTGTGCGTGCCACTGGGCGCCTACGGCGATGTCGCCGCCGCCATCGGCCCGGCGCTGAAGCCCGGGGTCATCGTCTCCGACGTGGGATCGGTCAAGCAGGCGGTGATTCGCGACATGGCCCCGCACCTGCCCGAGGGTGTCCATCTGGTGCCCGGCCATCCCGTCGCCGGTACGGAGAAATCGGGGCCGGAAGCCGGGTTCGCCGGCTTGTTCCCAGGCCGCTGGTGTATCCTGACGCCACCGCCGGGGACCGACGAGGCCGTCACCCGCAAGGTCGCTGACCTGTGGCGGGCCTGCGGCATGACCATCGAGCGCATGGACCCCGCGCACCACGACCGCGTGCTGGCCATCACCTCGCATCTGCCGCACCTGATCGCCTATACCATCGTCGGCACGGCCACCGACCTTGAGGACCATCTGCGGCAGGAGGTCATCAAGTATTCCGCCTCCGGTTTCCGCGACTTCACCCGCATCGCCGGCAGCGATCCGACCATGTGGCGCGACGTGTTCCTGAACAACCGCGAGGCCGTGCTGGACTGCCTCCAACGGTTCAACGAGGACCTGACCGCCCTGCAACGGTCGATCCGCCGGGGCGAGGGCGACGCCCTGTTCGATCTGTTCACCCGCACCCGCGAGATCCGCCAGGGCGTGCTGGAGGCCAGGCAGGCGTAGGGAAGCAGCGGTCTTCTCCGCCCGGCATCTGCTGCGTCCTGGATGTTCGTGACAATCGTGCTGCCCTTCCGAATGATGTCCGCTGTCGGGGGAGTCTGGCGGTCATGTCAATGCGCTCGCACGAGTGAGGTGGCGGAAGGATCGATGTATCGGATCGCGAACGTCGTGCCATTGAAAGCGTCATCCGGGATGGTTTCCCGGGAAAGGTTGAAGGCGTTGACATTGAGATGGCGATGGATGAGGACGGCGAAGAGGTCCTTCTTATCCGCACTGCCATGACAAAAGACACGACCGAGAATGACTTTTCCGGACGGTTCTCCGGTTTGACAGGCCGCGTCAGGGACGCCTTGGGCGAAGACCGGCGCGGCGTCTTTCCCGTCATTCGGCCGATTGAGGCCCATGCCTGACGGGACCTTGGCCGATGGACTTATCAGATCGGCAATCACACTCATCAAGAGCGGTGGCAAGAAGAAGCCGAAACAGGCGCACCTGCGGCGGGGCGTCAGTGCGGCGCCCGTCCGACGGGGTACCAGAGGTCACGCGCGCGTTCAGCCAAGCGCCAGAGCGGATGTCGGAAACGTCGGGACCCATCCCGGGAATTGCCGGATCACGGACCGCGCCGTTGACGGCCGGCCCGGGGCCTGCAATAACCGAACCTGGGTGGTTTGGAACCGTCCTTGCCCTGGAAGGGCAGGGGGCTTTCGTTCTCAAGACCGGCCGAAAGATGGCTTCAGCGGGCGTGGCGGAACCGGTAGACGCGCGGGTCTCAAAAACCCGTTCCTTCTGGGAGTGTGAGTTCGAGTCTCACCGCCCGCACCATCTTCGACCGACCGGACCACCGCCCGGCGCGGGATTCGCCAAGGTCCGGTCGCCTTTCTCGCCAAACGTCAATACCCGCAATCCTCGCGACCTCTGCTTGACCGCTGAGGCCTACTCACGGGCTCGTGCTGACGCGCAACCGGGACGTTATGCGACACGCCATACGCTCATCGAAAAAAAGGTCTTGAAAAGGAGACTGTATTGATCGGAAATGTGGCGGCGATTCACTGTCGGGCGGAGGGGGTTTCGGGACCGACTGAAGCTCCTATGTGTCCTGTCGGTCGCACCGCGCCTGAAGACCCAGAATAACACGGGTGACGGCGTCCATCGGGGCCGCTCCGCCGGACCCGCCGACTGTGCCACAGGTTGGCGCATCGTTTTTTGTATACACAGGGAGGAAACCGACCCATGACCACCCTCAAGTCCGTCGCTCGCTTCGGCGGCGCCGCCGCCATCGCCGCCACTGTGGCGGCCACGTCCATCGCCAATCCGGCCGCCGCCGCCGACCGCGTGCGCTGGCAGATGGCCATGAGCTTCCCATCGACCCTGAAGGCGCTGGCCGACACCGCCCCTTGGGTGGCCGAGCAGATTCACACCATGTCCGGCGGCACCATGACGCTCCAGGTCTTCGAGCCGGGCACGCTGGTGAAGGGCACCGAGGTGTTCGACGCCGTCTCCCAGGGCAAGATCGACTCCGGCTACGTCTGGGCCGGCTACGAGTTCGGCAAGCTGCCGGTCTCCCCCCTGTTCGGCGGTCAGCCCTTCGGCCTGACCCCCTGGCAGATGTCCGCCTTCATGCTGGAGAAGGGCGGCCAGGAGATGATGGAGGAGATCTACGCGCCCCATAACATCATGCCGATCTTCTGCGGCGTGGTGAGCGCGGAGGCCGCCGGCTGGTTCTCCTTCCCGCTGGAGGGCCTGGACGAGGTCGACGGCCTGCGCATCCGGTTCGCCGGCATGGGCGGTCAGGTGCTGCAGAAGATGGGCGCCGAAGTCACCGTGCTGCCGGCCTCCGAGTTGTTCGAGGCCCTGGAGAAGGGCGTGATCGACGCCACCGAGTTCTCGATGCCCACCGTCGACGAACAGCTCGGCTTCTACAAGGTGGTGAAGTACTACCACCTGCCCGGTTGGCATCAGCAGTCCACCAGCCAGTACCTCTACGTCAACCTCGACAAGTGGAACGGCCTCGACGAGACGCAGCAGGGCATCCTGCGCACCGCGTGCACCGCCGGCGTCGCCAAGTCGATGGCCCGGGCCGAGGGCCTGCAAGGCGCCGTCCTCAACAAGTTCACGGATGAACTCGGCGTCGAGGCCGTGACCCTGCCGGACGAGATCCTACGTGAGTTGAAGATCACGACGGACGAGGTCATGGCGGAATACTCGGAGAAAGACGCAGACTTCGCCCGGGTCTGGGAGGCCATGACGGCATTCCAGGACGAGAACCGGCAGTGGGCCGAGAAGGGCTACCTGCCGGCCGGCTGGATGTCTCGCGTCGACGGCGAGTAACGCCGCGCCGGGATTCCGAGCGTAGGCACCGGGGCAGCGCCGTCGGCATCGTTCGTGCCGACGGGTGGCCCCGGGTTCGCGAGGCCACGGCGGGCGCCGTGGCCGCCGTTCGCACGTCACTGACGCGAAGGACCTCCGTTTATGGACGAGACGCCCGCCTATTCCGAGTCCGCCTTCAATGACGACGGGACCGGGCCGGACGGCCTGCCCGCCGAGCACCGCATGCTGCCGCGTACCCGGATCTCGAACGCGATCGACCGATTCATCATGCGGATCGGCAACGCGGCGTCGTGGATCTGGGTGGTGCTGATCGCCGGAATCTTCACCAACGTGACCATGCGCTATGTCTTCGGCCGGGCCACGGTCTGGCTGGAGGAGCTTCAGCTCTATTTCTACGCCATCGGCTTCATCATTGGGCTGAGCTACGCCATCACGTGGAACCGCCACGTGCGGGTCGACGCCCTCGCCGACCGGTGGAGCGCGCGCACCCGAGCCTGGATCGAACTGCTTGGGATGGTGTTCCTGCTGCTGCCGTTCGCGATCGCCATCACGACGGAAGCCGTGCCCTATCTGATGACCTCGATCCAATTGAACGAAGCATCTTCGTCACCGGGCGGCCTGCCCTACACCTGGATCCTCAAGTCCTTCATCGTCTGGGGGTTCGTGCTGATCATCCTGGCCGCGCTGTCCCGTCTGCTGCGATGCACGGCGCTGCTGTTCGACAGACCCAGACCCCTCTGATACATCGGCATCACCGGTTCCTGACGCGTCGATCGCGGGCCCCGACCGACCGGACGGCCACGTGACGACACCGGGATGCCGGGCCGGTCGGTTCGCAGGAGAGCCACCGTGTTCGAATACGAAATCATCGTCATCTGCCTGCTGCTCACCTTCATGGGGCTGATCTTCACCGGATTCCCGCTGGCCTGGGTGCTCGGTGGCGTGTCGTTCATGTACCTGACCGTCAGCCTCGTCCTGCTGAACGTCTTCAACATCGATACCTATTTCCTCGACGACTGGAACGACTTCGCCATCATCGTCGATCGCATCTGGGCGCAGATGCAAAACTGGGTACTGGTCGCCTTACCCATGTTCATCTTCATGGGCCTGATGCTCGACCGGTCCGGGGTCGCGGACAAGTTGATGGCCAACTTCACCAAGCTGTTCCGCGGCTTGCGTGGTGGCTTGGCGCTCACGGTCATTGTCATCGGCGTGCTGCTGGCGGCCTCGACGGGCATCGTGGGCGCGTCGGTGGTTCTGCTGTCCATGCTGGCGCTGCCGCCGATGATGGAGGCGCGCTACAGCAAAACGCTGGCCGCCGGTGTTGTGGCCTCGTCCGGCACGTTGGGCATCCTGATCCCGCCCTCGATCATGCTGGTCATCATGGCCGATCAGCTGTCGCTGCCGGTGGGTGACCTGTTCATGGGTGCGGTGTTCCCGGGCCTGATCCTGGGCGTGCTCTATGTGAGTTATGTCGTCATCGCGGCCATGGTCCGGCCGGACATGGCGCCGGCCCCGGAACGGGCCGAGGAGGTGACCTGGTGGGATGTGCTCGGCGTGGTCTGGTCGATCGTGCCGCCGCTGCTGCTGATCCTGGCGGTGCTGGGCTCCATCTTCGCCGGCATCGCGACCCCGACCGAAGCC
Source organism: Rhodospira trueperi (assembly GCF_900101965.1). Lineage (GTDB taxonomy): Bacteria > Pseudomonadota > Alphaproteobacteria > Rhodospirillales > Rhodospirillaceae > Rhodospira > Rhodospira trueperi. The sequence continues at coordinate 82,902 of NZ_FNAP01000009.1, read as the reverse complement.
TCCGGCATCGGCGCCCTCGGCGCCACCGTGCTGGCTGCCGCCAACCGGCGCCTGAACCTGGAGGTTCTGCGCCGGGTGTGCCGCGAGACCATGCTGACCACCTCGTTCATCTTCGGCATCTTCCTGGGCGCGACCGCGTTCGCCCTGGTGATGCGCTCGCTCGGCGGCGACGAATTCATTGGCGGCTTGCTGGAAGGCCTGCCGTTCCCGCCCTGGGGTGTGGTGGCCTTCATTCTGTTCATCGCCTTCGTGGCCGGCTTCTTTCTGGACTGGCTGGAGATCAGCCTCATCATCCTGCCGCTGGTGGCCCCGGTGGTGGAGGGCCTGGGCTTCGACCTCGTCTGGTTCACCGTGCTGTTTGCCACCACGCTGCAGACCAGCTTCCTGACGCCGCCGGTGGGCTTCTCGCTGTTCTACCTGAAGGGGGTGGCGCCGCCGGGCATCACCATCGGCCACATCTACAAGGGCGTGGTGCCCTTCGTGCTGTTGCAGATCACCGGGATCATCCTGGTGTTCGAGTTCGAGGATCTGGTGCTCTGGCTGCCCGAGCAGATGTATTGACCCTGGCCTGACACGAACCGGCCGGCCGGATTCACCTCCCGGCCATCGCCCCCCGGGCAGGCGAGCCGAACGGCGCTGCCGCGATGACGCGGTTGCGTCCGCCGGTCTTGGCCAGATACAAGGCGGCGTCGGCGCGCTGAAGCAGTCGGTCCAGCGATTCGTCGGCGCCGCCCCACTGGGCCACCCCAAGGCTGGCCGTCACTTGCACCGAAACGCCGTCGTGATCGACGGTCCAGTCGGCGATGGTGGCGCGCAGACGTTCAGCGGCCTCCGACGCCTGGGGCATGGGCGTTTCCGGAAGTAAGACCACAAACTCCTCGCCGCCCATCCGGGCCACCACGTCACTCTCCCGCAGCACCTGACGGCACGCGGCCGCCATGCCGGATAGCGCGGCGTCGCCGACGGCGTGGCCGAAGCTGTCGTTGATGCCCTTGAAGTGATCCACGTCCATCATGATGAGGCTGACCGGGCGATTATGGCGGCGGTCGCGCGCCAGATCGCGGGTGGCCACCTCCATGAAACGGCGCCGATTCAGCGTGCCGGTCAGGCTGTCGACGTTGGCCAGACGCGCCAGTTCGGCGTTCGCCCGCAGCAGGGCCAGATGCCGCAGCCGCAGGCTCAGCAGGTTGCGCGCGCGGGCGATGAGTTCGGTCTCGTTGACCGGCTTGCGGATGAAGTCCGTGGTTCCGGCATCGAAGGCAGCGCGCACGGTAGCCTGGGATTCGTCGGCGGTCACCAGGATGACCGGCGTCTCCCGTCCCTTCGTCGCGCCCCGCAGGCGGGCCAGACAGCCCAGGCCATCAAGCTTCGGCATCCTGTAGTCCAGGATGACGAGATCGGGGTCATTCTCGATGCACCACGCGACGGCGCCGGCGCCGTCGGTGAAGACAGAGACGGTCACCCCCGGCAGCGCCTCTAGCATGGCGGCCAGCAGATGGGCGTTCGGTTCCATATCGTCCACGACGACGACGTGGGTCGGCGTGTCGTTCGACGGCTCTTCGATCAGGCCGGCGGAAACAATCGGATGATCCTGGCTCATGGTCCTAACTTCACGACGAGGCCCTCATCGGGCCGGTTCCTTGGGGCCGTCCAGCCATTGCCGGACGGCGGCGTTCGTCTGCTCGACCATGTCCTTGATGACGCGCAGGTCGATGTCGGGGGAGGCGTCCTGTTGACACGCGTGCTGAAGGGATTGGCAGAGTTGGGCAAGGCGTTCGGCGCCGAACTGAGCCGCGAGACCCGTCAGGCTGTGCCCGACCCGGCCGGCCGTTTCCCAGTCCCGGTGGGTCACGGCCACCAGCAGGCTTTCCGCCTGGGTGTCCAGATTGTCCAGCATTGAGCGGACAATCGGCTCCACGCGGGCCGGACCCAGGCGGGTGCGCAAGGCCGCCAGGGTGGCGGCGTCGAAGATCGGAGCCTCAGTCCGGTCGTCAGCCTTTTCCCGCAGCGCGGACGCCACGGGGGGGCGGTCTTCATCGCAGGCAACCGCGTTGGCCTCCGCCTCAATGGGCTCCACCAGGGCCGACGGAACCGGTCCGGGTGTCCTGTCGCCCTGGTTCTCACCGGCCGCCCGGGGTTCGACCGCGACGGGTCGGTCCAGGGGTGTCAGGACCTCACCAGGGGTCCGCTCGGCCGCAGGCGTTTGCGGTGTGTCCGTACCGTCAGCCTCATCCGGCTCCGGTTCCGGTTCTATCCAGCGCACCCCGCGCGCGTATCGGGCGACGGCGGCTTCCAGACGGTCGAAGTCCACCGGCTTGGTCATCACATCCAGCAAACCGGACGCCAGATAGGCGGCGTGGTTCTCCCGCATGGCATCGGCGGTCAATCCGATCACCGGGGGCGGTTCCCCCGGAAGGGCGCGGATGGTGCGTGTGGCCTTGACCCCATCCATGACGGGCATCTGCATGTCCATGATGACCAGCGCATGGGCGGTCGGATCCGCCCGCACCGCTGCCACCGCTTCGGCGCCGTTCGCGGCCTCGTCGACGGTGTAGCCCATGCGCTCCAGCATGGTGGCGATGAGCAGCCGATTGGCGGTGGTGTCCTCGGCGAGCAACAATCGGGTGCCGGGCTCGGGCCGGTGCTCGGGCGTGTTGGCCTCGGGGTCGGGAGAGGGCAAGAAATGCAACGGCTCGATGCGGGCCGGGTCGCCCGCGCCGACCATGACGCGGAAGCGGAAGGTCGCGCCCTGCCCCGGGGCGCTCTCGACCTCGATGTCACCGCCCATCGCGTTCACGAGACGGCGGCAGATCGCCAGCCCCAGCCCGGTGCCTCCGAACCGCCGCGTGGTGGTGTCGTCGGCCTGGATGAAGGGTTGGAACAGGCGCTGGACCTGCTCCGGTGACAGGCCGATGCCGCTGTCCCGTACCGCGAAGGTCAGCCGATGCCCGCCGTCAGGCAGTGTCTCATCCGCCTCGAACGCGACCGTGACCTCGCCCTTGTGGGTGAACTTGATCGCGTTGCCGATCAGATTGAACAAGATCTGACGCAGCCGGTGGGGATCGCCCCGCACGGCCGGCGGCGGTTCGGTCCGGCGCTCCACCTCGATCACGAGTCCCTTCTCGGAGGCCCCGGGCGCGAACAGGAACACCACGTCCTCGATCACTGCCCAGGGATCGAAGTCCACGGTTTCCAGCACCAGTTGGCCGGCCTCGATCTTGGAGAAGTCGAGGATGTCATCCAGCAGACCCAGCAGGCTGTCGGCCGACCGTTTCAGCGTTTCGGTGAAGGAGCGCTGGCGCGGGGTCAGGTGGGAGGTCAGCAGCAGATCCGCCATGCCCAGCACGCCGGTCATCGGGGTGCGGATCTCGTGGCTCATCACGGCCAGGAACCGGGACTTGGCGGCGTTGGCGGCCTCGGCCTCGGTCTTGGCCTGACGCAGGGCCTCTTCGTACCGCCGCATCTCGGTGATGTCGGCGTGGGTGCCGACCAGACGCAGCGGCAGCCCCTCGACGTCGCGCACCACCTGGGCGCGGTCCAGAACCCACACGTCGTGTCCGTTCCGATGGCGCATGCGGTGAACATGCCGGTACTGCGCGCTCGCGCCGGCGAGATGGTCCGACAACGCCTGGATCGAGCCGGGATAGTCGTCGGGATGGATGCGGGCGGTCCAGTAGGCCGGCGAGACCTCGGTTTCACCGGCGCCCAGGCCCAGCATTTCGCACCACCGGGGTGACAGGATGATGCGGTTGGTCAGCAGGTCCCAGTCGTAGATGCCGTCGGTCGTGCCGCGCATGGCGAGATCGAAGCGCTCCTGGACGCGCCGCAATTCCCGGTTGGAGTGGTCCAACTGCTTGGCCAGCTCGACGAGCGTGTTGGCCTGTTCCTCCAGGCGCCGGTTGGCGTCCTGCATCTCCAGTTCGCGCGCCTTGATCGCGTCGAGGCTCATGGTGGCGCCGCGATAGCCGCGCAGGTCGCCCTGCTCGTCGAGAACCGGAACCGCGCTGGTGCGTTGCCAGACGCGCTGTCCGTCGGCTCGAACCGCCCTGTATTCACGGATCGTGAACGGTTTGCACGCTCGGGACGCCTCCTCGAAGACCTCCCGGGTCCAGTCAAGGTCCTCGGGGTCGATGAACTCGAACGGTACACGCCCCAGCATGTCCGTGATGGCATAGCCCAGGATATCCACGGCCCGTTCGGTGACGAAGGTCAAGTGGCCGTCGGCGTCCACCTCCCAGATGTACTCATCGGCGGCGTTGGCCACGTCGCGGAACCGCTGCTCGCTTTCCCGCAGCGTTTTTTCGTCGTGCCGACGGGCCGTGACATCGCGGTAGAACCACGCCCGCCCCCAGGGCGTTCCGCCGTCCGAGCGCAATGCGCGGGAGTAGCGCTCCAGAATGCGGCCGTCGCGCAGGGCAATTTCGGTGCCGTCCAGTTCGTCGATTTCAAGATTGGCGTACAGGTCCTGGATCCGTTGGACGAACCCGTCGGGATCCGTGACCCGGGATTTAGCCTTGTCCAACAGGGCCGCGGCATCGCCGGTGTCCATATCCGCGTCGGTGAACTCCCACAGGGCGCGGAAACTGTTGTTCCAGGACCGCACCGTCCAGGTCTCGTCCACCACCAAGATGCCGTCGGTCGAGGTCTCCTGCTGGGCCGCCAGCACGGTGTACTGCCGCTGCAGGGCATCCTGGGCGAGGGCCTGAAGGCGCACCTGACGCAACAGCGCGTAGCTCAGGAACGCCACCGCCGCACCGGCCAGGACCAGTATGCTCACGCCCCAGCTGACATCGCGGCGCCATGGCGCCAGCGCGGCGTCCCGCGCGATCGTCACCGCCGCGATCAGCGGATAGCGGCCGACCCGCCGTTCCGAAATGACGCGCACCACGTTGTCGACAGGCGAGGCCAAGACAAACGTGCTTTGGGCCGGGCCGGGCGTCGGCCTGTCGGCGACCAGACGGATGACCGATCCGATGGCGTTTCCGGGATCGGGCAGGCGGACCATGATGGTGCCGTCAAAATGCACCAGTGCCACCGAGGCCTGTTTGGTTTCGAGAATGGTGTCAAAGGCTGCCGAGAACGTCTCCTGATCGATCAGGGCAAACACGCTGCCCTGGGGTGTGCCGTCCGTGTCGCGGATCGTGCGCGCGAACGCCACGGTGAACCGGTCGTCGGCCAGGAGGTCGGGGCAGACCGGACTGAGCCATTCCACCGTCGCGCCGGTGTCGCGATACACCAGATATCCGGGATGCCGGGCGATGTCCGGCGGCGGCCAGGCCCCGGTCCAGTGCGTCACCGTCCCGTCCGCGTCGGCGATCAGGAGCTCGCGGACAAAGCGCGTCTGCGACCGCCGCAGGCGCAGGAACGCGCCCAGGTCGGGCGGCGAACTGACCGCTGGCGTCGGTCGCTGAAGGGATTCCACTTCCAGAAGTAGATCCGCGATGTTCTGGAGCACCTGCTCGGTGAAAGCGCTGTACGTCAGCGTAAAGCTGTGCGTGACCTCTCGGGCGCGCTCCATGGCCAGGGTGTGGCTCTGCCATGTCCAGTATCCAACAACGCCGGTGATCATCATCATGAACACCACGGCGGACGCGACGATGATTCGCCGCGCTAGAAGCGCTCGGTCGCCGGCATTTTCGGCGCTGCGTGTGTCCTTTGCCATGATCTGGAACGGGTCCCGCGCAGGACAGGCGAACCGCGCCGCCACTCAGCGGCAGGAGACGACAATCCGAAGGGTGCATGCAATCCCATTCATATCCTTACAATTATTATGCCACGCGCGACCCTGTGGTTTCTTATAGGCTGGCGGCCCCGATCGCGCGCCCCAAAGGGTGAAATCCCGAACCATGCCGCAGATCGCGAGCCATATTGACACGCGCGCTGACCTCTTCCTTCGGATCCGCCCTCACACCGATGCGTCCCGAGGTCCAACGCAACACGCTGGAGGCTGGCCCGGGGCGGTGCTAAAGTCTTTTTCAGTCGAGGAACACGGAGAGCCCGACCATGATGGAAACGTCGATCCTGGTGCTCACGTTGGTTGTTCTGGCCATCGTGTTCATCATTCTGAGCGTGAAGATCGTTCCGCAGGGATGGGAGTACACGGTCGAGCGGTTCGGGCAATACATCAAGACGCTGGGCCCCGGCCTGCACATCATCACGCCGTTCGTCGAGCAGGTCGGCAGAAAGCTGAACATGATGGAGCAGGTGCTGGATGTGCCCGAGCAGGAGGTCATCACCCGCGACAACGCCATGGTCACCGTGGACGGCGTCGTGTTCTACCAGATCCTGGACGCCCCCAAGGCGGCCTACGAGGTGCGGCAGCTCGAACTGGCGATCCTCAACCTGACCATGACCAACCTGCGGACCGTCATGGGCAGCATGGATCTCGACGAACTGCTGTCCCAACGTGACCAGATCAACGCCCAACTGCTGACGGTGGTGGATCTGGCGACCAACCCCTGGGGGGTGAAGGTCACTCGCATCGAGATCAAGGACATCTCCCCGCCGCGCGATCTGGTGGAGTCCATGGGACGCCAGATGAAGGCCGAACGCGACAAGCGCGCTTCCATCCTGGTGGCCGAGGGCCAGAAGCAGGCCACCATCCTGGAGGCCGAGGGCCGGCGCGAAGCGGCCTGGCGCGACGCCGAGGCGCGGGAGCGTCTGGCCGAAGCGGAGGCCCGCGCCACCACTCTGGTCAGCGAGGCCATCGGCAAGGGCGGCATGGGGGCCGTGAACTACTTCGTGGCTCAGAAGTACGTCGAGGCCCTGCAGAGCCTCGCCGTGGCGCCGAACCAGAAGGTGCTGATGCTGCCGATGGAGACGACGGGCGTTCTCGGCTCGCTGGCCGGGATTGCCGAAATCGCCAAGGAGGCCCTGCGCCCCGATCCGTCCAGCGGCGGCAGCGGGGGGGGAGGCGGCGGCGCCACCGCGCGAACCCCGCGCCCGACCGCGCCGTCCGCCGCGCCGTCACCGCCCGGGACGGGCGCCGGGATGGCATCTGCCCTGTCCCCTTCATCGCTCATGCCGTCGGTTCCGGCCGGTCCCTGGGCGGCGCCCCCGCCCTCGTGATACGGTGCCACTGACGCGGAGACAGTCATGGATATCGCCTGGCCCACGGCCGTCGTTTTCTGGCACTGGTGGATCTTCGGCGGGCTGCTGTTGGTGCTGGAGTTGCTGGCTCCCGGCATTTTCTTCCTCTGGACCGGTTTGGCGGCGGGCCTGACCGGGCTGGTGGTGTTCTTCTTCCCGTCCATGGCCTGGGAGATCCAGGCGCTTCTGTTCGCGGTGCTGGCGCTGGCGACAACGTTTGCCGGGCGCCGCATCTGGCGACCCGGCGCCGTCCCCACCGACCATCCGATGCTGAATCGTCGGGCACATCGCCATGTCGGGCGCGTGGTGGCGCTGACGACCCCTCTGGGGGACGGTGGGGCTCGCGTGCGGGTGGATGACAGCGAGTGGTCGGCGGTGGGCGAGACCGTGGGGCTCTCCGCCCCCGCCGGGGCCGCCGTCAAGGTGGTCGGCGTGCGGGATGGCCTGCTGGTGGTGGCGCCGCACGGCCCGGCCGACACCGATCCGGCGACCCCTGGCGCGCCATGACCGGCGCGGGCGGTCCCGGATCGAACCCTCCCGGGGTCGCGGAACCCTCAACCGCTGAAGAGGACGGAGAACCGTCCCGGCGCGGGCGTTGCCATTGAAGGCGCGGATCGGACAGAGTACATGGCAAGCGATGCCGCGCCGCTGACCGGCCAACCCGGCGGGCGTCGGCGGCCCTGGCGGGAGGACCAACCATGCGCATGCCGGACCCCGACGCCGATGTCATTGCCCGTCGCGCCGCCATCGCTCGCGCTCTCAGGCGGATCGTGCCCGGCGAGGGCGTGATCGTCGATGAGGACGCCCTGCGGGCCTACGAGTGCGACGGTCTGTCGGCCTACCGCCAGCCGCCGCTGATCGTGGTTCTGCCCTCGACGACCGAGCAGGTCTCGACGGTGCTGCGCTATTGTCACGACAACGGTGTGAAGATCGTGCCCCGGGGCGCCGGCACCTCGCTGTCCGGCGGCGCGCTGCCGCTGGCCGACGCGGTGACGCTGGGCCTGGGCAAGTTCAACCGCATCCTCGACATCGACATCGAGAACCGCTGCGTGGTCGCCCAGCCCGGCGTGACCAACCTGGCCATCACCACGGCGGTACAGGACCAGGGATTCTATTACGCCCCCGACCCCTCCAGCCAGATCGCCTGCTCCATCGGCGGCAACGTCGCCGAGAACGCCGGCGGCGTGCACTGCCTAAAATACGGTCTGACCACCAACAACCTGTTGGGCGTTGAAATGGTGCTGATGACCGGCGAGGTTATTCGGTTGGGCGGCAAGCACCTGGACCCTGGTGGCTATGACCTGATGGGCGTGGTCACGGGCTCGGAAGGTCTGCTTGGCGTCATCACCGAGGTGACGGTGCGCATCCTGCGCGCGCCGGAGACCGCGCGGGCCGTGCTGATGGGCTTCCCCGATACCGACTCGGCCGCCGCCACCGTGGCCGACATCATCGCCCGGGGCATCATTCCCGCCGGCCTGGAGATGATGGACAAGCCGGCCATCCACGCCGCCGAGGATTTCGTCCACGCCGACTATCCGCTGGATGTCGAGGCGTTGCTGATCTGCGAGCTGGACGGTCCCGAGGCGGAGGTCACCCATCTGATCGAGCGGGTCGAGGCCATCGCCCGCGACAAGGGGGCGACGTCGCTGCGGGTCTCCACCAGCGATGCCGAACGCGCCCTGTTCTGGGCCGGCCGCAAGGCTGCCTTTCCGGCCGTGGGGCGCATCTCGCCGGACTACTACTGCATGGACGGCACCATCCCGCGCCACGCCCTGCCCACGGTGCTCAAGCGCACGGCGGAGATGTCGACGCGGTACGGCCTGCGCTGCGCCAACGTCTTCCATGCCGGGGACGGCAACCTGCATCCGCTGATCCTGTTCGACGCCAACGTGCCCGATGAACTGGAGCGGGCGGAGGCGTTCGGTGCCGAAATCCTGAAACTCTGCGTCGAGGTCGGCGGCGTGCTGACTGGGGAGCACGGCGTGGGCGTCGAGAAGCGTGACCTGATGGGCGAGATGTTCAGCGACATCGACCTTCAGCAACAGCAGCGCCTCAAGTGCGCCTTCGATCCCGGCCAGTTCCTCAACCCCGGCAAGGTGTTTCCGACCTTGCATCGGTGTGCCGAGTTGGGGCGCATGCACCTGTCCGGGGGGTCCATGCCGTTCCCCGACATCCCGAGATTCTGAGGCCAGGGCGCGATATGGAATCCTTCCATGAGCCGTCATTGCGAGGAGCATTGCGACGAAGCAATCCAGGGCGGATGTTCGCGCTTTTCGCCCGGGATTGCTTCGCTCGCGTCTGGCGACGCGGGCTCGCAATGACGGTGTTCCCGCGGAGATCAATCAGTCAGAGCCGCCCATGACCCAGTCCTACCGTCCCGACACACCCGAGCAGGTGGCCGAATTGGTGGCCTGGGCCGCCGCCGAGACGACACCGCTGGACCTGCGCGGACACGGCACCCGGGCTGACCTGGGTTGCCCGACGAACACCAGTCACGTCCTCGATCTCAGCGGCCTGTCCGGCATCATCGATTACGCCCCCAACGAACTGGTCATCACCGCGCGGGCCGGCACCTCCATGGCGACCATCCAGGCGGCGTTGGACGACGCCGGCCAGATGCTGGCGTTCGAGCCGCCGGACTGGCGCGCCCTTCTGGGCAAGCCCGACGGGCCGGACGATCCGCCCGGCACCTTGGGCGGACTGGTGGCCAGCAACCTGTCGGGGCCGCGCCGTCTGGCCGCCGGGGCGGCGCGCGATCATGTGCTGGGGATTCAGGGCGTGTCCGGGCGCGGCGAGGCCATCAAGTCGGGCGGCCGTGTGGTCAAGAACGTCACCGGCTTCGACCTGTCGAAGCTGATGACGGGCTCGTTCGGCACCCTGGCGGCCTTGACCGACCTCTCGTTGAAGGTGGTGCCGCGCCCGGAGGAAAGCCGAACCGTGCTGATCCGGGGCATCGGGGATCAGGCGGCCATGGAGGCGATGTCGCGGGGTCTGTGCTCTCCCCACGAGGTCTCGGGGGCCTGTTACCTGCCGGAGGACGTGGCCTGCCGCTCAGCGGTCGCGGCGGTGCGCGATCCCGGCCGGTCGGTGACCGCGCTGCGGGTCGAGGGGCCGGAGCCCTCCGTCGTCTGGCGCAGTGAGGCGTTGCGCAACGAACTGAGCGCCTGGGGGCCGACCGACGCGCTTCACACCGCCGACAGCGCCGCTCTCTGGGCCGAGGTGCGGGACGCGCGACTGATCGCCGATCCGCCGGAGGCCCAAATCTGGCGCCTGTCGGTGCCGCCGATGAACGGCGCGGCCGTGGCGCGCGCGTTGGAACACAACGCGCCCAGCGCGCTGCTGTCCTGGATGGCCGATTGGGGCGGTGGGCTGCTCTGGCTGTCTCTGGCGCCGACGCCTCATGCCCATGCCGCCGGTGTGCGCCGGGCCGTGGACCATCACGGCGGCGGCCATGCCACGCTGATTCGGGCCAGCCGTGATGTTCGCGCGCATGTCGCGGTGTTCCATCCGGCGCCGGCGCCTCTGGAGGCCCTGTCCCGGCGCGTCAAGGAAAGCTTCGATCCCGCCGGCATTCTCAGTCCGGGCCGCATGGCGGAGGGGCGCTGAGCGATGCAGACCAACTTCTCTCCGGACCGGCTGGAACAGGACCGTCTGGTCCGTCAGGCCAACGATATTCTGCGCACCTGCGTGCACTGCGGGTTCTGCACCGCGACCTGTCCAACCTATGTGCTGCTCGGCGACGAGTTGGACAGCCCGCGCGGCCGCATCTACCTGCTGAAGGACATGCTGGAGAACGACAAGCCGGCCAGCAAGACCGTCGTGCGTCACATCGACCGTTGCCTGACCTGCCAGTCGTGCATGACCACCTGTCCGTCCGGTGTGGACTACGTCCATCTGCTGGAGCAGGGCCGCGCCCACATCGAACGCACCTACAAGCGCCCCCCGATGGACCGCGTGGTGCGGGGCATGCTGGCCGCGATCATCCCCCGGACGGGCCGCTTCCGCCTCGCCATGTTGGGCGGTTGGCTGGTCCGGCCCGTGGCGCGGCTGCTGCCGGGACCGATCGGGGCGATGGCGGACATGGCCCGCAAGCGTCCGGCGCTGCGCTCATCGATCAACAAGCCGCAGGTTCTGCCGGCCCAGGGGCCCAGGCGGGCGCGCGTCGCCCTGATGCGCAACTGCGTGCAGCCGGCGCTCAATCCCGAGATCGACGCCGCCACCGCGCGGCTTCTGACCCGCCTGGGCTGCGAGGTCGTGATCGCAGAGGGTCAGGGCTGCTGCGGCGCCGTCGTCGGCCACATGGGTCGGGAGGACGAGGCCAAGGCGTTCGCCCGCGCCAACGTGCGCGCCTGGACCGCCGCCGATGTGGACCGCGTCGTGGTCAATGTCTCCGGCTGCGGTACCACCGTGAAGGACTACGGCCACCTTCTGGCCGACGATCCGGAGTTGGCCGCCGATGCCCGGGTCATCGCCTCCAAGGCGGTGGACGTGACGGAACTGCTGGCGGACCTGGGGCCGGTCGAGCCGGTCACGGAACGACGCATCGTCGTGGCCTATCACGCCGCCTGTTCGCTCCAGCACGGCCAGCGCGTCACCACCGCGCCCAAGGCGCTGCTGGAGGCCGCCGGTTTCCGCGTCGTGACGCCGGCGGAGTCCCATCTGTGCTGCGGGTCGGCGGGCACGTATTCCATCACCCAGCCGGACCTGTCGCGGCAACTGCGGACACGCAAGGCCGAGGCCCTGGAGACGCTCGATCCAGATGTCATCGCGTCCGGCAACATCGGCTGCCTGACCCACCTCGCCGCCGAGGTCGGCGTGCCCCTGGTCCATACCGTGCAACTGCTCGACTGGGCCACCGGTGGGCCCCAACCGCCCGCCTTGGATGTGCCGCCGAAGGGGCGGGGCCGCAAGGATGCGCGCGCATCCTGACGCCTGGCCGGAGCAATCCGGTCCCGGTCCCGACCCCGGTGGACCGGGCCGGGCATCCTGGCCTACAGTGTCCGTGACATCCTTGTCCGCCTCGTTCGTTTTCGCAGAGTCCTGCGGAGGATCGTGTCATGGGAGGCCGCACGCTCGGATTCAGGGTCTGCCGTCTGGCGATGGCCGTTGCGATGGTGGTCGCGGTCTGGCCGGTGAACGGGGTCACCGCCGAGGATCGGGTGGCCCTGGTCATCGGTAATTCCGCCTACCAGCACACGACGCCGCTCACCAATCCCGGCAACGATGCCCGGGCCATGGCGGACCTTCTGGCGCGGCTGGACTTCGCGGTTCTGGACGGACGCGATCTCGACAAGCGGGCCATGGAGTCCCTCCTGCGCGAATTCGGCCAGCAGGCGGGAATGGCGGATGTGGCCCTAGTGTTCTACGCCGGACATGCCCTGCAGGTGGGCGGGGAGAACTACCTTCTGCCCATCGATGCCCGGCTGATGTCCGAGGGCGATCTGAAATGGGAGGCGGTCCCGCTGGCCTTCGTGATGGAGGAGGCAGACCGGGCCGCGCGCCTACGTCTGATTCTCCTGGATGCCTGCCGCGACAACCCGCTCGCGGAGCAGATGGCGCGTGCCGCGAGGGGGCGCTCGGTTAACGTGGGGCGCGGTCTGGCGATCATCGATACCACGTCCACCGTGACCGATACCCTGATCGCCTATGCGACCGAGGCCGGCGCCATCGCGGATGACGGACGGGGGCGCAACAGCCCGTTCACTGAGGCCCTGCTTGAGCATCTGCCGACGCCGGGCAAGGAGATTCGCCTGGTCATGGGCGACATCCGGGACGCCGTCAGTCGCAAGACGAACGGCCGGCAGATTCCCTGGGTCAGTGCCTCGCTTGGGGGAACGGAGTACATCCTCGCGCCGGGCGCCACGCCGTCGCCAGCCCCATCGCCCACCGTCGCCACACCGCCGGAGCCGGCCGGCCCGGCGTCGGCCGACCTCGACCTCGCGTTCTGGAATTCCGTGAAGGACAGCGGCTCGGTCGCGGCGTTCGAGGCCTATCTGCGGCGGTTCCCGGAAGGCGTGTTCGCCGATCTGGCGCATCTGAGGATCCAGGACCTGAAGGCCCCGCCCGCGCCGAACGAACCGGCTGTGGCCGCGCGGACCGCCGGTCCCGAGCCCCAGCCGGGCGCCTCGGCACAGGTTTCAGCCCTGCCGCCGGGCCGCTTTCCGGAAGGCTCCACCCGCCGGCTGCGCGCGGCGGATCTGGCGCGCCTGTCCACCCAGGATCTGGCGGAAATGCGCAACGAGATTTATGCCCGCCACGGTTACGTCTTCAGGACCGCGCGCTGGAGCCGGCACTTCCAGGCCACGGACTGGTATCGGCCGAATCCGAGCGGTACCGTGACGCTGACGCCCGTGGAACAGGCCAACGTCGCCGTCATCCAGGCCGAGGAACGGTCCCGGCCCTGAGGCCGGTGGCGGATGTCGGGCCGGGGGGCTGGGGCCTCGTCCAAGATGTGGCGTGAGCAGGACCGGATACGCCGATTGCCGGGATTGGTTCACGGAACATGGGGCCACCCCTGGTCGGCCCGGCGGAGGGGCCGGTCACTCCATCTCGCGGACCAGGAACGTGCCCGTCGTCTTGTCGGTGCCCAGGATATGCGTGGTCAGCCATTGCTTCAGGAACGGCAGCAGGTCCTCGGCCACGTCCAAGCTGCCATCAGTATACTGTTGCTGAAACTGCTCGGCGGAGGCGATCAGGTGTTCATGTTCCGCCTTGTGGTCCAGGAATTTCGGGTCCCCATAGGTCTGCATCAGTCGTTCTTCGTGTCGGAAATGCCATGCCGTGTAGCTGAACAGACTTTCGAGGATGTCGCCCACAACCTCTGTCCCGTGCCCGGCGGCGACCGCCACATCAAGCTCGTTGAGCATGCCAACCAGCTTCTTGTGATCCTCGTCGATTTCCTCGACTCCGACGCTCAGGGCGTCGCTCCACTCCAACCCAGCCATTGGACCGTTCCCCTCATGCAACCGGCCACGGACCTCGGGCCGTCGAAGACCGCCGCGCCGGTTTCCCCCAAAATACTGTCTCTCAAGTCGCGATAGCGGCCAAGGCGAAATCGCATCGCCGGCTGTGGGGACTTCAGACTCGGCCGCAGGCATAGTAGGGTTGTCTGGCGGCGTGACGATGGAGCCCCGGCCATGACGACGAGCGACAAGACCGTGATGATCGTGGATGACGATCCCCTGGCGCGGGAGTTGTTGACCGCCGTGTTGAACGCCTGCGGCATCACGCGCGTCCTATCGGCCGGCGATGGCGAGGAAGGTCTGGCCGTGCTCGCCCGGGCTGATCCCGCGCCGGCGTTGATCATCACCGACATCGACATGCCGCGCATGGATGGGTGGAGCCTTGCCCGCCGCATCAGGATGGGCGCCGTTGAGGGGCAGAACGATCTGCCGATCGTCATGCTGACCGCCAACAACTCCGAGCGGAATCAGCAGAAGGCCGAGTTTCACAGGATCGAGGGCTATTTGGTGAAACCGCCCACACCGGACACGGTCGGGCCGTTCCTTTCCCGGGTGTGACCCGAGACGGCCCCGGGATCAGGCTGCGGCCCCGCGGGGCAGGCACACCGTGAACGTCGAGCCCTGACCGACCACACTATCGACGGTGATGCGGCCGCCGTGGGCGGCCACGATCTTGCGGGCAATGGCCAACCCCAGGCCGTGGCTCTTCTCGTCGCCGGTGGGACGCACGCTCAGACGCTGAAACGTCCCGAAGACCTTGTCGATCTCTTCGGCGGGAATGCCCTGTCCCTGGTCGGCGACGACGAACCGGGCGTCATCGCGGTCGGCCCGGACCGTCACGGTGATCATGGACCCGGGATGGGAATACTTGATGGCATTGGTGATCAGGTTATCGACCACCTGGCTCATCCGCTTCGCGTCCAGAACGACGTCCACCGGCGCCATGTCGGTTCGAATGGAGATGTCCTTGCGCGCGGCGAGGCTGCCCAACAGGTCGAGACGGCCGAGGACCAGCACGTCCAGGCGTTCCAGACTCGCATCGATGGCCAGCTTGCCGCTTTCGATGGCCGAGATGTCGAGCAGATCGTTGAGCAGGTCCGCCATATCGCGCGAAACGGTGCTGATGGTCTCCAGGTATCGGGTCCGCTGGGCCTCGTCCAGGTTGGGCGCGGACAAGAGAAGGGTAGAGAACCCCTGGATCAACGCAATGGGACCGCGCAAGTCATGCGCCGCCATGCCGACGAACTGGTTTTTCAACTCGTTGAGGTCCTTGAGTTGAAGCTGCTGGCGGTCGCTGATGCGGGTCAGGCGGTCGATCCGCGAGACGACCTTGCGATGAGTCTCCAGCAGGGCGGCAAGGTCCTCCGGCGTCACGGTGCCGTTCTGAAGCGCCGCCTCGGTCCTGGCGATCATCCGATGATCTTTGCCCTCGGTCCTGGAAGTCACGGGCCACCTCGTGTCTTGGGGAAGCGCGACCGGGCTTGGGAGGTCGGGCGCACGCCCAGCCTTTCCAGACCGTCGGGGCGCCGCCTCCAAAGGCGGGGCAGTATAGGCAGCCATTGCATTGCGGGACCACTCTTAACAGACGGGCGCACCGTGTTTTTGGAACCGAGACTGCCGAGGACATTGAAACGTGCCGAGGCTGCTGGTAATCTCCGCGTCCGTGGCCTATGAGCCGAGAGAGTATTTGTGCCGTTCTCCTGATCCGATCCCTCGTGCCTTTGCCGTCGGTCTGTCGTCTTTTGGTCTGAACGGCGGGCGCCTCCCTGAAGAGCATCATTTTTTTTCGCGGCCTGTTCGTGATTTCCGCCGTTTCGGCAGCAAGACAAAGAGGCGTCCGGTATGTTGGCACAAGAACAGTATGAGTTCCGGTCCTTTCTCCGGGACAAAGGTATTCTGTTTTGCTATAGTGGATACCTGACAGAGGATATTCTGACGGGAATTGGCGAGGCGATCCAGAAGAAGCTGGAACTGGAACAAGCCAGCCGACAAACGTCCAGAAGCCTGTTCTCGGTGTTTGTTGAACAGGTGCAGAACATCATCCGATATTCGGCTGAAAGTGAAATTCTTGAAGGCGCGGATTCGCAGACAAACGAGTTGCGTTACGGCGTCCTCAGCGTTGGTCGGGAAGGCGGCAAATACGTTGTGGCGTGTTGCAACCTGATTCGTACTGAAGATACGAGCCGCCTGGAAGAGAGCCTGAAGCACATCCAGTCACTCGACCGGGCTGCTCTCATTTCACTGTACAAAAAGACGTTGAAATCGGGTCGGCCCGAAGGCAGCAAAGGTGCCGGTGTCGGCTTTATTGATATTGCCCGCCATGCCACGCAGGGTTTCACGTATGATTTTATGAAGATTGACGAGAATTTCAGCTATTTCTGTCTTGAGGCTTACGTGTAAAGCCAATTTTTGGGATGTGTTGGGTCAGTCCGGATCGACGCAATGCGCCCTCGAGCAAATCCCGAGCGGCCCGGAACGGAACGCGACGACGATTTGCACAAATCGCAGATGATCGGGGCGCTATGGGTGAGGCCGAATGAACCCGAAGTGCTCTTGAGGACGGACACCGGAGGACCTGATGGATCCCATTGTCATCGCCGCAACAAAGCGTTGCCCGGAGATCAGCTTTGATTTTGCGGCCAATACCTTCCTGATTAAGGGCGAATCCTATCCCGAGGATGTGAACGCTTTCTACGCGCAAATCGTCGACGCATTGGAACAGCATCTGGCCAACCAGAAGGACGCGACGATCCGCCTGGACATTGAACTGATCTACTTCAATAGCTCAACAGCCAAGGTGCTGATGGAGCTGTTCGAGCTGATGGAATCGTCGGCGGCGCGTGGCAACGACGTGATGATTTCCTGGCAATACGAGGAAGACGACGACAACATGGAAGAACTGGGCAGAGAATTCGCCGAGGAATTGGAGCACGCGAAGTTCACAATGAAGATGGTGAAGGTGTGACGGCGCATTGCCCGAGACGCCCATCCGTGATCGGCCTGCCGGGCCTCAAGAAAGAGCCCGGCCGCTGGCCGGCACCGCTTCCCCATCATGACTCGCGGTGCCCAACGGCGCCCTGCAGACGGACGAAGGAAGACCGTGCCCGTGAAACCCGCCAACAAGGATGACTCGATCATCGCCCGAGCGCAGGCGGTGCTGGAAAGCGGCACCGTGACGTCCGAGGACCTTGCCGCCCTGCTAGACAAGTACCGCAAGCTGGCCTCGCGCATGGACCGGCTCACCCGCATTGGTGACCGACAACAGCTTCAACTCAAGGAACTCAACGAACTGAAGACCCAGTTCGTCGAGATTTTGGAACAGCGGGTCGCGGAGCGCACGGCTGAGTTGCGGCGCAGCGAGCGTCACCTTCAATCCGTGATGGATACGGCGGCCGATGCCATCGTGACGGTCGACGTCGCGTCGGGTAGCGTGGTCGGCCTGAACCAGTCGGCGTGCGGCCAGTTCGCGCGCTCGGTCGTGGAAACGGTCGGCCAGCCCGCGCGCATCCTGCTGAAAGGCGAGGCGGAGGTTCCGACCAGCGGCAACCATGTGCTTGAGGCGTGCCGGGCCGACGGTAGCACGTTTCCGTGGGAGATTTCGGCGGCCGTGACCTCCGACGGCGCGACCCTCGTCATCACCGGGCGCGACATCACCCAGCGGTTGGCGGCGGAACGCGAGATCCATTTCCTTGCTCACCATGATCCGATCACCGAACTGCCCAATCGCCGCGCGGCCCGGATCGCCCTGACCCTGGCCATAACCCAGGCGACTGGCGACATCACGGTGGCCTACGTCGAGGTCAAGAACCTGGGCGAGATCGGACGCGCATTGGGGCTGGAGGTGCTGGAGGCGGCGCAAAGACTGCTGGGCGAGCGACTTCGCGCGGCCGTGCCGACATCGTGGACGGTGGCATCCTGGGGGCACGACTTCCTGATCCTGGCGGAGGGCGACCAGTCGGCGGCGGAAGCCTCGCTGACTGCGGCGGTTCAATCCGTGGGCGCCGAGCCGATGATGGTGAACGGGGCCGAAGTTTCCGTCGCGTTGACGGTGGGCGCGGTCCTGGCGCCCCGGGACGGCGATCAGCCCCTCCAGCTCATTCGCCGCGCCAGCATGGCGGCGTTCAGCGCCGTGCGCCGTGGTCTGCCCCATGCCATCTTCGACGCGGCGCTGTCGGACGCCATGGCGCGACGGGCGCAACTGATCGGCGCGCTGCGCCACGCACGAGAACGGGACGAACTGCGCCTGTTCTTTCAGCCCAAGGTCTGCTTCGCCACCAAGAAGGTCGTCGGCGCGGAGGCTCTGGCGCGCTGGTTCAACGCCGAGATGGGCTTTGTCTCGCCCGGCGAGTTCATTCCGCTGGCCGAGGAAAGCGGCCTGGTGGAGGGCATCGGTGAATGGGCGCTCGAAACGGCCTGCCAACAGGCGGCCGAGTGGTGCCGCGCCGATCCCTCGTTCATCATGGCGGTGAACCTCTCCAGTCACGATCTGGACCGCCCAGGTTTCGTCGACGAGGTCGCCGCGTGTCTGGACCGGCACGGCCTGCCGCCCGCGAACCTGGAACTGGAAGTCACCGAAACGGCGGTGATGGGGGACCGCGCCGCCGCCAGCGTGGTGCTTCGCAGCCTCGGGGACCTCGGCATTTCGGTGGCCATCGACGACTTCGGCACCGGCTACTCCTCGCTGAGCTACCTGAGCACCCTTCCGGCCCACGTGCTGAAGGTGGACCAGGGATTCGTGCGCCGCATGACGACTAGCGAGAACGACCGCTCCATCGTGCGCGTTATCGTTGGTTTGGCCCAGACCCTGTCCATGAAGACCGTGGCGGAAGGCGTGGAAACCCCCGGTGACGCCGCGTTTCTGCTCGGTCTGGGGTGCACCCTGGCACAAGGATACCTGTACGGCAAACCGTGCCCGCCGGACGAGTTCCAGCGCGAATTCCTCGGCCGCTCGCTCCAGGAGGTCTGAGACCGGCGAACGACAAGCCTGTCCATTTCGTCAGGCAACCGTTCTGCCCGCCTTGCTTTCATCGGCCATTTGGCCACTATGGCAGGCGGAGGGCATCAGGAGCGTCGCCGTGGAGGGGCCTATGGGATTATCGGCACGATCCGAGATCGGGTTCTTCCTGGTTGCCTTGGTCACGCTTGTCTTTCTCGCGTTGCCGCGACCGCTGCACGCCCAGCAGACACCTGAGGCGAGGTCGACCGACCCCCCGACATCCGAGCTTTCGGCGCCGCTGACCATCGCGGTGCCGGTTGGCTACCCGCCTTTCTCGGTGCGGGGTCCGGACGGGGAGGCGGCGGGATTGCTGGTGGACTTGTGGCACGCCTGGTCGGAGGCCAGCGGGCAGCCGGTGCGCTTCCTGCTGGCTGACTGGTCCGGAACTCTTGCCGCTATGCGGGAGGGCGACGCCGACATCCATTCCGGCCTCTACAGAACCCCGGATCGAGAAGAATGGCTGGGGTTTACCAAGCCGATCCACCGTATCCGGTCCATGCTGTTCTACCGCGCCAGCGACCCAGCCCGGGGTCGGACCCTGGCGGCGTTGACCGGTCGGCGGGTGGGGTCCTTGCGCGACACCTATCACGCCCAGAGACTGGCAGAGGAAGACCCGGGCATCGTCCGCGTTCTTTATCAAGAGACCGGCCCCATGATGCGCGACCTGGTGTCGGGCCGTCTGGACGCCGTGTTCCACGAAGAGCCGACGGTGTTCGCGGTCATGGACGCCATGGGGCTGCGGGGCGCCGTGGTCGCGGGCAACGAGGTCCTGGCCGACCGGACGCTGTTCGGTGGTGTCGCCAAGGACCGTCCGGATCTTCTCGCGCGGATCGACCGGGGCTTGGACGCGATTCCGGCCGACATCCTGACCGACATTGATGTCCGCTGGCTGCCCAATCCGGAGGCGCGCTATCACACTGACACGGCGCTGGCGCGCGGTTTGGACGGCGGAGCGGCCTCTGGCCCCTCGCCGCCCGACGAAGTGGTGCCCGTGGCCCAACGTCTGGATCTTACGGAAGAGGAGGACGCCTGGATCCGCGCCCATTCCGAGATCAAGGTCGGCGTCATGGCCGACTGGCCACCATTTAGCTTCCTCGATGCCGACGGGCAGTCACAAGGCATTTCGCGGGATGTCATCTCGGCCCTGGCCGGGATGGTCGGCCTGAAGGTGACCTTCGTGCCGGGACCGTGGGACACCCTTCTGGCTTCTCTGAAGGACGGCGAACTTGATGTGCTGATGGATGCGACGCCGAAGCCGGAACGGCGGCCGTTCATGCATTTTAGCGCCCCCTATCTCGCCATTCCCCACGTCATCATCGCCGCCGAAGAGCGCACCGGCCTGCACGACGAAACCGCGCTGGCCGGTCTGACGGTGGCCCTGGAGCGCGGTTTCGGGAACGTGGAGTGGTTCCGGCGGAACCATCCGGACGTGACGGTGCGCGAGTACCCCGACACAAGCGCCGCCCTGGATGCCGTCGCGCGCGGCGAGGCTGACGCCTATGTCGGCAACCGAACCGTGGCGAGATACCTTATGGTCCGAGATGTTCTGCCCGGTCTCGCCATTCACGGCCGACTGACGCGAGAGCCAACACGTCTGGCGGTGGCCGTGCCCAAGGATCGCCCTGAGCTGGCGGCCATCCTGGATAAGGGCCTGGACGCCCTGGGCGCGGCCGGAATCCAGGCCATCCTGGCCCGCTGGGTCCATGTCGGCATTCCGGTCGAGGGCCGGGCGGCCACCACCGCCGCGCCGGCCTCCCAGAGCCCACCGCCGCCGGCGCCCGACATCGTCGTTCCGGATACGCCGCTGGATCTTGGAAAGCTGGCGTTTTGGGTCGGTGCCGTGCTCGCCCTGTTGGCCGGGCTGGCGGGTTGGCTGGTCCGCTCGGGCCGGATCGATTCCCTCGCCAGCGAGATGGGGTCGGCGCGCCTGCGCGGCCTGATGGTTGGGGGGCTCTGTCTCGTGATCCTTGGGGTCGGCACGGTGGTCTGGCTCGCCTACCAGCACAACAGGGCCCGCATCCTCGACATCGTCGGCACAAACCTGCAAACCGTCCTGACCAGCACGGTAGAGCGTCTGGACCTTTGGATCCAGGACCAGAAGCGGCTGACCGCCAATTTGGGTCGGGATCCCACCGTGGTGGCCGAGGTCCGCCAGCTGCTCTCACTGCCGCGTGATCGGATCAATCGGGACGCGGCGATGGCGCTGAGCAGCATCAAGAGCCGCCTCGATGCCGATCCGCGGCGCTCCCACACGGCGGACTTCACGATTCTTGCCCTGGACGGGACCGTGATCGGCAGCACCGAAGCAACGGACCTTTCGCTTGAGGCCGCGATCATCGAACAGTACCCAGACCTGATCGCGAGAGCCGTGGCGGGCGAGGCCATCATGACCCCGCCCATGCGCGGCGGGTCCGGTCGCCCGGCCGGGTCCCCGTCCGAACGCGACAATCGTGCCAAGCCGATGATCGTTTTTGCCGCGCCGGTCCAGGACGCCTATGGAACGCGGTACGGGCTCATCGCCCAGCGCCGCGACGCCTTGGGGGACTTTTCCGCCATCCTGGAAACCGGGCGGATCGGGCACTCCGGCGAAACCTACGCGTTCAACAGCGATGCCGTCATGGTCTCCCGGAGCCGATTCGAAGAGGAGTTGGTGGACCTGGGGATGCTGGCTGCGGACCAGACGGCGGTCCTCGGCATTCCGTTGCGCGTCCCCATGGAGAGACACGACCCCCGGGACCGTGGCGGTGGCGAGATCGGGGCGCTGACGCGAATGGCCGAAAGCGCCCTGGCCGGCCACCCGGGCGTGGACCTGTCCGGTTACCTCGACTATCGGGGCGAGTTGGTCCTGGGGGCGTGGACGTTCGATCACGAGGCGGGCTTGGGCATCGCCACAGAGATCCACGCGGAGGAAGCGCTGGGTCCCGCCCGAACGCTGGGCACGACGCTCGGCGGCATCCTTGTCCTGACCCTGGCCCTGACGACGGGGGCAACAAGTCTGACCCTCATCTTGGGTGAACGCACCAGTCGGATTCTCACCCGCGCAAAGGATGAACTGGAAGACCGCGTTGTCGAGCGGACACGGGAACTGGCGGAGGCCTCGGATCGACTGCGCCTCGCGCTGGACAACATGTCCAACGGTCTCTGTGTCCTCGACCGCGAGTTCCGCTTCGTCATGTCCAATGACATTTACCTGGAAATGTTGAGTCTGCCCGAAGGCATGGTGGTGCCTGGCGCGCCCTCGGAGGCGGTTGTCCGCTTCTTGGCGGAACGTGGGGACTATGGCCCCGTGGACGATATCGAGGCGTTCATGCGCGCCCGTCGCGAGATGTGGCGAAGCGGTGGCACGACCGCCCTGGAGATCAGGCCACCGAACGGCCGCGTGCTGCATGTGCATACCCGCGCGACCGACGACGGCTCGACCGTGGTGGCCCTGACCGACATCACCGAAATCAAACGCAAGGAAGAGGCACTGGCGTGGAGCCGGTCGATGCTGGAATCGCTGTTCGATTCCATACCGGACATGATCTACGCCAAGGATGCCGAAGGGTTCTACCTGCACGCCAACCGGTCCTTCGAACGGTACGTCGGGATGAGCGCGGTGGACATGGTGGGCGCGACGGACGAAGAGATCCTGCCGGCGGAGATCGCCGAATCACGGCGCGCGAAAGACGCTCAGATGCTGGCCCAGGGCATGGCGTTCAGAAGCGAGGAGTGGATCGATTTTCCGGACGACGGGAAACCGGTGCTGCTGGACACGCTTACGACCCCGTTCTTCGCGCAGGACGGCACACCGCTCGGCCTCCTGAGCATCAGCCGCGATATCACCGCCCGCAAGGAGGCCGAGGACAAGCTTGCCCAAGCCGAGGAACAGAACCGTCTGATCCTGGGGTCGGTCAACGACGGTATCTTCGGGACCGACGCCGAGGGCCGTCTGATCTTCATCAACGACCGGGCGCTGGAGTTGCTCGGATACGAGCGCGGCGCGTTGGATGGCCAAGCGCTTCATCATCTGCTGCATCATTCGCGCGCGGACGGCTCTCCCTATCCGCCAGAGGAGTGCCCGATGTTGGCGGCTTACAGCCATGGCAAGTCGGCGCGAGTGGATGACGAGGTGCTATGGCGTCGTGACGGCTCGCGTTTCCCGGTGGAATACAGCACCGCGCCGATGTGGCGCGACGGCGCCATTTTCGGCGCCGTCATCGCCTTTCGTGACATCACCGAACGCAAGGAGACGGAACGACGAATCCGCGAGAGCGAACAGAAGATCCGCCGCATCTTCGAGACCGCGAGCGAAGGCATCTGGATGCTGGATCTCAACTACAGGGTGACGGAGGTCAACGACGCAATCCGGGTCATGCTGGATCGGCCGGAAGAGGACATCCGAGGGCGGCCCCTGTTCGACTTCGTCCATGATGGTCACCGGGACGACCTGGCGGTTCAACTGGCGAAATCAGGGCAGGCGCGGGCCGACTTGTATGAAATCGCCCTGACCCGGCCGGACGGCACTCTGGTCCACTGCCTGTGCAATGCCACTCCGATGCTGGACGACGAAGGCCGAACGGTGGGCTCCTTTGGCATGCTTACCGACATCACCGAACGCAAGCAGGCGGAACAGGCCCTGACGGACGCGTATGACGTGATTACCGGCTCGATTGAGTATGCCTCGCGCATTCAGCGGTCGATGCTGCCGGATCAGGAGTTGCTCAACACCCTCGTGCCGGAGCATTTCGTGATCTGGGAGCCGCGCGACCGGGTCGGGGGCGACGCCTATTGGTGCCAGCGCTGGGGGCGGGGCGCCATGCTGGCGTTGGGCGACTGCACCGGTCACGGGGTGCCCGGCGCCTTCATGACCATGATCGCCAACGGTGCCCTGGACATGGCCCTGTTGGAGACGCCCCCGGGCGAACCCGCCGTCTTGCTGGCCCGCGTCCATGCCTTGATCCAGTCGATGCTGGGCCAGGACCGCGAGGGTGGCGAATCCAACGATGGCCTTGATCTGGGCATCTGCTATCTGCCCTCGCGCGGCGGCGCGGTCGTTTTCGCGGGTGCCAAGATTTCCCTGTTCCGCAGCGTTGGGGGCTTGGTGACGGAGGTGCGCGGCGATAAGTTCGGTCTGGGGTATCGCGGCACGCCGACCCTCCTCCACTTCAACAACCACCGGATCGAGCCGGTCCCCGGTCAGATATTGTACATGACCTCGGACGGACTGATTGATCAGGTAGGGGGCCCTCGGCGGCGCGGGTTCGGGAAACGCCGGTTCACGGGTGTGCTTCAGGACGCGGCGGAGCGACCCCTGTCCGCCCAGCGCGACGCCATCGTTCGCGCGCTGGCGGAGCATCAGGGCGACGAGGACCGTCGGGATGACGTCTCCGTTCTTGGATTTCGAACCAGCCGGCCGGAGGGCTGACGGTGCCCCCTGTGCGGGTCGGGTATGCGGGCCGTGAGGCCGGCGCGGGAGTGTCCTCTTGGCCTGACGGCCGCGTCGGGATGACGTATGTGTTTGTTTTCACAGAAAACAGCCGCATCCCACCCAAGCCATTGAAACAAGTAAAATAACGGAGGCTTCGCACGGGCCTTTGGGTTTGTTGTCGCCTCCGTTCGCGCGACCGTCTCCGTCCGAACCTGCTGAGCCAAAGGAACAGAGGTCTCCGCTTCACGCCATTGCCGGGACGGCATCGGCCGGTTCTCTTGCGATCTAAACTGCACAGTGACCGTTTTTGGCTCACACCCGTGTGAGAGTCCGGTCCAGCAGGGCGGATCGGTCAGCCCTCAACGGCAAGCAATTCATGGGCGCATTGATTTGTAGGCAGGCCCTTGTGTTGTAGGCGGTTGAGCAGCCAAGCTATACCCTTCCTGGAGATCTCAACGAGCGGGCGATCCATGACAGAAGCACAGGCTGCGGACTTCGACAGTCTTTTCCGGGAGATCGCCGGTGTTCCCGGGCCCTTTCCGTGGCAGCGGGCGCTGTTCCGCGACATCCGGGACACGGTGAAGGGCTGGCCCGGAGCCGTCGATGTCCCCACCGGTCTCGGAAAAACGGCCGTGATGACGGTCTGGTATGTCGCGCGGCGCCTGGGGGTGAAGGCCCCGCGCCGTCTGGTCTATGTGGTCGACCGGCGCACCGTGGTCGATCAGGCGACGGCGGAGGCGGACAAGCTTAAGGACTGGGACCAGTCCAGCCCCGATCCCCTCGGCCTGCGGGTCAGCACCCTGCGCGGCCAGCACATCGACAACCGCGAATGGCTGAGCGATCCAGCCGCGCCGGCCATCATCGTCGGTACCGTGGACATGATCGGCTCGCGGCTGCTGTTCGAGGGTTACGGAGTCTCCCGCCGCATGCGCCCGGCCCATGCCGGCCTGCTGGGCTGCGACACGCTGCTGGTGCTGGACGAGTCGCACCTGTGCCCGCCGTTCGAGGCTCTGCTGCGGCGAATCGCAGAGGCCGCCGAGGACCTGGGCGCGCCGGCGCCCGTGCCCGGCCCTCGGCTACTGACCCTGTCCGCGACCGGCCGCGACGCGGCCGGCGGCGCAACGCTGTCCCTGACCAACGCGGATCGGGATCATCCAGAGGTCAAGCGGCGCCTGACGGCGGATAAACGGCTGACGATCCAGGACGTGGGCAAAGAGCCCGAGCTTCAGAAGCAGTTGGTCGACGCAGCCCGAGACTTGGCACAGAGCCACTGCAAGGTTCTGGTGTTCTGTGACAGCCGCAAGATGGCGGAAAAGATCAAGGCGGACCTCGACAAAACGCCCGGCGCGGCCGTCGGTACCCGGCTGCTTGTCGGCGCGCGCCGGGTGGCCGAACGCGAGCAGGACCGGGTGTGGCTGGAGGCGTATGGCTTTCTGCCGGAGGGCACGGCCACCGGCGACGGACCGGCCATCCTGGTCGCCACGTCGGCCGGCGAGGTGGGGGTGGATATCGACGCCGACGCCATGGCCTGCGACTTGGTGCCGTTCGAGCGCATGGTGCAGCGTCTGGGCCGGGTGAACCGGCGCGGTGGGGCAGGGCGCGCGGCGCCGGTCCGGGTGTTCGCCGCGCCGCGCAAGGGCGAAAAACCGGAGGACGCGCGGGAGCGTCTGGCCCGGCTGGCCGCGCCCCTGGCGCTGTTGCCTGTGTCCGAGCGGGAGCCCGAGGCCCGGGACGCCAGTCCCGGCGCCCTGGACGCCCTGAAGCAGCGCGCCGGCGCGGACAAGACCATCGCCGCCACTCTGGCGCGGGCCACGACGCCACCGCCGCTGTATCCCGCCCTGACCCGGGCGCATGTGGACGCCTGGGCCATGACCTCGCTGGAAACGCACCCCGGCCGCGCGCTGGTCCAGCCCTGGTTGCGCGGCTGGGTGAGCGAGGAGCCCCAAACCACGGTGGCGTGGCGGCGGCATCTTCCGTGGCCCAAGGAGGCCGAGGCGCCGTCGAAGGACGATGTGAAGGGCTGGCTGGAGGCCGCGCCCGTCCTGCTCCTGGAAACGCTGGAGGCCCGGACGGACGCCCTCGTGGACATGATGCTCGCGCGTGCCAAGGTGCTGCGTGCGTTGCCGGAAGACCAGCGTTGGGAGTTGAGCGACCCTGTCGGCCTGATCCTGAACCAAGACGGAACCCTGCGGGAGGCCCTGCGCCTGGGACGGTTTGCTGCTGCGGAGTCCGACAGAAGGCAGAAGGACGAGTTGTTCGGACGCCTGATCGGCCGCCGCCTGATCCTGCGCGCCGATTTCGGCGGGCTGGACGAGGAAGGGTCGCTGAAGGCCGAAGCGTCCGAACCGCCCATCGTGGCGGACGACGCGGAGCGGTCGGCGGCTCTGTTCGACGCGCCCTTCCTCGCGGGCACACACCTTCCCAAAGACGTCTCCATGGCCGACTGGCGCGAGGCCTTTTCCCTCCCCCTGTCGTCCCCGGAGGCGGAGGAGCCGGAAACCCTCACGGTCTGGGTCCGTCGCCGCGCCGGTGACGGCCGGCGGACCGGCGATCCGGCGTTCTCCCGCCATGCGCAGGCCTTGGACACGCACCTCGACTGGGCCGCCCAAGACGCCCGCGACCTCGCCGAGCGCCTGGGGCTAGCACACCAGTGGGTCGAGGTTCTGGAGACCGCCGCGCGCCTGCACGACCTGGGCAAACGGCGGGAGCACTGGCAGACCGCCATGGGGGCGCCGCGAGAGGGCCGACCCTATGCCAAGACAACGGGCGGGGGCATGCCCGGGGCGCTCGCTGGTTACCGCCACGAGTTCGGCTCGCTGGTGGATGTGCTCCAGAATCCGGCCGGCCATCCGACCCTGGCCGCTCTGGACGAGGACCGGCGGGACTTGGTGCTGCATCTGGTGGCCGCCCACCACGGCTATGCCCGCCCCGTCATCACATCGTTTGACCCCGAGTGGCCGCCCGAGGAAGCCCGGAAACGCGCCCGCGAGGCCGCCCTGCGCTTCGCCCGCCTGCACCGGCGCTGGGGGCCGTGGGGGCTGGCCTGGTGGGAAACGCTGCTGCGTGCCGCCGACTGGCGCGCGTCGGGCCGGCTGGACGACCCCGGCAGGGAGGACGCCTGATGGCAGACCGAACCATCCCTGTCGACCCGTTCAACCCCGGTCAGGTGTTCGCCTGCCTGGGCCTGATGGAAGCCGCCGAAGCCCTGATCGGCCCCGCCGAGGGCGGGTTCACCTGGAAAACCGGTGCGACGACGGTTGACTTCACCCTCTCCACCCAGGGCGACGCCGACCCCGTGGCCGAGGTGCTGGACTTCCTCGCCGCCGCCGAGGTGGTGGAACTGGCGCCGAACGGTTGGGAGCCGCCGAAGAAAGACGGCAAGGCGGAGAAGAAGAGGGACGCGAAGGACGGCGAGTCGGCGGTGCGGCGCGAGGACTGCCCGACGTTCCCGGGCGCCGTGCCCGAAAAGATGGCCCTGCCCATCCTGCTGCGCCGGGGGAACCATCCCCCCGTGATGCTCTGTCATTGGGCGGAGGACGAGAAAGCGGGCCTGCCGCCGTTCAAGCTGTACTCGGGCAATCGCACCGGCGCGTCGATCGCCCGGGCGATGACAGCTGGCACCTGGACCAAGGGCAAGACACCCAAGATCGTCACCAGGGGCATCGCCCAGCTTCATGAAGCGGACAGGGATGGCCTGTGCCGTGATCCCTTCAACGTCCTGTGCCCCATGAAGGGGTCGTTCAACTTCGATACACGCGGCGCCTGGACTGCCCTGGATGCCGGCTATTCCCCGAATGACCAGGGGGACGCGGTTCTCGCCTCCCCCGTGGTGGAGATGCTCGCGGCATGGGGTGTGGAAGCCTTCAGGCCCGCGGCGGTCGACCAGGGCCACCACGTCTACCGCCTCACCCTGTGGACCGGCTCCTTGCCCACGCCGCTGGCCCGGGCCGCCCTCGGTGGGGCTCTGGGCGACCTGATCGACACCCGCACCTACCGCTTTTCGCTGGCGATGGCCGGCAAGAACAAGGTTGTCACCGCAGCCACGGAGGACCTCTGACCATGAACGCCCCGACCCCCATGCCCCTCGACGAGGCCACCCTGAACGGCTGGACCGACGCCCCCCTGGGGCCTGTCGCCCTGACCCTGCGCCAAGTCATGCAGCCCGTGGAGGGACCGGGCTCTGTCATCTTCCCGCCCACCTACGCCGATCTGGGCTACTGCATCGACCGCCTGTCGGACGGCACCCGGGTGGCCCTGATCGACTCCGTTGGATCGCAGGCCAATCGGATGGAACCCCTGTTCAAGCACAAACCGTATTCGGACCTTGTGCCCAAGGTGACCATTGCCCTGGGCAACGGAAAGGTCGTGGACCTGCTGGACGTGGGGCACCGCCTGGGCGACGCGCTGGTGCGTGCCTCCGGGCTCTCGGAGGCGGTCAGGGACGCCTTCCATGCCTTCACGGAAACCGGCAGCGCCGTGCCCATCGCCAAGCTGGCGCCCACATCCCTGGTCTTCGGCGCCTGGGATTCCCGGGGCGAGGGCAGCAAGCTGCCGCGTCTGGTCAGCAGCACCATCCGGGCCTGGGACGTGGACCCGATCCATCGGGCGGCGCAGTACAATCCGCCTGCCGACTATGCGGCGCTGGATGTGTTCAGCGACGACGAGAAGAAGAAAGCCGAGGGCAACGTCAAATCGCCGCTGGCCCAACGCGGGTTCGTCCACGTTCCGGCGGTCGGTGAAAAGGGCCAGGGAGGAGAACTCGGCGGCGTGCTGGCGCGCGGCGATTTTGTCCGAAGCGTGACGGTCAATCTCGTGGCTTTGCGGGCGCTGCGGGGCGAGAGCGAGGAGACGACGGCGGCTCTGCGGCGCTACATCCTGGGGCTGGCGCTGGTCACGGCCACCGATCCGGGCGACGCCTTCCTGCGGCAGGGCTGCCTGCTGACGCCCGACCCGGAGACACCCGCCGACTGGACGCTGGTGGCGCGCAGCGGCCAGCGGCAGCCGGTCGCTTTGACGCCCGACGCCGCCCTTGCCTTCGCGCAGCAGGCCGCGACCTCCTTTGGCGTGGGACAAAGCCAGGAGAACGTCCCCTTCGACAAGATCAAGGCCAAGGCGGATCTGAAAGCCAAGGACGGCAGGTCCTGACGGAGAGACCGAGAGATGACACGCCCTGAAGAAGCGGCGCCGGACAGCCTTGCCCTGACCATCGCCGTCTATCTGGTAGAGCCGCGCTTCCACGGCACGGGCGATTGGCCGCCCTCTCCATTCCGCCTGTTTCAGGCGCTGATGGCCGGCGCCCTCCTTGGTCAGCCGCGCAGCCATCGGGCGACACTGGCCGAGTCTTTCGCGTGGCTGGAGACGCTGGAGCCGCCGATGATCGCGGCCCCCACAGGGGTCCCCGGAAGACAGGTGACCACCTACGTCCCCAACAACGACCTGGACGCGGTCGGCGGCGACCCCGCCAAGGTGTCCGAGATCCGCGATGCCAAACGCGTTCGCCCCCAGCTCCTGGAAGACGACCGGCCCATCCTATACGCCTGGACCATCCCGCCCGAAGCGGAGACGCAGGCGCAACGGGTCGCCGTGTTGGCAAAGCGCCTGTACCGCCTGGGGACTGGCCTGGACGTGGCCTGGGCCAGCGCGTGGACCGAACCGTTCGCGACCCTTGAAAGCCGGTTGGCGGAGCATGGTGGCGTTCTGTATCGCCCGCTTCCCCTGGCCGAGGACGGTCAGCCCGGACCTTCGATGGACGCGCGCGTGCTCAGGGTTCGCTGCCCCGCGCCCCGGTCGTTCGACTCCCTGGCCGCGCGTCACGATGCCCAAGCCCAACGGTTCCAGGCAGGCGGTTTCCGGCAGGCCCCGCCGGCCCATTACCGGGTTCACCCCTACAACGCGCCGCCCACTCGCCTGCTGTTCGACATCGTGAACCCGGGACCGCAGGTACGGCCGGCGCCGCAGCCCCTGGACGGGGTGGTCGGGCTGACAGAGACGGTCCGTGATGCCCTGGCCGCGCGCCTGCTCAGGGGGCGGATCTGCGAACGGCATGTGCTGGCGTATGTCATCGGGCGCGGCGCCACGGATGCCGACAAGGCCCGCCGCATCCGCCTGATTCCCTTGCCCTCCATCGGCGTCCATCATGCCGACCGGGCCGTGCGCCGCTTGCTGGTGGAGGTGCCGGCCGAATGCCCCATCTCCGCCGAGACGGTCCACTGGGCGCTGACCGGCTGGGACCTGGGCACGGATCCGGACACCGGCGAGCTCCCGGCGGATCCGGGCGCCACTCTTGTTCCCGTAGCCCTGACGTCGTCCATGCTGAAGCACTACGGTGTCGGCACGCCCCACGAGGTGGCTGCGCGGACTTGGCGCACTGTCACCCCCGCCGCGCTGCCCTTGAAACGCGCGCGCGGCCGCGTTTCCGGCGCCGAACGCGC
Source organism: Rhodospira trueperi (assembly GCF_900101965.1). GTDB lineage: Bacteria > Pseudomonadota > Alphaproteobacteria > Rhodospirillales > Rhodospirillaceae > Rhodospira > Rhodospira trueperi. Next base: position 52,014 of record NZ_FNAP01000009.1, on the reverse strand, counting down.
CGCCACCGAGGCCCGTCTGGCCGCCGCTGTCCAGGCGGCGCTACGCCATGCCGGGGTGCCCGAAGCCACCGTGACCCGGGTCCAGCGCGAACCGTTCGAGGCCCGGGGCGAGCGTGCCGAGGCGTTCGCCGCCACGTCGCGGTTCTCGCCGGATGTGCTGCACCATGTGGAGGTTGCCTTTGACACCCCCGTCACCGGGCCGATCCTGATCGGCGACGGCCGTTTTCTTGGGCTCGGCCTGCTGGCACCGGTGCGCGACGCCGATCCGACAGACGCGGACCTGTGCGTTCTCAAGCTGGGCACGCCTGTGCCCGCGACCGATCGGGCGGCCCTGTTGAGGGCGGTTCGCCGCGCTCTCATTGCCCGTGCCGAGGACGACCCGGAGGCCGCGACCGTCAAGCCCCTGATCTCGGGCCATGCCCCTGATGGCGCGCCGTTGCGCTCCGGCGGGCACGATCACATCTTCCTCGCAGCCGCTGGGCCGAAGCCCGACGACGTCCTGACCCATGTCCTGATCGTGCCGCCCTGGCGGTTCCAGCCGGCGCGCCGGACGCGCGATGGCGAACGGCGCGGATTCGACCGCGTGGCCCGTGATCTGCGCACGGTACGCGCCGGCGCTCTGGGGGTGCTCGACCTGGCGCCGGACGAAGAGTCGGCTTTGGGAGCGGTGTTCGGCCCGGCTAGGGTCTGGCACAGCGCCACGCCCTACCGGCCCACCCGCCATCCGCGCGGTGGAGCCCAGGCGGAAGCCGCGCTGATCCGGGACGTCCAGGCCGAATGCCGTCGCCGGGGCCTGCCCCGTCCGGACGTGTCGGTGACAGATCTGTCCGTGGGGCCAAGGGGCGGCAACGTGATGGCGGCGGTTCGGTTGGCCTTTGAAGTGGCGGTGCGGGGGCCGATCCTGCTCGGTCGCGATTGCCATCGCGATGGCGGCGGGCTGTTCCAGGGTGATGCCATGCCGTGACCGCCACCCCCGGCACGTTTCAGGCAACACCATCCGCCACCTGCTTCTCCCATGCCCAAGGGGGGTGTTGAAATCAGATCCGAATGATGGGGTCTCGGTTCGGCACCAATCGCCCAATCGCCGCCGGCCGATGGCAGACACGGTCCCGTGAGCGCCCCGGAATAGGGGGCCTGTGGTCGCCTGAGTGCAGCGCACGTCTTCTCAGCACGTCCGGCCGGGCCGGTCTTATCCCGTCTGTGCTGGAGAGTTCGCGCACGTGGCGCACGTTCCGTGAAGTTCCACCACCGCCTTGTCGAGGGCGAAGCCGCGCTCAAGGGCGCGTTTGGCCAGTTGCTCGCTGACCGTCTCGTCCGTGAACTCGCTGGCGTTGCCGCACGTGTCACAGATCGTAAACACCGCCACGCTGCCGCCGGTATGGGGCTGGGCGCACGCGACGAAAGCGTTTGTGCTTTCGAGCTTGTGAACCAGCCCGTCGGAGATCAGCCGGTTCAAGGCGCGATAGACGGTCGGCGGCGCCGAGATGCCGGCGCCCCGCACGGCGTCGATCAATTGGTACGCGGTGACCGGTCGGCCCGCTTTCTTCAGGGCGTCGAACACAAGGACGTGGTTCGGGGCCAAGCGCCGGTTCCTCATGGGATTTATCCTCCGCGTGCCATTGAAACCAGAAAGCCGTAACGTATATTATACTCTCTTGGCTTCATCAGAATCCACACCGCACACTGCGGCCGCAACCGCAGGCGTGCGCCGTTCTGGCAAAAGGACACATTCGCCATGACTCTCCGCTCTGTCCACCGCGGTCTCCTCCCCGCGATGCTGGCCCTGGGTCTCATCTCACCGGCGTTCGCGGATGATGCCGGACTTACCGAGAGCACGCAGACGGGACCGATCCCGGTGACCGTCTCGATCATCCCTCAGCAGTGGCTGGTCGATGCCATCGGCGGGGACCATGTGAGCACGACCGTGATGGTCGAGCCCGGCGCCTCGCCGGCGACGTACGAGCCGAAACCGAGCCAGATGCGGGCGGTGAGCGAGACCGAGGTCTATTTCACCATCGGTGTGCCCTTCGAAAACGCCTGGCTGCCGCGCATTCGCGACGCGGCCCCGGGCATGCGGGTGATCGACATGGCCGAACGGGTCAAGCGGAGGGCCATGGACGGTGGCTACGGGTCCCCGGATGAGCATGAACATGAGCACGACGCTCATGCGGATGAAGAGCATCATGACGAACATCATGACGACGAACATCATGACGAGGCCGCCGGGCACGACGGTCACGACCATGCGGCGGGCGCGCCGGATCCCCATGTTTGGGTCTCGCCCCTCACGATGCGGACCATGGCGTCGACCGTGTTCGAGGAACTGAGCGAGCGTCGCCCCGATTTCGCGGAGGACTTCCGCCGCAACTATGCAACCACCGTCGCGACCATCAATGCGGTCGACGCGGACGTGGCGAAGGATTTGGCGTCCGTTCCGGAGCGGACGTTCATGGTGTATCATCCGGCTTGGGGATACTTCGCCGATGCCTATGGTCTTCACCAGATTGCCATCGAAATCGGCGGCAATGAGCCCAGCCCGCAGGACATGCATAAGATCATTGATGCCGCGCGGGCGCACGATATCAAGGTGATCTTTGTCCAGTCTCAGTTCTCGCAGCGGTCAGCGCAGGCCATCGCCGAGGACCTGGGGGGCGAGGTCCTGGCGCTGAACCCACTGGCTTATGACTGGCCGGAAAACACGCGTGCTATTGGCGCCGCGTTCGCCGAAACCCTGCGCTGATCCGGGGAGACCACGCGGTATGCCGCCTGTGATTGCGTTCGAGGACGTCAGCTTTCGATATGACGGCACATGGGCTGTCGAGGATGTCTCGTTCGAGGTGGCCGAGGGCGCGTTCGTCGCCGTCCTTGGCCCCAACGGCGGCGGCAAGACGACGCTGGCCAAGCTGATCACCGGACTGCTGCGGCCGACGACGGGCCGGGTTCGGGTGTTCGGGGACGATCCGGCCCGGAGCGCGCGGCGCATCGGCTATGTTCCGCAGGCGGCGACCATTTCCCCCGCGTTTCCCATTTCGGCCGGAGACCTAGTGGCCCTGGGTTTGGTCGGTGACGAGAGAGCCGGCTCGTGGATCGGGCCGTGGCGTGGGCGAAACACCCGCAAGGCGGTGCTGGAGGCCCTGACGGCGGTTGAGATGGATGCCTTCATCGATCGCCCGATCGGCGCGCTGTCCGGCGGCCAGCGGCAGCGGGTGCTGATCGCCCGTGCCCTTGTCGGCGCTCCCGACGTCTTGGTTCTGGACGAACCGACCGCCAGCATCGACCCGGTCGGGAAATCTTGCATCGTCGAACTCCTGGACCGGCTGGCGGCCGACCGCACGGTGATCCTCATCTCGCACGATCTGGCGACGGCCGTACCACAGGCAACGGCGGTGACCTGCGTCAACCGCCAGGTCGTCTACAACCCGGAACCGATGTTGACCGAGCCGATGCTGCAACTGATCTATGGCGTCCATCGCGCCAATTGCCCGATGGGCACGTTCATCCATGACATGGCGCATGTCCTGCCGATGAGCGGGATGCGCACACCCCACCCGGAGCCCGCGGATGCTTGAGGCCCTGGCCTATCCCTTCATGCAGAAGGCGCTCCTGTCCGTCGTTCTGGTCAGCATCGCCTGCGGGGTCGTCGGGGCACTGGTCGTGGTCAACCGCATGACCTTTTTGGCCGGCGGTGTCGCCCATGCCGGGTACGGGGGGGTCGGGCTGGCGTTCTTCGCCGGTTGGCCGGTGATGATCACGGCGACGCTGTTCGCTGTCGGTGCCGCTGTTCTGGCCGCCATGATCACCCTTCGGGACCGCGAGCGCCTGGATGTCGCCGTCGGCCTGTTATGGGCCGGGGGCATGGCGTTCGGCGTTTTGTTGATCGACCTTACGCCCGGCTACAACGTCGATCTGATGAGTTATCTGTTCGGTTCGATCCTGGCGGTCGGCAACGACGTTCTGTGGACGATGGCGGTCAGTGTCGGCGCTTTGGTCGCGATCGTCATCGTGTTCTATCGACCGCTGCTGGCGATATCGGTCGACCGTGAGTTCGCGCGGGTACGCGGGCTGCCTGTCGCGGCGGTGCACATTCTGCTGGTGGCCACCGTCGCGTTGGCGGTGATGACGGCGGTGCCCGCCATCGGGCTGATTCTGGTGATCGCCCTGCTGACGATCCCGGCCTATCTGGCCGAAATGACCGCACGCTCCCTGGCGATGCTCATGATGACCGCCGTCCTTTGGGCGCTGGTGTTCTCCCTTGCCGGTCTGGCGTTGGCCTATGCCTTCGACCTGACGTCGGGGGCCGTCATTGTCGCGTCGGCCGTGGTCACCCTCGCCCTGGCCGAGGGGGTGCGGTTCGGCGTTCGCCGCCTTCGGAAAGGCACCATGGATCGCGTGCCTGCCTCCGCCGGCCCCTGAGCGTGGGGAGCCACCTATCCCTCAGCCTGGAAACGGATCGGAAGCCGCTCCCTCCGCAGGGGCATCCGGGCGATCACGGACGAAGCGCTTCAACCTGATTCGAACGGCCAACAATAGGATTGAGCCCAAGCGACAGAAATCGTGATTCCTTGTCCGCCCCTTCGGCACACCGTCTTTGGGGATCTCTTGCATTCTGATGGATGCTTCGGGATGACGGAACAGTGTTCAAAAAAACAAAACAGACGTCATCCCGGGCAAACCATAGGGTCGGTCGGCCCGGCGGCGCGTCGAGGGGTCTCCAACGCGAACGCGCCTGACCTCCGGTTGGCTGTCTTCGGAGGCGGATGGGGAGCCAATCAGACGGAACCCGTTTCGCTCAACACGCCCTCACCATTTCTTGGTTGAGCACACCTGCGCGGCGATGCGTTTCGGATCGCTCGGACCGGGCTTTACCGCGACAGCTTGCGCAGGGCGTCCATGGCGGCGCGGTGCAGGGCCGCCTGATCCTCGGAGAAGCAGACGAACCGCACGGTGTCGATGCGGTCTTCTTTCTCCAGCGCCCGGGCCACGGACAGGATGGCCACCCGCGCCGCTTGGTCCTGGGGGAAGCCATAGGCCCCGGTGGATATGGCCGGAAACGCGACCGAGCGCGCGCCGGCCTCGGCCGCCGCCAGCAGCGCGTTCACATACGCGGCGCCAAGCAACCGGTCGGCATCGTCGGGCGGCAGGCCGTCGTAGACCGGCCCCACCGTATGCACCACCCAGCGCGCCGGCAGATCGAAGGCCCCGGTGACCTTGGCGTGGCCTGGCAGGCAACCTCCCAGCTTGGCGCATTCGTCCCGCAGCCCCGGGCCGGCGGCGCGATGAATGGCGCCGTCCACGCCACCACCGCCCAGCAGGGTCTCGTTGGCCGCGTTGACGATGGCATCCACCGCTTCCGTGGTGATGTCGCCCTCGACGACCTCCATGCGATCCAGTACCGCCGCGTCCATGGTCCCTCCCTGGTCCGATCCGACGTCGAACCTGTTGTTTGGTTTCTCTTCCGTGCCGAAAGACCATAACGGTCATGGCCGCCGAAACAAGGGGGCGACGGGGTCAGCGGTCGCGATCAATGCCGGAAATGGCGCATGCCGGTGAACACCATGGCGATCCCGGCCTCGTCAGCGGCGGCGATGACCTCCTCGTCGCGCACCGATCCCCCCGGCTGGATGACCGCCGTCGCCCCGGCCTCCACGGCCGCCGTCAGCCCGTCGGAGAACGGAAAGAAGGCGTCGGAGGCGACCACGGAGCCCTGCGTGGCCGGCTCCTCCTGGCCGGCGGCCTCCGCGGCGTCCAGGGCCTTGCGGGCGGCGATGCGGGCACTGTCCACGCGGCTCATCTGGCCGGCCCCGATCCCGACCGTGGCGCCGTTTCGGGCGTAGACGATGGCGTTGGACTTGACGTGCTTGCAGACGCGGAAAGCCAGCAGCAGGTCGGACAGTTCGGCGTCGGTGGGCGCGCGGCGCGTGACGACCCTCAGGTCGGCCTCGGTCACCCGGCCCGTGTCCCGGGTCTGGGCCAGCAGCCCGCCGGCGACCGAGCGCACGCTCAGGCCCGGCGCTTCAGGGTCCGGCATCACGCCGGTGATGAGCAGGCGCAGGTTCTTCTTGGCGGCGAACACGGCGCGGGCGTGATCGTCGGCGTCGGGGGCGATGACAACTTCGGTGAAGATGCGCGTGATGGATTCGGCGCAGTCGCGATCAAGCGCACGATTGACCGCGACGATGCCGCCGAAGGCGCTGACCGGGTCACAGGCCAGCGCGCGCTGATAGGCGTCGGCGAGGGTTTCCCCCACGGCGACGCCGCAGGGGTTGGCGTGCTTGACGATCACCACGGCCGGTTCGCTGAACTCGCTGACCAGTTCGAAGGCGGCGTCGGTGTCGTTCAGGTTGTTGAACGACAACTCCTTGCCTTGCACTTGGCGGGCGCTGGCGACTCCCGGCCGTGCCAGCCCGTGAACGTAGAACGCGGCTTTCTGATGCGGGTTCTCGCCGTAGCGCAGAATTTGCTTCAGTCGGCCGGCGGCCACCATGTGGCGCGGGAAGGGGTCCCCGGACTGTTCCGAGAACCAGCGGGCAATGGCGGCGTCATAGGCCGCCGTGCGCGCGAAGGCCAGCCCGGCCAGATGGCGGCGCAGACCCAGCGTGACCTGTCCGTCATATTCCTTCAGGTCGGCGATCAGCGCGGAATAGTCCTCCGGGTCGGTGACGACGCTGACGGCGCCGTGGTTCTTGGCCGCCGCGCGAATCAAGGCCGGGCCGCCGATGTCGATGTTCTCGACGCAGGTCGAAGGATCGGCCCCCCGCGCCACCGTGGACTCGAAGGGATAGAGGTTCACCACCACGAGGTCGATGGGCGTGATGCCGTGCTCGTGCATCGCCGCCTCGTGTTCGGGGTGGCCGCGCAATCCCAGAATGCCGCCGTGAATGGTCGGGTGCAGAGTTTTGACCCGGCCGTCCAGCATTTCCGGGAACCCGGTGTGGTCGGACACCTCCGTCACCGGCACGCCGGCGGCCTCGATGGCGCGCGCCGTGCCGCCGGTGGACAGAATCGTGACGTCATGGCCGTGCAGCGCCCGCGCCAGTGTTTCGATTTCGCTCTTGTCGGACACCGAGATCAGTGCCCTGCGAATCGGCATCAGGTCAGCGGGGGGCGGAACGGAAGGGGACGCGGACACGGGCAGGCTCTCCAGTTTGGGGGATCTCTAGAATGGCATAGATGCTCCGGCCCGCAGGCACGGGGCATATGACGGGATCTCTTCCTTACCATGGGCCGATGCATTGCGGAACCGCCGCAACAAAATGGCAGGCGGGCAGGCTCCGGAGTCACATGCGACATGGTTGCCGCGAAGCGCGATCAATACGGAGTAGAGAGAAGGTCGATATAACTTCCGGACGAGTTGTGCCGCCACGAGGGCTTGGATACAAATTTATTGTGTTTTTGATGCTGTCTCCAGACCAAACGACCCCCGCAGGACAGAATGTGGCCCAGCACGAACGCTTCAACAAAGTTGACCCGAAAGGTCGCCGGAACATGCTCATGACGTTGGAGGCCAGCCTGGATACCTTCCTTGGTCACTTGGCCGAGGCGCCGACGCGAGCGGTCGCTTGGACCGTGACGGCCGAACACTTCCGGTGTTTTGGGATCGACGGGATTGTCTGTCTGACCTGTCTTCCGGGCGCGCTGAAGGGAAGCCCGTCCAAGCGGGACGTGATGGCGTCCGTCGAGGCCCCGGTTCGTCACGCCTGCGAGGGTGCCACGCACGACGACAGCGTTTTTCGCGACATGACGGCGAGCCCCCGGCCGTTCGTGGTTCCGATCGGTGATATGGAAACCGGGTCCCGGGGGTCGAGATTCGCCGACGCCGCCCAGGCCGCCGGGTATGGCGCGCTTCTGGTCGTTCCCGTGCGCTGTTGGGTCGACCGGTGTCCCTCCGGAATGATCCTGCTGTCCCGGGAGAACGGATCGTGGTTGGACCGACATGTGCGCAACACGGGCCTTGCGCTGGCGCACGCCGCAACACAGGCCCTGTTGCGCCTGCGTCAGTTGCACGAGGACGATTCACTGGCCATCCCGGCGCTGACGGGGCGTGAGCGCGAGGTGTTGAGCCTCAGCGCCCGGGGTCTGACCACCCGGGATGTCGGCACGGCCCTGGGGATCTCGGTCTCCGGCGTCAACTTCCACATTGCCAACGCCTGCCGCAAACTGGGCGCCAACAACCGCACCCATGCGACCAGCCTGGCCCTGGCGGCCGGTCTGATTTCGGTGCAGTAGAGCGCGCGCCTCCCATTCGGACTCCAGACAGCGATGAGCCCCGTGCCGGGCGGCGCGGGGCTCTTCACGCATGTCCGAATCAGGGCTTTTCCAGCGCCAATCAGGCGGAGACGAAGGTCTCCAGGACCGTCTTGGTGCGGGCCTGCAACGGGCTCATGGCGCTCTTCAGGACGTCATTGGACAGCTCGGTCATCTTCTTCGATTGGGCGACCATGATCTCCCAATTGTCCTTGACCAGCTTGGTCTGAAGGTTGGTGAAATCAGCCGGGGTCTTGCAGGCGCCGAGTTGTTTGCTGGCGGCCACGGCGCCGTCCATGGACTTGGACGAGAAGCTCACGGCTTCCTTGCTGATATCCTCCAGGCCCTTCGCGAACGCCTTGCCAGCGGCGGTGGCGGCGTCGATGTTGTCCTTGTTGAAGGACATCAGGTCTTCATAGCTGCGAATCATGGCTGCTACCCCTTTTTGCGGAACGGTCTCGTGACGGTCACAGCGGTGCGCGGGGGAGCCGCCTCGGTGACGGCCCGTATGCTGCACTGCAACATATCTCGACTCTAGTCCGTTTCGCCGCCGAGTCAACCCGTTTTTTGTGCACTGCACAATAAGCCGTGCGGCCGGTGGGCTCGACGGATTCCACCGGCCCGGTCAAGGTGGTATACTGAGCCGTTAGGTTGACCGGAAACCGCGCTGGAGGAAGCAGGACATGACGGATTCGGAGGGTGTTGCGACGGCGCGGCACGTCCCGACCGACGCGGCCCGGGAAGAGGACGACGGACCCGAATGCGCAGCCCTGCGGGGGCGAGTCCAGGGCAGCAACATCAATCCCGAGACCCTTCTGGCAACGGACTACCTCAATCATTTCAATGAAATCGTCATGCTTCTCGACATGGTTCCGGACATGCCGGACTTGGTCGAGGAATGCGCCGCGTGGCAGCCGAAATCGTACGCCGACCACTTCGCCGACAGCACCTTCCGCGACAAGGACCTAGCCATTGAGGCCTACGGGTACTGTCCGTCGCGCTATCGCCAGCCGTTCGACGACACCATCACGCGTATGAATGGACTCGCCCTCTACACGATCGGATGCATGGAAACAGCCCTCGCCGAGGGCAGGACAGACGCTGTTGCGGAACAGGCCCGCTCGGCCAGTCGCGCGCTGCAGCGCCTGATGGACATGGCCAGCGCCATCATCCACGGCGCCCAGACGACCCTGGACCAGGGTGAGATCGACGCCATCCTGGGGTATTGAGGGGACGGGCTCTGGCCCCTGCTTTATTCACGAACGTCTAAACGACGACACCCGCCACGGGGGAGCGTGACGGGTGTCGGGTCGTTCAATGTGCGATCATCACGTGGCTGAAGCGCGACTTTCGCGGGGTCTTGCTCTGGATGTTGGAGCGAACCTTGCTGAAGGGTCCGTCCGTGGAGGGGGTTATGGCTGAATTTCGAAGGATCCTCGCTGCCACGAGGTTCAAGGTTGGCCCGGTTGGCCGCTCCTGATGATGTGACTATAGATATCCGACCGTGACAGGGAGTTTTCCGCCACATGACTTTTTTGTCATCGCTCCAATGATCGATCCGGAGGGAGGACCGGGCACGGGGCAGGCCTGTCCGACAACGAAACGCCCGCCGCACAGGGGAGGTGCGACGGGCGCGGTTTCGCGTCAGGGCCGGCGGACGACATGTGGCTGAAGCATGCGCCCGCCGGGTCTTGCTCTGCCTATGCGGGGTTCTTGTTCAAGACCCCGCCTCGTGGAGGGTACAACACTGGATTTCGGAGATATCCTCGCTGCCTCGAGGTTCAGGCTCACCCTCCGGGCAAACCCGATGCTCATTATATGTCTCTCAAGGTATGGCGGATCAATGGCAAGGTCATGTCATTTTCGCAACGCGGATCCTTTCAGAACGCCACGGTGCCGAGGCAATGACCGGGACGCCGCCCGGTCATGGCCTCTTCTGTCTCAGTGCCGCGTCTCCCTTCGGGGCACGCTGTCATCAGACGGCGCACCGACGCGCAGTGTGGCATCGAAGGTCCCCAACGCATCGCGCCAAGAGGCCGCCAGGGCTCCATCGCCCTGTGCATCCGCGTTGTGAACGCACCGTTCCAGCATCTCGTGAACCTTTTCGGCGCCATGCGGCTGTGCCAGCGTCATTTCGGCCCACGCTCCGGCCACGATGGGCGGCATATCCAGGCCACTGGCGAGCACCTTGATGTAGGGGACGTCAGAAGCCACCAGAGTTCGGTCCACCAACATGGTTCACCTCCCGGAGGGATCCGCCCCCTCGGGGGCTCCCTCCCCGTGGTCGCCCTACGCACTAGGGCCTCTACACACTGGCATAATACCGTACAAAAATCAAGGGTTATGCGGTGTGTTTCCAGAGCCGCGCCCAGGGAAGCAAGCGAGTCATCGACGCAAATCAACGCACTCCCAGCCTGCGTTATCGCAGGGCCGAAACGGCCCCGGGCGCCCGGGGCCGGCGCGCCCGGGGCTACTGTCCTGCAGGCAAGGCTTCGCCCTTGTCGCCGCCCCCGCGAGGCGATTAGGGTTCGCAGACCGTTTCCGTTTGATTGTGTTGCGAATGTCAGGCGGGTGGCCTTAGGACCGTCGCCGGGGTCTTGATCGATGGCGGGTGCCCTTTGGCGACCCGCCCCACGTCCGAACACGGCGTCCAGAGACCTGATCATCCTTTGAGTATCAATCTCATGCAAACCCACGGGAGAGCCCGCCCCATGACCGCGACCGAGTCTCCGTCCCTGCCTGACACCATGCCCTGCGTCGAGATCAGCCGTCCCGGTGGCCCGGAGGTTCTGGTGCCGGCCGAACGGCCGGTGCCGCGTCCGGGCGAGGGCGAGGTGCTGATCCGGGTGCATGCCGCCGGCATCAACCGCCCGGACGTGATCCAGCGCCTGGGTCACTATCCGGCGCCCAAGGGCGCGTCTGACCTGCCGGGGCTGGAGGTGGCGGGCGAGATCGTCGCCCTGGGGTCCGGCGACACCGGCGGGTTGGCGGTCGGCGCGCGGGTCTGCGCCCTTCTGGCTGGCGGTGGCTATGCCGGCTATGTGGCCGCGCCCGCGCCCCAGGTGCTGCCCATCCCCGGCGGCTATGACATGGTCAGGGCGGCGGCGCTGCCCGAAACCGTGTTCACCGTCTGGCACAATGTCTTCGAGCGCGCCGCGCTGCGCCCGGGGGAGCGGTTCCTGGTGCATGGTGGCTCCAGCGGTATCGGCACCACCGCCATCCAGCTTGCCAAGGCCTTCGGCGCCACCGTCTCCACCACCGCCGGTAGCGACGAGAAGTGCGCCGCCTGCCGCGCCCTGGGCGCCGATCTGGCCATCAACTACAGGACCGAGGACTACGTCGCGGCGATCAAGACCGCCACCGAGGGCAAGGGTGTCGATGTCATTCTGGACATGGTCGGCGGCGACTATCTGCCGCGCAACGTCTCCATTCTGGCGCCGGACGGCCGCCACGTCTCCATCGCGTTTCTGGCGGGCTCAAAGGTGGAGATGAATTTCATGCCGGTGATGCTGAAGCGGCTGACCCTGACCGGCTCAACCCTGCGGGCGCAGTCGGTGGAGGCGAAGGGGCGCATCGCCCGGGCGGTCCATGAGCACGTCTGGCCGCTGCTGGAAGCCGGCACGGTCGCCCCGGTGATCCATGCCACCCTGCCCCTGGACAAGGCCGCCGAGGCCCATGTCCTGATGGAATCCAGCGCTCACACCGGCAAGATTGTCTTGACCATCGACGCTTGAGCGGCCACATAAATGAGGAATGCTCCGCGCGTTCTGGGCGTTTCGACACCCGATCCGGAGCCTGGACTCTCACGCTCTCCAAGACGCCGAGGACGGAGGTCCACCGGGTCCAACCGGATCCGGCGGGCCGTTGTCGTGTTCGGCGCCGACGCTTTTCTTGAGACCGCCTGGAGGATCGAACCGATGGCTCTGCCGCTGATGCCCAAGGCCACCGCCGTGTGGCTGGTGGAGAACACCGCGCTCACATTTGAACAGATCGCGGATTTTTGCGGCATGCACGAACTGGAGATCCAGGCCATCGCCGACGGCGAGGTCGCCATCGGCATCACCGGGCTGGACCCGTTGACCAACGGCCAGTTGTCCCAGGCGGAGTTGGACCGCTGCCAGGCCGATCCGGACGCGCGCTTGGTGTTGCAGAAGAGTGAGAATCCCCTGCCGCAGGCCCGCCAGAAGGGCGCGCGCTACACGCCGGTGTCAAAGCGCCACGACCGCCCCGACGGGATCGCGTGGCTGCTGAAGAACCATCCGGAATTGACCGACGCGCAGGTCTGCAAGCTGCTGGGCACCACCAAGCCAACCATCCAGGCCATTCGAGACCGCTCGCACTGGAACGCGCCCAACATCAAGGCCCGCAATCCGGTGATCCTGGGCCTGTGCAACGAGGCCGACCTCGAGAAGGCGATCATCATCGCCCGTGGCCGCGCCGGCCATGTCGAGCGCACCGAGCCGCCGACGCCGCCGGTCGCCGATGAGCCCGCGCCCGACCACCACGGCGACGATCCGCTGGCCCCCGCCGTGCCCGACGATCACGCGGATTGAGGGGAGGCCGCCAACCCCTTGCCGCCATCGCCGCCCGGCGCTATGGTCCGCGCACCATGACGGACGCCGCCTTTCCGCATCGCCATCTGCTCGGCATCCAGGGACTCACCCCCCCGGAAATCCAGCATCTTTTGGATCTCGCCGACGGCCACGTCGATCAATGCCGGGGCGCCGACAAGGCCAGCGACGGCATGGCCGGCCGCACCGTCATCAATCTGTTCTTCGAGAACTCGACCCGCACCCGCACCTCGTTCGAACTGGCCGCAAAGCGTCAGGGCGCCGAAGTCATCAACATGCAGGTCTCCACAAGTTCCGTGGCCAAGGGCGAGACCCTGATCGACACGGCGGTGACGCTGAACGCCATGCACCCGGATGTCCTGGTGGTCCGTCATCCGGAATCGGGCGCGGTCAAGCTGCTGGCGGAGAAGGTCAACTGCGCCGTCGTCAACGGCGGTGACGGCAGCCACGAACACCCCACCCAGGCGTTGCTGGACGCGCTCACCATCCGCCGCCGCAAGGGCCGGCTGGACGGCCTGCGGGTGGCCATCTGCGGGGACGTGCTGCATAGCCGGGTGGCGCGCTCCAACATCCACCTGCTGACCACCATGGGTACCCAGGTGCGTCTGATCGGGCCGCGCACGCTGGTCCCCGCGTCGTGCGCCGCCATGGGCGTGGAGGTCTTCACCAACATGCGCGAGGGCCTGACCGACTGCGACATCGTCATGATGCTGCGGCTTCAGACCGAGCGCATGACGGGCAACTTCATCCCGTCGGTGCGCGAGTACTTCCGATTCTATGGCCTGGACCGGGACAAGCTGTCGCGGGCGCGGCCGGACGCGCTGATCATGCACCCCGGGCCGATGAACCGGGGGGTGGAGATCGACTCCGACGTCGCCGACGACTTCGAGCGCAGCGTGATCCGCGAACAGGTGGAAATGGGGGTGGCCGTGCGCATGGCGGTGTTGCGGCTGCTGGCCGGCAACCTCGATCAGACGCGACGCAATCAACCCTTCGTCGGGGCGGGAGGCGCCTGATGGCCATCGACGCCCCCGGCCGCGTGGCCTATGTCAACGCCCGCCTGCTGGACCCGGCCAGCGGCCTGGACGCCATGGGCGGTCTGCTGACCGAGGGCGAGCATATCGTCCATCTCGCCCCCGGGCTGTTCGCCGACGGCGCCCCGGTCGGCGCCCGGGTGGTGGACTGCGGCGGCGCCTGTCTCGCCCCCGGTCTGGTGGATATGCGCACGCAGTTGCGCGAGCCCGGCCAGGAGCACAAGGAAAGCTTCAAGAGTGCCGGGCGCGCCGCCGCCGCCGGCGGTGTGACCTCCATGGTCGGCCTGCCCAACACCAACCCGGTGATCGACGACGAGGCCGCCGTGGAGTTCGTCGCCCGCCGCGCGCGCCTGATCGGGCTGGCCAAGGTGTTTACCACCGCCGCCGCCACCAAGGGCCTGGAGGGTCAGGAACTGGCCGAGATCGGCCTGTTGCGCGAGGCCGGCGCGCTGGCTTTCACCGACGGCATCAAGGCCATCGCCGACGCCCAGGTGATGCGCCGGCTCCTGGACTATGCCGCCAGTCACGACCTGCTGGTGATCCAGCACCCGGAGGAGCCCACGCTGGCCACCGGCGTCATGAACAGCGGTGAGATGGCCACCCGCCTGGGTCTGCGCGGCATTCCGCGCGAGGCGGAAATCATCATGCTGGAACGCGACATGCGGCTGGTCGGCATGACCGGAGCGCGCTATCACGCCGCGCATGTCAGCACCGCCGACGGCGTGGACATCATCCGCAAGGCCAAGGCCGCCGGGCTGCGCGTGACCTGTGACACCGCCCCCTTTTATTTTGCGCTGAACGAACTGGAGGTCGGCGACTACCGCACCTTCGCCAAGCTGTCGCCGCCGCTGCGTGGCGAGGCCGATCGTCAGGCCGTGGTCGAGGGGCTGGCCGACGGTACCATTGACGTCATCGCCTCCGACCACTGTCCCCAGGACGCCGATACGAAACGGCTGCCGTACAATCTCGCGGCGTTCGGTGGCATCGGCCTGGAGACGTTGCTGCCGGTGACGCTGCGGCTGGTGCAGCACGGTCACCTGTCGCTGCTGGGTGCGCTGGATCTGGTCACCCGCGCGCCCGCCGACCTGCTGGGGCTGGAGGCCGGCCGCCTGCGCACCGGGGTGCCGGCCGATCTGGTGATCTTCGATCCCGACGCGCCGTGGAAGGTGGTCGCCGACACCATGCGCTCCAAGTCCAAGAACTCGCCGTTCGACGGCCATCTGGTGCAGGGCAAGGTGATCCGCACCGTTGTGGACGGTCGCGCCGTGTTCCCGGAGGGCACGGCGTAGCGCCGATAGCCCCGCGATCATGATCTGACATGGCCCCGATTGCCAGACCGCGCCGCAGCGGGCACTGTGAGGGGCGTTGATCGCCCCCACCTGAAAGTGACTCCCGCATGCCCTCCCGGCCCGGTTCCCTGTCCGCGCGCGACGCGGCCATCATCGCCATGCCGGCGGTTTTCGTGCTGCTGTGGAGCACGGGGTTCATCGGCGCGCGATTCGTGCTGCCGCACAGTGCACCATTGTCCTTCTTGGCGCTGCGGTTCGTCATCACGGCGGCGCTGTTCGTGCCGCTGGCGTGGTTGACCCGCGCCGCCTGGCCAAAGCGGCCGGGGTTGTACGGTCATGCGGCGGTCACCGGTGTGCTGCTGCATGGATGCTACCTGGGCGGCGTGTTCGCGGCCATCGAGGGCGGCCTGCCGGCCGGCATCGCCGCGCTGATCGCCAGCCTCCAGCCGCTGCTGACGGCCGTTGCCGCCGGGCCGCTGCTGGGCGAGCGGGTCAGCGGTCGGCAGTGGCTGGGACTGGGGCTGGGGCTGGTCGGCGTCGCCATGGTGCTGGCCGAGAAGCTGGACCCCGGAAGTGGTGCCCTGTTTGCTGGCTTCGGTCCCGGCGCGGTGGCGTCCGCCGTGTTCGCGGTCTTCGGCATCACCGCCGGCACCCTGTACCAGAAACGGTTCTGCGGCGGACTCGACCCGCGCAGCGGCGGCGTGGTCCAGTTCGCCGCCGCCACCCCGGTGATGCTGGCTGTGGCCCTGATCACGGGCGAGGACATGACCATCACCTGGACGCCGGGGTTCATCTTCGGTCTGGCGTGGCTGGTGGTGGTGCTGTCGATCGGCGCGGTGACGCTGTTGATGGTGCTGATCCGGCTGGGCGAGGCGGCGCGGGTGGCCAGCCTGTTCTACATGGTGCCGCCGGTGACGGCCCTGCTGGCCTGGGCGCTGTTCGATGAGCGTCTCGGCGTGCTGGCGCTGGCCGGCATGGGGGTGGCTGTCCTGGGCGTGCTGCTGGCCTCGGGCGGATGGCCGCGCCGTCCGCGCGCATGACGTTTCGGTGATGGATCGCGCGGACCTCTGGAATCGGCGGTCAAATTGCCCGAATATCACCCAGATTCCCGTTTAGCCTATCGGCGTGGCGTGATCGTGGGCATGTCAGTCCTGGCCAGCTTGGCGCCAAGATAACGGAGGGCACAATCAATGCGGGCGAGACGACCGGACGCCGACGCCTTGGGGACATCGCCCCCGAGACGCCGTGATGTCCTGGGGTATGCGTGGGCGCTTGGTCTGGGTGCCCTGACCGTGCCCGCTCTCGCCCTGTCGACCGCCGGCATCGTCCGGGCGCAGGATCCGTCCACGGCGGCGGGCCAGCGCTTCATGCGAATCGGCACCGGCTCCGCCGCCGGCCACTACTTCCCCATCGGTGGGATGATCGCCAACGCCATCAGCCGCCCACCCGGCGCCCGCCCGTGCGAGAAGGGCGGCAGTTGCGGCGTGCCCGGCCTGATCGCGGTGGCGCAGTCCACCGGCGGCTCGGTGGATAACATCCGGGGGCTGGCGGCGGGGACGCTCAATCTCGCGCTGTGTCAGGCGGACATCGCCTACTGGGCGCGCTCTGGAAGCGCCGTCTTCGAGGATGTGGGACCGATGCCGGATCTGGTTGCGCTGGCCCGCCTCTATGATGAGAAGATGCATCTGGTGGTGCGCGCGAACAGCGACGTGACCCGCGTGGAGGATCTGCGCGGGCGCCGCGTGGCCCTGGGTGAACTGGGCTCGGGAACGCTGGTGGACGCCCGCCTTGTTCTCGCCGCGCACGGCCTGACGGAAGACGATGTCGAGCCGGTTTACGACCGGCCGGGGCCAGCGGCCGACCAACTGGTGGCCGGAGAGATCGAGGCCTTCTTCTTCGTCGGCGCGGCGCCGGTGACCGTGGTGACCGAACTGGCCGAGGCACTGCCCATCCGTCTGCTGGACCTGAATGGAGAGACCTTTGCCGGGATGTCCGGTCGCCACCCCTACCTGTCCGCCGGCGTCATTCCCGGTGGCGTCTATGCCGGAGTCCCGGAGCCGGTGTCTACGCTGGCCGTCGCGGCGGTCCTGGTGACCACCAAGACCCTGGACACCGAGACTGCCCACGGGATCACCCGGGCCATCTGGCATCCCAACGTGCGCGGTCTGTTCGGGTCCGAGGACGAGCCAGAGATGCTGACCCCGGCGCTGGCGCCCCACGGCACCGGGATTCCCTTGCATGCCGGCGCGCAAAGGTACTACGAGGAGGCGGGCTATCTGCCCTGAGCCCCGTCCCTGTCCGCGCTGCCGGAGTCTCTTCACGCATGGCCGAACCCTTCCTGTTCCGGCCGGATCCGCCCTGCCTTGACGCGCTTGTCGAAGCGCCCGCCGAGGGCGCGCCGGCGGTCCCGCTCATCCCGATCCGAACCGATGCCCTGGAGGCCTGGCTGGCCGAACAACCGCCGGAGCGTGCCGCCTGGGTCCGCGCCGCCGGTTTCACCGGGCGGGCCGGTGCGGTCTGTCCGTTGCCGGGCGACGGCGGAACCCGAGCCGGGGTGCTGGTGGGACTTGGTGACGGCGACGACCCGTGGGCACTGGCCGGCCTGCCGCGCGCCCTTCCCGCGGGCGCCTACGCGCTGGCGGACGGGGACGGCGCCGATCTTGCTGAGACGGCGGCGCTGGCCTGGGCGCTCGGCGCCTATCGCTTCGACCGCTACAAGACCGCGCCGGGCGATCCGCCGGCCCGGCTGGTCTGGCCGGCCGGCGTCGGCCGGGCCGCCGTGCGCCGGCGCGTTGCCGCCGTGGCATGGGTGCGCGATCTGGTCAACACGCCCGCCGCCGACCTGGGGCCGGCCGAACTGGCCGCCGAGACCCGTGCCCTGGCCGAGCACCATGGCGCCCGCTTTCACGAGATCGTCGGCGATGCCCTGCCGGCGGAGAACTGGCCCGCCGTGTACGCCGTCGGCAAGGGCAGCGCCCGGGCGCCGCGCCTTCTCGACCTGCGCTGGGGCGATGCGGCGCGGCCGCGGGTCACCCTGGTGGGCAAGGGCGTGGTGTTCGATTCCGGCGGGCTGGACCTGAAGCCGGCCAGCGCCATGCTGGTGATGAAAAAGGACATGGCCGGCGCCGCGCATGCCCTGGGGCTGGCCCACATGATCATGGACGCCGGCCTGCCGGTGTGCCTGCGGGTTCTGATCCCGGCGGTGGAGAACATGGTCTCCGGCACCAGTTTCCGGCCACGCGACGTCTTGGCCACCCGCAAGGGCCTGACCGTCGAGGTCGGCGATACCGACGCCGAGGGCCGGCTGGTGCTGGCCGACGCCTTGGCCGAGGCGGACGGCGAGCGGCCGGCCCTGCTGTTGGACATGGCGACGCTGACCGGGGGGGTGGCCCTGGGGCCGAACATCTCGGCCTTGTTCACGCGTCATGACGCGCTGGCGGCGGATCTGCTCGACGCGGCGACGGCGGTGGACGAACCGGTCTGGCGCCTGCCCCTGCACGTGCCTTACCGGGCGATGCTGGACAGCACCGTCGCCGACATCTCCAGCACCGGCAGCGGGCGGCTCGGCGGGGCCATCACGGCCGCCCTGTTCCTGGCCGAGTTCGTGTCGCCGGAGACACCGTGGGCGCACCTGGATCTGTACGCCTGGAACCCGAAAACCAAGCCCGGCCGCCCCGAGGGCGGCGCGGTACAGGGTCTGACGGCACTGTACGGACTCATCGAACGGCGGTTCGGTGCTTGAAATGTTCCTGAAACAGCCGCAGGCTTACCGATCATCAGGTGAGCAACCCCTCCGGAAAAGGACCCATCAATGAAAGTCACGTTCGCCAAGCCCGCCATTCCCGACAAGGGCGCTCTGGTCATCGGAGTCCGTGAGGACAACACCCTGGGCTCAACCGGGACAGAGCTTGACGAACTGACCGGCGGCCAGCTTGGGCGCGCGCTCAAGGCCGAGCGGTTCAAGGGCGAGGCCGGTAAGTCCCTGGTGGTGAACGCTCCACACGGCGTCACCCTGGACCGGGTGATCCTGATCGGGCTCGGCAAGTTGGATGCGATCACCGCCGGCACGCTGGAGAGCTTCGGTGGCACCGCCGTTGGCCGGTTGGGCGCGCTGGGCGACGAAACGGCGGCACTGGACCCGGATCTGCCCGAGGACGCCCCGGTTTCGGCCGTCGAGGCGGCCGCGCGCGTCGCCATGGGCGCGACGCTGGGCGGCTTCCGCTTCGACCGTTACCGCACCCGGGAGAAGCCGGAGGAAAAGCCCGCGTTGCGCAAGGTGACGATCCTGACCGATGATCAAGCCGAAGCCAAAAAGGCGTTTGCGCCGATGCAGGCCGTGGCGGAGGGCGTGGACCTGACCCGATCCCTGGTCAGCGAGCCTGCCAACGTGATCTACCCCGAAAGCTTCTGCGAGCGAGTCAAGGATCTCGCGGATCTGGGTGTGACCGTCGAGGTTCTGGACGAGGCCAAAATGCGCAAGCTGGGCATGGGTGCCTTGCTGGGCGTGGCCCAGGGCTCGGCGCGCCCGCCGCGCCTGCTGGTGATGGAGTACAAAGGCGCCAAGGACAAGGACGCGGCGCCCATCGCCTTCATCGGCAAGGGTGTGACCTTCGATTCCGGCGGCATCAGCATCAAGCCGTCCGCCGGCATGGAGGACATGAAGTGGGACATGGGCGGGGCCGGCGTGGTGGCCGGCCTGATGAAGGCCCTGGCCGGGCGCAAGGCCGACGCCAACGTGGTCGGGCTGTGCGGGCTGGTCGAGAACATGCCCTCCGGTACCGCGCAGCGACCCGGCGACGTGGTCACCACCATGTCCGGCCAGACCGTGGAGGTCATCAACACCGACGCCGAGGGTCGCCTCGTTCTGGCCGATGTGCTGTGGTACGCGCAGGACCGTTTCAAGCCCAGCCGGATCATTGATCTGGCGACCTTGACCGGGGCCATCATCATCAGTCTGGGCGGGGAGCACGCCGGCCTGTTCTCGAACGCCGACGATCTGGCGGAGGCCATCACCGAGGCCGGCACCCAGATGGACGAGAAGGTCTGGCGCCTGCCCCTGGGCGAGGCCTACGACAAGATGATCCGCTCCGACATCGCCGACATGAAGAACGCCGGCAACCGCGAGGCCGGATCGATCACCGCTGCGCAGTTCCTTCAGCGCTTCCTGAAGAGCAAGGACACGCCCTGGGCGCACCTGGACATCGCCGGGGTGACGTGGTCGAAGAAGGACAAGGCGACGGTGCCCAAAGGCGCGACCGGCTTCGGCGTGCGCCTGCTCGACCGCGTGGTCGCCGACCTGATCGAGGGCGATGGCGGCAAGGCCGGCAAAGGCAAGACCGCCAAGGACAAGGGCGGGAAATCAGGCAAGACCAAGAAAAAGTGACGCGACTGGCGCGGTCGTCGGGCGGCGGTCGTCCGGATCGCCCCCCAGCGAGGAAGACCACCGCATGGCGGCTGTGACGCTTGATCGGTTGTGGGAGATGTCTCCGCAGGCCGTCTTCCTGCTGGATGACGCGGGGCGCATTCTGGCCGCCAACGCGGCCGCCGCCGACGCCCGGGAGGTGGACGCGCCGGACGCGCTGATCGGCACCGACTATTTCGAGCCCCTTGCCGGGAACATCGCCGCGAGACGGCGCGCGCGCATGGAGGCCCTGCTGCACGCCACGACCGATGTCGGGCCGAGCCGCGTGGCCGAGCGCATCCCGGCCACCGATGGCGGCTCTCGGCTGGTCCGCTGCACCATTGCCGCCGTTGACGGTCCCGACCCGGCGGTCGTGGCCGTGTTCGAGGATGAGGAGGTCTTCCCGGAAGCAGCCCCTGCGGATCGCCGCAGCGAGAACCGGTTCCGGAACGCCTTCGACCGCGCCCCTCAAGGCATGGCGCTGCTGGACACCGAAGGGCGCTGGCGCCGCGTCAACCGCGCCCTGCTGGACATGCTGGGCCATCCCGAGACCGATCTGATCGGTCGCTCGCTGCTGTCCGTCACGCATGTGGACGACTGGGCCCGCGACATTGCGTGGCTCGACGCCGCGCTGGCCGGCGACACCACCCCGTTCGACGCCGAAAAGCGCTTTCTCAGGGCGGACGGAACCGTTATCTGGGCCCACGTGACGCGGGTCATGACGCGCGATCCCGACGGCACCCCGCGCGAGATCATCGGCCAGTTCATCGACACGTCGCGGCGTCACGAGGTCGAGGCCGCCCTGCGGGCCAGCGAAAGCCGCTTCCGCGAGGCGTTCGAGGCCGCACCCCACGGCATGGCCATGTGCGGGCTCGACGGACGGTTCATCGAGGTCAACACCGCCCTGTGTCGCATCCTGAATCGGGACGAGGCCACCCTGACGTCGCTCGATGTGACGGCGGTGTCCCATCCCGAGGACCACAATGTTTACCTGGAGGCGGCCCGCCGGCTGCTGACCGACGATGTGCGGGTGTTCGCCGGAGAAATGCGGTTCGTTCGGCCCGACGGCACCGACCTGCGCGGCCATGTCAGCGTGGCGCTGGCGCGTGACGGGCACGGCCGGCCCCATCACCTGATCATGCATCTGCAGGACATCACCCGTCAGGTCGAGGCGGAAGTCGGCCTGCACGAGGCCGTCGCCACCGCCGAGCAGGCCCTGTTGGCCAAGACCCGGTTCCTAGCGGCGGCCAGTCACGACCTGCGCCAGCCGTTGCAGGCGCTCAACCTGTTCGTCTCCGTGCTGTCCGGGCGCGAGACCGATCCCGCCAAGAAGGACATCCTGGCCAAGGTCGAACGCTCGCTTGAGGGTCTGGCCGATCTCATGAACACGCTGCTGGACATCTCCAAGCTGGAAGGCGGCGCCATCCTGCCCGATCAGCGGGCCTTCGACATCCACCCCATGATCCGGCGGCTGGCCGAGGAATTCACGCCGATGGCGGCCGACATCGGATTGACTCTGCGGGTCGTGCCGCCCACGGCGACGGTGTTCAGCGATCCGGCCCTGCTGGAGATCATCCTGCGCAACCTGATCGGCAACGCGCTGAAGTACACGCATCACGGCGGCCGGGTGTTACTGGGCGCGCGGCGCCTGGAGGGCGGACAGCGGCTGCGCCTCGACATCATCGATACCGGCGAGGGCATTCCGGTCGATCAGCGCCAGCTCATCTTCGAGGATTTCCACCGCGTCATGCCTGAACCCGGGGTCGAGGGACGCAGCGGTCTCGGCCTCGGATTGGGCATTGTCAATCGTGTGGCGCGCCTGCTGGGCGCCGCCGTTGCCGTGGACTCGACCGTGGGGCGCGGCTCCCGGTTTTCCGTCACCGTTCCCTGTCAGGTGCCCGGAGCGGTCCCCGAATCGGGCAAGCGCGCCCCGGCTCGCCGCGCCCAGGGTGCTTCCCAAGAGGTCGGCTCCGATGCGGCGCCGGTTGATCGCGCCGGGCGGGGTCTGCTGCATCTGGTTGTGGTGGATGACGAGGCTGCGGTGCGCGAGAGTCTGACGTTGCTGCTGGAAGGCTGGGGACACCGGGTCTCCGCCTTTGCCGGCCTGTCGGACCTGACGGAGGCGCTGTTGACCGATGCTCTGACCTGTCCGGATGTCATGCTGGCCGACTTCCGCCTGCCCAGCGGACGCACGGGGGTGGAGGCGGTCGCCCTGGCCCGGGGGCATTTCCGCCGCGCGGTGCCGGCGCTGCTCCTGACCGGTGACACCGAAAGCCAGCGTCTGCGCGATGCCAGCCGGGGCGGGCTGCCGGTGCTGCGCAAACCGGTGCGTCCCGATCAGTTGCGGCTGAAGCTGGCGGAGATGATCGGCGCCCTGCACCGGAGCGACGGATCCGTCACCCCAGAGAGTGGGCCGCGATCATGACGTCCGAGTCCGACGCCAGTCCCGGTTCCCTGGCTCCGGCCATCACCGCGTGGCGGGACGGTGATCTTGAAACGGCCGCCAGACTGTGCCGGGCGCGCACCGACGCCGACCCGCTGGACGCGGACGCCTGGGCGCTGATGGCGCGGGTCGCGCTGTCGTGGCGTCGGCCCAAGCACGCCCTGGAGCTATGCGGTCGCGCCTTGGTCGCCGATCCGGCGCACCCGGAGGCCCTGGTCGCCCTGGGCGCGGTGCTGGGCGCGCTGGCCGCCTTTGCCGAGGCGGAAACCGCCTGCCGTCGGGCCGTTCATGTGCGCCCCCAGACGGTGGACGGCTGGCGCCAGTGGGCCGACGTGGCGCGTCTCGCCGGGCGTCACCGAACCGCGCTTGCGGCGGCCCGCCGGGTGGTGGCGCTGCGCCCCGAGGCCCCGGCGGCATGGTCCGGCCTGGGAACCGCGCTGGCGGCCGCCGGCGATACCCTGGGCGCGGGCCGGGCGCTGGCGAGGGCCTGCCGTCTCGACCCCCGGGACAGGGAGACCCGCGAGCGTTTGCGCCACCTCATGGCCCTGCACCGCGCCGTCCGGGACGCCGCCGACGCGCTGGCGGCGGAGGACTCGGACCCGGAGGGGTGAGACGCGATCCCTCCCCCGGACACGGTCGGGGCGTTGCGCACCACATGACCGCCCGACAATGCATCCGACCGCCGCGCCCGTTCGGGACGCGGCGGTCGGATGCACCAGACGGCCCTCATAAGGCGTCCGGACGGTCCGTTCATACGCACGTAGGTTGGGGTGAGCACAGCGAACCCCAACACCGGGCTGCAACGTTGGGGTTCGGCGCGCAGCACCTCACCCCAACCTACGGATCGCCGTCCATCACCAGGGAAACGATCAAGCGGCTTCCGTCTTACTTCAGGCCCATGCAGTTGGCGTAGTAGCTGACCGTGGCCGGCCAGTCGGAGAACACGCCGACCACGCCGACGTCCTGGGCCAGCACGTCCAGCAGTTCCAGCATGACGCCGTCGTTGTCGGTGACCTCCTCGATGGACTGGTAGTACCAGCCGCCGCCGGTCATCAGCGGGCCGGAGCGTTCCAGCGTCCAGGTGATGATCTTCAGGCCGGCGGCCTTCGCTTCCTCGGCGTAGCGCGAGGGCACGATCTCGCCGTTCTCGACGGTGACCAGCATCCACATCGCGGGGGCGATGTACTGGACGCCCTGTGCCTTCAGGTCGGCCATGGCGTGCGCCCAGGTCGACGGATCCATGTTGCTCCAGCTCTCCTCGCCGGTGCCCTCATCCAGGAACACGGCCTGCTTGCCGAACTCGGGCTCGTGCTCGATCCAGTACAGCACGTCGTCGAGATTGAACGACTGCGGCCAGACGTCTTCCGGCGCGATGTCGGCGGCCTTGTACTCGTCGATCATCTTCTGGGCGTAGTCTTCCTGGGTGAAGCCGTCAAACGGCATCTCCACCGCCGGGCTCTTCAGCTCCGGCGTGAACTTGGCGCCCAGGCCGGCGATCAGCTCGATCGACTGCGCATGGGTCATCAGGGTGCCGCCGGGGGCCGCGTACAGGTCGGTGCGCCAGCCGGCGGTGGCGTCCATGTAGCCCTCGACCGTGGTCGCGTCGGCGTCGGCGGCGTCCATCTTGCCTTCGAGGGACAGGAACTCCTCCAGGGTCAGGTCGGAGGTGCGGCACTCGGCCTGGGCCTTGTCGTCCCCGCTGGCCGGCACGAACGGCTGCGTGCACTTTTCGGCCAGGTCGGTGGCCAGGATGTTGGTGGTGGTGTGCAGGTCGTTCTGAGCGTGGCGGCAGACCAGTTCCTTGTCGGCGGTGAAGGTCACGTCGCACTCGATGATGCCCGCGCCCATGCGCGCGGCGGCGACGTAGGACTCCTTCGTGTGCTCGGGGAACTGCATGGCGGCGCCCCGGTGACCGATGGAGAACAGGGTCGGCTTGAACGGACCGGCGGCGCAGGACAGCAGCTTTTCCTTCAGCGCGCTGTCTTCCATGCTGTCGACCAGGAAGTACGGGCGCGGCCCCAGTTCGACGACATCGGCGGCGGAGGCGGCGGCACCGGTCGCCAGAGCGGCGCCGGCCACCACGGAGGCAAGCGTGGTCTTCTTGAGCATCGGGGTCTCCCGAACGGTGGTGAGAAGGGGGCACGCGAGGCCCAGGCCCAACGGGAGCCCAACGGGGAGCCATCGGCGGCCCAGCGCGGATCCCGTCAGGCTTTAGCGGAATTGCGTTTCTCACCGATGACGGGACGGTGAATGTTCCGTGACGGCGCCGGGCGCCGCCCGTCTCTCACGCCCCGTCCACGCCGCGTCCAGGCGCGGCACCGCCGCCAGCAGGGCCGCCGTGTGCGGATGCGCCGGGCGGGCCAGCACCTCGGCGGTCGGTCCCGCCTCCACAACGCGGCCCCGGTCCATGACCATGATCCTTTCGGTCACATGGCGCACCACGTCGAGGTCGTGGCTGATGAACAGCAGCGCCAGCCCGCGCCGCCGCCGCAGTTCCAGGAACAGGTTGAGCACCTGCGCCTGCACCGAGACATCCAGCGCCGAGACCGGCTCGTCGGCCACCACGATGTCCGGATCGGTCACCAGCGCGCGGGCAATGGCGATGCGCTGGCGCTGCCCGCCCGAAAACTGGTGCGGGTAGCGGGTCAGGGTCTCCTCGCCCAGCCCCACGGCCGCCAACGCCTCCACGACCCGGGCGCGACGGTCGGCGCGTGCCACCTCCGGGGCGAGGCCTACCAGCGGTTCGGCGACGATGCGCCAGACCGGCCAACGCGGATCCAGCGAGCCCATGGGGTCCTGAAACACCATCTGCACCGAGCGGCGGAGCCGGCGCAACGCCGCCTTGTCGAGCGCGTTGGGGTCCCGCCCGGCGATCAGCACGGTTCCCGCGTCGGGCGGCTCCAGGGCAGTGAGCAATCGGGCCAGGGTGGACTTGCCGCAACCGCTTTCGCCGACGATGCCCAGGCTCTCGCCGCGCGCCAGGGTCAGCGAGATGTCCGCAACGGCGTGACGCACCGGGCGCGGTGCCAGCGGGTGCGGCCGGGGCAGGGGATAGGCGCGGGACACGCCGCGCGCCTCTAGAACGGGCCGAGAATCGGTCATGACCTTTCCCCCGCACCGAACGGACGGTGGCAGGCCACGGCATGTCCGTCCGCGTCCGCCACCAGCGGTGGACGAATGGCGCACGCGGCATCCGCGCGCGGGCAGCGGTCGCGGAAGGCACAGCCCGCCGGCCACGCCCCCGGCGGCGGCACGGTGCCGGGAATGGCGGCCAACGGCTCGCCGGGACGCCCACTTCCGCGCGGCATGGCATCCATCAGGCCGCGCGTGTAGGGGTGCCGGGGGTCTCCCAGAACCCGCCGGCAGGTCCCGGCCTCGACGACGTGGCCGGCGTACATCACCGCCATGTCGGTGACCGTCTCGGCGATCACGGCCATGTCGTGGGAGATCATCAACAGCGCCATGCCCTCGTCCGCGACCAGATCGAGGATCAGGTCGAGGATGCGGGCCTGGGTCGAGACGTCCAGCGCCGTGGTAGGTTCATCGGCGATCAGCAGCGCCGGGCCGCAGGCCACGGCGATGGCGATCACCACCCGCTGACACTGCCCGCCAGACAGTTCATGCGGATACTGGTCCGGCGAGACCCGGCTCGGGTCCAGCCCCACCCGGTGCAGCACCGCGCGGGCGTGCTCGCGGGCGGCGCGGCGCGACAGGCCGAGATGGCGGCGCGGCCCCTCGGCCACCTGGGCGCCGATGGTCTTCACTGGGTTCAGAGCGGTCATGGGTTCCTGGAACACCATGGCCACGCGTCGGCCCCGCACGGCGCACAGCGCGTGGTCGTCGGCGTCCAGCAGATCGGCGCCGTCCAGGCGCACCGATCCGCGTGGCCGCAGGCCCGGCGGCAGCAGGCCCATGATCGACAGCGCGGTCAAGGATTTGCCGCACCCGCTTTCCCCCACCACCCCGAGCGAGCCGCCCCGGTCGAGGCGCAGGGAAATGCCGTCCAAAAGGGTTAGCCCGGCAACATCGACGCCGAGTCCGCTCACCTCCAGCAGTGCCACCGCTCACCTCCCGCCGTCGGCGCGCCGGGTGTCCAGGCGCGGATCCAGGCGGTCGCGCAGGCCGTCGCCCAGCAGGTTCAACCCCAGCACCGTGACCACGATGGCCAGCCCCGGCAGGATCGCCAACCGGGGGTCCAGGAACAGGAAGGTCTGGGCTTCGTTGAGCATGCGGCCCCAACTGACCTCCGGCGGCTGGCTGCCCAGACCCAGATAGCTCAAGCCGGCCTCGGCGAGAATGGCGAGCGCGAACTGGATGGTGCCCTGAACGATCAGCGCCCCGGCGATGTTGGGCAGGATGTGCTCGACCGAAATGCGCGTGCGTCCTCGCCCTGCCAGTCGCGCCGCCTGGATGAAGGGGCGGGTCCATAACGACAGCGCCGCGCCGCGCGCCACGCGGGCGAACACCGGAATATTGAAGATGCCGATGGCCAGGATGGCGTTGACCGCGCCCGGCCCCAGCACGGCGGTGATGAGCACGGCCGTCAGCAGCGCCGGGAAGGCGAAGGCCAGATCGTTGAAGCGCATGACCGCCTCGTCGATCCAGCCGTGCCGAGCCGATGCCAGCAGTCCCAGCGGGACGCCGATGCCCGCGCCCAGGCCCACCGCCACTAGCGAAACCGCGATGGACACCCGCGCCCCGACCATCAACCGCGACAGGACATCACGGCCGAAGTGATCGGTGCCCAGGGGATGCGCCCCGGTCGGGTCGCTCAGTTTGTTGGCCACGTCCATCGCCGCCGGATCGTGCGGGGTCCAGACCAGCGAGACGAGAGCGGTCAGGAGCACCAGGGCGGCCACGGCGCCGCCGGCCCAGGCGGTCGCCGCCAGCCGTCGCCCGCCCATGGTCTGAGCCGTCGGCGTCGGTGTTTCAACCATGGGCGCCTCTGAGGTGCCCGCGACGCAGGCGCGGATCAAGGACGGCATAGGACAGGTCCACCAGGACATTGACCACGCCGACCATGGCCGCCAGCAGCACCACCAGATCCCGCACCACCACGATGTCGCGTTGACCGATGGCCTGGAAGATCAGCCGCCCGATGCCTGGCAGGTTGAACACGTTCTCGATAATGATGGTTCCGGCCAGCAGGAAGGAGAACTGGAGGCCCATGATCGTCACCACCGGGATCAGGGCATTGCGTAGACCGTGGTGCCACAGCGCTTCGCCCTGGCTCAGTCCTTTGGCACGGGCGGTGCGCATGTAGTCTTCGCCCAGCACCTCCAGCACCGACGAGCGCGTGACCCGTGCCAGGATCGCCGCCTGAGGCAGCGCCAGGGCCACCGCCGGCATGATCAGCGCCGCCAGCGCCGGGCCGACGCCGGCCTCCCATCCGGGAAAGCCGCCGGACGGCAGCCACCGCAGCGTGACCGCGAACAGCAGGATCAGCAGAATGCCGAGCCAGAAGTTGGGCACCGCGATCCCCAACTGACTGGCCCCCATGATGGCGCCGTCGGCCGCCCGCCCGCGCCGCGCCGCCGCCAGCACGCCCAGCGGCAGCGCCAGCGCCACCGTCAACGTCAGCGCCATCAACGCCAGCGGCAGACTCACCGCGATGCGCGGGACCAGCAATTCGGTCACGGGTACGTCATACGTCAGGCTGTCCGCCAACTGGCCGGTCAGCAACCCTCCGATCCATGCGAGATAGCGCCAGTGCGCGGGCTGATCGAGCCCCATGCTCTCGCGCAGGGCCGCCAGCGTGTCCTCGCGGGCATTTACGCCCAGGATCAGAAGCGCCGGATCCCCGGGCAGCACCTCCAGCACACCGAACACCACCAGCGACGCTGCCACGAGGGTCAGCGCCAGGGCGACCGCGCGTTTGGCGATGAACCAGGCCATGGCCGCCCTGTTCTCCCGATTTTGCTCGCTTCAGAACCGTGGGGCGGGTTCCGACCGGAGGCGAAGCGACCATACCGTCAAGCGTCGAACCGTAGGGCGGCTGGCCGCAGGGCAGCCGCCGTTGCCTTGACCGTCGGCGGGTGCCCTTCGGTCACCCGCCCTACACCCCACACCCTACGGCACCGCAGGGTTATTCGCTCCAGGATGCCCCGGTCAGGTCGTTGGCCTGGATCGGGCTGTTTTCCCACAGGCCGCGCAGGCGGGCATCCCACACCCCGTGCTTAGCCAATTGGAACAGGAAGCCGTTGACCGCGTCCTCGGCCAGAATGGTCTGGGCCTTGCGGTACAGATCGGCGCGGGTCTCGGCGTCGGTGGTCTGTTCCAACGCCTCAATCACGGCGTCGAAGTCCGGATTGTCATAGCCGAAATAGTAGTCATCGCGGGCGTAGATATCGATGTCCAGCGGTTCGGTGTGGGAGACGATGGTCATGTCGAAGTCATGGCCCCGGAACACCTGCTCCAGCCACTGCGCCCACTCGACCGGAATGATCTCCGTCTTGATGCCCACGGCGGCCAGTTGCGCCGCCACGATCTCGCCGCCGCGCCGGGCATAGGACGGCGGCGGCAGGTGCAGGGTGAAGGACAACTCACCGGGCGCGATGCCGGCCTCTTCCAGCAGCGCCTTCGCCTTCTCCGGATCGTGGGGGTACATCCCGGTCAGATCAACATAGGCGGGGTGGTGCGGCGCGAAGTGGCTGCCGATGGGCGTGCCGTAGCCGAACATGGCGCCGTCGATGATCGCCCGGCGGTCAATGGCGTGGCTGATGGCGCGACGGACGCGCACATCATCCAGGGGCGGGCGACGGTGGTTCAGGGCCAGGATGGTCTCGCCTTCCGTCGATCCGATGACCACGGCGAAGCGGTCGTCGGCCTTGAACGCCTCCAGCGATTCGGGCGCCGGCATGTTGGCGAAGGCGTCGCTATCGCCGGCCATCAATGCCGCCATGGATGCCGCCGGGTCGGGGATGAACCGGAACGTGGCGCGCTGAAGCGCGGGCTTCGTTCCCCAATAATCAGGATAGGCCTCCAGTTCCACGCGGTCGCCCTGGACCCAGCGGACAAACCGGAACGGCCCGGTGCCGACCGGGTTGGTCTTGTTGTCGTCGGCCGTCTCCGGCGCCACCATCACCGCGTCACCCCAGCCCAGGTTGAACAGGAAGCGGCCGTCCGGGCGCTTCAACTCGACGATCAGGGTGTAGCCGTCCAGGGTCACCACGTTCTCGATGACCTCATACAGGCCCTTCTGGGCGTTCACACTGTCCTCGTCGCTGATGCGCTGCAGACTGAAGGAGGCGTCGTCCGCCGTGAACGCGCTGCCGTCGTGAAAGGTGACGGAGCGCTGCAGATGAAAGGTATAGACGAGGCCATCCTCGCTGACCTCCCAGGACTCGGCCAGGGCGGGCAACACCGAGCCATCCGGGCCGATGCGGGTCAGGCCCTCGAACACATTGGCATAAACCACTTCGTCGATGGCGCCGGCGGCTCCGGCGGTGGGATCCAGGTGGGGCGGCTCCAGCACCATGCCCATGACAAGGCTGTCGGGCGGCGCGGCTCGCGCGGGTGTCGTCGACGGCGCGATGGCGACCATCGCCAAGGCGGCGAATACGGTGAAGACGGCACGCGCGCGTCGGCGCGGGGACGGCAGCATCATGGAACCCCCCATGGTATGGTGATCTTGGTTCGGTGTCGGGATGACCGGGCCGGGACTTTAGGGAGACCCGGCCCCTAGGGCAAGGCATACCGGTTCCGATACCCTGTTATTGTCCCCAGGGTGTCGGCCTCGAACACACCCCGGGCAACCGCTCGCGCCAGACAGTCCGCCGCCGCCATGCCGCAGCGGGCCAGCGTTCTCACCGGGTCGGCCCCGAGCGGAACATGCCCGGTGGCCAGCGCGAACACCGTATCGCCGTCCAGCGGCGAATGGACCGGACGCAACGCGCGCGCCAGACCGTCCTGGGCCATGATGGCCACGCGGCCCGCCTGCGCCTTGGTCAGGGCAAGGTCGGTGGCGACGACGGCCAGTGTCGTGTTGGCCCGGGCCGGGACCTCGAACGCGAAGTCGGTGGGGCCGGGCGCCGGTGCCTCCGGGCCGGGGCGGGCGAGGGGCCCCAGTTCCTCCCCCACCGCCCACGGCCACGCCCAGAACGCGGGCGTCTCGCCCATGGTGGCGCTGCCCAGGCTGTTGACCGCCGCCAGCGCGCCCACGGTGAAAGGCGCTCCATCCGCCGTCGTTCCCGGTAACATCAGGGACGCCGTGCCCTGCCCACCCTTCAGATGGCCGGACGTGGCGCCATATCCCGCCCCGGCGTTGCCCAGGGCCACCGTCCGCCCGCCGGCCGCCGCCGCGTCCAGGGCCGCGCGGGCCAGCGCCGGATAAGGCGGCGCCGCGCCCCATGCCTTGTCGCCACCGTTCAGCAGGTCAAACAGAATCGCCGACGGCACGATGGGCACCCGCGCGTCGCCGACCGGAAAGCCGATGCCCCGCTCCGCCAGCCACGCGGTGGCGCCGGATGCCGCCTCCAGTCCGAAGGCGGACCCCCCGGACAACACCAGGGCATGCACCTGCTCGACGGTGTTCACGGGATCCAGAAGGTCGGTTTCGCGCGTGCCCGGTCCACCGCCACGCGGATCGACGGCGGCGACGGCCGGCGCGTCCGGCAGGATCACGGTCACCCCGGTGCGGATACGGGCATCGTGGGCCTGCCCGACGCGCAACCCCCGGACATCCGTCAGAGCATTTCCAGGCCCGGGCGTCAGAGGGCGGTTCCTGATCGTGGCGGAAGAAGGCGCGGCGGAGGGAGATGACATGGCTGAGTCCTTCCGGGGCCGAAAAAAACGGCTTCGGTAGGCCGGTGGCGGCGGTGCCGCGCGGGCATTCTCGGAACATTCCCGCCGCGCCGCAAGACCCGGGCCGCCACAGCCCTTTCGGCACCCGTCTCGGCCCGTCGGTGCGGATTGATCGTCGAAATGACACGCCAAATGCGGAGTCGGCCCCTAATCGTGAACCTTCGGTCCAACAATTGCGAAGGTCGTCCATGGCACCGCCGCTGCGATGTCTGAGCGCGTGAGGGAGAAACAGGCCACCAATCGCGCAGAACGGGCCATTCCCGGGTCCTCGCCATGCGGACGGGCCAGCGGACGACAATAGGTTGGCACGGCATGTGCTATTACGGCTATCAGGTGACGCTCGACCGAATGGACATTGCGAGAGCGGTTCGCCCGGAACAGTGGCGCGCGCGTCGACCCCAGAACGCACGCCACATGACGTCTGGATGCCCCAAACGCCTTGCTCCTGAATGCCCGCCACGCGTCAGTCAGAGGCGCTGGATACCCCTAAGGTTCTGTTAATAAAGGGAAAAGCAAAAGAAAGGAGATTGCCCCACGCAGCATTCCAGAGTCAGGGACGGGAATTCGGCGCACCAGTTCAAGACGGTGCTGGCGAAACTCTCAAATGGTGTGATATCACTCTTCGTGACATCACAGCGAAGATAACCCTTGCGGCAAACCGCCGCGTTCGGCATTAATTGTTGGTGGGCAAGCGACCCGTGGTTGGAGCGGTGCGGCGCGCCACCAGAACCCAAGACAAAGGGACATACCAATCATGATGGCTTCCGAAGAACTGCGTGAAGGACGTCGCCGTCGCGCGGCTTCCATTGACGGCCCGGATCCGATTGACATCCATGTCGGCCAGCGGATGCGGCTGCGCAGAACCATGCTTGGCAAGAGCCAGGACCAAATGGCCCGTGCTCTTGGCGTGAGTTTCCAGCAGGTCCAGAAATACGAACGTGGAACCAACCGCATCAGCGCCAGCCGGCTGTTCGATGTCTCGCGGTTCCTCAACGTGCCCGTGAGCTACTTTTTCGAGGATCTCACGAAGGACGCCGTGGCCGCGCGCGACGAGGAAGTGAAGGTTCATTTCACGGACGACGACATCGAGATGGAAGACGGCGCCGATCCGATGAAGCGGACGGAGTCCCTGGAGTTGATCCAGACCTACTGGCGGCTGCCCACCGAAGTGGTGCGCTCCCGCGTCCTGGAGATGCTGAAGAGTCTCGTGCGCAGCTCGCCCGAGTAATCGGCCGCGCCGATGGCTCAGACGAACCGGACCCGGCGGTCGGACCGTCCGGGTCCGGCTGTGTTTCCGTGATCGGCATCCGACGCGATGGTGATGATGGACGGGGCGTGCCGTTTCACGCGCCGCCTGCCTTCTTGGAGTTGTCGCCGCCGCCGATCATGTAGCGTTCGATGGCCGCCATGAACAGCGCGGACAGAACGAACGTCATGTGAATGACAACCAACCAGAACAGCTTGCCGTTTTCGATTTCGTCGACGTTCATGAACGCCTTGAGCAGATGAACCGACGAAATCGCGACGATGGATGAGGCGACCTTCAGTTTCAGGGTGCCTGCGTCCAGCTTTCCCACCCAGGCCAGATTGTCGTCCTTCTCCGCGATTTCGATGCGCGAGACGAAGTTCTCGTAGCCGCTGATGATGACCATGACCACCAGGCTTCCGACCAGAGTCAGGTCGATCAGCGACAGTGTGGCGAGGATGACGTCCTTTTCCGACAGAGACAGCGCCAGGGGAACCAGTTGGGTCAACTCGACCAGAAAGGTGATGGTGAGGATCATCAGCAGCCCCGCCAGACCGACATACATCGGAACGAGCAGCCAGCGGCTGTAGTACAGAAGCTTCTCAATCGCGTTTTCCATCGGATGGCCCCTTGTTGCCGGCGCGTCTCGGTACCGGCCTTGCCGCAGCATTATGGTGCGGTTGATCGCCGATGGCCAGAACCCGCGCGCCGTGTCGCCTCCGGTTTCGGCCGCGCCGCAGTACATCTCCCTGCGTCACTCGGACGAATACCCGATGAACGAGGGCCGCGTCGTCACCAGCAAGGGCCTCGACATCGACGTGTCCGCGTTCGAGGATCATGTCGAGGAACAACATGTGGCGCGCTCCAACGCCCTGCATTGCGTCACCAAGGCGGACGGCCGCAGCTATCACGTCGGGCCGATGGCGCGGCACGCCAACAACGTCGATCTTCTGCCGATAGAGGTCCAGGCGGCGGCGGCGGCGGCCGGGCTCGGTCCCGTCTGCGTCAATCCGTTCCGCAGCATCACCGTACGCGCGGTGGAGACGCTGTACGCCGTGATTGAGGCGCTGCGCCTCATCGACGGTTATGCGCCACCGGAGTGGTCGGCGGCGGAGGTCACCCCCAGGGCGGGCACCGGCCACGCCGCGACCGAGGCGCCGCGCGGGCTGCTCTATCACCGCTACGGGATCGACGGCGCCGGCCTCATCACGGCGGCGAACATCGTGCCGCCAACCGCGCAGAACCAACCGATGATCGAGGACGATCTGCGCCGGCTGGTGCCGGACTGGATCGACAAGCCGGACGACGAGATCCAGCACATCTGCGAACAGGCCATCCGCACCTACGACCCGTGCATCTCCTGCGCCACGCACTTCCTGAAGCTGGACATCGGCCCGCGTTCGACCCACGTGCTTGGGTTGGCGCAGGCCGTGGAACTGGCCCGCGTGCTCGGCACGCTGCCGCCCTGGATCCGGTTCATCGGCGCGGAGGGTACGGCGTTCCAGCCCGGCGCGGACCTGTCCCCGGCGCTGCTGACGGCCCGGGACACCGTGGTCGCGGAGATTGCCGCCCTGTTGCCCTGAAGACCAAGGATCCACGAACCACGGTTCGTTTGTCGTCATTGGCAGAGTCACGGCCCACCCAAAACCCGGGGACCGATGGTGGTCAAAGGTGCCGGTACATTATGTAGGCATCGACGAAGCCGTGCCGTGGATGCTCGAAAGCCCCGGGTAGCGTCCCGACGATCTGGAATTCCAGGCGCTGCCATAGCGCCACGGCGCGCGTGTTGGTGCTGACCACGCAGTTGAACTGGATGGCATGGAACCCGCGCGCCTTCGCGTGGTTCAGGGAGTGCTCGCCCATCGCGCGGGCGATCCCGCGACCGCCGGCATCGGGCCGCGTGACGTAGCCGCAGTTGGCGACGTGCGCCCCGCCGCCTTTCTGGTTGGGCCGCATGTAGTAGGTGCCGACGATCCCGCCGTCGCCGTCCTCGGCCACGAAGGTTTCGTGCGACCGACCACACCAGTAGTCCACGGCCGCCGCGCGCGTCATGTCCCGGGGCAGGGCATAGGTCTCGCCCGCGCGGATCGCGGGTTCGATCACGCGCCAGAGGGCGTCGCCGTCGGTTTCGCGGAAGGGCCTGATGATCATGGCGGTGGATCGCTGCCGTTGCTCGTGCCGTTTCAGGAAAATTCCAGGATGATCTGATCGACGGACAGGCTGTCGCCGGGCGCGGCGTGGACCTTGGCGACGGTGCCATCGCGTTCGGCGCGCAGGATATTCTCCATCTTCATCGCTTCAACCACGGCCAGAGTCTCACCGCTCTTGATCTCCTGGCCTTCCTCCACGGCGACCGACACCAGCAGGCCGGGCATGGGCGACAACAGGTACTTGGAGAGATCCGGCGGCTGCTTCTTGGGCATCAGCGCGGCATAGTGGGCGGCCTCGGCGGTCATCACCACCGCCCGGTCCGTGGACCCCGCGTGGAACAGGCGGTAGCCCACCCCGGCCTTGTCGATCTGCACCGATTCCGGATGGCCGTTGATCTCGGCCTTGAACAGGGGCTGGCCCAGCCGCCAGTCCGTACGCACGACCACGGGCTCCTCATCCACGATCACACGGAAGCCATCGTCCAGCACGGAAACGGTGACCGGGTGATTGGTGTCGCCCAGGCGCACCACCCACTCGTCGCGCACGCCTTTCTCATGGCCCGGCATCTGGCCGCTGATCAGGGCGTCCCGTTCCACGCGTCTGCGATGCACGCAGGCGGCGACGGCAACCAGGATGGTGGGATCCTCGGGCGGCAGGTCGGCGAGATGGAAGCCGTCGGGGTATTCCTCGGCGAGGAAGTTGGTGGTCAGCGCCCCCTTGACGAAGCGGTCCTTGCCCATGACGGAGGCCAGGAAGGGAATGTTGCTGGCCACGCCCCGGATATAGAAGGCATCCAACGCCCGACGCATATGACGGATCGCCAGATCGCGGGTCCCGCCGTAGGCGATCAGCTTGGCGATCATGGGATCGTAGAACATGCTGATCTCGCCGCCTTCCATCACGCCGGTATCGACGCGGATCAGCCCGCCGCCGTCGCTGGGCGGAGCGAAGCGGGTCAGGCGGCCGATGGAGGGCAGGAAGTTGCGGAACGGGTCCTCGGCATAGATGCGGCACTCGATGGCCCAGCCCTTGAACCGGACATCGTCCTGCGTGAGCGTCAGCGGCTCTCCGGCGGCAATGCGGATCATCCATTCCACCAGATCAAGGCCGGTGGTCATCTCGGTGACCGGGTGCTCAACCTGGAGGCGGGTGTTCATCTCCAGGAAGTAGAAGTTGCGGTCCGCGTCCACGATGAACTCGACCGTCCCGGCACTCTTGTAGCCGACGGACTGGGCCAGCGCGACGGCCTGGGCGCCCATCTCGGCGCGCACGGCCTCGGTCAGGAAGGGCGAGGGGGCTTCCTCGATCACCTTCTGGTGACGCCGCTGGATGGAGCACTCGCGCTCGCCGATGTACAGGGTGTTGGTGCCGTCGGACAGCACCTGGATTTCGATGTGGCGCGGCTGCTGAACGAACTTTTCGATGAACACCCGGTCGTCGCCGAAGCTGGAGCGGGCCTCGTTGGCGGCCGAGACGAAGCCTTCCCGGGCGCTGGCCGCATCATGGGCGATCCGCATGCCCTTGCCACCACCGCCGGCGGAGGCCTTGATCATCACCGGGAAGCCGATCTCCTCGGCGATGCGCACGGCTTCGTCCGGATCCTGGATGATGCCCATGAAGCCGGGGACGGTGCTGACACCGGCCTCCTGCGCCAGTTTCTTGGAGGTGATCTTGTCTCCCATCGCCTCAATGGCGTGGGCGTCGGGGCCGATGAAGGCGATTCCAGCCTCCGTCAGGGCCTGCTGGAACGCCTTGTTCTCGGACAGGAAGCCATAGCCGGGATGCACGGCCTCGGCGCCGGTGTCCTTGCAGGCCTGCACGATGCGGTCGATGACCAGATAGCTCTCGGCCGACGGCGAAGGGCCGATATGGACCCGTTCGTCGGCAAGCTGGGTGTGCAGCGCGTCGGCGTCCGCGTCGGAGTGGACGGCAACCGTCTGGATGCCCATGCGCCGCGCCGTCTTGATGACACGGCAGGCGATTTCCCCGCGGTTGGCGATCAGGATCTTCTTGAACATGGTGGTCCCCTGGAACTGGACGTCTCTGGCGATGGCGAAATGGTCCGCGTGACGAGGATCTGACCGGGGGGTCAGAGCGGAATATTGCCGTGTTTGCGCCAGGGGTTTTTCAGATCCTTGCTGCGCAGCATCGCCAGTCCCTTGCACAGGCGGCGCCGGGTGCCGTGCGGCATGATGACGTCGTCGATGTAACCCCGCGCCCCTGCCACGAACGGGTTGGCGAAGGTGCTGCGGTATTCCTCGGTCCGTTCGGCGATCTTGATCGGATCGTCCAGGTCCTTGCGGAAGATGATCTCCACCGCGCCCTTCGGACCCATGACCGCGATCTCGGCCGACGGCCAGGCGTAGTTCAGGTCACCGCGCAGATGCTTGGACGCCATCACCACATAGGCCCCGCCGTAAGCCTTGCGGGTAATCACGGTGATCTTCGGCACCGTCGCCTCGGCATAGGCGTACAGCAGCTTGGCGCCATGCTTGATGATGCCGCCGTATTCCTGCGCCACACCGGGCATGAAGCCCGGCACGTCCACGAAGGTGACGATGGGGATGTTGAAGGCATCGCAGAAGCGCACGAACCGGGCGCCCTTGCGCGCGCTGTCGATATCCAGGCAGCCCGCCAGCACCATCGGTTGGTTGGCCACGAAGCCCACGGTGCGGCCCTCGATGCGGCCGAAGCCGGTGATCAGGTTGCCGGCGAAACGCGGCGCGATCTCGAAGAAATCGTGCTCGTCCACGACCTTCTCGATCAGCTCCTTCATGTCGTAGGGCTTGTTCGGGTTGTCCGGAATCAGTGTGTCCAGCGAGAACTCCTCGCGGTCGAACGGGTCGGCGGTCGGCCGCACCGGCGGGGCCTCGCGGTTGTTCGCGGGCAGGAAGTTCATGAATCGGCGCAGGCTCAGCAGCGCCTCGACGTCGTTGGGGAACGACCTGTCGGCCACGCCGGAGGTACCGGTGTGGGTCAGGGCACCGCCCAGTTCCTCGGCCGTCACGACCTCGTGCGTGACGGTCTTCACCACCTCGGGGCCGGTCACGAACATGTTCGAGGAATCCTCGACCATGAAGATGAAGTCCGTGATGGCCGGGGAGTAAACCGCACCGCCCGCGCACGGTCCCATGATCATGGAGATCTGCGGCACCACGCCGGAGGCGTTGACGTTGCGCTGGAACACCTCGGCATACCCGGCCAGACTGTCCACGCCCTCCTGGATCCGCGCGCCGCCGGAGTCGTTCAGGCCGATGATGGGCGCCCCCAGCTTCATGGCCTGATCCATGACCTTGCAGATCTTTTCGGCATGGGCCATCGACAGCGACCCACCGAACACCGTGAAATCCTGACTGAACACGAACACCAGCCGGCCGTTGATCGTCCCGTGCCCGGTGACGACGCCGTCGCTGGGAACCCGGTTCTCCTCCATGCCGAAGTGGGTGCAGCGGTGCTCGACGAACATGTCCCACTCCTCGAAGGAGCCGGGATCGAGCAGCAGGTCGATGCGTTCGCGCGCCGTCAGTTTGCCGCGGCCATGCTGCGCTTCGATGCGCGCCTGGCCGCCGCCCAGGCGCGCCTGGGCTCGCTTGGCATCAAGCTCACGAATGATGTCCTGCATGATCCCTGTTCCCAGTGGAGTGATGACCCAACGCGGCCCAAACGGACCGCCGCGACTGTGCGCTGCGGTATGGAGATCATGCGGCGCAGCATGAGTCAACGCAAGACCGTTATCGAGTTCGCCCTCGTTCCGATAGGAAGTTGCGCCATCAGCCCTCTCTGATCAAGAGGTGGAGTCAGCGTTGCCGCGCCGCAGCATCGGCTGCGACGTTGCTGGGCGATCATGCTTTCCCATATCTGGTGTCGTCACAATCGATTCACACAAAACAAGGGTGACACGGACCCGCCGCGCGCGTATCGTTTCGGGGTGGACAGGTTGAGGAGGATCGCTTGATGACGGGATCGGCGGTGCGCATCGGTCACCTGACGCCGTCGGGGCTCTCGTCCCACTCTTCGCCCCTCTCCCTGTTCCCGGCCGTTCCGCCGCGGACCGGCCGTTCCGGTGCCGGTGCCGGACCATGCGCCCCTACTTCCGTGAGACCCCGCGCCTCCGAGACCCTCGGGGGCGCTTTTTTGTGCCGGGCCGGGTTCGGTTCGGCCGGTGTCCCCCTGCCTCTCCCTCATGAAAGGACGTGACCGTCATGGCCAAACGCTCCGCTAAGTCCGCCGCCGCCCGTCCGCCGCAGGAGATGAGCGATAACGCCCCGGTGCCCCTGCACCCGCTGCGCGCCGGCTGGGATCCCATCGACGGACTCCGCGATCAGAGCTACAAGCGCACGGTCAGGCCGCAGAACGAGAACCAGCGCCGCCTGATTGAGGCCATGGAGGACCATCCGCTGACCCTGGCCGTCGGCCCGGCCGGCACCGGCAAGACCTACCTGGCCATCGCCACCGCCGTGCGCCAGCTTGAGGAAGGCCGCATCGACCGCATCGTGCTGTCCCGACCGGCCATCGAGGCTGGCGAGAACCTGGGCTACCTGCCCGGCACGATGGAGGAAAAACTGCTGCCCTATCTGCGGCCGCTCTACGACGCGCTGTCCGACCGCACCGGGGGCAAACGGCTGAAGGCGCTGATCGCCGACGGCACCATCGAGATCGCCCCCATCGCTTACATGCGCGGACGTACGCTGAACAACTGCTTCGTGGTCATCGACGAGGCGCAGAACTGTACCTACGGTCAGATC
Organism: Rhodospira trueperi; assembly: GCF_900101965.1. Lineage (GTDB taxonomy): Bacteria > Pseudomonadota > Alphaproteobacteria > Rhodospirillales > Rhodospirillaceae > Rhodospira > Rhodospira trueperi. The sequence continues at coordinate 12,088 of NZ_FNAP01000009.1, read as the reverse complement.
AAGATGCTGCTGACCCGGTTGGGCTGGCATTCGCGCATGGTCATCACCGGTGATCCGGACCAGAGCGACCTGCTGCCCGGCGTGTCCGGGCTGGCCGACATCGCGAACCGGCTGAGCGCCCTGGATGATATCGCCGTGGTCCAGTTGACCGACCGTGACGTGGTGCGTCACCCGCTGGTGTCGTGCATGCTGGCGGTGCTGTAGGGCCTGCCGACGACAGGGGCGCGGTCCCGGCCCATCCCTTTGGGATTGGACGAAAGGGGTCCGGGATGGCGGTGCTCGTCCTTGAATATGCTCAGCCTGCCCTTCGTCCTCGCTCCTGATTTCGAACTGTTGTCGTCGCAACTGTGGCTGTGCCCCAGATTGTCAACAGGCCCTGGGGCGAGGGCGGTGTGTTTGATGAGCCTGTGGGCGCTGTCTGTTCAATCTGGTTGTGCGAGGACAATGAGAGCCGAACCCACGAGGACCGACGGTGTTTCGGACGAGCCCCGATGCAAACCTTCCCCGATGCAAACCTTCATTGACACCGCCCCGACGGCCCGAGAAAAAAAACACCCCGCTCCGTTGTCGCGAGGCAAGGACCGTGATGCCCCGTTCCCCCCGCACCCTGATCCTGGGCGGTGCCCGCTCCGGCAAGAGCCGCCACGCCGAGGCTCTGGTCCTGGAGGCCGCGCGGGCGACCGACACCAAGCCGGTGTACATCGCCACTTACAGACCCTGGGGCGATGACCCGGAAATGGACGACCGCATCCTTCGCCACCAAATGCGGCGGGGCACGGCCTGGGACTTGGTCGAGGCACCGGTCACGTTACCCGACACCCTGGCCGCGCATGCCGACCGGCCGGTCCTGGTGGACTGTTTGACACTGTGGCTCACCAATCTGTTGCTGGACGAGGCCGGCATTGAGGGGCAGATCGGCCGCCTGCTGGCCGCGCTGGAGACCCGGGGCGTTCCAGCGGTGTTGGTGGCCAACGAGGTCGGACTCGGCCTCGTGCCGGAGACGCCGCTGGGCCGACGCTTCCGCGACGAGGCCGGGCGGCTGAACCAGCGTGTGGCGGCGGCCTGCGAGCGGGTGGTGTTCATCGCTGCCGGCCTGCCCCTGACACTCAAGGACCAGGGCCGGGCGTAGGTCGGGGCCGGTGGGGCGACTCGACGGCTGACCCGCAACGAAACCATTGACGATCTTCAACGACAACCGTGCGGACGCCGGGTATCGTGAATCCTGCCTCCGCGTGTCGTTGAGAAAACGACAGGGTCGGTTGGGCTCGGTGGACCCCTCGGCTCGGTGTCGGGTCCCGCTCTCTCAGCATGCAGTGGGTGTCACTCCTGTCGCCGTAACAGGGCAGGGGGGCTGTCCTGACCAAGGACCCATGGGAGGGCCTCGTCGTGGATGTGTCCGGACCCAGGTCGAAAAGCGTCTCCAGCACCCTGGACCTCCACCATCATCGCATGGTGGGGCGGCTGAAGAACATCATGGACACTTTGCGCCACCGAGCATGTCCGGCCGACACCGTGGCCGACGAGATCGGCTTCCTGGTGCTGGAGGTCGAGGCCTACCGCGCGTTCATTCACCGTCACGCCAATGTTCTTCAGCAGACCTTTCCGACGATGGGCCGGGATGAACTGCAGGACAACGCCGATTCCCTCTATTTCGACGTGCTGAAACTGCATGACCGGATCCAGGACGGGGATGTCAAGGATTCCCAGACGGCGGCTCACATCGCCCGGGTTGGCGGGCGTCTGCTGGATCGGGCGCAGCGCAGTCACACCAGCAAACACCGGCGGCGGGCCGATCAGGTTGCCTTCATCCGCGCTCAGTTGCACGGCGTGGGTGGGCGTTTGCTCGGGTCGGCCTGATCCCGCCCGACCGAAGCGCTCACGCGTCAACGTCTGCCGCGCTTGCCCCTCATCTCAACCCCTGGATCGGCGTTCGACCGGAGCAGACCGATCAAGCGGATTTCGGACTACCAGTACCGCAGCGCATCCCTGAAGATGTCGGCCAGATCGCTCTCGTCTGGGTCGCGTGGGGCCTGCACCAACAGACGCTTCTGCTGGACCGCCCCCTTGACCAAGGCCGGGATGTCCGCCTCGGTGTAGCCCAGGGCGCCGATCCCGTTGGGACAGCCGGTATTGCGCATGATCTCCGCCAGCCGCGCCGCCAGCGCCTCGCCGCCGTGTTCCTGTGTCAGGTTGCGGGTGTCCGCGCCCAGGGCTTGGGCGGCCTGCAGGTGGCGCTCCGGACAGGCCGGCGCGGTGAAGCGGAACGCCGCCGGCGCATTCACCACGACCGACAGGCCATGCGGCACCATGGGCGCCTCGTCCTCGTAGCCGGCGGCGACGTAGCGGTGATTCTGCCCGGCGACGGCGTAGCTCATGGCGTGCGGGATGTGCACGCCGGCGTTGCCGAAGGCCATGCCGGCCAGGGTGGAGGCGAACATGAGATGGTCACGCGCCTCGTGGTCCTTGGGGTCGGCATAGGCGCGTTCCAGATAACGCCCGCCCAACTCGATCGCCTTCAGGGACCCGATGTCGGACCACGGATTCGAGCCCTGGTAGGGCGGACGCAGGGCCGGGTTGGCCGGATAGTCCCGGGTCCGGAAGTCGCGCGCGGTCCAGCTTTCGATGGCGTGGGTCAGCACGTCCAGGCCCGTCGAGCACACCACGCCGACCGGCAGCGTGTAGGTCGTCGTGGGATCGACCACGGCCCGCGTCGGCTTCAGGTGCCGGTGGGCGATGCCGGTCTTCACATTCTCCGACACGAAATCGAAGATGGCCGTGGCCGTCATCTCGCTGCCGGTGCCGCAGGTGGTGGGGCAGGCCAGATGCGGCTTTAGTGGCCCCGGCACCGGCTTTCCGTGGCCCATCGGCGCGTTGACATAGGCCAGGAAGTCGTCCGGATGGGTGGCGTACAGGTTCGCGGCTTTGCAGGTGTCCATGACCGAGCCGCCGCCGATGGACACGAAGCCATCGAAACCGCCGTCGGCGGCGAAGGCGGCGGCCTCGCGGAACGCGGCGTCCGTCGGCTCGACCCGCACCGCGTCATAGACCACGACGTCCAGCCCCTCGCGGGCGATGGCCGCGCGGGCGATGGCCACGGGCTCGCTCGTCGCCAGATGCCGGTCGGTGAAAAGCGCGACCCGCCGCGCATTCAGGGCCTTGATGTCGTGGCCCAGTTCCCGCAAGGCGCCACGGCCGTACTTCAGCGGGACCGCCTCGACGGTGAAAATGTGCTCAGGGCTGTCCGGTGTCTTTGTCATGATCGGTTTCCTCCCGCGATGGAGTGCCGCTGCTGCCCTCCCGCCCCGACAGCAACTCTGAAACGCCGGACGATACGCTTGATTGGCAGTGGCGCGTCAGGGCCTTGCGCGACGCGAACGCACCCGCCTCAATTGGGTCGTGAATGATCACTTCCGCCGTGACCGTGCCCAGGCCGAGCACCGTCCACAGATGCGGGGCGAGGTCCATGTCACCGTACCACGCATAGTATGGCCGCCAGACGCGCCCGATCGGTATCCCGTCAAGGCGGGTGTAGGCCAGCGAGACCGGCTGGACCGTCAGGGCCGCCGTCGCGTCGGCGCTCTCCTGCGATCCGCGCCGGCGTCCGTGTCCGGGCTCGGCCACGGCCAGCAGCGCGCTTTTGAACGGCAACACCCGATTGCCGTCGTTGCTGGTGCCTTCCGGGAACAGAACCAGGGGCTCTCCGGCCGCCAGTCTGTGGGCGATTTCGTCGCGTCCCTTGCCGGTGCTGGCGCGCTTGCGCTGCACAAACACCGTGCGCCCCAGGCGCGCCAGCAGGCCGAACCCGGGCCAAGTGCCGACCTCCGACTTGGCCACGAAGCAGGTATCCACCAGGGCGCCTAAAACGACAATGTCCAGATAGGAGGTATGATTCGACAGGATGAGCAGGGGCCGTGCCCGCGTGAAGACACCGCGCCGCACCTGCACGCGCAGTCCGATGAGGCGGGTGGACACCCGCCAGTAGAACACGGCCATGCTTCGACAGGGCCCGTGCAGGCGCAGCCCCAGCATCAGGGCATAGGGCGGCACCACGGCCACGGTCCACACCAGGAACAGCGTGAGGCGCAACAGCGCGCGGAGGGAAGAGGTCATCCCCGACATCGGCGGTATCAGGATCCCATGGGCGTGGTCACGGGGCTGGCGGACCGGCGCGGCTCACAGCGCGGTGGTCGGCACGGATCGAGCGGTGCGGTCATAATGCCGCTGGTACTTCTCCGCCACGAGATCGGTTTTCACAATCACACAAACGTCGGTGGTGTTGAACTGCTGATCGACGTAGGCGCCGTCGCCGACGTACCCGCCAAGGCGGAGATAGCCCTTGATGAGGGGCGGCAGGCCGGCCAGAACCCTGCGTTGATCCAGCACCGTCGGATCGGTCAGGTTCATGGCCTGATAGAATTCCGGCAGCGCCACCGGTCGGATGTCCTCCGGCGCCAGATGATGGTGGTGCAGATAGCTCAATTCGGGGGCCAGCGCGGCGACATCGGTGCCGTGCAGGCTGGCGCAGCCGAACATCAGGCCAACATCGTGTCGGTGAGAATAGGCGGCGATGCCACGCCACAACTGTTGCATGGTATGGCGGTTGCGGTACCGTGCGTCGACGCACGAGCGGCCCAACTCCATCACCTCATAGGGTTGCGACAGGATGGGCGAGATATCGTATTCGGAGGCGGTGTAGAAGCTGCCGGCCCGTTGGGCGTGCTCGCGCCGCATCAGCCTGTAGGTGCCGACAACGCGTTCCCCACCGGTGCCCAGGGAATGGTCGATGACCAGAAGGTGATCGGCGATGTTGTCGAAGTCGTCGAAGTCCCGCTGACACTCAAGGTTTTCAAGGCTGGGCCGAGCGCCCTTTTCGTTGTAGAAAATGCGAAAACGCAGAGCCTGGGCGGCACGGATCTCGTCCTCCGTGTCGGCCAGAACAACATCCAGGTCGCCCGCGCGCAAGTCCCCGAGAGAGCCCATCTCACTCCTTGTCCGGATTCACGGTTCCGGTTGCCCCATGTTGCGACGAACCGGCGGACGCTGTCGCGCCTGACCGTCCGCCTCGATCCCGCCGGGTGAATCCGACGGTACCAGGACCCGGATGATGCCGGACCATGATCCCTTGTTGCAAGTCCGTGTCGGCGAGAGGGGCCCGTCTGCGGTGAGCCCGGCTAGGATGCGCCATTGCCGGTGTCGTCCTTGAAGGCCCGACCGTACAATTCCAGGCGGTGACCTCGCAACTCATAGCCCAGGTCGCGGGCGATGCGTTCCTGCAGTTTCTCGATCTCGGAATTTTGGAATTCGATCACCCGACCGGTTTCAAGATCGATCAGGTGGTCGTGATGACGTTCCGAGAGTTCCTCATAGCGGGCGCGGCCGTCGCGGAAATCGTGCCGTTCCAGGATTTCATTCTCCTCGAACAGGCGAACCGTACGATACACCGTGGCAATGCTGATGCGCGGATCAATGGCCGTGGCGCGGCGATACACTTCCTCGACATCCGGATGGTCGGTTGCCTCGGACAGGACTTGGGCAATTACGCGTCGCTGGCCGGTCATTTTCATGCCCTTGTCGACGCAGCGTTGCTCTATACGGGATGTCATGGACAGGCGCCGCTTGGTCCTTGTTACCGACACGCGCCCCATATTAGGGGCGGATCGCGAAAAAGAAAAGGCATGCCCGCGCCGCCCTCCGTTCGGGAGGGAAGAGGCCTTCGGAGCCGGGGGGACTCGGGCGAAGCGCTTTCGGGCGGCCCGCGCCAAGGATGCGTGAAGGGAGCCAGCCGGCTCCCCCAAAATGCCGAACCGGGTCGATTCGGCCGGCATCACGCGGCGCGTGGGGCGATCAGTGGGCTCAGCCCTCGTTGGACTGGCGGCGGGCCCGGGTGCCAAGGCCGATTTTCTTGGCCAGGGAACTGCGGTGTTCGGCGTAGTTGGGGGCGACCATCGGATAGTCCGGCGCAAGGCCCCAGCGCTCGCGGTATTCCTCCGGCGTCATGCCGTAGGCGGTCTTGAGGTGGCGCTTGAGCATCTTCAGCTTCTTGCCGTCCTCAAGGCAGACAATGTAGTCGGGCGTCACGGACTTCTTGATCGGCACCGCCGGCTGCGGCCGTTCCTGCGGCTGTTCCGTCTGGCCCACCGTAGCCAGACTGCGGTGAACATCTTGAATCAGCGTGGTAAGGTCGGCAACCGCCACGGAGTTGTTCCCGACATGCGCGGACACGATCTGGGCGGTCAGGCGGAGAAGTTCAGGTTCGTTGGCTGGCGACGACATCAATCGACCTTTCGTACTGTACCGTGGCTTGATTTGGTGTTGGGCAGCAACGGCGTTCACGCCATACCAGGACAACAGGTGCACTGCGGAGTCTTGGCGGCGAACGGCGAATCTCCCATATCCCATTGGAGCTATTATAGTGGAATTAGATAAATCCGGCAAGTGCCGTGAGGTACCAAAACGCCGATTTCACGTGGGCAACGAAAACCAGGACGACCATGAGCCAGAATGAAATCGATATCACGGCGGATGTCTGCCCCTTTACCTTCGTCAAGACGAAGCTTCTTGTGGAGCGGATGGGGGTGGGCGAGACAGCCTTGGTTCGTCTTAAGGGACGGGAACCGCTCAAGAATGTTCCCCGATCATTGATCGAACACGGTCACGCAGTCCTTTCGGTGGATCCGGAGGTGGGAGAAGGGCCGGATGGTGTTCATCGGCTGGTCTTGAAGAAATTGGTCTAGCGGAATCCCTCAGTTATGGCTTCATCGGCGGGCATTGTGCGTCGGTGCACCATGAAAAGCGCCGTTACTCAGGTGGCGAATCGCCCGCGCTCGGCAGAAGCGGCCGGGCCATCACCAGGGCATCGCGTGATGGTCCGCCGGTCGCCGCATAGTAGCCGGGGCGGCGCCCCGCGACGGTGTATCCATGCGCGGAATAAAAGGCAATGGCTGCGCTGTTCTCTTCCGCCACCTCCAGGATCATCCGCGCCACGCCGCCGCCGGAGAGGTCGGCTTCCGCCCGGGCCAGCAGGGCCCGGCCGATGCCGCGCCGCCGCAACGGGCCCGGGCGCGTGGCGATGGTCAGGATGTCGGCGCTGTCGCCGCCGATCTGGACCAGCAGCATGCCGGCCGGATCGGTGTCCGGTCCCGGCGTCTCGACGGTGGCCAGCCAGCCGCGCAGGCCGGGTAGGGCGAGAACCTCGGCCATTTCGGAGTCGCGCCACGGCCGGTGCCAGGGCTGATCCGCGAAGCAGACCCGGTGCAACGCGGCCAGGACCGGGGCGTGCGCAGGCGTCACCACGACGAGTCCGATGGTCTCGCTCACGGTCGCGCCCGCGTGTTGGGCGGCGGAAGGGTGGCGTCCGGCGCGCGGACGTAGAGCGGTCTTGGCGGCCCGGCCTGACCCGGGTGAGTGGCCGCGAACTCCGCCAGCGCGGCCGGATCGGGCGGACGGGCGGCGTCCGGAGCGATCAGGGCGCCGGGCGGCAACGGCATCGGCAGCAGGCCCACCCCGTCCCCGAACAGGCGCACCGGGCCGTTCGGCACCATGGCCAGCGCCCGATCCGGCGGCAGCGAGACGGGATCACCCATCGAAAGGGCACCGGAGTCGAACAGATGCAGGAACACCTCGGCGCGGCGGGCATCCACAATCACGGCAATGGGCGCGTCCCGGGGCTCGGTCGGTGCCGCCATGACCGCCAGCACGGCCGTGGAGGCGAAGCCGAGCACCGGGCATCCGGCGGCCAGTGCCAGCCCACGCGAAAACGCCAGCCCGACCCGGAGGCCGGTGAAGCTGCCCGGCCCCACGGTGACCGCGATGGCCGCGAGGTCCTGAACCGACAGTCCGGCGTCGGCCAGCACCTGTCCGGCCATCGGCGCCAGGGCCTCGGCGTGCCCGTGCTCCATGGCGCGGTCGGCGCGGGCCAGAACGGCGCCATCGTGCCACACACACACGCCGCAGGCCCGGCCGGATGTGTCCAGGGCCAGCAGCGGTCCCGTGATGGAACTCCTCATGCAGGTCGCTCCGGCATCAGGCGAGTGCCGGCGGCGGTGTCGCTCAGGACCGGATAGCGGCCGCGCGGTTTGAAAAGCTGATAGTGCCACCACTCGTTCCGATAGAAATCCCAGTCGGCAGCGGTCATCAGGCCGAGCAGAAGAAGGCGGTTGCGCTGCGCCTCCGCCGACACATCCAGACTGCCGTGATGCGATTCGGGGCGCATGTCGTCGAAGCCCGTGCCCATGTCCAGCGGTGTGCCCGTGACCGCGTCCACCAGGGTCAGATCCACGGCCGCGCCCATGGAATGGGGCGAGCCCCGGCGCGGATCGGCGAGGAACTCCGGATCGGGGTAGGCATCCCACAGTTTCCATTGCGCCTCCGCCGGACGAAAGCCGTCGAATACGCACAGCCGCAGGCCCAGCGGACGGGCCAACGCCACCGCCCGCCCCAGCAGCGCGGCGGCGTCCATGTGCAGGAAGCACGCCGCCCGCCCATAGATGGGCCGGCCGGCGATGTTGTCCACCGTGGCATAGCGCAGGTCGAGGTCGAGGTCGTATCCCTCGGGGGTGATTTCAATCAGCATGATGTCGGGACCGGGCCTCTCGTTCACAGGGTCTCACCCAGCATGACGGGCATGCGGGCTTTGGAAAAGCAGGGGGCTCGTCCCAGGCGGCGGGACACATGATCTACCCCCGGTCCAGCAGCGCGACGCCCTTGATCATGGCATAAACCGGCTGGCTCGGCGCCAAACCCAGCAGGTCCCAGGACTTGCGGGTGATGCGCGCCAGCAGGGGCGCGCCGGTCCCATCGTCGCCCAGGGCGAGGAACACAGTCATCAGGTGATTGCCGGCTGGTTCGGCGCCGGTGATGCGCGCGGGCAGGACGTTCAGAATACTGGACTCGCCCTCGGCCGTCGCCGTGCGGCGCAGGCTGACGTCGGCGGCCAGGATGCGCAACCGGCGCCGGGTTCCAGGGTCTCCAGCCACGCCCGGCACCACCAGCCGCCCGCCCGGCACCGCCACGGTGGACAGCCCGTAGGCGGCGTCCACCGCTACGACCTCGGCCTCCATCACCTCGGCGGCTTCCGGCAGGCGGGCCAGCGGCAGCGTCGGGTCGGCCAGCAAATCGGCCAGCGGCCCGACCGCGCGCACCCGTCCGGCCTCCATCAGCACCAGGGTATCGGCCAGCCGCTCCACCTCGGCGATGTCGTGGCTGACGTACAGAACGGGGATTTCGAGGGTATCGTGCAGCCGCTCCAGATAGGGAAGGATGTCCTCCTTGCTGGCGCGGTCCAGCGCTGACAACGGCTCGTCCATCAACAGTAGGCGCGGCTGCGACAGCAGCGCCCGGCCGATGGCCACCCGTTGACGCTCGCCGCCGGACAGCACCGCCGTCGGCCGGTCGAGCAGACGGGCGAGGCCTAGCAACGCGACCACGTCGTCGAACGCCACCCGGTCCGTCTCGCCGCGCACCCGCTTCTGGCCATAACGCAGGTTGTCGGTCACCGACAGGTGGGGAAACAGGCTGGCTTCCTGGAACACATACCCGACCGGGCGCCGGTGCGGCGGGACGAAGCGCCGCCGGCCGTCCTGCCAGACGTCGCCGTCCACCCGCAGCGCCGCGTCCGAAAGGCGCGTCAAGCCGGCCACGCAGCGCAGCACCGTCGTCTTGCCGCAGCCGGAGGGGCCGAACAGCGCCGTCACGCCGCGCGCCGGAACATCAAAGCGCGCGTCCAGCGAGAAACCGCCCAGGCGGCCCCGGAACAGGGCAGTGATGATGCTCATCCCGGCCCGCGCCTCCAGTCCAGGCGCTTGCCGGCCAGACCCACGGTCAGGATCACCAGGAACGAGAACACCACCATGCCGCCGGCCAGGATGTGCGCCTTGCCCCATTGCAGCGTCTCGACATAGTCGTAGATGGCGATGGACAGCACCTTGGTCTCGCCGGGAATGCTGCCGCCGATCATCAGCACGACGCCGAACTCGCCGACCGTGTGGGCGAAGCTCAGAACCGCGCCGGTCAGGAACCCACCGCGCGCCAGCGGTATGGCGACGGTGACGAAGCGATCCAAGGGCGAGGCGCGCAAGGTGGCCGCGACCTCCAGAGGGCGGTCGCCGATGGCCTCGAAGGCATTGCGGAGGGGCTGAACGGCGAACGGCAGCGAATAGATGACGGAGGCCACCACCAGCCCTTCAAAGGAAAACGGCAGGGCCTGACCGAACACCGCCGTGGCGGCCTGCCCCAGCGGGCTGTTTGGGCCGAAGGCGATCAGCAGGTAAAAGCCGAGCACCGTCGGCGGCAGCACCAGGGGCAGGGTCACCACGGCCCCGAGAATTTCCTTCCACCACGCCTTCGAGCGCGCCAGCCACCAGGCGATGGGCGTGCCGACCAGCATCAGGATCCCGGTGGTCACCAGGGCCAGGGTGACGGTCAACTGGATGGCCTGAGTCATGGCGTCCATGGTCGGTGCCTCCGGTGCCGGCCGCTCGCTACTCCTTCGGGCGCAGGTCCACGACGCGCTTGGCCTTGCCCATCGAGCGTTCGATGCCGCCGCCCTCGACCACCGTCACCGTCGTGCTGACACCGATGTAGGACTTGATGTGGTGTTGCAACTCCTTGGCGGCGGCGGTCTTGGCGCTTTCGTCGTGCAGGTCGGGGCGGACCTCGATCTTGATGGTGAGGTCGTCGAGGTGGCGTTCGCGGCGCACCTCAAGCTGGTAGTGCGGCGCCAGACGATGATCCTTGAGGATCATTTCCTCGATCTGCGACGGGAAGACATTGACCCCGCGGATGATGAGCATGTCGTCGGAACGCCCGGTCACCTTTTCCATGCGCCGCATCGACCGCGCCGTGCCCGGGAACAGCCGGGTCAGGTCGCGGGTGCGGTAGCGGATGATCGGCATGGCCTCCTTGGTCAGGCTGGTGAACACCAGTTCCCCCAACTCGCCGTCCGGCAGCACCGCACCGGTCTCCGGGTCGATGATCTCCGGGTAGAAATGGTCTTCCCAGATGTGCGGACCATCCTTGCTCTCGATGCATTCCTGGGCGACCCCGGGACCGATCACCTCCGACAGGCCGTAGATGTCGACGGCGTCGATGCCCAGGCGGGTTTCCAGTTCGTCGCGCATGCGGTTGGTCCACGGCTCGGCCCCGAACAGGCCGGCCCGCAGCGAGCAATCGCGCGGGTCCATGCCCTGGCGTTCCATCTGGTCGGCGATCACCAGCATGTAGGACGGCGTGACCATGATGAGGTCGGGCTCGAAGTCCTTGATGAGCTGGACCTGCCGCTCGGTCTGACCGCCCGACATGGGGATGACGGTGGCGCCCAGCGTCTCGGCGCCGTAGTGCGCGCCCAGGCCGCCCGTGAACAGGCCGTAGCCGTACGACACCAGCACCCGGTCCTTGTGGCGGCCGCCGGCGGCCCGGATCGACCGCGCCATGACGCTGGCCCACATCTTGATGTCGGCCTGGGTGTAGCCGACCACCGTGGGCTTGCCCGTGGTGCCCGACGAGGCATGGATGCGCACCACCTCACTCATGGGCACGGCGAAGCTGCCGAACGGATAGGTTTCCCGCAGGTCCTGCTTGGTGGTGAACGGGAACCGGGCGAGGTCGGAGAGGTCCTTGAAGTCGTCCGGGGACACGCCGGCCGCGTCGCATTTGGCCCTGTAGTGCGGCACGTTCTCGTAGGCGTGGCGCAGGCTCCAGGCCATGCGGCGGGTCTGCACGGCGGCGATCTGGTCGCGCGTGGCGGTCTCGATCGGGTCCAGTTCGTGTTCCAGCGGTCGCTTCGTCAGGTCCATGTGTCTCCTCCCCCGGGGGCCCCGGGTGGCGCCCGGGATTCGTAAAGTGTGCTTGATTGGCTGCTCGCGGCGCCGGGGTCAAGGGGGAGGTTTACAAGGGCACGGCAACGAGTCCAGGTTAATGAACCGGGTCTGCAATGAGCTGGGCAATGACGGCGGGGTCCCAGCCTGCGACCTTGCGGGTAGTCTTGATGGATCGCTTGCCGCGTCCGGCGCGGATGATATTGAAGGCGAAGCGGCGCACGAGGGCCATGTTCTGGGCGCCGTGCCCCCGTCGCAGTCGCGACTGATCCTCC
>NZ_FNAP01000003.1 GCF_900101965.1 Rhodospira trueperi | reverse complement strand
TCTTTGGTCCACATCGTGCGTCGCTCGGCTGTTCATACCAAGCACCTTGAATCACGCACCCAATCCGGGCGCAAGACCCTTTTGGGTCAGGCTCTTATCCCCCATAATGCGCTTAACTCGATTGAGAATATCTCCGAAGTTTGGGTCAGAAATAGAGTACCCGACGAACAAGACAGTGCGGTTGAATAGCGTATCTTCGAGCCGTCGGCTTGCCCGAGGGTTACGTTCACCCCAACATCTATAATCCTCTCGCGTAAGTGTGTGAGGGTTGTCTAAGTTTCCATGTATAGCGTATATCAATTTTTTAACTGAGTGAACTCCTTCCCATAGATATAAGTCCTCCGTTATGATCGACCGAAACTTATTGTCTTTATTTAGAAGGTCATCGTAGTTTGTCGTTACGAAGTAGGCCCATGGCAAATCTTTCAACTCTTTATGTGCTTTCGATGGATCAAAATTTTCGGCATCAATACAATTTGCGACTTCCGCGATCAGAGCTGGACGATCCCTAACCGTCACCGCCATATCCAGCACTCTTAGGGGATCATCGCTGAATTCCGACCTGTTTATTCCGAATTCCTTTGCAATGTGGTCAAGCAAGCCATCCCACAACGGCAGTCGGCGTCGGCTCCCGTCCTTCGCTGGGGCGAGGTGCGAAAGCCCAGCCCCCACAAACAGAACCAGACGTCCCGCTTGGAGTTCCTTTGCCAGAAATTTCAGGGGTCGCTCTGGCACTGGATCGTGACGCGCCACATTGGGCCTCCCTCACTGTTCGCAATCAGAGCATATACACGCTCATATTCAACGTTAACAGGCTGCGGAAAAAGTCCGAATAAGCTAACCTGGAAAATTCTGAGCTGGCCCCAAGACTCTGGACAGGCGCTCGGCCGGCGTGCGCCAGCCGAGCGCGCCGTGCGGGCGAACGTGGTTGTCGTCGTCGCGATTGCGGCACCACCCGAGCACCGCGTTCGAGGCGAACTCGGTCCCGTTATCCGAGATGATCAGGCCCGGTCGGGCGCACGCGTCCACCAGCCGCAACAACTCGCGGACCACCCGACGGCCACTGATCGATGTGTCGGCGATCGACAGCAGGTTGACCCGGTTTGCCACGTCGATCACCATCAGGAATCGGATTCGCCGTTCACACGCCAGGCTGTCGGACGCGAAGTCCAGCGCCCGCGCCTGATGCGGTCGATCATAGACCGCCGGGACCTGCCGCGATCCCAACGCCCACTTGCGGCCCCGACGCCGCCGCACCGCCAGTCCGTCGTCCGTGTACATCCGTTAGGCCCGCTTGTGGTTGATGCGAAAGCCCTCGCGCCGCAACAGAACTGTCAGCCGGCGATAGTCGAACCGGCGCCGTTCCGCGGCCAGCGCCCGCAGACGCTCCCGCTCCGGCCCATCTGGCGGTCGTCGCGTACGGTAGCGCATGCTCGACCGCCCAACCCCAAGAACCCGGCACCCCCGCCGCTGGCTCACCCGATGATCCGCCAACAGATGGGCCACGACCTGCCGTCGAACGGCGGGCGTCACGTTTTTTTTGACGCCACATCCTTCAGCATCGCGCTGTCCAGCTGCTGGTCGGCGGCGATCCGCTTCAGCTGCGCGTTCTCCGCCTCCAGGGCCTTCAGCCGCTGCGCGTCCGACACGTCCATACCCCCGAGCTTCACCTTCCATTTCTAGAACGTCGCCTCGCTGAAACGGCTCTCCCTCATGATCGTCCGGTACTCTTTTATTGGGTAGGACCCTACTCAATCCCGGACCACTTTCCAGAGGCAGGGTCAGTTTGCCCCCCCCCCCCCCACCCGCCCCTCATGCCCGCTGCGGAGGCTCCGCAAGATGTCTCCCCGTTTCCTTTGTTATTTCAAAAGGTTGGGGGCGAAGCGCTCCAAAGGAGGAGGGTCGCCTCTTGAAAAACGATGTGCAGACAATAGGATAGACGACATTGGAGGCGTTCTTTTGTCTTGCCTTCTTTCAAGGTACATTTCCCAGTACGCTCATTTACGCTCTCCTGTACTACCATATCTCCAAATTCAAACCATGACTTTTGGTTATTATTGTGAATTTTGCACTGGGGAGTAGATTTGCCCGCGACCAAGCGGCGGGTTTGGTCCCGGCCTCGCCCGCGACGGAAACTGCCCAGCGTCGTCGCCGGTCAACATCGGGTCCCCATGCGCATTGACCCAATCTTGTTTATCCCTCTGTTCGACCGGACCCACGGCCATCCCTCCGTCCCGACCTGCCAGCCGAAACGCCAGCGGGTGATGGGTCGGTCAAGGAGGGCCGAAGGCCCCCGCGCGACGCGCGGCATGTCCTTGACCGGGCCGAGACCGATGGCCCGCTGGCAAGGGTCGGGCGGAGGGGTTCAGGGCTCCAACCTGTTGGCGATGTCTTCCGCCACCCTGTCGGCCGCGAGACGTTGCGCGGCGTCGATGTGCACATAGCCTTGCGTGACCCCGCGCGCCGCGTGGCCGAGCAGCGCGGCGATGGTGAGTTCCGAGAACCCCAGGTCCCCGGCCACGCTGGCGAAGGTGTGACGTAGGGTATGCGGCGTCACGTCGGTCAGGCCGGCCATGGCACACAGCCGGCGAAGCGTGTCCGGCGCGGCTGTGAACGGGCCGTCGCCCTGATCGGCCGGAAACACGAAGGGCGACCCGCCGGGACCATGCGGGGGTGTCAGCAGGTCCAGGGCGCGGCGCCCGATGACCCGCACCTGCGGCCCGCTCTTGGTGTCCGGGAAGCGGACGCAGCCCTGCTGGTGATCGATCCAGTCCCATCGCAGGCCCCGGGCCTCGCCGATGCGGAATCCGGTCAGCAGCAGAACACGCACGACCGCCAGTCCGGTCGGATGAAGGCCGGCCGCCCACGGGGCGCCCTTTGTCGTGCGCGAAACCCGGGGAAGCATGGGGGACGCAGGCGGGGGGATGTTTCGGTGCGATGCCAAACCGTGAAAGCGTCGGTACGATGCGTTGACGCTTGGCGCGGCCGGGCCGGTGGCATGGCATCACGGTCGTCGTTCTGGCTATTTCGACCAGCCAACACTCGGATGACCAGCAACGAGCGTCCACCGCCGCGCTACAGCCAGTTCTCAACCCGCACGCCCGGCATGCGTGCGAACTCCCGTACATTGTTGGTGACGACGATGAGCCCCTCGCTGCGGGCGTGGGCGCCGATTTGCATGTCGTGCGGACCGCACGGCGTTCCGGCCCGTTCCAGTTCGGCGCGAATTTGCCCGTAATGGGCGGCGGCTTTGCTTCCGAACGGTAGGATGTCCAGCCGGGCCACGAAGTGCTCGATCGCCGTAAGGTTCTCGACTCGGCGGGCCGACTTCTCCGCGCCGTAGTGCAATTCCCCCAACGTGATCGACGATATACAGAGTTGTTCCGCCAGCGCGTTGAACGTTTCGCGCACCTCTGGCGGATAGGTCTTCATCACGTGGATGCAAATATTGGTATCGAGCATGTAGGAGAGCATCAGAAGGACTCGCGTGTCTCCACGACAGGTTGTTCACGTTCGGCCATGAAGTCGTCGCTCACGCGCGGCCCGTTCAGGAACAGTTCGTCCCACCGTTTGCCTTGGGGCACGATGACGCGACTGCGGCCGATAATGAGAATATCGACCTGATGCACGTCCTTGGGGAAGGCGACGGCCTTGGGCAAGCGAACAGCTTGGCTCCGATTGGACGTGAAAACGGTCGAACTGGTCATGCCATGTCTCCACGCGGGATATTCCACTGGGATATACATAGCGCGAGGCCAGCAGAGGTTCAAGGCGTTGAGGAGAAACGGACTACGAAAAACCCTCGCCCGGGGCATCTTGAATGCCTTGCTCTGCATCGCCACACGAAACGGGATTTCACCCGATCAGGATCCCTCGGCTCACGTTTGGTCAGGGTCCAAGGGAGGGACCGAACAGGCCGAGGCCGTAATGGCGTCCGAAGCCCTCCAGCGCCAGAGACCATTCCCGCGCCGCATCCATCCACAGCCTACGCAGGCCGGAAAGTTTGGCTTGCGCGGTTCCGTCGAATCCGCCGGGCAGCCAGACCGTGACGTGGTCGATCCAGCCGTCGTTGTCGCCGTCCTCCGGCAGCCAGAAGGCGTGGGCGTGTTCCGGGACGCGCAGCGCCTTGTTATCCTCACCGTGGCCGGAGATCTCTGGCGGGGCGTTGAAGCGACCGGTTTGTTTGTCCCGGCCAAACGTGCTCATGGCCGCGAGACGCATCAACTCGCCAATGCGGATGGTGTCCTCCACGCGCGGGCGCGGGCGGCCGGTCAGCACCCAGCGGGCGACGGTGGGACGCGCCTTGCCCGCGTGGATGGACGGCCCGGTGGGGCGGCGACGGCGGCGGGCCGTGGGGGACAGCGGCGGCCGGACATAGACGACTTCTTTTGATGCCGGCGGACGGGTCCAGCCCACCTTTTGCAGGTCGCCGGTGTCCAGCGACAAAGCGTCGAGCAGGGCGTCGGGGAGGGTCCCGCCCAGGGTCTTTTTGACCTTCTCGGCCAGGGCCTTGGTCGTCGGCGGCTTCTTGCCGGTCGCAGTGTGTTCCGCCGTCAGTCGTGCTTCGGTCTCCCCGATCAGGCGGTCGCGTTCCTCGGCATACCGGGCCGCCGGCAGCGGCGCGAGCACACGCACGGGATCGCCCTTGGCGTCGGTCTGGCCGGCGCCGTTGACGGGCCGGCAGTTGGCCTTATCGACGGGCCACTCGGTTGAGGCCGTCGCCTCGACCCAGCTTTCGGCGCGACCCAGATACCCCAACCCGCCCGCCAAATCCTCGGCGAGGGCGTAGAGGTCCTCGTCCAGGGTCACGTCGGGCCAGGCGGCGACAATCTCGGTATCGGCGGGCAGATGGGCGAAGGCGTCAAAGATGAGCGTCGTCTTCACCGGCGCCGCCATGTAGTGGCGGGTGTGGCTGTGAACCGCGTCGTCCGGCAGGTGAAAGACGGGCGGCGCCTCGGTCAGGGCCTCGATCAGGCGGGCGAGCGTGTCCCGGGGCCAGCGGTCGTGATCGCCCTTGCGCCACCACGTCGCGATCAGCGCCCGCAGCAGCCGCCCGGCTTGCCCGGCGGAATCAGCGGCGCGATAAGCGCCCAGTCCTCGTCGTCCACGTGCCTCGCGACGGGATGACGCGGGTGATCCGTTATCGCCGCGCCGGCCCCGTGGAACGGGAGATGTATCGTGTCTGACTTGAGAACGAACAGCATGAGCCTTGGGGAGGTCAAGGACGCCGTCCGCACCCTCACCGTGGACGGGGATCATGTGTGGGACGGCCAGGACGAGGATGATCGCCCCGCCACGGAGGAGGAAATGCGCGCCGCCCGCGAGGCGGGCATGGCGCGAAGAGAGGTTCTGGTTCACCCGGGCCGGACGCCCGTTGTCCTGGGCGTCGACACCGACGTCGTGGAGGCCTTTCGCGCGGGCGGTCCGGACTGGCGCGCGCGCATGACCGCGGCGTCGAGGGCATGGGTGGACACACACCCGGCGGAATCCCCGCCGGGCATTCCACCCTTGACCGGGGTCGAGTCGGCTCCCCATGTAGGGCGCGCCCATGCCAGCGGCGGATGAGTTTGACTCATCCGCATTTCGGCACCGGCCCGCTCCCCCACCCGGCCACCCAACGCCAGTCTGTTGCGGAACGCCGGGTGGGGGAGCGGGCCGGCCACGGACTTCAACGGTCATGTCAATGATCGTTGGAATTCCTTTTCCGTCCGGTCCGGAGGTTTCCCGTATGACGCCCGCGAACCCGCATGATCCCATCCAGTGGCACGGCACCACCATCCTGACGGTGCGCAAGAACGGGCGGGTCGTGATCGCCGGTGACGGTCAGGTCTCGTTCGGCCAGACCGTCATGAAATCCAACGCCCGCAAGGTCCGCCCCCTGTCCGGCGGCAAGGTGCTGGCGGGCTTCGCCGGGGCCACGGCCGACGCGTTCGCCCTGCTGGAGCGGCTGGAAGGCCAGCTTGAGAAGCACCCCGGCCAGCTCACCCGCGCCTGCGTCGAGATGGCCAAGGACTGGCGCACGGACCGCTACCTGCGCCGGCTGGAGGCCATGATGGCCGTGGTCGACAAGGAGGTCTCGCTGGTCCTGACCGGCAACGGCGACGTGCTGGAGCCCGAGGACGGCCTGATCGGCATCGGCTCCGGCGGGACGTACGCCCTGGCCGCCGCCCGCGCCCTGGCCGACCGCGACGACATGGACGCCGAGGCCATCGCCCGCAAGGCCATGGCCATCGCCGCCGACATCTGCGTCTACACCAATCACAGCGTGATCGTGGAAACGCTCGGCGGTGACGCCTGACCGCCGCGCGCCAGACCCTTCGCCCGTCCCGTCAAAAACCTTCGGACACCGTCATGCCTGCCTTTAGCCCCCGCGAGATCGTCTCCGAACTGGACCGCTTCATCATCGGCCAGGGGGACGCCAAGCGCGCCGTCGCCATCGCCCTTCGCAACCGCTGGCGTCGCCAGCAACTGCCCGAGGGGCTGCGCGAGGAGGTGCTGCCCAAGAACATTCTGATGATCGGCCCCACCGGCGTCGGCAAGACCGAGATCGCGCGTCGCCTCGCGCGGCTGGCGGAGGCGCCGTTCCTGAAGGTGGAGGCGACCAAGTTCACCGAGGTCGGCTACGTCGGTCGCGATGTGGAAAGCATCGTGCGCGATCTGGTCGAGGTGGCCATCACCGAGACCCGGGAGCGCCTGCGCAAGCGCGTCCATTCCAAGGCCGAACTGGCGGCCGAGGAGCGCGTGCTCGACGCCCTGGTCGGCGATACCGCCAAGGACACCACGCGCCAGAACTTCCGCAAGATGCTGCGCGAGGGCCGGCTGGCCGACAAGGAAGTGGACATCGATGTCCGCGACACCGGCGGCACGTCCATGCCCATGCTCGACATTCCCGGGATGCAGGGCACCCAGGCCGGCATGCTCAACCTGAACGACATCTTCGGCAAGGCCTTCGGCGGCCGCACCACGCGCAAGCGCATGACGGTCGAGGCCAGCTACGAGGTTCTGGTGCGCGAGGAGGCCGACAAGCTGCTCGACGAGGATCAGGTGGTCAAGGAGGCCATCGAGGCCGTGGAGAACAACGGCATCGTCTTCCTGGACGAGTTGGACAAGATCACCGCCCGCAGCGACGCGCGCGGCGGCGCGGATGTCTCGCGCGAGGGCGTGCAGCGCGACCTGTTGCCGCTGATCGAGGGCACCACGGTCACCACCAAGCACGGGCTGGTGCGCACCGACCACATCCTGTTCATCGCGTCGGGCGCCTTTCACATCGCCAAGCCGTCGGACCTGCTGCCCGAGTTGCAGGGCCGCCTGCCCATCCGCGTGGAGTTGTCGGCGCTGGACCGGGACGACTTCGTGCGCATCCTGACCGAGCCGGAGGCCAGCCTGATCAAGCAGTACAAGGCGCTGATGGGCACCGAGGAGGTGACGCTGGACTTCGACGACGCGGCCATCGTGGCCATCGCCGATCTGGCCGCCGAGATCAACACGTCGGTCGAGAACATCGGCGCCCGGCGCCTGCACACCGTGCTGGAACGGCTGTTGGATGAGATCTCGTTCACCGCCTCCGACCGGAGCGGCGAGACCATCGTCGTCGACGCGGACATGGTACACGAGCGCGTCAGCCCGCTGGCCAAGTCCTCCGACCTGTCGAAGTTCATTCTGTAGGAGGCAGTCCTCCGGCGCCGCCGCGGGCGTCGGAGAAGCCCCTCGACCGGCACGCGGTCAGGCGAAGTGCCAAGTGCTGGGCTCGGCCGGCCGCGGCGGTGGGGGGACGCCGGGCCCCATCGGCACAACGGGCGTGTCGATACCGTCGCCGAGGTATGCGAGCGGGTTGGTTTCGGCGATCTGCCGGAAGGACTCCAGTCCCAGCCCGTGGCGGATGCGGATGCAGTGCTCCCGTTCGCTCAGGGTCTCGTTCTCGGACATGTAGAAGTCCGATCCGAACAGAACCTTCGGCTTGATCCTTGGGTCTTCGAGCAGGACACTGAGCATGGCAATGTTGGAGTCAAAATCAAACATGGTGTACGAAATATCAGCGTAAACATTGTCGTATTTTTCCATGAGATCGCGGATATCCTTGAGCCACGTCTTGTTGGCTTCTTTTTCGTATTGTCCGTCGCCGTCCGGGTCACGCATGTAGGCGTTCCACGCTACTGATCCCCCGAAGTGCCCCATACACAGTCGTAGATTCGTGAAACGCTTGAGAACGGGTTCATATCGTTTGGGCGACGCCAGCGCCGATGCATAGTCCTTGCGGTCACGATATCTTTTGGCGCGAACGGATCCGGTGGAGCAGTGGACCATCACGGGCAGCTTCTTTTCGTCGCAGTACTCAAGAACCTCAAGGTACCTGAATTCGTCTTTCTCGTTTCCGCCCGCATCTTTTTCTTTCACGGTTTCATCCAGACTGTAGCCAAGGGGCGGGTACAGTTTCACGCCTTTGAACCCGCGTTTTTCAATCCAGTATTCGATGCATTCCTTGGCGTTTTTAGGGGAGTCGCCATTTTCTTGACGAGGGCCGTCATTTTCGCGACGGGGATCGAAATGGACAAAGGGTATCACCTGCCCATTTGTTTTGACGCTCAGGGTTGCCAGTTCTTCGTGTTGCGAGGCAATCCCATGGTCTTCGCCATTTTCGCCTTTGGCCGGCTTGCCGTACCCCATGCCCTCCATGTCCATGGGCAGAACAATAAACCTCGTATCGTCCGGATAGAACTTGGCAATGTCGTTGAAAACCGCCTCTTGGCTTTTGTTGAAGCCCGCCTTGGTGAATTTGGCGAGACGGTCAAGACGATCCGTATCGGAAAACGGATTCGCGACCTTCATCCCCTTCGACGCGATTCTTAACAGGCGCGGATGTTTCTTAAATACCCGCGCCACGCCCATGTAATCGTCCGGAACATGCTTCATCGTGAACAGATGAATATGGCAGTTGTGGATGGTCATCGGTGCGTCCCCCAAACCGCGTCGCGTCAACGAAAAGACAAGGGGGACTGTGCCTCTGAATTATGGCGCGAATACGATAACCCGTGCCAACGCGCCTCGACACTCGCATTCGATGAGAGCGGCGGTGCCCCCGGCATCCGGCATGGACATCCCCAGGGACCGGCGACCATAAATGCGAGGGCTCAACGGTTCGGGAGGCACCATGGCAACCGAAGCGGAACGCACCGCCATTCTGGCGCGGCTGGATGAGGTCGAGACGGAAATGAAGCGCGCCGGCCTGTGGCTGGAGCCGTTGCCCGATCCGCCCGCGACGGGTCCACTCGACCCGGCGACGGGGTTCGAGGCGTGGCTGCAGGGCGTCTTTCTGCCCAACGCCCGGCGGGCGGCCGAGACCGATTCCCTGCCGCCGCGCAGTCAGGTCGGGGTGATGGCGATGCGGCAGTATGACCATGATGGCGCGATGCCGGAGGCGCTCCTCCTGGTCAGCCTGTTGCACGACGTCGATCGCATGATCGAGATGGTGGCCCGGAAAAAACGCCCGAGGAAGAAGGCGCGGCGCTGAAGAAGAGCCAACCGGTTTTTCCGCGGCCCGCGAAAGCAGATCCCGAGCGACTCCCCAAAAAAAAAGCTGGCGGTGCGCCAGCCGTGTTTCACACGCTGCCGTTCCGCCAGCTCTTCATTGTCGGTCGCGATGCATCACAGGATGCCGTTCCCTCTGAATGTCTCGCTTACATCGCCGGTGTTTTCGGCGGGCCCGCGAGAACCGGAACCACCTTCGTCAGGCGGTCTTCAAACGCTTTCATTTCCGCCGCGACATGATCGTCGATGCGGGGGCCATGAAACGACATGGCGTACCGGAAGAAAACCAGGAAGCGCAACATAACCGCGTCCTCCCTTTCTGGGGTGAACCATTCGACCTTCGTCGTCGATGGTTTGAATATAGCAACGACGTGGACGGAGCGCAACGAAAAAAGCGCACCGGGTGCGCAAAAACGGGAAAACACATTACATACCAATTTTGTATTGATCGATCTCATATGTCGAAAGGCGCAACCATGCGTCAGAAGCGGGATCGTGGGGGGCGGGAGGCGCGCGACGACGGAGCGGGCGCGGGACAAAGTGTGACGCCGGTCACAGCGGTCTGCCCCCGTGTCGGTCATAGTGAGTCTAGGCCATAAGTTCTATGCCGAAGGTCCGATAGCGGCACAGACGCAGACCTTGATCCCGGCGGGTCTCTCCAACCTGGGCATCGGGCTGGTTTCGGCGGCGGTCGGTGACACGGGGCGCCGCGGACCAGGAGAGGGGCTCCAGAACGGAGATCCGCACATCATGATCCCCAACTTCCCGGGGGCGGCGGTTTCGTCGCCCCCTTTCTTTTTGTGACACCCAGCCGGGTCACCCCGTCGTTGTCCTCCGGGTCGACCCGGTCGCGCCGCCGATCCGGTGCAGGGCGGCGGCGTGCTCGCGCAGCCAGGTCCGGGCCGGCCCGCGCAGGCCGGGCGCCAGCGTCTCGACATGACGCCAGAAGGCCGGCGCGTGGTTCATCTCCCGCAGATGGGCGACCTCGTGCGCGGTGACGTAGTCGAGCACCCAGTCCGGCGCCATCACCAGCCGCCACGAGAACGAGAGACCGCCGGAGGGCGAGCAACTTCCCCAGCGCGAGCGGGTGTCCCTGAGGGTGATCCGCCCGGGCGAGACCTGCAGACGGTCCGCGTGGGCGGCGACGCGGGCGGAGATCTCCTCGCGTGCCCGCGCGCGCAGCCAGTCGAGAACGCGCCGGGGCAGGTGCTCGGCGCGACCGGAGACACACAGGGCGCCGTCCTGTATCCACACGCCGCGCCGCGCCTCTGGGCGGTGGCGGATGCGGTGCGGCACGCCCAGAATGGGCACGGTCGCGCCATCGGCCAGCGTCTCCGGCGGCGGCAGCCGCCCCAGACGCTCACGCACCCACTCCGTCTTGCCATCCAGGAAACGCAGCGCCCGCGCCGCGTGGCGGCGGTGTGGAATGACCAGAACCACCCGATCGGCGACCGCGTCCACCTTCAGGGCGATGCGGCGCGCCCGGGGATTGACCCGCGTGACCACCGGGATCTCGCGGTCACCGAGCCGGACCGGCGGCGCCGCCGTTTCCTCGATGGCGGCTGGCGGCGGTCCCAGGCGCGACCCAAGGCGCGGGCCACCCCACCGCCGCCGCGCGCCGCTCACAGGTCCTCCCAATCGACCACATGGTCTTCCAGATCGTCGGCCTCGCGTTCGCTGATTGCCCGGCCGCGCACCGAAACCCCGGCGCGATGGACGCTTTCGGCGTCACCCGAGACCAAAGGATGCCAGTCCGGCAGCGGTTGGTTCTCCGCCAACAGCCGATAGGCACAGGTGGACGGCAGCCAGGCCAGCCGAGCCACCATGCCGGGCACCAGCTTGACGCAGTCCGGCACATGGTCCCAGCGGTTGGCGTAGTCGGCACAGCGGCACGAGTCCAGGTCCAGCAACAGGCAGGCCGCATTGGTGAAGGCCAGGGCGCCGGTGTCCTCGTCCTGGAGTTTGTTGAGGCAGCATTTGCCGCACCCGTCGCACAGACTCTCCCACTCGGCGTCGGTCATCTGGCGCAGGGTCTTGCGCTCCCAGAACGGGCGCGAGTCGCCTCCGTCCGCCGCGTCGGCGGCGGCCGACGGCCCGGCGGCGCCGACCGGGTGGCGCGGATGTTTGCGGCGACGGAAGCGCATGGCCGTACTTCACCTGACCCGGCCGGGACACGCAAGGCTCAAGGCCCCGCCCCCGCCGGTTCGGCCGCGATCAGGTGAATGAAGGAACCCGCAACCCCGCCCACGCGCAACCCTGTGGTGCCCAGGTCCTTGCCCCGGGCATCGCGCGCGGTGAACAGCGGGTCGGCCGGCCCCTCCTCCGTGGTCCGCGCGAAATGGAACTCGTGCCCCCGATAACGACGGCCCGCCGGCCCGAGCGCCGTCTCGCCCAGAGTCGTCACCCGCCGATAGCCCAGGTGCAGGCGCCGTTCGGCGAAGCTGGTTTCAAGCGGCAACAGCCCGGCCATTTCGTGACGCGCGCCGTCGGCGTCAACCAGACCCCGGCCCAGCACCATGTAGCCGCCGCATTCGCCCAGGACCGGCGCGCCCCGCGCCGCCGCCGCGCGCAGGCCCTCCAGGAACCGCGCCGCCCCTGCCAACCGGCCGGCGTGCAGTTCCGGATAGCCACCGGGCAGCACGACGGCGTCGGCGTCGGGCGCCGGCGCCTCGTCGGCCAGCGGCGAGAACGGCAGAACCTCGGCCCCGGCGGCACGCCACCCATCCAGGGTCGCCGGATAGGTGAAGGCGAAGGCGATGTCGGCGGCCAGCGCGATCCGCTGTCCAGGGGGCGGCACCGGCACCGGCGCGGACGCCGGCGGCGAGACCGGACGGCCCGGCCGCGCCAGCGCCGTCAGGGCCTCCAGGTCGATGTGCCGGGCGGCGCGATCGGCGGCCCGGTCCAGGAAGGCGGCCAGATCGGGATGCTCACCGGCCTGCACCAGGCCCAGGTGTCGCGACGGCAGGGCCAGCGCCGGATCGCGCGGCATCGCCCCCAGCACCGCCACCCCCGGCGCCAGCGTTTCCGTCGCCACTCGCAGGGTCTCGGCGTGGGTCGGCCCTCCGGTGCGGGTGAAAATCACGCCGGCCACATCCACATCCGGACGCGCCGTCCGGAACCCGTGCACCACCGCGCCGGCGGACGCGGCCATGCCGCGTGCATCCACGACCAGCACCACCGGCCAGCCGAGACGGGCGGCCAGCGCCGCCGTTGAGCCGTCCGCCAACGGATCGTGCCCAGGCTGGCCGGGCGTCATGGCGCCGTCGAGCAACCCCATGACGCCCTCGCACAGGATCAGGTCGGCCTCGTCGTCGGAGGAAAGCCGCGCGGCGAGCGTCTCCAGCAGCGGCGGTGCCATGGCCCAGGCATCCAGATTGACGCAGGCGCGACCGCCGGCGGCGGCGTGAAACGCGGGGTCGATGTAGTCGGGGCCGGCCTTCGCCGTGGCCACGCGCAGCCCACGCCGGGTCAGCGCCCGCACCAGGGCCAGCGTGACCGTGGTCTTGCCCGATCCGCTGGACGGCGCCGCCAGGATCAGGCCGGCGCCCGGCGACGCGAACTTTCCGGGGTTCGGCATCGCGCGTTACCGGGCCCGCCGGGGCGGCGCGGGTTTCTTTGGCTTGGCGCGGTTGCGGCTGTGCTTGGCGATGGCATCGCGCAGGGCTTCCAGCAGCAGACGCCCGACCTCTCCGCCATCGCCCTTGACCTTGTCGCGCACCACGATGCGCATGGTGTCGATATGGGCGCGGATGATGGCGACGCTGTCGTCATCCTCCGGGCAGCCGGGTTCCGTGGCCTCGAACAGGGACAGCGCCAGCGTGGTCATCAGGGGATAGCCGAACAGGCCGCCCTGTCCGCGCAATTCGTGGGCCAGTCCGTTGATGTCGCGGTAGATGCGGCGCCGGGCGTCGGCGTTCGCCTCGGCCTCGGCCAGCATGCGACCGAGCCGGTTGAGGTAGTCCCGCGCCCAGTCGTGGAAATCCAGCGCCACTCGGTCGAGTTCGGCCTCCGCCCGTTCCAGCATTTCAAGCGGAAGATCGAACACCGCCTGACTGCCCCGCCCGAGCTTGTCCTTCAGCGTGTTGGGTAGGTGGAAGATCCAGACGTCGGCGTTCTTGGCCGGCTCGTTGATCTTTTCCGATGAGAAGCTGGTCTTGACCGGACGGTTGGGATCGCGGCGCTCGCCGACCTCGATCGGTGGGGGCAGTGCCTGACGGCGCCGATCCGGCCCGAAGTAATCCTTGGTCAGGATGAAGGGGCGGGGCCGTTCGATCAGTTCGCGCAGGTGCTCCAGCACGGAGTTGATGGAGAACGGCTTGGCCAGGAACTCGCCGACGCCCAGGTGGCGGCTGGCCTCCACGTACTCCTCGTCCGCCGCTCCGGAGAGCATGACGAACGGCATGAACCGGTTGGGGCTGTCCTTGCTGGTGCGCACCCACTGCAACAGTAAGAGGCCGTTGATGGGAGTCATCAGCAGGTCGGAGATCACCAGATCCACGCCGGCGGTGCCGGCGACGTCGGGGCGACGCCTGACCTGACGCAGGAAACGGATGGCCTCCTCGCCGTTGTGGGCCTTGTGGATGCGCTCGAACCCCAGGTGGCGCAGCACCCGGTCCAACAGGTCCAGCATGAAGGTGTTGTCCTCGACCAACAGAATGGTGAGGTTTTCCAGGCCACTGGTCTTCATGCCCCGGGGCCCCGCGCGGACGCGCAACCGGAACGAACGGGGATGCCCGGGGGGGGCAAGCGGCGGGCGCGGACGGACATGGCGCGAGGACTTTCTGGGCGCGGGGCTCCTGTCCTCCCCACCATCGCGGAATCGGCACCGTTTGAAAAGGCTTGCGTGCGCGTGTTCGGGGGACGGGAGACCCCTTGCGACCGTTACGACGGGGTCAGCCCGCGCAGCCGCTCGCCGCGCCGGCGCAGCAGTTCCAGCGTCATCAGCAGGACCACCGACACGCAAATCAGCAGTGTCGCCACCGCCAGAATGGTCGGGCTGATCTGCTCGCGGATGCCCGCCCACATCTGGCGCGGGATGGTGCGTTCCTCGAACCCGGCCAGGAACAGCACCACCACCACCTCGTCGAAGCTGGTGATGAAGGCGAACAGCCCGCCCGAGATCATGCCCGGCAGGATCAAAGGCATGGTGATGTTGAAGAAGGTGTAGGTCGGCGTCGCCCCCAGGCTGGAGGAGGCGCGGATCAGGTTGGTGTCGAAGCCGGACAGGGTGGCGGTCACGGTGATGACGACAAACGGCGTGCCCAGCGCGGTGTGCGCCAGAATGATGCCGGGCAGGGTCTGCGCTAGGCCGATGTCGGAATAGAAGAAGTACATGCCGGCCGCCGTGATGATGAGCGGCACGATCATCGGCGAGATCAGCAGGCCCATGAACAGGGTGCGGGCCGGCATGTGCGCCCGGCTGAGCCCCAGCGCCGCCAGCGTCCCCAGGCTGGTGGCCAGGATGGTGGCGCTGATGGCGACGATGAAGCTGTTCTTGATCGAGTGCAGCCACTGCTCGTTCTCGATGATGTCGCGGTACCAGCGTAGCGAGTAGGCCTCGGAGTCCAGGTTCAGCATGCCCTGGGTGAAGGTGAAGTACGGCTCGGCGTTAAAGGACAGCGGCACGATCACCAGGATCGGCATGATGAGAAAGAACAGGATCAGGCCGCACAGGACGCGGAAGGCGTAGAACCAGAGGCGTTCCAGCGGACTGGCATAGGGCGGCAGGGTGGACATGGTTGCGCCTCCGGGCCTTATCCGAACTTCATCTTGTCGATGCCGATCAGCCGATTGTACAGCCAGTACAGCACCAGCACACCGGCCAGCAGAAGCGCGCCCAGGGCGGCGGCCAGCCCCCAGTTCAGCGACTTCTGCATGTGATAGGCGATGAAATTGGAGATGAGCTGGCCGGTGCGTCCGCCCACCAGCGCCGGCGTGATGTAGTAGCCGATCGACAGGATGAACACGAGGATCGACCCGGCGCCCACCCCGGGCAGCGTCTGCGGCACATACACCTCGCGGAAGGCCCGGAAGGGCGTCGCCCCCAGGGAGCGGGCCGCGCGCATGTGGCTGGGCGAGATGGTGCGCATGACCGAGTAGATCGGCAGCACCATGAACGGCAACAGGATATGCGTCATGGCAATGATGGTGCCGAACTGGTTGTAGATCATCTGTGCCCGGTTCTCGTCAGCGATCAGGCCGATCCACACCAGCACGTCGTTGATCACGCCCTCGGTCTGCAACAGCACGATCCACGATGTCGTGCGCACCAGCAGCGAGGTCCAGAATGGCAACAGCACCAGGATCATCAGGATGTTGGACTGGCGCATGGGCAGGGTGGCCAGCAGGTGGGCCACCGGGAACCCCAGCACGAGGCACAACGCCGTCACCAGTCCGCTGATCCACAGCGTGCGGCCGAACATCATGACGTAGATCTGCTCGCGCTCCGGCTGCTCGACGATGTTGCCCTGCCAGTCGTAGCGCAGGTCGAGGGCGGCCAGGAAAAAGGACAGGGTATAGCGCGGCGACGCCTGCTGGATGATGCCCCAGGTCTCGGGCTCGCCCCAGCGCTCGTCGATGGCGATGAAGGTTTCCATCCACGGCGGCTCGCCGCGCCGGGCGACAGTGCGCGCCGTCTGGGTGATCAGGCTGCGCAGGCCGCTCTGCTCGTAGTTCAGGCGGATGCCGACCTTGGCGACCTCGCGCACCTTGTATAGCTGGATCATCTCCTCGGCGAGCACGGCGAACACCGCTTCGTCGGGCGCGCTTTCGCCGTCCCAGGTCTCGTTGAGCAGCGCGACGGTGCGCGGAATCTGTTCCTGCAACACAGGGTTGTCGACGGCCCGGAACAGCATCATACCGATGGGGCCGACAAAGGTGACCATGATGAAGGCGAACAGCGGCATGACCAGGGCTAGCGCGATCAGGCGCTGGCGCCGGGTGACGCGGCGCAGCGTGATCTTCAGCGGTACGCCGTCGTTGGTGCGGAGCACGCCGTCGGCGGCGGAGGCGGTGGGCGCATCGGTCATGGTCGGTGCCCTGGTCGGTCGTGGGAAGGCGGTACGGCGGTGGGGAGGCGATGGGCGCCATGCTGGTGCCGGTCCCGACCGCCTCCGTGTCAACGTGTCGCCATCAGCGTCGGCGAAAGCCGACCGGAAAAACGAACTGTCATTGCGACCCCTCGTCGAAAGACGAGGGTGAAGCAATCCAGAGCGGAGGATACCACTGTTCGCCCTGGATTGCTTCGTCGCTTCGCTCCTCGCAATGACAAATGAAAGGAGAGTTGTGTGGTTCAGATGGCTGTTCACGGGGAGGGGTGGGGTGAGGTCTTGTCCCCCGCCCTACTGCGCCAGCCAGGCGTTGAAGCGCTCGTTCATCTCGTCGGCGTGGTCGGCCCACCAGTAGTGATCGACCTGCAGCGCGTTCTGGAAATTCTCGGGCGCCGTCGGCATGTGCGGCCCCATCTCGATGCCGGTCTCGACATGGCGGCCGATCATCGGCACCGAGGACTGGCGCGGCGGGCCGTAGGAGATCCAGGAGGCCAGGGCGGCCTGCTGTTCGGTCGCCGTGGCGAATTTGATGAAGTCCCAGGCCAGGTCGCGCTTTGGTGTGTCGCGCGGGATGACGAACAGGTCGAGGTCCCAGATCTGCCCGTCCCAGACGATCCGGAACGGCTTGCCCTCGACCACCCGCGCATTGAAGATCCGGCCGTGCGGGGCGTTGGCCATGACCACCTCGCCATCGGCCAGCATCTGCGGCGGCTGGGCACCAGCGTCCCACCAGACCACTTGGTCCTTGATGCGATCGAGCACGGCGAAGGCCCGGTCCACGCCCTCGGGGGTGGAGAGCACGTCGTAGACCTCGGCGGCCGGCACGCCGTCGGCCATGAGCGCCATTTCCAGGTTGTACTTGGCGATGCGACGCAGGGCGCGCTTGCCCGGGTAGGTCTCGGTATCGAACAGGTCGGCGATGGCGCTGGGCGGATTGTCGGGGTAGCGGCTTTCGTCGTAGGCGAAGATGCTGCTCCAGACGATGGCCCCCACGGCGCAGTCGGTCAGGGCGCCGTCCAGGAAGTCCTGGGTGGCCGGGGTCCCGTCGGGCGCCGGCGGCAGTTCGTCCAGCGGCAGCAGTTCCAGCACGCCTTCGTCGCACAGGCGAATGGCATCGGACAGTTCGACATCCACCACGTCCCAGTCAACGTTGCCGGACTCGACCTGCGCCTTCACCGGCGCGACGCTGCCGTCATAGTCGATGGAGTTGATGGTGTGGCCGGTTTTGTCCTCCCATGGCGAGTAGTACGCCTCCATCTGAGCCTTGGTGTAGGCTCCCCCCCAACATACCACGTTGAGGTCTTCGGCGAGGGTCGGGGACGACACCCCAGCCAGGACCAGGGCACAAGCTCCGGCCAGCGAGGCGCGGGCCGTCTTGATCGCAAGCGACATGGGATCGAAACTCCTTGGTCTTGTTGGTGTGGGGATGCGCGCCGCCGGCTGCGGGCGCACCCCCAGGCTTAGCCGCGCTACTGCGCTAGCCAGGCGTTGAAACGCTCGTTCATCTCGTCGGCGTGGTCGGCCCACCAGTAGTGATCGACCTGCACGGCGGTCTCGAAGTTCTCCGGCGCCGTCGGCATATGCGGGGCCATCTCGATGCCCGCCTCGGCGTGCTTGCCGACCAGCGGCACGGAGGACTGGCGCACCGGGCCGTAGGAGATCCACGCCGCCTGATCGGCCAGCGGCTGGGTGCCGGTGGCGAACTTGATGAACTCCCACGCCAGGTCCTTGTTGGGCGCGCCCTTGGGGATCACGAACAGGTCGATGTAAAACACCTGTCCGTCCCAGATGATCTTGAACGGCTTGTCCTCGACGGCGATGGCATTGAAGATGCGGCCGTTGTAGGCGCTGGTCATGGAGACCTCGCCGTCCGCCAGCATCTGCGGCGGCTGCGCGCCGGCATCCCACCAGACGACGTCATCCTTGATCTTGTCGAGCATGGCGAAGGCGCGGTCGACGCCCTCGGGCGTCGACAGCACGTCGTAGACGTCGCCCGGTGCCACGCCGTCGGCGACCAGGGCGAATTCCAGGTTGGCCTTGGCGGTGTTGCTGAGGCCGCGCTTGCCCGGGTAAGTCTCGACATCGAAAAAGTCGGCCATGGAGGATGGCGGATTGTCCGAGAACTGGCTTTCGTCATAGGCGATGGCCGTCGACCAGACAATGTTACCGACGCCGCAGTCCATCACCGAGCCGTCGATGAAGTCCTCATCGGCCGGGGTGCCATCGGCGGCCGGCGGCAGGTCCTCCAGCGGCAGGATTTCCAGCAGGCCCTCGTCGCACAGGCGCACGGCGTCGGACAGTTCGACATCGACCACGTCCCAGTCAACGTTGCCGGACTCGACCTGCGCCTTCACCGGGGCGACGTTGCCGTCGTAGTCGATGGAATTGATGGTGTGGCCGGTCTTTTCTTCCCACGGCGTGTAGTAGGCTTCCTGCTGGCTCTTGGTGTAGGCTCCACCCCAGGAAACGACGTTCAGATCCTCGGCCAGGGCTGGGGACGCGGCACCGGCCAGCGCCAGGGCGCAAGCCGCCGCCAGCGGCGCGCGGAAGCGTTGGGTCGCAGAGGTCATTGGATGTGTCCTTCCTGTTCCAGGGTCACGGTGAACGGAGGCCGCCCGCCCTGTGGCATTCGGCGGGCGGTCAGGCGTCCAGGGCCCGGCAGTCCTCGGCGTGCCAGCCCACGCGCAGGCTCTCGCCCGCGCGCAGATGAACGTGCCCGGACCAGTTGGGCACCTTGACGATGAAATCGTCGTGGCCGCACACCCGCATGCGCGAGCGGATGTGATCGCCCACGTAGATGACTTCCAGCACCTCGGCGTCGAGGATGTTGGGCGTGCTGCCGGGGTCGGGATTGATCGACACCCGCTCCGGCCGCAGCGACATCAGCGTCCGTTCGCCGATGCCTCCGGCCCGGATGTTGACGGCGCGGATGCTGGCGCCGCTGTCGGATCGCACGGTGCACAGCGGGCCGTCCACCGCCTCGACATGTCCCATCAGGCGGTTGTTCTCGCCGATGAACTGGGCCACGAAGGCGTTGGCCGGCCGCTCGTACAGCGTCGCCGGCTCGTCCAGCTGCTGGATGACGCCGTCGTCGAACACGGCGATGCGGTTCGACATCGTCAGCGCCTCGGTCTGGTCGTGCGTGACGTAGACCATGGTCACACCCAGGCTTCCGTGGATGTGCTTGAGTTCGTACTGCATCTGCTCGCGCAGGTTCTTGTCCAGCGCGCCCAGCGGCTCGTCGAGCAGAACCAGTTGCGGCTCGAACACCAGCGCGCGGGCCAGCGCGACGCGCTGCTGTTGGCCGCCGGACAGTTGCGCCGGACGGCGCCGGCCCAGGTGGCCCAGTTCCACCATGTCCAGCGCGCGCTGGACGCGGCGCTCCATCTCATTCCGGGCGACACCGCGCACCCGCAGGGGGTAGCCCACGTTCTCCGCCACGCTCATGTGCGGAAACAGGGCATAGTTCTGGAACACCATGCCGATGCCGCGTTCGTGAGGCGGTACGTTTTTGATGGGTTGACCGTCCAGCGTGATCTGACCGTGCGTGGGGGACTCGAAACCAGCCAGCATCATCAGACAGGTGGTCTTGCCCGACCCCGACGGACCGAGCAGGGTCAGGAACTCGCCCCGGGCGATGTCGAGGTTGAGGTTTTTGACGACCAGCGTTTCGCCGTCGTAGCTCTTCTGAACGTCCTGGAACCGAACGAACGGATCCCGTGTCTCGGACATGCTGCCCCGCCGTGCTCCGAATGCGCTGCCGTGTTGGGTGAGTCACCGGGCGATGATTGGCGCCGCCCACGGGCTCACCGTGGAATTGAACGAGACGGTAGCATGGCAGAGCAAAAAAACAACAGGCGGAACAAGCCCTCCCAAATAGACGCTCAAGGGTTCTTGAAATGAAGAAGGTGCGACACCCAGAGGGTAGATCAAAAACCGAAGAGATGAATTTCAAGACGTTGGGAAATGTTGCGACTCTCTGCGCCATGTTGCCGGCAAAGCCCGCTGGTTTCTCGCTCAGGCAAGGCCAAGTTTCAGTGCGCCGCCCTTGCGCTTTTCGTCTTGCTTGGCGTGGCAACTGCCCGCGCCTTGGGCACAATGCCCGCAGAATCTTAATGAGCTGCCTGCGCTTTTTGCATACGTGGAGACCGATCATCCGAAGGGCGGTCCTGCCAAGGAACAGCGGCGCGGGCCGGTTCGGTCTCATCGTGCTGATGCTGATGACGGTGTGGGGGGCCGACTCGGGCGCGGCGGCCTGTGATCGGGATCGCCTGATTGTGGCGCTGGACATCGGCCACTCGGTGGCCTCGCCCGGCGCGACGAGCGCGCGGGGGCGGCCGGAGCATGCCTTCAACGTCGATCTGGCGTCACAGGTGCTGGCGCACATGCACGCGGCCGGACTGTCGGGGGCCGCCCTCATCGCGCCGGCCGATGCCGCCCTCGACCTGTGGGAGCGGCCACGCCGGGCGGCGGCGATGGGGGCGCACCTGCTGCTGTCCATCCATCATGATTCGGTGCAGCCGCGCTATCTGGAGCAGGGCACGCTGGACGGCCGCCCGGCCCGCTTCAGCCGCCATGCCCAGGGGTATTCGCTGTTCATCTCCGGCAAGAACCTGTTCCCGGAGGAGAGCCTCGCTGTCGCCAAGGCCATCGGCCGGGCGCTGGCGGACTGGGGCCTGTCCCCCAGCCTGCACCACGCCGAGCCCATCGCCGGCGAGAACCGCCCGCTGTTGGACCCCGACCTCGGCATCTACGATTTCGCCGATCTGGTGGTGTTGAAGGCGGCGGCCATGCCGGCGGTGCTGATCGAGGCCGGGGTGATCGTCCATCCGGAAGAGGAGGCGCGCCTGCGGGACCCGTTCCACCAAGACATTCTGGCGGAGGCCATCACCCGGGGCGTGGTCGAGGCGTGCGGGGTGCTGGTGGGGGGGGAGTAGGGCGCAATGATGGTCCGGCCATCAAGGCCGGGTTCAGCGCCGGGTTTAGCGGAAGAACAGCGCGGCGATGCGGCAAGGACCCGCGCCCGCCATCTCGGAAAAAAAGCGCCCAGGCTCTGCCGACGCTGCGCGACGCGTAACTGAAGGGCTATAATGCTAACGTTGCTTGATTGTGGGTTATGGCGCCCATAGAATGTCGCTTTCGAACCGTGGAGTCCGGGCTTCTTGTGACAAGGGAGAATGCCATGCGCCTCTATGATATCGGAGAAGCCTTTGTTTCTGGTGTTTTTTCTATTCCGGTCGACCTTTATTATGGCAGCAGAAGAACATTCGAGGACATGGGGTTGTTCGGCGAAGAAGTCCAGAATGAGAATGCTGCAGAGCGCGGGCGGATTGCCGATCTAATAAAAAAGGCCTTTAATAATAAGCAGGTTATATACAAACTCGTGCAGATTATTCTTGATGATTTTTTTGCACAACTCCCAGAGTCAACCAAGGGAAAACTCAAAGAAGCGCTCGACAAGGCGGGGATATGGACGGCTTCTCGGTATGGGGCCCAAATCACGCTGTCGAGCTATTTAGGTCAAAAAATCGCCGCAGCCGTTGTGACCAAAGCGATTGTCAAGAGGCTTGTCTCTGTTGGGGTCGGCGCTATTGTTTCCGTTATCGTTACGCAAGGTATAATTGAGCGTTCGTCGGAAGCCTCGAAGAGACTCCGGAGAGCGAATCCACGATTGCATCAAAAGCTAAAGAGAGAATCTCTCGATGTTATTTACTTCCTTGTTGAAGAAGAATTGGCTCCATTGATTGAGTGCAATACAATATCTTTGAGAAATCCAGGGGCGATAGAGGAATTTGTAAAAACAATAGAAGAGAGCATAAAATGAAAAAACTACTTATTCGGATCATCTGCGCTGCATGGGAGATTGTAGTCTCCTTTTTTCAGGGGATCTATATTTTTATTTCGATTGTCGTTTCTTTCATGTCATTTTATTTATTTCATGACTGGTTTTCGTCAAGTGGCGTTGAAGATCCGAACCTATTGTCGGCCGTCCTTGCTGTGGTGTTTTTTCTGTTTTTATTGGCCTTGTACGTACTGACGCCATACGTGCTGAGTGCTGTTTTCAAACGGACAGCCGGCCGATGATAGATCATGTCGCGATCCGCCCTTGGTGGCCGATCCCCTGTGCCGCACCCCACCGCGCCTCAGAGTTTTGCAAGAGGCTCACCAGCCATTCCTTTTAGAGCGAGTGTTTTTCTGCTCGCGCTCCCATCGATTGCACTGTCCGGCACTTGGCAGGTTTTTGTTTTTTCCGCATCGGTGTTGCCGGATTTTTTTCAAGGGCGTTACACTTCAGTCCGGCGCGACGCGCCACCCCGGCGCGCGGGCGCAGGTCTGGTGGAGCGGGCGTCAAGACCCGGTCAGCCTCCGGACGAGGAGACGTCCTGGAACATGTCGGTTCGAATCCTCCGGGCCGTGTCCCTGGCCTTGGTCGTCGTCGCCATGATGATCGTGGGGTACTTGGCGTGGGCCATTACCGCGACCTATGAGCATGAATACGTCCTCGCGCGGCACTCCCTCGCCCGCACGCTGACCCACCGCATCGACTCCGTTATTGAGCGCACCCTGTTCATGGCCGATGCCGTGGCTGCCATGCTGCTGGCCAGTGACCACGTGACCGAGGCGGAGTTCGCGGCCTTTGTGGAGAGCGTGAATCTGTTCGGTCCCCCCGAGGCGGTGCGGGCGGTGGGACTGTCGGTCCTGGTGGACTCAGAGCAGTGGCCCGCGCTGGCGCGGTCCCTGACCGAGCGCCAGGCGGAGCGGGCCGCGCTGGGGTATCCGCCCCTGGTTCTGGCCGCGCCGCCCGGTCCCGCCGCCGGGGCCTATGCGGCCCCCATGCTGTATGCGGAATCGCCGGAAGGCCGCGCGGGGATCATCGGCTTCGACATGGCGTCCAACGCTGAGCGATTGGAGACCCTGCTGGCGTCACGGGACGCAGGGGAGGCCCGCGTGACGGCGCCCGTACGCCTGTCGCAGGATCCTCGGGGCGCGCCGCCCAGCATCCTCATCATGAAGGTTCTGGCTCAGCAGATTCCGCTGGCGGTGAATACGGGGGATGCCCCCGGCGTCATCGCCGTCAGCCTGACGCCGGGGCGCCTGATCGGCGCCGTCCTGGGGGACGGCACGGCGGCCGCCGCGTCGCAGCCGCGCGTCCGGGTGGAGGATGTGACCGGGGACGCGGTGTCCCGGGATCTCTATCACTCGCCCGGTCTGGGGCCGGACAGTGAGGCGTTCGACGCGGTTCACCTTCCAATTCTGAACCGGACGTGGCGGGTTTCGTTCTATCCGCCCCTCGCCGGCGGTGATGGGCACCGCACGTGGCTGGTGAACGGTCTGACCGGGGTGGCTCTGCTGGTTCTGGTGGCCCTGGGTCTGGTGCTCGATTCCAACCTGCGCTTCCGCGTCACGCTGCAACAGCGGGTGGACGAACGCACGACCGAGTTGACCCGGGTGAACGCCGACCTGCGCGACACCGCCCGGCGCGCCGAGGCAGCGAACGTGGCCAAGTCCGAGTTTCTGGCCAACATGAGCCATGAACTGCGCACGCCGCTGAACGCCATCATCGGCTTTTCCGAGCTGATGGCCAACCGGGTCTTGGGGCCGTTGCCCGAGACCTATGCCGAGTATCCCGATCTGATCGGGGGCAGCGGCCGCCACCTGCTGGAAATCGTCGACAACGTGCTCGACCTGTCGCTGATCGAGGCCGAGTCCATGAAATTGGAGCGCGAGCGGTTCGGTATGAGTGCGTTGGTGAATGAGGTGCTGGCTCTTCTGTCGCGGACGGCGCGCGACAAGGGGGTGTCCTTGGAGAACGGGACGGATGCCCTGCACGCCTTGTTTTTGGATCGCAAGCGGATACGGCAGACGCTGTTCAATGTGATCGGCAACGCGGTGAAGTTCACCCCGCCGGGCGGGCGCGTGGTGGTGCGCAACCGGTGCGGTGACGGCTCGCACCGCCTCATCATTGAGGACACCGGCCGAGGCATGTCGGCGGCTCAGATCGCCGTCGCCCTGCGCCCCTTCGGGCAGGTCCACGGCGACCCCATGACGCGCCAGCACGGCGGGGCGGGGCTCGGCCTGTCACTGTCGGCGGAAATCATGCGGTTGCACGGTGGCCGGCTGGAGATCCACAGCCGCCCGGAGGAGGGCACGTGCGTGATCCTCGCCTTCCCCGCCGACGCCGACAACCCCGCCCACGACTGATCGAGGCGGGTGACCGAAGGGCCCCCGCCGGCTCTCGACTTGGCGGCGGCTGTCTTTCGGCCAGCCGCCCGACAGGTGCGGACCATTTAACCGGAAACCGTATGATCCCACCCGGACACCGCCGCCAGTCCGGCCGCGCCGCTGTGACGTAGACGGGGGGCGGTGGCGGGAGTGATCCCGCCCAGGGCAACCGTCGGCAGGCCCGCCCGCCGGCTCATCAGGGTGAACCGCACCGGGCCGAGCGTGGCCGCGTCCGGATGGCTCGCGGTGGGAAAGACCGGCGACAACACCGCCATGTCCGCGTTCAACGCGCGCGCCCGGGCCAGGGCGCGGGGACCATGGCACGCGACGCTGAGCAAGCGTCCTTGCCTTTTCGCCCACGCCAGCGCGGGGGCCAGCACACTCCGGCGCGCCAGTCCTTCCGGCAGGTGCAGGCCGTCGGCGCCCAGCACCGCCGCCAGCCGCCAGTCCCCGGCCACCAGCAGCACCATGCCCCGCGCCCGGGTCCGGCGCCGCAACGCCCGGCCGCGCGCCAGGGCCTCCGCCCAGGCGAGTCCGTACGGGCGCCAGATCAGGCCGGCGCCGCGCGGCATCCGCCTCAGAACCGGCATCGGATCCGGCAGACGCGCCGGATCGCTCACCAGCCACGCGGCGGGCAGCGGCCGGTTTCCGACCGCCGTCAGCCGTCGCGCGGAGTCCGCCAGTGATCCCGCCACCAGCGTCCTATCCCTTCCGGGGGCCGCCGACGACGCCGTCGTCGAACAGCCTGGAGACCTGATGGTCGTCAAGACCCAGGATGCCGGAGAGAATATCCTCCGTGTGCTCGCCCAGGTGAGAAGCCCTGACCGGCGGTTCCCGCTCGGCCGCGCTGAACTCGAACGGCGAGCCCGGCACCAGGTATTCCCCGATGCCCGGTTGGTCGATCATCTCGAACATGGGATGGGCCGTGCTCAGGTCGGGGTCGGTCTCGACGGCTTGTTTGAAGCTACGGAACTCCGACCAGGTCACGCTGTTCTGATTGAACAGGTCGGCGAAGTCCTCGACGCGTCGATCCGCAAACCAAGGCTTGAGGATTTCGGTGATGGCGTGGCGGTGGATGAAGCGCTCGCCCTCCTTGTTCAGGTCCGCGCCCAAACGCTCGCCCAGCGCCGTGAAGGCGTCCGCCAGCCCGGTGACCTTACCCAGGCCGCGCCATTGCCGGTCGGTCAGGGCCACCAGCATAATGCGCCGGCCGTCGGCGGTGATGAAGTCCTGCCCATAGGCGCCGTACAGCGCGTTGCCGTACTTGGGCCGGTCCACGTCGTTGACCATAACCTCGCCCAGGATGCCCAGATTGCCGAGCATCGCCAGGGCCACATCCTTCAGCGCCAGTTCGACCAACTGGCCCTCGCCGGTCAGGCGGCGGTGTCGTTCCGCCGCCAACAGGCCGAGTGCCGCCTTCTGCCCGGTGATGCAGTCCCAGGCCGGCAGCACGTGGGCAATGGGATCGCTCGATCCCTCCGGGCCGGTGGCGTGCGGGAAGCCCACGGCGGGGTTGACGGTGTAGTC
Source organism: Rhodospira trueperi (assembly GCF_900101965.1). Classification (GTDB taxonomy): domain Bacteria; phylum Pseudomonadota; class Alphaproteobacteria; order Rhodospirillales; family Rhodospirillaceae; genus Rhodospira; species Rhodospira trueperi. Next base: position 306,972 of record NZ_FNAP01000003.1, on the reverse strand, counting down.
CACCTGGGGGGCGCCGCCGCGCGTGCCCAGGATGGAAATCATGATCAGGTCGTCGCGGTGCTGGCGGAGAGAATCGTAATCCATCCAGCCCCGAACCCGCAGGTTGGTCAGGAAGATGCCGTTGCCGGGGCCGGGCGCGCAGATCAGGTTGGTGACGATCTCCTTGCCCCGATCCGTGGTCATGTCCACGGCGATGGACTTCTTGCCCTTGTTGAGGCCGGCCCAGAACATGGACCGGTTGTCGGACGTCACCGGCCAGCGGTAGTGGTCCAGGCCGCCCTGAAGGCGGTCGAACCGGATCACCTCGGCGCCCAGTTGCGCCAGGGTCATGCCCGCCAGCGGGGCGGCCACGAAGGACGTGCCCTCGACCACCCGGAGCCCTTGCAGGAGTTGCGCCACCTCGATCCTCCCCGTTTTGTTTCAACCCAGTTCTACGCCTTGGGTGTTCGCCCGGATCTCGGTTCACCCCTCCGTCCAATGCACGGTGGCCTTCATGCAGACCAAGCCGTCTCCGTTCACGGTCATCAGGTCGTGGCCGCCGTCGTCGCGCGCGTACCCGTGCACGGCCACGGGATCGAAATCGAACAGCGGCCGCACGCCCCGGAAGGCGTAGGACGCGACCCGCCGCGTCGGTTCGCGCCGCCGCGCCGATTCCATCAGCATCATGGCCTGAAGCGGCCCGTGGACGACAAGGCCGGGATACTTCTCGGTTTCCATCGCATAGGGACGGTCGTAGTGGATGCGGTGGCCGTTGAACGTCAGCGCCGAATAGCGGAACAGCAGCACCGGATCGACCGCGACCGGGTCGCGCCAAGCCGGATCGGCCGGCGCCTCCTGCGGCGGCGGCGGTTTGAAGACCGTGGGCATGGCGATGTAGACGATGTCCTGCTCCTCTTCCACCGCCAGACCGCGCGGCGTCGAGACACGGTGGCGCACGGTCACGAACACCATGTCGCCGGCCTTGCCGCTCTTCTCCTGAACGTCGAGGATCTCGGAGTCCCTGGTGATCGTGTCCCCGACCCGCAACGGATCGCCCTGGAACGTCAGGCGCCCGCCGGCCCACATGCGCCGCTCCAGGGGGATGGCCGGCAGGAACCCGCCGCGCTTCGGATGGCCGTCCGGCCCGACGTTGGACATCGGCGCGTCCGGCAGGAAGTACAGCCAGTGCCACAGCGGCGGCAGCGCATCGCCGGGGGTCGGCTCTACCGCCGCATCATTGAGGGTGGCCTGCATCAGCTTGACGGGTACCGGGGTGGCCAGGTCGATGGCGGTCTGGTACCGGCCGATGGCGGTCCGGGGCGAGTCCTCCGGAGCGTTGGGGGGCATCGGGTGATCTCCTGAGGGCGGCGAACGACGGTGGGGGCGGGCGGCCCCGTCCTCCAAGGTTGGGACGCGAGCCGCCGCCGACAACCATGCGGGGGCGGCAAAAGGCTACTACACCGACCGTCCGGCCTGCCAGCGGCCGAGACGCACGGCGTACAGCACCACCAGGGTGGTGATGTAGATCATGGGGTCCAGGATGTCCGCCTTGACCATCAGGACATAGTGCGCGGCGGCCAGGGCGCCGGCCACGTAGACCAGCCGGTGCAGGCGCTTCCAGCGTTTGCCGCCCAGGCGCTTGATCATGCCGCTCGTGGAGGTGGCGGCCAGCGGGATCAAGGCCACGAACGCCGCCATGCCGACCATGATGTACGGCCGTTTGGTCAGATCGCCGAAGAACGTCGGCCAGTGCAGGCCGATGTCGATCACGACGTAGGCCAGCACATGCAGGCAGGCATAGGCAAACGCCCACAGGCCCATCATGCGGCGATAGCGGATGAAGCGCGCCGTCCGGGTCAGGTGCCGCAGCGGCGTCAACGCCAGCGTCAGCACCAGCAGACGCAGCGCCCAGTCCCCCAGGTGTCGGACGATGGTCTCGATGGGGTTGACGCCCAGGTCGCCCGTGACGGCCCACCAACCCAGCGCCAGAAGCGGCAGCGCGCAGCCGATGAACACCGCCCACCACTCGATGCGGTCGCGGGTCATACCGCCCTCCGAAACGGAAGATCGTTTCGGAGGGTGGCCGGCGCACGCGCGCCGGCGGGCCGAAGGCCCGGAGCCGCGCGCCCCGAAGGGGCGTTGCGGCGAACGAAAAACCAAGACTCACGATCTCTGGTCCGTCGCAGAGATACCGTGCTGGACGAGTCAATCCTCTCGTCGGCCAGGATCAGACAGCGGCGGCTGTCATCGGGTCCAGTTCCGCGCATTCCCCGTCTCCCTTCAGGCCACCCGATCCGGGTTCGGTGAGTCCTCAGTTCGTCAGCCGTTCCATGATCGCCGGCAGGTGCACCTGATCACCCTTGTAGTTACCGGTCAGGGCGTACAGCACCAGATTGACCCCGAACCGATAGGCCATTTCCCGCTGCCGGTTGCCGCCGGGCACGGTGGCGAACAGCGCCCGGCCGGTCTCGTCCGTGGCCCAGGCGGCGGCCCAGTCATGGGCGCCCACCACCAGGGATGACACGCCGTCGTGGGTGGACGGATCGGCCTCGACCCACACCGTCTGACCCTGGGTGCGGCCCGGGAAGCGGTCGAGCAGATAGAAGCTGCGGGTCAGGACGTGATCCTCCGGCAGCGGCTCCAAGGGCGGAATGTCCACACCGTCGAGCACGCGCGCCGGATCGCCGCCGGGATGCACGTCCAGCAGGATCATGCCGCCACCGCGCAGATAGGCGGCGATGGCCCGGCGGGCCGACGATGTCACCGGGGGCTGTCCCGGCGTGATGGTCCAGTACAGCAGTGGAAACACCTCCAGGGCATCGCGCGCCGGATCGACCGCCACCGGCTCGGCGAGTTCCGCCGACGTGCGCCGCGCCAGCACCCGGGTCAGGGCGACCAAGCCGGCTTCGGTGACGCGGTCGGTCTCTGCCTCGCCGGTGTCCACCCACGCCAGCCGGGTGTGCAGCGCCCCGGCCAGTGCCTTCGGATCGATGGGCGCGTCGTCCGCCCGCGCCGGCCCCGGCCCGGCCAGCGCCGCCGCACCGACGGCCAGCAGCACGGCGGCGGCGGTGGTCGCCCGCGCCGTCCGACCCGGCAGCAGGCCGCGAAACGCCAGCGACACCAGCAGGTCCACCAGGGCCAGAACCAGGGCGGCGGTCAGCAGCGGCGGGCGCAGGTCGCGCTCGCCGGCCGTGGCGTTCAGGCTGGCCGCGTGCGCGTTCTCCGGCAGCGCGCCCAGCATCTCCGGCGCCGACAGCGCCGCCCCCAGCGTGTGGGCATGCAGGTGTCCCGGGGGACCGTACAGACCGGGCGGGTGCGCCGGATCGATCCGGGGGGCCTCAATCATCGCCGACGGCAGCGGACGGGTGCCGGGCGGCGGATCGACCGCGCGGCCGAAGCCGTCCAGGATCCGGTACGGCGGCAGCGGGGTGCCCGCCTCGGTGCCGGTGTCGCGTCCCCCGACCCCCGCGCTCGTGTCGATCAGACGGCGCAGCATGTCGATGAACAGGCCGGACATGGCCAGCGAGGACCAGCGCGGATCGGCGGTGACATGCACCAGAACCACCCGGCCGCGCCCCACGGTCGCGCCGGTCACCAGGGGTGTGCCGTCCTCCAGGCGCGCCCAGGTGCGGGCGGGCAGGTCGGGCGCCGGCTCGGCCAGCACCTGCCGTGACACCGTCACGTCGTCGGGCGGGGTCAGGCCGGCGAAGGGTCCGGTGTCGGGGAAGGGGGCCAAGTGGGCCGGCGCGGTCCATGACAGCGCGCCGCCCATGGCGCGCTCCCCGGGGCGCAGCCGCACCGGCAGCAGCTCGGGTGCCAGCTCCGGCAGGCGCGGCCCGGCGAAGCGCACCAGCGTGCCGCCGTCGCGCACCCAGTCCACCAGCGCGGCCACCGCCTCGGCGTCCGGATGGGCGCCGTCGGTCATCAGCATCAGCGCCAGCCCGCCCTGAAGCAGGTCCGTCACCCCGCCCTCGCGCGGTCGGGCCAGCGGCACCAGCGCCTGCCGCAGATAGTGGGTCTCGTCCAGTAGCGGCACCGGGGCGCCTTCGCCCGCGCCGGTGCCAACCACGAGGCCGACCGGCCGGCGTCGCCAGCGTCCGTCCGCCGGCACCACGGCGGCGGCGCCTTGGTGCCCGGCGATCTCCACCCGGCCCAGGTCCGGCAGCACTTCCGCCGGCAGGTCGAGGCTGACCGGGGTCGTCGTGGCGCCCTCCGGCAGGGTCGCGGGAACGCTCAGCACGGCGCGGCCCTGGGCATCCAGCGCCCGCACGGTGACGGCACGGGCCGGCAGCCGGTCGGCGGCGGGCCGGGTCACCTCCAGGGCCGGGCCGGATTCGCCCGGTGTGGTCAGGGGCCGCAGGATCAGGGGGCCCTCGTCGGGGGCGGCCCGGTGGACCGTCAGGCCGCCAAGGTCACCCAACGCGGTCATCATGGCGTCGGTGTCCGGCGCGGCCAGCCCGTCGTGTACCCAGACCGCGCGGCCCGCCTCGGGCCGGGCCGACGCGAGGCGATCCAGGGCGGCCGTCAGGTCCTTGTCCCAGGGTTTGGGGTCGAGCGCCCGCAGCACCGTGGCCGCGTCGCCGGGCGCCATCGGCGCCGGCGGATCGGCGACCGCGTCCGGGGCCTCGGCGGCGGTGGTCAGCACCATCACCGCCCGCCCGTGCCGCCCGGCCCGGGCGACGAGGTCCAGCATCAGGGCACGCCGCTCCGACCACGTGGGCGCCGCCGCCCAGGTGTCGTCCACCACCAGGATCAGGGGACCGTCACCGTCCGCCGCCGTGTCTCCGGCCGGAGATAGAACCGGCCCGGCCAGTCCCAGGATCAGCACCAGGGCGAGCAACAGCCGCAGCAGGATCAGCCACCACGGCGTGCGCACGGACACCTGTTCCTCGGCCCGCAGGCCAAACAGCAGGCCGACGGCCGGAAACGCCAGACGGCGCGGTGCCGGCGGCATGGCGCGCATCAGCCACACCAGCAGCGGCAGCGCCGCCACCGCCAGCAGCACCCAGGGAGCGCCGAACGCCAGAGGACCCAAGCTCAGCATTGTCACCGGCCCTCGCGGAGGTTGCCACGACTCATTCGATGGTATGTATGTCGCCCCGGGCGACGGATCGAGGCTTGGCCGTCAGTTTCCCGCCTGGTGTGCATTTACTCATCAGAAAGTGCGTCGCCTTCCCGGAATCTCAGTGTTTTTTGTTCCGGCGGAAGAAGAACATCGTGAACTTTGACGACGCGATAAGTTGCCTCGCCAATGATCTCGCTATTCTCATTCATAATGTATGATTCTTCAAGGTCAACATCCAAGGAACTGCCGGGCGGCGCGTTCACTGCGCCAGACTGGAATGTGTTGAGCCAATCGAGATCATCTATCGACGCATCAATCGCCCTTTTATAGACAAGGGTCCACTTTGAGGTGCCCTCGTACACCGCCTTTCGAATGCGGACGCCCGTCCGGATGTTCGATTTCTGGAGATTCTGCGGGATCACTTCGGGCAAATCCGAGCCGCCGGGCTCCGGAATCTCGTCCGAAGAAAACTCGGTGAACACCGTGTCGCCATCATAGAACTTTAGTGAATCATACCCCGTCTCTCGCAGAGGAGCCAGCACATCAAGGGTTTTTCGCCTGATATTCTTGTCGGCATATAGCTCGTAAACCGCCTTGCTGATGATGATCGGTTCGTCGGCGCCCTCAACCCGAACCTCTATAACACTGTTTCCATCTTTCATTTTTAGTACCGTGACTGACTCAATTTTCCTTCCTCGAATATGCTTAATAAATTTGAAAAGGCCCCAACCAACTCCGCCTGCGGCTCCTCCGACCAGACCTATCCATTCCGCTATTTCCTTGGCGGCCACAATCCGTTCGTCTGTGATGAGAAGTTTGGCTTGTTCCCAGATCGTCAACGCGAGTTCAAGATTCAACTCGAAGCACTTCTGCTCCAGGTTCGCGTTGACATAGACTTTGACGCCAGCGCGGTCCCCATTGGCGAATGTGTTGGCGGCTTTCACCACCTCGCTGAGAGACAGCAGCGCGGGAGCCAAATGGGCAACGTCCATCGAATGCCCGCTCAGTGCGGGACCGTCGAAACGGATGACAGAATGGACGCGCTCAACCATGGGAACTGCTCCTGTCCCATCACTATACGGACGTTGAAGGCGGAAAGGAATCCCTCAGGATCAGGATCGAGACGCCCCCTGCGGATCGAGTCCGCTGGGCACTGGTGCCTACGGCGTCGTCGCCAGCAACCGTCCGCCCCGGCGCAACGGCACGATGGACCGCGCCAGTCCGGTGGCGTCGTCGGTCTCCACCACCACGCCGCACAGGGTCGCCGGCCCGGACGCGGGCTTTAGCCGGTCGGTCGGCATCTTGCGCACGAACCGCTGCGTGGCCGGCACCTTGATCATCCCGATCACCGAGTCATAGTCGCCGCACATGCCGGCGTCGGTCTGATAGGCGGTGCCGCCGGGCAGGATCTGGGCATCCGCCGTCGGGATGTGGGTATGGGTGCCGATGACCGCCGAGACGCGTCCGTCGAGGAAATGCCCGAAGGCCATCTTTTCGCTGGTGGCCTCGGCGTGGAAGTCCACCAGAATGGCATCGGCGCCGCGCCCCGGCGGCCCGCCCAGCGGCGCCGCCTCGACCTCCCGCAGCGCGGCGGCGAAGGGATCGTCCAGCGGGTCCATGAACAGCCGCCCCATGACCTGCACCACAAGCAGCCGTCGCCCGCGCGCATCGGTGATGAGCACGGCGCCGTTGCCCGGTGTGCCCGGCGGATAGTTCGCGGGGCGCAGCAGGCGCGGCTCGGTGCCGATGTAGGGGATGATGTCGCGCTGATCCCAGGAATGATTGCCCAGCGTGATGGCGTCGATCCCGGACGCCAGCAACTCCTCGCACAGACGAGGGGACAGCCCGAAGCCGTGGGCCGCGTTCTCGCCGCAGGCGATGACGACATCAAGGGCCAGTTCGTCGCGCAGGCCCGGCAGCGCCGCGCACACGGCATCGCGTCCACTGCGTCCGACAATGTCGCCCAGAAAGAGAATGCGCATCAGCCCGGGCCTTTCGAGAGATCATCCGGCCGGATCACGCCGCGTTCCGTGACCACGGCGGTGAGCGGAACGTCGTGCGGTTCGACAGGAACTCCGCCCTCGGCCAGAGGCACCTCCTGACAGGCGAAGGCAAGGCCGACGGCGGTTGCGGCGCGGCCGTCTAAAAACCGGTCATAGTAGCCCGCCCCAAAGCCCAGTCGGTGGCCGCGTCGGTCGAATCCCACCAACGGCACCAGGATCCAGTCCGGCTCCACCGCCGGGGCTGTCGCCGGAGGCTGACGGGTGTGGAACGGCCCCGGCTCCAGCGCGTCCGGATCGCCCTCCCAGACGCGGAAGATAAGGCTCGGAGCGGCGCCGGGCGGTGGCGTGACGGGCAATGCGAGGGGATGCCCGCGCGCCCGCAGCGCCTCCAGCAGGGGACGGGGGTCGATTTCCCCCGCCAGCGGCCAGAACCCGGCCACCACCGCGCCCGGCGGCGGTGACGGGAGGGTCAGGGCGTGGTCGCGCGCGGCCAGCGCTGCCTGGGCGGCGGTGTCCGGATCCAGCGCCCGCCGCGCCGCCAGCAAGTGCCGACGCAGTGCCGCCTTGTGGGCGGCGGCGGCGCACAGTGTTGGATCGCAGATGAGAGAAGAAGCGGTCACGCGCGGCCCTCGCGGAAACCTATGCGAACAGCCGCCGGACCCAAACCGTACGGCGGGCCGGGGTCGCTGACGGGAAGACGGTGCGGAGCCACCCTGGCCGTTGGCGGTGCGACCTCCACATGGGCCGCGGACACAACGTGGGCGCCGTGTGACGAGACCAGGGTCCCGACAGGGACAGCTCCCTTTCTTAGACGTATAGCCCCCGGGAGTGTGCGTGCCTGACGAACCGGGCAGCCCCGCCCCCTCAACCTAGGCCTGGTCCAGGTGCGCGGCAAGGGCCTCGATGCGCTGGGCCATGGCTGCGATGACGGCGGCGGCCTGATCCTCCGCCTCCGCATGGGCGCGGTCGCGGGCCTCGGCCCGCTCCGCCTCGACGCCCATGGGCTCCACGCGCGCCAGCAGTTCGTCGCGCTCGCGTTCCACGTCGGCCAGCGAGTCGGCCAGTGTCAGCCCGATCATGATCAGGGCCATGCCCTCGCTGAGGTGACCGAGCCGCCCGCTGAGGTCGTCGGCCATTGAATCGAGCCGTTTGCTCAGATCGATGACGTTCTGTTCTTCCCCCTCGCCACAGGTGATGCGGTAGTCGCGGCCGTTGACGGTGATGGTAACCTGCGGCATGGGCCGTTCATCCTTCCAGGTCGAGAAGGGCGCGCAGTCGCGCCACGGTGCCGTCGAGCCGGCCGTCGACCTGCTCGACCACGTCCCGAAGCTGGGTGTAATCGCCGCGCAGCGCCGCGTATTCGTCGCGCAGGGCGGAGACGTCCTGTTGGCGCGCCTCGCTGTCGGCCTCATCCCGGGTCAGGCGATCCGCGCGGGCCGCGACCGCCGTTTCCAGGCGGCTGATGGCCTGCCCCAGCACCTCAAGCGCCTCGTCAACGCGTTGCCCGGCCATGTCGTCCTCCTGGGTCCGCCGACCGTCGGCGGACCGTTTCACGTCGATCATCACCACCCTGTCCGGGTGCCGCGCGACACCGCAAGACGCGTGTTTTCCTGATCGGATTCAGCATGCTACTTTAAGCGGCTGGGATCAAACCTGAGAATAAGGACGCCGGGGAGTCGCGTCAATGGCGACACCGTTGCTTTCCGAACCGGAGGAGTCGCGGCCCTGGACGCGCATTGCCGGCCCGGATGACCTTCTGGCGGCGGCCCGGGCGGCGCCGGCCGGCATGCCCCTGGTGGTCGCCGCGCCCGAAGGCGTGGGCGAGGCCCTGGGACCTGGCTGGCCGCGCGCGCTGGTGACCGTCTTTCGCGAGCGCTGGGCGCGGGTCGAGTCGGAGGCACCGCCCCCGCCCCCGCCCCTGGTGCTGGTGTGGGAGTGCGGCCCGGCCGTGGGGCTCGCCTTGGCGGCGCTGGCCGACTGGCCGGCGCCGCCCGGTTGGACGCTGGTTTTGGCGCTGGACGATGACGTGCCGGCGCCAGCCGTGGAGGCCCTGACGTCCCGGGCCGCGACGGCCGGGGTTCGGGTGCGGCTGTTGCCCCGGGGAGGCGGCGCGGCCGATTCCTGACGTGTCCAACATCGGCGCCCGATTTTTGTTGCGAGCGGTTCTTAAAATCAATACCGTGCAGACCGTAACGATGGCCTGATCACCCCTGCCAGCCGGGCGGCGGATCGGGCCTCCCTTCCGGACAAGGACCAGGGTCGCATGACCGAGACAACATCCGCCCCCATCTCGCCGACAGACGGCCTCGCCGCTGGAACCGAGGCGCCGTCCGCCCCGGCCGTTGATTTCGGGCAGGAAGCCTCCGCCGGGCCGTGGGACCTCGCCGCCGTCGGCGTGGTGGTGCTGGTGGCCGGGGTCTACCTGTGGCGGACCTATTTCGGCCGGCGCCGCACCGCCTGCGCGGGCTGCGGCAAGGCCAAGGCCTGCCCGGTCAGCGCGAGCACACAGGAGGCGCCGCGCGCCTGATCCCGCGCGGGGCATCGCGACGGTTTTCTTCGGCGCGGATCGGCGCTATGTCTGTCGCAGGCGCGCGGGGCTGTCGTCCCGCCCCCCGTGGTGCGATGGACCCCATCCGGCATGATCGAGTTTCTTTGCGCTGTTACCGCCCTGTTCGGCGGGTTCGGGCTGTTCCGGGCCGTGATCGGGCCGGGACGCGGTGGGCCGTCGCCGAACGAAGCCCAATGGCGCCTTCTGCATGCCCTGCTCGGCAGCAGTCTGATCGGCATCGCCGCGCTGGTGGCCGCGCCCCTGGGCCTATTCGGCGCCTGGGCGGCGGCGTTCGCGCTGTGCATTCCCCTGGCGCTGGCCCGTCCCGACTGGATGGTGCCGGGCCGCCGCCCGGATCGGCGGCGCGGCGCGATGGGGTACGGCGTTCTCGTCCTGCTCATGGCCGGGCTGTATCTTGTGATGCCCGACATCGCCGACCCCCGCAGCCCGGGGGATCCCGTCGTCGTGGACATCGTGGCCTATGCGTCCCTTGTCATGGGCCGGCTGTGGCTGTGGCGCGCGCGGGCGGATGCACCGTGGCGCCGGCTTGAGGAGGCGGACGACCTGAAGGCCCTGGAATCGGGACCCTGGTGGGACCGGGTGTGGGCGCGTCAGCAGGCCGACGCCGCGTTCGCCGATGTCGGCGGGGGGGGCGAGGCCAGTGCTGAGGCGGCGGGGGGCGACGCGTTCGAGGAGGCCGCGACGAAGCCCGAGGCGGCGCCCAAGGCCGATCCCGAGGCCGCCGAGGACGCCGCGCTGAAGGTTCCCGGGTATGATCCCGAGCTGTTGGTGGAGGAACTGGCGGCCTTTCGCGCTCATCACGGGCGGATCCGGGGGGTGGCCCTGGCGTGGCCCAATCATCCGGTGTCCGAGGCGCTCATGCATGTCTCCGTCATCCTGCGGGAGACGCGCGCGTTCCTTCAACTGCACCCGGACAAGTACCGTGATCTGCGCCCCATCCTGGTCGGTCACGCCGAGACGGCAGCCGACATCGCCCGGCTGGTGGACCGCATCAAGGGCGTGGGCGAGAGCCTGGACGATCCGGAGGAAGTGGCCCATCGCCTGTTCGCCCTGGCCAACCTGATGCGCGAGACGCGGCGCAAATCGACCCAGGCCGAGCGCGACCGCCTCAAGGCCAGCATGGCGGTGATCGACGACGAACTCAGCGCGCTGTCGGCGGTGCGCGATCTGCGCGCGCGCATGGATCGGGAGCGCGCGGCCGACGGGCCGTCCGGGTGATTCCCGGCCGGCGCATGTGTTCCGGCGAGTCCGTCGTCAGCGGAAAACGGGCTTCGGCGAAACAGGACCCGAGTATCAGGGCTGCCTACGCCTTGTTTCCAGTAGGTCGTGGAGAACGGAGAGACCCTTGCATAGTGCGGAGACGGTATCAGGGCGGGGAGGGCTGCCCGGAAACGCCCGTCTGAGCCATCTGAAGCGGCTGGAAGCTGAAAGCATCCACATCATCCGTGAGGTGGTCGCCGAGGTCCGGAACCCGGTGATGCTGTATTCCATTGGCAAGGATTCGTCGGTGATGCTGCATCTGGCCCGCAAGGCGTTCGCGCCGGGGCCGCTGCCGTTCCCGCTGATGCATGTCGACACGACGTGGAAGTTTCGCGAAATGATCGAATTCCGTGACCAAACGGCGCGGGAACTGGGCCTCGATCTGATCGTGCATGTGAACGAGGACGGCGTGCGCGACGGTGTGGGGCCGATCAGCCATGGCTCTTCCGTGCATACCGATGTGATGAAGACCCAGGGGCTGAAGCAGGCGTTGACGAAGCACGGCTTCGACGCGGCCTTCGGCGGCGCGCGCCGCGACGAGGAGGCCAGCCGCGCCAAGGAGCGGGTGTTCTCCTTTCGCACCGCCGCCCACCAGTGGGACCCGCGCAATCAGCGCCCGGAACTGTGGTCGCTCTACAACGGCCGCATCAAGACCGGCGAGAGCATCCGCGCCTTCCCGCTGTCCAACTGGACCGAACTGGATGTCTGGCAGTACATCCTCCAGGAAACCATCTCGGTGGTGCCGCTGTACTTCGCCAAACCGCGCCCGGTGATCCCGTACAACGGCATGTGGGTGATGGTCGACGATGACCGCCTGCCGATTCCCGAGGGCACCGAGCCGGAGATGAAGAGTGTGCGTTTCCGCACCCTGGGCTGCTATCCGCTGACCGGCGCGGTGGAAAGCACCGCCGCCACGGTGGCCGAGGTGGTGGCCGAGATGCTCAATTCGCGCACGTCCGAGCGCGCCGGGCGGGCCATCGACCACGACCAGGCCGGCTCCATGGAACTCAAGAAGCGGGATGGGTACTTCTGATGGCCGACGACGGACGGACGTTCGACGCCGCCGCGACCGAGGCGGTCCTCAGCGGCAAGGCCGCCCAGCGCGACCTGCTGCGCTTTCTGACGTGCGGTAGCGTCGATGACGGCAAGAGCACCCTGATCGGCCGGATTCTCTACGATTCCAAGCTGATCTTCGAGGATCAGCTCAAGAGCCTGGAGCGCGACAGCAAGGCGCGCGGCCGGGCAGGGGGGGCGCTGGACCTGTCGCTGCTGGTGGACGGCCTTCAGGCCGAGCGCGAGCAGGGCATCACCATCGACGTGGCGTGGCGCTACTTCACCACCGACCGGCGCAAGTTCATCGTCGCCGACACGCCGGGCCACGAGCAGTACACGCGCAACATGGCCACCGGCGCCTCGAACGCCGAACTGGCCGTGCTGCTGGTGGACGCGCGCAAGGGTGTCCTGGTGCAGACGCGCCGCCATGCCACCATCGCCCGGCTGATGGGCCTGCGGCACGTGGTGCTGGCGGTCAACAAGATGGATCTGGTGGACTACGACCACGCCACGTTCGAGTCCATTCGCGCGGACTTCGTGGACTTCGCCGCCCGCATCGACCTGCCGGAGCCGGTGTGCATTCCGGTTTCGGCCCTGATGGGCGACAACGTGGTGAACCGGGGCGACGGCATGCCCTGGTATGACGGCCCAGCGCTGCTGCCGTTCCTGGAGGAGGTGGACGTCGTCCAGGACAGCGTGACGGCCCCGTTCCGCTTTCCGGTGCAGTGGGTCAACCGGCCCAACCTGGATTTTCGCGGCTATTGCGGCACGGTGGCGTCCGGTGTTGTGCGGCCGGGCGACCGCATCGTCGTCAATCCGTCGGGCCGACCGACCACGGTGGCCCGGGTGGTGGACTTCTCGGGCGATCGCGATCGGGCGGTGGCCGGCGAGGCGGTCACGCTGACGCTGGCCGACGAAGTGGACATCGCCCGGGGCGACGTCATCAGCCCGGCCGACGCGCGTCCGGAAATGGCCGATCAGGTGGCGGCGCACATCGTCTGGATGGCCGAGGAGCCGTTGCTGCCCGAGCGCAGCTATCTGATGAAGATCGGGCATGCCACGGTTCCGGCCCAGGTGACCGAGATCAAACATCGCCTGGACGTCAACACTCAGAACAAGCTGGCGGCCAAGCAACTGGATCTGAACGAGGTGGCGTTCTGTAATCTGGCGATGGCCCGGCCGGTGCCGTTCGACCCCTATGAGGACAACCGCGCCACCGGGGGCTTCATCCTGATCGACCGGACCACCAACCACACCGTCGGCTGCGGCATGATCGCCTTCGGCCTGCGCCGCGCCGCCAACATTCACTGGCAGGCGCTGGAGGTGGACAAGGCCGCGCGCGCCCACCAGAAGCATCAGCGGCCGTGCGTGCTGTGGTTCACCGGCCTGTCGGGCGCCGGCAAGTCGACGGTGGCCAACCTGGTGGAAAAACGCCTGTTGGCCATGGGCCACCACAGCTACATTCTGGACGGCGACAATGTCCGCCACGGCCTGAACCGCGACCTGGGCTTCACCCCGGAAGCCCGAGTGGAGAACATCCGTCGCGTCGCCGAGGTGGCGCGCCTGTTCGTCGATGCCGGGCTGATCGTGCTCGTGTCGTTCATCTCGCCGTATCGGGCGGAGCGGCGGCTGGCGCGGGAAAAGGTCGAGGACGGCGAGTTCCTGGAGGTGTTCGTGGATGCGCCGCTGGAGGTCTGCGAACAGCGCGACCCCAAAGGCCTCTACAAAAAGGCCCGCGCCGGCCAGCTCAAGAACTTCACCGGCATCGACTCCGAGTACGAACCGCCGGAGGCGCCCGAACTGCACCTGCGCACCGACCGGGCCAGTCCGGACGAACTGGCGGACGAGGTCGTCCAGGCGCTGCGGGCACGCGGGCTGCTCAAGGGATAGGGCGGCCGGCCGTCGGCCAGCCGCCTTGCGCCATCACAGTTCCGTCTTTTCCCGCATTTCGGCCACGCGCTGTTCCAGCGTGTCGTTCAGGCCGTCCAGCCCGCCGGTTTCCTTCAGCACCGACGCATATTCGGAGCGCCACGTCTGGGACATCCAGATGCCTTCGACCGAGATATCGACGATACGCAGGCCCTCGTCCCGTTTGCGCAGACGCCAGGTCACGACGAAGGGCTTGCCGTCCTGATCGCCGATCCTGGTCTCGACGAAATGCCCCTTGTCGCCGTCAGGGATCACGTTGGTGACGTGCAGACGCTGGCCGCCGTAATCATCGAATCGGCTGCCCCAGTTGAAGACATTGAAGTCCTTGAAGAGCTTCAGGAAGCGCTCGCGCTCCTCATCCGTCGCGGAGCGCCAGGCCCGCCCCACCACGAATCGGCCGACGGCCTCAAGGTCGAAGGCGTCCTCCAGCAACGCTTCGAACTTCTCGATCCGGGCTTCCGTCGAAATATCGGGTTGCAGGATTTCCTCAATGGCCCGGTCGGACACGGCCATCAGAAAGGCGTCGGGTTCGTCGGGCATGTCCGCCGCGAGGCCGGCGGCCGGCGCCGCCAGGATCAGGGCCACAGTCAGGAGGGCTGTCCGCAGCCAGTCCGTGAGGCGAAACGTCAACGGAATCGATGTCATGGCGCTCTCGTTCGTTGGGGCGGGGGGACCGCCGTGCGGTCGTGTGCCGGTGCATGCCGGTGCTGAACCACCCTTCAGCCTATCGTCCAATCGGGGCCGGACTTGGAATAGACTGAGAGGATTCGGTGATGATGGCTTTTGGCTAGCATGGATTGCCGCTTGAATCCACGGGGCGCGCGCGGGGCCAGCAATTCTCAGGATGGAGGGAGAACACCGGTTGCGGCCGGTGCCGGCCTGTTCTCCTCCCCCCCTTCGGGGGGAGGTTGGGAGGGGAGCGAGGCGATGTCCGCACGGACCCCGCTTGCCGCATCAATCCCGCAGGCCTTTTTTCAACCCCACCCCACCCCAGCCCTCCCCTATCCAGGGGAGGGAGTCAGGCCCGCGCCTGGGGCGCCCAGCCGTTCACTTCGGAGGCCGCGCGGCCAAAATGAGACCTGCTGGCGCGGGGCGGCGGCGCTTCGGCGCGATCCGCCTTGTGTTCATATAAAGATATGTTTATATGTGGATGCAGGCGGGGACGACAGAGTTCTGCGGCTGGCCTGGACGGGATCGCATCGACGGATGAACGGGACCATGGAGCAGGTGCTGGGTGGGCTGCGCGCGGCGGGCGAGGAAACCCGCCTGCGGCTTCTGGCTCTGTGCGCCCGGGGGGAACTAACGGTGACCGACATGGTGGCCATTCTTGGTCTCAGTCAGCCGCGCGTGTCGCGGCATCTGAAGGTCATGTGCGACTCCGGTCTGTTGGAGCGGGTCCGCGAGGGTTCCTGGGTGTTCTACCGTCTCGCCGGGCGCGGTGCCGGTGCCACCGTGGCCCAGGCCATCACCGCGCTGCTGCCGGACGATGATGCCATGCTGGCCCGCGACCGGGACCGGCACGCCGAGATCCTGCGCGCCCGCGCGGAGGCCGCGCAGAGCTACTTCCGCGCCAATGCCGCCCAGTGGGACGACCTGCGCCGTCTGCATGTGGACGAGGCCCGCGTGGAGCAGGCCCTGCTGGATCTGCTGCCGCTCGCTTCGGTGCGTGATCTGCTGGATGTGGGCACCGGCACCGGCCGCATGCTCGGGCTGTACGCCCCTTACATTCGCGAGGGCCTGGGCATCGATATGTCCCGGGAAATGCTGTCGGTGGCTCGCGCCAACCTTCAGGCCGCCGACGCCGCCCACTGTCAGGCGCGGCTGGGCGACCTGTATCATTTGCCCTGTGACGACGGGTCGCGCGACGCCGTGACCGTCCATCAGGTGCTGCATTATCTGGAACGTCCGGCCGAGGCGGTGCGCGAATGCGCCCGCGTGTTGCGGCCCGGCGGGCGGCTGGCCATCGTCGATTTCGCGCCGCACGACCTTGAGGACCTGCGCGAGCGCCATCAGCACCGCCGACTCGGGTTCTCCCATGACGACGTGGCCGGCTGGTGCGCAGACGCCGGCCTGACGGTGGAGCAGATCCTTGATCTGCCCGGCGGCGCGCTGACCGTGACCCTCTGGCTTGCCCGTCGCCCGGAGGGCGCGTCCACCCCGACCGACACAACCACCGACACAACCGAAGACTCCCCAGGCAAGGAGCACGCCGCGTGACTCTCGATCCCCGTACCACCAGCGATCTCGTCTCTGCCCTGCCGTTGTGCAGCCGCCTGCCCGACGACGTGAAGGTCTCGTTCGAGTTCTTCCCGCCCAAGACGGACAAGATGGCCGAGAGCCTGTGGGCCGCCGTCAAACGCCTGGAGCCCCTGGGTCCGCAGTTCGTGTCCGTCACCTACGGGGCCGGCGGCTCGACCCGCGAGCGCACCCACGACACGGTGGCGCGCATCGCCCGCGAGACGACCCTGAAGGCGGCGGCGCACCTGACCTGCGTGGACGCCACCCGCGAGCAGGTGGACGACGTGGCGCGGCGGTACTGGGACGCCGGCATCCGCCATATCGTCGCCCTGCGCGGCGATTCGCCGGAAAGCGACGGGGTCTATCGCCCCACGCCGGGGGGCTATGCCTTCGCCGCCGATCTGGTCGAGGGCCTGAAGAAGGTGGCCGACTTCGAGATCAGCGTGGCCGCCTATCCGGAACCGCACCCGGAGGCCGCCAGCCCCGAGGCCGACCTGGACGCGCTGAAACGCAAGGTCGACGCCGGGGCGACGCGGGCCATCACCCAGTTTTTCTTCGACGTCGACGTGTTCAACCGGTTCCGCGACCGCGCCGCCGCCGCCGGCATCACGGTGCCGATCGTGCCGGGCATTCTGCCGGTCAGCAACTTCGCCACCGTCACCAAGTTCGCCGGCATGTGCGGCGCCAGCATTCCCCAGTGGATGGCCGAGACCTTCGCCGGGCTTGACGACGACCCGGACACCCGCAAGCTGGTGGCCGCGATGGTCGCCGCCCAGCAGTGCCGGGCGCTGGCGGCGGCGGGCGCCGACCAGTTCCACTTCTACACCCTGAACCGGGCGGACCTGACCTACGCGATCTGTCACGTGCTGGGGGTGCGCCCGCCAGAGCCCGTGCCGTCTCCCGCCATGGCGGAGGCATAGAAACACCTTGCCGCAGGTTGGGGTAAGCGAAGCGAACCCCAACCCCAACACCTGACGGCGCTGTTGGGGTTCGGCACTTCGAGCCTCACCCCAACCTACGATTCGTTCCCCAAGTCCACAGGCGGCATCCATGAGCGACTTTCTCGACCATCTCTCCCGGCATGTTCTGTTGTGCGACGGCGGCATGGGCTCGCTGGTGCAGGCGCTTCCCCTGTCCCTGGACGAGGATTTTTGGGGCAAGGAGAACTGCACCGAGGTCCTCAGCCTGTCCCGCCCGGATGTGGTGCGCGACATCCACCGCCAGTACTACGCGGCCGGCGCGGACGTGGTGCAGACCAACACCTTCGGCGGTTCGCCCATCACGCTGGCCGAGTTCGAGCTTCAGGACAAAGCCTTCGAGATCAACAAGCGTGGCGTGGAACTGGCGCGGGAGGCGGCGGAGACCTTTTCGGATGACCGCCGCCGCTTCGTGCTGGGTTCCATCGGGCCGGGCACCAAGCTGCCCAGCCTGGGGCACATCGACTACGACAGCCTGGAGGCGTCCTTCACCACCCAGGCCGAGGGGCTGGTCGCCGGCGGTTGCGACGGCGTGCTGGTCGAGACCTGCCAGGACCCGTTGCAGTTCAAGGCAGCCATCAACGGCACCAAGGCGGCGCGGATCAGCCAGAACCGGCCCGATGTGCCCATCTTCCTGCAGGTGACCGTGGAGACCACCGGCACCCTGCTGGTGGGGGCCGACATCGCCGCCGCCGCCACGGTGGCGCAGGCGCTGGGGGTCGACTCCATGGGCCTGAACTGCGCCACCGGGCCGGCGGAGATGGCCGAGCACGTGCGCTGGCTGTCCGAGAACTGGCCCGGCCGCATCAGCATCCAGCCCAACGCCGGCCTGCCGGAACTGCGCGACGGTGCCACCTTCTACCCGCTCACCCCGCGCGAACTGGCCGACTGGCACCGCCGCTTCATCGCCGAGGATCGGATCAATCTGGTTGGCGGTTGTTGCGGCACCACGCCGGAGCACATCACCGCCGTGGACGCTATGCTGCGGGAGACGGCAACTGAGGGCGCCCACCGCCCCGCCGCCCAGCCGCGCACCACGGTCTGGGTGCCCTCCGTGGCGTCGCTATATGGGCGGGTGGAACTGCGCCAGGAAAACGCCATCCTGTCCATCGGCGAGCGCTGCAACGCCAACGGCTCCAAGAAGTTCCGCGACCTCCAGGACGCCGAGGACTGGGATGCCATCGTCGGCATCGCCCGCGATCAGGTGAAGGACGGCAGCCACACGCTGGACGTCTGCACCGCCTTCGTCGGCCGCAATGAACTCTCCGACATGACCGAGGTGATCACCCGCCTGCGCGGGCAGGTCAACGCGCCGTTGGTGTTCGACAGCACGGAAACCCCGGTGCTGGAAGCCGCGCTGAAGCTTTACGGCGGCAAGCCGATCATCAACTCGATCAACTTCGAGGACGGCGAGGAGATCGCGGCCGAGCGCCTCAAGCTGGCCTGCAAGCACGGGGCCGCCGTCATCGCCCTGACCATCGACGAGGACGGCATGGCCAAGACGGCCGACAAGAAGCTGGAGATCGCCCAGCGGCTCTATGACTTCGCCGTGAACCAGCACGGCCTGCCGGCTTCCGACCTGATGTTCGACCCGCTGACCTTCACCATCTGCACCGGCAACGAGGACGACCGCCGCCTGGGCATCGAGACGCTGGAGGGCATCCGCCTGATCCGCGAGGCCCTGCCCGAGTGCCAGATCGCGCTGGGGCTGTCGAACATCTCCTTCGGCCTGAAGGCGGTGGCGCGGCACGTGCTGAACTCGGTGTTTCTGGACCACGCGGTCCGCCACGGCATGACCGGCGCGATCATCCACGTCGCCAAGATCAAGCCGCTGCACGCCATCCCGGAAAAAGAGGTGAAGGCGGCGGAAGCGCTGATCTACGACAAGCGGGAAGAGGGCGGGGAAGATCCGCTCCAGGCGTTCATCGCCCTGTTCCAGGACCGCTCGGCCGAAACCGAGAAGAAGAAGGAGCGCCCGGCCTCGGTCGAGGAGCGCCTGAAACAGCGCATCGTCGACGGCGACCGTCAGGGGCTCGACGCCGACCTCGACGAGGCGATGCAGACCCACGAACCCCTGAAGATCATCAACGAGTTTCTGCTGGGCGGCATGAAGGTGGTCGGCGAGCTGTTCGGTGCCGGCAAGATGCAGCTGCCCTTCGTGCTCCAGTCGGCCGAGACCATGAAGACGGCCGTGGCTCATCTGGAGCCGCACATGGAGAAGATCGAGGGGCAGGAAAAGGGAATCATGGTCCTGGCCACGGTGAAGGGCGACGTCCACGACATCGGCAAGAACCTCGTCGACATCATCCTCACCAACAACGGCTACAAGGTCGTCAACATCGGCATCAAGCAGCCCATCGCCAACATCCTGTCGGCGGCGCGCGAGCACAAGGCCGACGCCATCGGCATGTCCGGCCTGCTGGTGAAGTCCACCGTCATCATGAAGGACAACCTCGTCGAGATGTCGCGCGAGGGCTGGGACATCCCGGTGTTCCTGGGCGGTGCCGCGCTGACGCGGGCGTTCGTCGAGCAGGACTGCGTGGCCGCTTATGAGGGCGGGCAGGGCCGCGTGGCCTATGCCCGTGATGCCTTCGACGGCCTGACCCTGATGAGCCACGTCATGGAAGGCAGTTTCGACGGCTATCTGGAGGAGCTTCAGGACAAGCGCGCCGGCCGGCCGTCGCGCCGCAAGGCGGCGAACAACGACGACGTCCTGGAGGTGCCGCCGGAGGCCCGCGAACGCACCAACCGCCCGGTGGAGGCCGAGGAAATCCGCCTGCGCCGACAGGAACTACATTCGGGGATCACGCCACCCGAGCCGCCGTTCTGGGGGTCACGGGTGCTGGAGACCTCCATCGCCGTCAAGACCCTGGTGCCCTACGTCAACGAGAACACGCTGTATCAGTTCCAGTGGGGCATGAAGAAAAGCGGCCGCACCCTGGCCGATTGGAAGGCGTGGGCGGCGAAGGAGTTGCGCCCGATCTTCCACGACATGGCGCGGCGCTGTGTGGAGGAGGATATCCTGAAGCCGCAGGCCGTCTACGGCTACTGGAAGGCGGCGGCGGACGGCGATTCCGTGGTGCTGTTCGATGAGGACGGAACGACCGAGGTCGCGCGCTTCGCCTTCCCGCGTCAGGACCGGTCGGGAGGGCTGTGCCTCGCCGACTTCTTCCGCGACATCAGCGATCCGGTGCGTGACGTCATCGGGTTGCAGGCGGTGACCATGGGCCACCGGGTGTCCGAGGTGGCGCGGGCGTGGTTCGGCGACAATCGCTACAAGGACTACCTCTACCTCCACGGCATCGGCGTCGAGATGGCGGAGGCCCTGGCCGAGGTGGTCCACAAGCGCATGCGCGGCGAACTGGGCTACGCCAGCGAAGACTCCCGCGAGATCGAGGGCCTGTTCAAGCAGGAGTACCGGGGCTCGCGGTATTCGTTCGGCTACCCGGCCTGTCCCAACCTCGCCGACCAGCACGCCCTGCTGGAACTGCTGGGGGCCGACCGCATCGGCCTGTCGCTGACCGACGAGGATGAGTTGGTGCCGGAGCAATCCACCTCCGCCATCGTCGTCCTGCACCCGCAGGCGAAGTACTTCCGGGTGTAAGAGCCGGCGCCATCACAGGTGGGTCTTGGTCCGCACGTCCTCCGTCGCGCAGACCGTGGCGGACGACGGGCCGGGGGCGGCCATGCCCCCGGCGTGGGTATGCCGCGGGACGCTGAGGGAATGTATCTCAAAAGAGCAAAAATTTATTGTAAAACAGCAAATATCGTGACATCGTGACGGCAGTCCCGCGCTAGAGAGGATGCCGAGATGCGCAACCTGGATCACATTCGCCGCCTGAGCCACGCCCTCCGCCTGGTTGTCGCCTTGGGCATCGTGGCGTTTATCGCCGTGCCTCCCCTCCTCTGGAGCGAACCGGCCTGGCTGCGCACGACCTCGACCCTGAGCGAGCATATGCCGGCGACCCTGGCTGTCTGGCAGCAATGGGTCGGAGGGGCCGTCGCGACGGCGGGCGGGTTGGTCGGCGTCTGGATGCTGTCGGCGCTGTGGCGCTTGTTCGGGTTGTACGGCCAGGGCCGAATCTTCGAACGGGAAAACGTGCTGGCCCTGCGTCAGTTCGGGCTCGGGCTGATCGCGTACGCGCTGACGTCCGTCGTTCTCACGACACTCCTTGTGCTGATCCTCACCATCACGGCACCGGTGGGACAGCGCATATTGGAAATTACCGTCGACCACGGTCAGGTCAGCACGCTGATCCTTGGCAGCGTCTTCATGGTGATCGGTCGGGTCATGGACGAGGGACGCCTCCTTCGGGAAGAGCAGGCCACCATCATTTGAGGCCGTTGGCCGCTTCGGGGGAGCGGCCTCGGGGCGCGGTGCCGGTTCACGTCCCCGCAGTTCGAGCAAATCCCGAGCGATCCGGAACGGATCGCGACGACGATTTGGCTCAATATCAAATAATTAGAGCGCATTGTGTGAGTCAGAGCGCACGCAACGCGCTCTAGAACAGGATCCGGAATTGTGCCCATTGTCGTGACCCTGGATATCATGCTTGCGCGCCGAAAGATGAAATCGCGGGACTTGGCGGCTGCCATTGGCATCACCGAGCAGAACCTGTCCCTGCTGAAGTCAGGCAAAGTCAAAGGCGTGCGATTTGCGACGTTGGAGGCCATCTGCGCCACGTTGGACTGTCAACCGGGCGACATCCTTTTGTGGCAGCCGGATGACGATCCCGCACCGACGTAGGCCTTTGGCGGGTGTCCGATTGCCCTTGAAGGATCAAGGCTTATATCGGGAGGCAGGGGCCGTTGTGACCGCTTGGGCACGGCGGCCCGTTTCCTGTCCCTCCCGTTGGAGAGCCCCATGAGCAACGTGAAGATCCTGGTCCTGTACTATTCCATGTTCGGCCATGTCGAGACCCTGGCCCGCACGGCGGCCGAGGCCATCAACGCGGTGGACGGCGCCGAGGCCGTGCTGAAGCGGGTGCCCGAGCACATCCCCGACGACGTGCTGCAGTCCTTCGGCGCCAAGACCAGCCAGACGGCGCCGGTGGCCGATCCGGGCGAACTGGCTGAGTACGACGGGTTCCTGTTCGGCACGCCGACCCGCTTTGGGAACATGGCCGGGCAGATGCGCAATTTCTTCGACCAGACCGGCACGCTGTGGGCCGAGGGCAAGCTGGTCGGCAAGCCGGCCGGCGTGTTCGTCTCCACCGGGACCGGCAGCGGCAACGAAACCACCGTCCTGTCGATGGTCCCGACCCTGGTGCATCACGGCATGGTCTTCGTCGGGCTGCCGTATTCGGCCCCCGAACTGACCGATATCAGCGAGGTTCGGGGCGGAAGCTGCTACGGCGCGGGGACCATCGCCGCCGGAGACGGCAGCCGCCAGCCCAGCGAGAAGGAACTGAACCTGATGCGGTTCCAGGCCAAACACCTGACGGACGTGGCGCGGAAACTGAAGGGCTGACCGGTTCCCCTTCCCGGCGACGGCGGCGATGGAACGGGCGGGTCCGTTTCATCGCCGACCGCATCGGCCTGTCCCTGACCGACGAGGACGAACTGGTGCCGGAGCAGTTCGCCTCCGCCATTGTCATCCTGCACCCGCAGGCGAAGTCCTTCCGGGTGTAGGGGCGGCGCGTGCCGCCATCGGGACCGTTCGGGCTGATGTCGGCCGGGATGGCGCTGTGACGGCGCGCATTCGGGTTGAAAAGCGCTTGCGAATTCCGCAGCCAATGATAGCGTTCCTGTGCGCGGCAAGGGGGCCGGATCGCCGCGCGGATGCGGTTCGGGCGGCCGGATCCGTCTGGCCGAAACGGGGATGGTCACCGGGGGCTTTCGATCCTGATGTCCGTCCCTTCGGGGTTAAGGCTCGCACCAGGAACAGGAAAGCGCGGCCTTGACATAATTTGCGATGGCGGCGCTGCCGCTCATCATTTCATATGGGTTCAGGGTCCGGGCGAACCGGACGCCGCGCTGAAGGGAGCGGACACAGGCATGATCCCGACCATGGCTTCGCGGCACCGTCGACGGGAAAGGCCAAAGCTGGGCCTGACCGAGGTTTGTGGCCGTGCGGCGGTCGCGGCGCTTGTGGTGGCGACGGCCGCACCGTCAGCCTGGGCCGCTGATCGTGCCCTGATCGTTGCCATTGATACGTACCAGATGGAGTCGCTCAACCTGCCGGCGGGCTCCTCGCTCGCCGATGCGCGCGACCTGAAGACTCTGGCCGTGGAGCACCTGGGCTACAGCGCCGAGAACGTCAAGCTGCTCCTCAACGAAGAGGCCACGCACGACGGCATTCTGGCGGCCATCGACGACTGGCTGATCGCCGGAACCGAAGCCGGTGATCGGGTCCTTTTCACCTATTCCGGCCATGGAACCGAGACGAAGGACCAGGATGGCGACGAGGAGGATGGTCGCGACGAAGCTCTGGTGCCGTGGGACACCGGCATGGCCATCGGCGGGGAGCCCACCAATCTGCTGCTGGATGACACCCTGCGGGAGCGCTTCGCCCGTCTGTCGGACCGACAAGCGCTGGTGCTGGTGGATTCGTGCCATTCCGGCACCGTGACGCGGGCCGTCGTCGGTTCGGGCGACGGCGACGACGCCACGCCCGTCGCCCGCAATGCCGCGGCCCTGAGACGTCTTCGCGGCACCACACGGGGCTTGATCCCGCTCGGCGACGATATTCTGCCTCCGGATGCCCACGCCAACAACTTCATTCCGATGGAAGACGCAAAGACCGTCCGGGTGTTCACGGCGGCGGCGGCCCATGAGGTCGCCTATGTGGATCCAGCGACGGCGCCGGCACAGGGCATTTTTACCCGCAGCCTCATCAAGGCGGTCGGTGAGGGCAAGGCCGACACCAATGGCAACGGCATCATCAGCAACGCCGAGGTTCTGACGTACCTGCAGTCGGTGTCGCGGGAGTTCTGCGAAGGGTTCAGCGGGTGCTCAACCCTGACGCCGACGCTGGAGACCAGCAAGGGTCTGCTCGGTCAGGATTTTCGCACCGGCAACGCGGCGTCCAGCCCGGCGGCGGGCTTCGGCGACGGTCTGGGCAAGCCGACGGCCGATCTTCTCCTGGGGATTGAACCCGGAAGCCGGGTCCGTCAGGGCGACACGGTGACCTTTGTGGCGCGGCCGTCCATTGATGGGTACCTGATCGTCCTCGACATCAACGCGAACGGCCAAGTCACGCAGTTGTACCCCAACGCGTTCACCGGCGCGGACAATGCCGTGCGCCAGGGCCAGACCGTGCGCATTCCGGACGAGCGGTACGACTTTGTGTTTCGGGCCGTCGAACCGCTTGGCAAGGGGCATCTTGTCGCCGTCCTTGCCTCCGAACAGGTGGCACCGGACGACCTGCTCGTCGCGCACCGGGACCTCGCGGTGATCGAGGATCCGCAAGACTATCTGAACGCAATGGCCGAATCGCTTGTCGGGTCCTGGAGTCGGCAGGTGAATGGCCGGCCTCTCAACTGGGGGTATACGCAACTCGGCTACGAGATCATGCCTTGAGGCCGCAGTCATCCGGAATGCCGGGTCCCCAACGGGCGCGGGCGTGGCAGAAAACGGGGCGCGGGGGTCAACGGCGATATCGTCGTGCGACGTTGCCATGGGCTTGCGCGCCAGTTAGGGTTGGTCAACCTAGGGCGGCTGCGGGCTGGACGCCCAAAGGGGTTCCCGAAGTGGTCATTGAGGTGGCGAGTCCTGTGTGTTCCGCGCCGGCGGTCAGGGCGGCACGCAGCACGCTGAAGAGATGTATCCGTGGGTCGTTGGGCTCATCGCGGGACGTTTTGTCCATTCACAACATTGTCTCCATTGCCGGGGGAACATGAAATGCGTGCCAAACTGCTGCGCTATACAGCGATCGCGATTGTAAGCACTAGTCTTGTGTCGGCCTGTCAGACGACCAACAAGTACGGCTACGACTATTCGGCTGATCGATGCAAGGTTCAGCGCGACAACCTGCTGGAGCAGCAGGACTACTTCGCGGATGACCTGATCAAGGGTGTCCTGGTCGGCGCCGCCGCGGGGGCCGCGCTTGGGGCTCTGACGGCTTGGGCGACGGGCGGAGACGCCGGCACCGGCGCGGCCATCGGGGCGGCGAGCGGAGCCGTGACCGGCGCCAGTGCTGCCTACTTCAACTATGTCCAGAAACAATCGGGCAACCAGTCCGAACTTCTGAGCACCATCCTGCTCGACATGGAGTCCGACGCCGAGCGTCTGGCCCGCACGCAGCAGGCTCTTGATGCGCTCATCGCCTGCCGCACGGCGGAGAAGAACGCCATCCAGGCTGACTTCGACGCCGGTCTGATCGACGCCGCAACGGCGCGGTCGCGCATGGCCACACTGAATACGAAGCTGAACGAGGACCTGCGGGTGGCGCGGGACATCAACAAGAATGTCTCGTCGCGCCAGGCCAACTTCGAGGTTGCGGCCTCCCAGGTCGGTGCGCTGCCGGGCCGTCGGCCGGCGTCGAGCCAGGCCAGCCAGCCGGCCGTGCAGGTGAGCGCGGCGAACCAGCCGAAGCAGGAGGAGATCGGTCGCACCTACACCACGCTGGAAAAACGCAGCGTGGCCGTGGAAAACAGTGTGTCCGAACTGGCGACGCTGCAACAGGAAACGACCGAATTTGGCGGCTTCTCCACGAGTTGGCTGTCCTCGCCGGGCCTGTCGGAGGTGGCGGCGGCGCCGGCCTGCATGCCCTGTTCGGCGACCGCCAACTGAAGCCTGCCACCGTCGTCCGGACACCGTTCGCGGACAGGGGTTGACACGGTGTCCGTTCGATGGGGGCGTGATCGCGGGGCGCGCCGGGCCGAATGTCGGTCGGGCGTCCCGTGGTCTCCCGTCGTTCGCCCGACCGGCGCGGGAGTGGCATCCAACGCCTCGTGCCGGACACGCCGTGACAACCGGTCTACAGGATCGAACAGCGCAACCAAACCGGATTACCGGGAGGCACACATGGGGTTCGTGATGCGGTGGGATGCCTCGCGGGTCTTGAAGGGTCGGTGGGCGTCGGGTCGGCGGTTGACCGCCGGAGCCATCCTGACCGCGCCGCGCATCATGCTAGTGACGGTTGTCCTGGCTGCGATGCCGGTGGCGTGGACACCAGCATGGGCCCAGGAGCAGCAGGAGCAGGAGCAGGAGCAGGAGCAGGAGTCCCTCCCCCCCGGGGTGCCGTCCCGGCCGTTCCTGATGCTCGACACGGGCATGCACACGGCGCCCATCAGCGATCTGGTGGTTGATGAGGCCAACGGGCTGGTGGCGACCGCCTCGCTGGATAAGACGATCCGCCTGTGGGACCTGGAAACCGGACAGCACGGCGAGCGGTTGATCATGCCGCTGGGCGACGGCGCGGAGGGCATCCTGCACAGTCTGGACATCGCGCCCGACGGCGGGCGGATGATCGCCGGCGGGTTCACCGGCTATAGCTGGGACGATGGCACCTTCAGCCTGTACACCTGGGGGCTGCCCGATCAATCCATGATGCGGCTGAAAAACCTGCCGACCACCATCGCTCACACCCGATACCGATCCGACGGTCAGATCTTCGTGGTGGGCTTTCTGTCCGGTCAGGGCGTCGGCGTGTTTGGCAGCAACGGCCAGTTTCTCGGTCAGGACCGGGACTACGACGGGGCCTCCGTGCGCGAGATCGCGTTCGGACCGGACGGCCGTCTGGCGGTGTCCAGCGATGACGGGACCGTACGGTTGTATGCGCCCGACTTCCGGGTGATCGCGAAGCGAACCTTCGAGGGGCCGGGCTCGCCCCATGGCGTCGCCTTTTCGGCGCAGGGCGGGTATCTGGCGGTTGGTTTTTCCGGCGCCGCGCGCGTTGAGATCTTCGACAGCACCACCCTGGAGCCACGCCTCAAGGTCTCGGACCCGCCCGGGGCGTCCGGGGACACGCCGCTGGTGACCTGGATCAACAGCGAAGAGACCCCGTTGGTGGTGGCTGCCGGCCGGCGCGCGACGGAAGACGGTGATGTTCTTGCGCTCGCCTATGACCCGGAAGCGAAGTCCTGGGCCTGGAGCGTCGAGATCGGCCGTGACTCTGTGACGGCCCTGGAGGCACGCCCGGGCGGCGGGCTCGTGTTCGCGACCTCCGATCCCGCCTGGGGCCTGGTGTCCGCGAACGGGCGCCTACAGACCTCGCATCGCGCCGGCCTTGCCGATTTCCGGGACGTCAGCGACGGTGTGTTCGCCGTGTCGGACGACGGCCAACGGCTGGTCATCGGCGTTCAAACCGGTGGCGAGGAGCCCGTCACCATCGATCTGGCGCGCGGGCGGATCACCCAGGGCGGCACGGTCGAGGACGGCATGCACGCCCCGGAACCGGACCTGCCCGAGACCTCCCAGGCTGACTGGCGCAACCGGACCGACCCGGCCGTCGGCTCGGTCGCCCTGACCCTGGACCGGGGCGAGGCCGCGCGCAGCCTTGCGCAACTGCCCGACAACGGCGGGTTCGTGGTGGGCGGCGATTTTGCCCTCCGGGTGTTTGCCGCCGACGGGACGGAACGCGCGCGCAAGGACATTCCGGCGGCGGCCTACGGTGTCGTGC
The DNA here is from genome assembly GCF_900101965.1 of Rhodospira trueperi. GTDB lineage: Bacteria > Pseudomonadota > Alphaproteobacteria > Rhodospirillales > Rhodospirillaceae > Rhodospira > Rhodospira trueperi. The sequence continues at coordinate 279,335 of NZ_FNAP01000003.1, read as the reverse complement.
CGGCGGCCAAGGCCCCGGTCCTGGTGGCGGCGCTTGGGGACGGCACGGTGCGCTGGTACTCGCTGGCCCCGGACAGCCTGCTGGATGAACTGGCCAGCGCCTTTTACCATGTGTCCTCGCAACGTTGGGTCGTCTGGACGCCGGAGGGGTTCTTCGCGCACTCCCCGGGCGGAGGGCAGAATCTTGTCGGCCATGTGCTCAACCGCGGCAAGGCCGAGAGCCCGATGGTGGTCGATTTCGCCCAGCTTTACCGCCTGTTCCACCGTCCCGACCTTGTGTGGGCCTATCTCGCCAACCCTCTGGAGGAGCGGGCCCGGTTGGAAAAGGCGATGGCCGACATCGGCGACCTGCGGCAACTGCTGCAAGACGCGCCGACCCCTGAGATCAAGCTTGTCGCCCTGTGCGAGCCCGAAGCCGGCCAGACCACGCGCGGCTTCGTCGCCGTCGCGGCCCCCACCGAAGCGAACGAGGCGGCATCGGACGAGGCCGCCTCTGAAGAGCGCTGCCGCCCGCCCCAGAACCTGACGCGAGCCTTCCGCCGCACCGGCGATGCCGAGCCGCAGGATGCCGAAGAGGACACCGAGACCGTGGGCGTGTTGACGGTCGCGCCCGGGCAGACTCAGATCACGTTGCGCTTCCAGGTGACCGACGCGGGGGCCGGGGTGGGCGCCATCGACGTCTTCCGTGACGGGCAGAACGTCGGGCGGACCATGGCAACGCGGGCGTTCCGCCGTCAGGGAGACGCGCCGCCCTCCGACGGTCTTGCGGGAAAAAAGAAGCAGGAGTCGGCGTCCGCGTCCGACGGCGAGACGTCCGGGGACGCGGGCGTTCCGGGCGCCCCGATCATTCTGGACCGTCAGGTGGCGCTGGAAGAGGGCGCCAATCTGATCGAGATCCGCGCCTACAATGACGCCGGGATCTACGGCAAGACGGCCATGACCCTCATGGTGCCGGCGGCGCCCGAGGCCGAGACGACGCAGGAACCGGAGGAGCCCGGCGAGGCGCTGTGGCTGGTGAGCGTGGGCGTCAATGACTATGCCGGCGAGGGCAACGACCTCAACTACGCCGTGCCTGATGCCCGATCCGTGGCGGCCGAGATCGCCGAGCGTGCCGCGCCGTTCTACGACCGCGTGGAACTGGTCGAACTGTACGACGGCGAGGCGGAGCGATTGCCCCTGGAGGCCGCCCTGACCGATCTCGGCGACTCTCTCAACCGCACGGACAGTCTCGTGCTTTACCTTGCGGGGCACGGCCGCGAGACCGAGGAGGGGCTGTATCAGTTCCTGACCCCCGAGGCCTATGCCCGGGAAGGCGAGACCGGATTGAACCAACAGCGTCTGGTGGAGCTGCTGGGGGACCTGCCAGCGGCGCGGAAGATGATCTTTCTGGACACCTGTCACGCCGGCTCGTTCGAGGTCAGCACCATCTCTGGCAACCTGTACAACGAAACCGGCAACTTCATCCTGGCGGCGTCGGCCAGTCAGGAAGAGGCCCTGGATTCCTATAACGGCGTCAACGGCGTGTTCGCCCATGCCATCCTGACGGGCCTGCGCCGCTACGCCGCCGTGGGGCGCGAGCGCACGGTCAGCGCCCTCACCCTTGGCGAATTCGTGCGCGAGGAGGTCAGTCTTCTGGCGGAGGAAAAGGGGCACACGCAGCGCGCCGTCTTCCAGGGCGACGATACCAGCCGGTTCATGCTGGGCAAGGCGGACGACCCGTGAGGGGCGCGGTGTCCGGCGGCACGGAAGGAAAAAGCGAATGATACGGCTTCCGGATGAAGGGTTCGGTCCTGTGGAGGCGCGCTCTGTTCTCCCCCCCCCACCGGGGGGAGGTTGGGAGGGGGGCGAGTTGGTCAACGAACGGATCAGGCTTTCCGCGTCAACCCCACCCCAACCCTCCCCTATCCAGGGGAGGGGGTCCGGCTCGTCCCCCCGGCCGGGACCGCACGTCCCCGCGGCGGACGCGCGTGGTTCATCCGATTGCCGTAGGGGTGCCGCCCGCTCCACCCGCCGCGCCGTTCTCGGTGTGGCCCTGGGGGCCGCGATCTCCGTTGGATCGCTCGGGAATACGGCCCTGGCGGCCGGCGAGCGGGTCTCTCCCGACCTGACCGCAGGCGTGGGCCTGGAGGACGCGACCCTGGGCGAGGCGATGAGCCGTCTCGGCTGGCGGCTCGTGCCGTCCCTGGCCGAGCCCGGCGCCAGCGACAATGTCCTGCTCTCGCCGTGGGGCTTGGCCACGGTCATGACCGTGATCGACCTGGGCGCGCGCGGCGGCGAGGGTCGAGGACGTGGGGCCGTGACGGAGGCTTGGACCGGGCGCGCCGGCTCGACCGAAGTCGTGATGGCCCGAATCGGCGCCATGCGGGCCGAACTGAGCGCAGACCCGGCGGGGGACGTCTCGTTCCATGATGCCGGGGGCATCTGGGTTGCCGCGTCGCTGTCCGTGTCCGACACGTTGGCCGAGGCGGCGGGCGAGCGCCTCGACGTCAAGGTCGAGAACGTGGACTTCACCGATCCACAGACCGTGCCGCGTCTCAACGCCTGGGCGGCTGAGCACACCGGCGGGGCCATCCCGACGCTGCTGGCGCAAGCGGACCCGAATCTGGACGCCGTGGTCGCCAACGCCTTCCGGTTCAGTGGGCCGTGGGCCCAGCCGTTCAAACCCGCCCAAACGCAGCCCGGCCCGTTCCTGGTGGATGGCGCGCCGGCTGGCACCGTCGACTTCATGCACGGCGTTTTTCCCGACTTGGCGGTGGTCGGGTCCGACGTTTTCGACCAGATCAGCCTGCCCTTGTCCGGAGAAGAGGTCCATCTGCGGCTGACACTGCCGAAGCCGGGATACGGGCCGGAAGACCTGGTGACCGCGGGCGCCGGCAAGGTGACGCCCGCGCCCGTCGTTGTCGGCGTGACGCTGCCCCGGTTCTCCATTGAAACCGACGTCGATCTGACCGATGCCCTGAGTGCCGCCGGTCTGGGACTGCTGTTCGACGGAACCGGCGACTTTTCCGGTCTGGCGGAAGGGCTGACCCGGTTCGACCGCGTCGGCCAGCGCGTGCGGCTGAAGGTCGACGAGTCCGGCGTGGAGGCGGCGGCCGTGACCGTGGCGACCAGCACACGCTCGATGGGTCCCCAGCCCGAGATCAGCCTCGTGTTCGACCGTCCCTTCCTCGTGGAACTGGTGCATGGGCCGACCGGGGCCGTGCTGTTGTGCGGACTGGTGCGCGATCCGGCCTCCTAGGCGGATCGCGCCGGACGGAGCGGATGATCGGGGCAAGACGTCTGCGGGGTTTGACGACCAACTCAACGGTGTTTTTTGAGAGAAATCGGGGTCCGGCAGACGGAGGCGAAACGTCCCTAAAACGGGGGTGCCCCCACTCAATCATCAGGAGGAAGACCGAAAATGACCCTTGGATCGCGATTGACCGCTTTGCCGGCCGTCATGATGACACCGGTTGCCGCCCTGATGCTGGCTACGCTTGTCGTCCTCGCCCCAGGCCTCGCCCTGGCCTGCGAAGACCTGACCAATCGCACCCAGACCGCCTACAAGGCGGGGGACTTGGCCACGCTGAAGGACACTTTCGCGGCGGCCGAAGCCAATGCGGACTGTTCCGCCGAAACCCTCCAGTGGATGGGCAAGGCCATCGTCAGCACCGTGTTGCGCTCGGTTCATGAGGATGTCTCGCAGGGCGGCAGCCTTCAGGCGCACGAAACGGCGCTGCGGGAGGCACGGCCGTACGGGCAGGACTGGCGGCTGGAGGCCTGGCTCGGCGACATCGCCTTTGAGCGCGGAGACTTCACCGAGGCCGCGACGGCCTTCCAGGACGCCCTGAACACCCTCAACGACGAGGAATTGACGCCCACGGCGCCGGATACGGCGGTGATCGAGGAGGTTTACAACAAGGCCGAAATGGCCCGTTTGGCCGCCGCCGACTATGTCAGCGCGCCAACCACCCGATCCGGCGAGCCGGGCGGGCTGGCCGCGCCCTCCTACAGGGGGTTCCAGCCGGCGGCGCGACTGGTGCCGGTGGAGTTCCAGTTCGGGTCGACCCTGGTGACCCCCAAAGGGCTGCGCGCCCTGCGCGATCTGCGTGACGCCCTGCGGGCGTCGGGCACGCAGAGCATCACCCTCGTCGGTCACACCGATCCGGTCGGTGGCATGGCGGCCAATGACCGGCTGTCCCTGGCGCGCGCGGAGTCGGTGGCGGCCAGCCTGCGCAACGAGGGGTACACGGGCCAGATCTACGTGGTCGGCCGGGGTGAGCGCGATCCCCTGCAGTGGGTGGCGCCGCTGACCCAGCATCAGTACCACCAGGCCTTGCGGCGCGTCGAGGTTCGCCAGTGACACCCCGCCGCGTCAACGGACACGGGGGCCGGGTGGCGACCGCCGGCGCGGCTCTTCTGCCGTTCGCCGTGACGGCGGCGCTGTCCACGGCTGTGCTCGCGGACGACGGCGGGGGCGGTGGCATATCCGTTCCGCCGCTCGCGCCGCCGCCCATGCCGTCAGCGGAGGCGGTCTCGGGCGGGGACCCGGAGATCGGCGCCGGGGGCGGCGCCAGCGCTAGCGCCAGCGGCATGCGCGCCCTGATCGTCGGCATCGATGCCTACGAGCACATCACGCCGCTGGACGGTGCCGTCAACGACGCCCGCTCGATTCAGGACTCGCTTTCGGCCCTGGGCGTCAAGGACATCACCGTCCTGTTGAATGCGGACGCGTCGCGGGACGCGATCATGGCCGCCTGGGCGGATCTGATCGATCGGTCGGCTCCCGACGATCTGCTGTTCATCACCTACGCCGGACACGGCAGCCAGTTGCCCGAACGCCGGCCGGGAACCGAAGAGGACGGCAAGGACGAGGTCTTCCTGCTGGCCCGGTTCAGCGAGGCCGCGCCGAACAACGGCGAGCGCATCGTGGACGACGAAATCAGCGAGTTGCTGGAGAAGGCGCAGGATCGCACGGTCGTGTTCATCGCCGATTCCTGCCACTCCGGCACGGTGACGCGATCCTTTGATCCGCGCGCCGGACAACGGCGCACCCGGTTCACCGATGTCGGGCCGATCGAGGACGACATGCTGCCGCCGCCGGCGCCGACATCGGCGGCGGACGATGGCGGGGCGGAGCCCGAAAGCGGGGCCTCCGTGGAGACCGATGCGCTCGGACATGTGGTGTTCGTCGCCGGGGTGGACGAGGACAAACTGGTGCCGGAGGTGACCATCGACGGTCAGTCCCATGGCGCGCTCAGCTACAGTGTCGCGCAGGCGCTGCGGGGCGAGGCCGACCGTGACGGCGACGGTCAGCTCACGGTGGAGGAGTTCCAGCACTATCTGCGCCAGAGCGTGCGCCTGCACACCGAGGGGCGGCAGTCCATCCGCATGGAACGCGGGGCATCGGTCTCGGCCACGCGTGCGCTTGCCAAGGTTCCCGCCGGAGGTGGAGGGGGCGGTTCAGGGTCCGGTTTCGGCGCCGGTTCGGGGGGCGGCATCGCCTCGACGGGGGCCGGCGCGGCGCCGCTCGCCAACGCACCGTCGGTGCGGGTCCGTCCGCAGGCGCTGTTCGTCACCGACGCCGACGACGGCGCGGCGGACGACACGGCGGGGCTGGCGGCGCTGGAGACGGTGGCGCTGGCCGGGTCGGCCGAGGACGCGGATCTGGTCTGGGATGTCGCGGCCGGGGCGTTGCTGTCCAGTCTGGGCGATGTCGTCGCCACCCTGCCGGAGCCGGCGCCGGGCGAGGACCGATCCGGGGCGGTGGGGCGCGTCGTCACCAAATGGGCGCTGGTCGAGACCCTGAAATCCTGGCCCGAGGCCAAGCGCCTGACGCTCGGCCTCAGCCCGTCGGACGGCCTGCATCATGTCGGCGAGACGGTCACGCTGACCATCGAGGGGCATACCCTGCCATACCTGACGGTGTTCAATCTTGATCCGTTCGGCGTCCTGAACCGCGTCTTTCCCATTCCGAAGCTGGGGGACCAGTTCGATGCTTTTGCGGACGGCAAGGCCTTTGACCTGCCCATGGAGGTCTACCAACCCGTCGGCGGCGACCATTTCGTCGCCATCGCCACGGAACAGCCGCCATTGGCGCTGTACGACGCCCTGACTTCGCTCGATGGCCGCCCGGTTGAGCCGGGCTTTCTGACCCTGCTGCGTCAGGCGGTGCTGGACCAGCGCTACGAAATGGGCCTGCACGGTGTGTTCACGGCGGAATAGCGCCCGCCCGCGGGGTGCGTTCCGTTTCTGGTGGGGCGATGGGTCCCGAAACGTTGAACACGTTTTAGGCGTCGGTCTTCCGGGTTGTCGCCATTTGACAAAACGTGCAGTATCCCAGCGAGGCATGGGCAAGTGTCCCTTGGCTCCAGTGGCATTCTGACATCCGATACTGGGGGGAACGTGAATGGTCCGGTTGCAAGAGACGATCCGGCGGGTTCCTCATCAAGAGGCTGGCCGCCGCGCATTCCGGGCGATCACGGTCTGTTGTGTGGCTCTGGTCGCTGCGGTGACGGTGGGTCTCAACGGCGGCCTTTCGGCGCGGGCTCAGTCGGCCACGACGTTGGTGGTGATCTCGGCCACGGATATGCCCCTGAAGCAGGGGGACGTCATTCCGGCCGACCAACCGCTCCATCTGACGGACGGGCAGGCGATCTCGCTGATCGGGCCGTCCGGGCGAATCGTGGAACGGTCAGGTCCGTTCTCCGGATTGCCGATGTCCGATGCCGAGGAGAGTGACGACGCGGTGCTCGACTCGCTCCACCTGCTCATTCGGAAGCGGGTCGCGGATACCGGCGACATGGGGGTCACGCGGTCGTTCCGCATCGAGCCTCAGGACCCCTGGCTGGTGGACGTCTCGTCGTCCGGGACGCGCTGCGTGCGCGAGGGTGAGCCGGTGGAACTTTGGCGCGCCGATACGTCCGAGGACCTGACGGTTTCGCTGTCCACCGGTGACGGACCCTGGAAGACCTGCACGACTTGGTCGGCCGGCGAGGCCCGGTTGACGGCGCCGCCGTCGGTGCTGACCGGCGAGGGCGCGCCCCTGATCGTGAGCGTGCCCGGCGGTCAGGCCGAACTTAATCTCCAGACGCTGCCGTCCAGCCTTTCGACGGACGTGGCGCGTCTGGCCTGGATGGTTCACGTCGGATGTGACGGGCAGGCCGCCAGATTGGCGCGGCGCCTGCCCTGAGCGTCGGCCATGGGGATGCGGGCACGCATTGTCTGGGCGTTGCGCTTGATTGCCATTGTTCTGGGCGCGGCGTGGATCAGCCTTCTGGCTCAGCGTCATGTCCCGGTTCTGGCGATGACGGAGAACTGGCTGGCCGACTTCCGCATTGCCACCCTGTTGCCCGCCGAACCCCAGCACCAGGACATCGTTCTGGTGACCGTCACCGAACAGACCCTGGAACGGTTCACCTATCGCTCGCCCATTGATCGCGGGTTCTTGGCCGATCTGTTGGAGACGCTAGACGCGCGCGGGGTGGAGACCATCCTTCTGGATTTTCTTCTGGATCAGCCCACGGAACCGGACAAGGACGCCCGTCTGCGTGCCGTGCTGCGGAACATTGAGACGCCCTTGGTGGTCTGCGTCGGCGACCGGCCGGAGGGGCTGACAGCGCCGCAGGTGGCGTTTCTGGAGGACATGGTGCCGCCGCGGGTGCGGGGGCTGGCCACGCTGGCCAAGGATCCGTTCGATGCCACGGTGCGTTGGATCTACCCGGGGCGGGCGGACGATGCCGGCGGCTGGAGAGCGGGCGCGGTGTGGCGGTTGGCGGAACTCCTGGGACACCCGATGATGCGCGAGTCCCGGCGCATCGCCTGGCATGGCCGGCCGGACAAGGAAACGCCCGCGTTCGCCACCTATCCCGCCCACTTGGTGGAGCACCTGCCGCCGGACTGGATGCGGGACAAGATCGTGCTGATCGGGACCGACCTGCTGCTGACGGATCGGCATCGCACGCCGTTCTCCACCGCGCCCGACGGAGAGTCGATGCCCGGCGTGGCCATCCTCGCCCACGCCCTGGCCACGGTGCTGGATGACCGCACCATGGATGTCCGCTCCGGGGACGGCCTGTTCCGCTTCGTCCTGTGGACCGCGCTTCTCGGCGGACTGCTGGCGCTTCTGCCCATACCCCTGGTGCCTCAGATGGGGATCGCCGGGGGTGTGGTGGTCGCCGGATGGGTCGGGGCGTTCGCGCTGTACCGTCAAACCGGCATCATGGTGCCCCTTCTGGTGCCGACGTTGGCGTTCGCTCTCGCCACCTGGGGGTCGCACGCCGCCCTGGTGCAGAGCGAACGGAAGCACCGGGCGTTCTTGCGCCGGGCCTTCACCCAATACGTGGCGCCGCAGGTCGTGCGGCAGATCGTCGCGGATCCATCCCAACTGGCGGTGCGCGGCGAGCGCCGGGAAATGAGTTTCCTGTTCGCGGATGTCGCCAACTTCACGACCCTGTCGGAAACCATGGCGCCCGAGGCACTGACGCGGTTGATCAACGAGTACCTGGAGGTCGTGTGTCAGGTCATCTATCGCCACGAAGGCACGATCTGTACCTTCATGGGCGACGGGGTGTTCGCGTTGTTCAGTGCGCCCATCGTGCAACCGGACCATCGCCATCGCGCGGTCGCCTGTGCGTTCGATATGGCGGAAGCGGCGGAGGCGTTCCGTCAGGCCCGGGTGAACGAGGGGCTGGCCTTCGGGCACACCCGCATCGGCATACACGCCGGCGCGGCGGTTGTGGGGAACATCGGCGCCTCCATGCGGTTTCAGTATACGGCTGTGGGCGATGCCGTGAATACCGCCTCGCGCCTGGAAGGCCTGAACAAGTACTTCGGCACCCGCGTCTGCGTGTCCGCCGATGCGCTGCCACCGGACATGAGATCTCGGACGCGGCCCATGGGTCAAATCGTCCTGCGGGGCCGCAGCCAGCCCTTGCCCGTGTTCGAAATCCTGACGGCCGAGGCGGCGCAGACCGAGATGATTGAGCAGTACAGGCGGGCCTATGCGATGCTGGAACAGGGGGACACGGAAGCGGCCGAGCGGGCGTTCCTGGCCCTGCAGGAGATCGCGCCGGAGGACGGCTGCACGGCCTTTTTCGTTCGCCGCCTCCAGAATGGGCAGACCGGGACCGTGGTCATGATGACCCAGAAGTGAGCCGGATCGGCCAACACTGTGATGGACACGAACCATGGACGAAAGGGGGATGCGCGCATGCAGTTGACTGTCGAACGGCGGGAGCGGGCCGTTGTGGTGACGCCGTCCGGTCGCCTGGATCAAACCACGGTGCCGGATTTTCAGGCGCGCCTGTTGGAGGTGCTGGACGAGACCTCCGGGAGCGCGGTGATCGTGGACATGGCTCAGGTCGAGTTCATCAGTTCCGTCGGCCTGCGCGCCTTGAACATTGGCTTCAAGAAGAGCAAGGCTGGCGGCGGTTCCTTGTCGGTCGTCGCGCTGCGACCGATCGTGCGTGAGGTGTTCTCGATCAGCCGGTTCGATAAGGTGCTGGCCGTTCACGAGGACCTGAACGCAGCCCTCGCCGCCGTTGACGCCACCTGACTGCAACCCGCGAGTGGGAGTCTCTGCGATCCATGAAGGTCAAGATCTGGGGATGTCGCGGCTCCCTGCCCGTGGCCATGACCAGTGCCGCCGTCCGCGAGAAAATCAAACGCGCCGTCCAGGCCGCCCAGGGCCGGACGTTTGACGGCGAGGCGGACCTGGACCGGTTCCTGGACCAGGACCTGCCCTGGCCCGTCGCCAACACATACGGCGGCAGCACCGCCTGCATCGAGGTGGATACGGGCGACGCTGATTATATCCTGTGTGACCTGGGAAGCGGTGTACGGGAGTTCGGGGTCAGAATGATGGTCGAGCATGGCCCGACCAAGCCCCAGACCTATCATGTGTTTCTGTCCCATCTGCACTGGGACCACATCATGGGCTTTCCGTTCTTTCCGCCGGCTTTCATTCCCGGCAACACGATCAGGATCTACAGTTGCCACCCGGACCCGGAAGCCAGCTTCCGCAAACAACAGTCCGAACCGAACTTCCCGGTGGATTTCTCCGTTCTGGGCGCCGACATCCAGTTCGTCCCCATGACCCCGGGCGAGCCCGTCTCGGCCGGCGGGGCCACGGTGACGGCCAAGCTTCAGAATCACGCCGGGGACAGCTACGGCTACCGATTCGAGAGCGGTGGGCGCTCCTTCGTCTACGCCACCGACAGCGAGCATAAGCAGAAAAACGCGGAAGAAACACAGGCCGTCGTCGCCTTCTTCAAGGATGCGGATCTTGTGGCCTTCGATGCCCAGTATTCTTTGGCTGAGGCGGTCTCCCTGAAAGAGGATTGGGGACATTCCTCCAATGTCATCGGCGTGGAACTGTGTCTGGAGGCGCGGGTCAAACACTTGTTGATGATCCACCACGAGCCGGTTCTGGGGGACGAGGCGCTGTATCGGATCCTGGAGGAAACGCTGCGCTACGAGGAACTGATGCGCCCAGAGGGCGCCGCCCCGCTGAGGATCAGTTCGGCCTTTGATGGCATGGTCCTGTCGTTGCCGGAGGAGTCTGACGGGTGACAGCAAAGGCCCCCGGCATGGCGGCCGGCCGCGCGATCCGGGCCGGGATTCTGCGTCTGGGGCCGGTGCGGCTGCTCGGGATCGCCGTGTTGCTGGCGCTGATGGCCGTCTTCGCATGGGGCGACCGCAGCCCGGATGGCCTGCTGCCCGGCGCGCGCAATCTTCTGTTCGACAGCTATCAGCGTTGGGTCCCACGGGAGTGGAACCCGGAAACACCGGTGACCATTGTCGACATCGACGAGAAAAGCCTGAAAGCCATCGGCCAATGGCCCTGGCCCCGGACCACCATCGCCCGCCTGATCCGGGCCATCGCCAGCCATGGCCCGGCGGCGATCGGCCTCGACATCATCATGACCGAGCCGGATCGCCATTCTCCCGAGAACGCCGACTGGCTCGCCAAGGCGCCCCCCTCTGTCCGCCGGTGGGCGGACAGTCTTCCCAGCAACGACACGGTTCTGGCCGAGGCCATCGACGAGGGGCCTGTGGTCCTGGGGATCGCGGCAACGTCGGAGGGAGGGGCGGAACCGGACGCGGGGATGCTCACCCCGTTTCAGACCGGGGACTTCGAGCCCCGGCCCTGGTTGGCGGGCTATTCCCATGTCCTGCGCAGTATGCCGGTCCTGGATGGGGCGGCCTGGGGGCATGGGCTGATTTCGGTAAGTCCGGATCGGGACGGGATCATCCGTGATGTGCCTCTGGTGGCTCGGATTGGGGATAACTTGGCCCCGGCCCTCAGCCTTGAGATGATCCGCGTCGGCGCGGACGCCTCCTTCTTCACCCTTAACGGTCAGACCGGAACAGGACTGCAGTCCATCGATATCGAGCTTGGGCAGTCGGTTCCGTGGAGACTCCCGGTCCGCCCCGACGGCTCCATGCGCATTCACTTCAGCCCCCCCGTGTTCGGCCGCTTCGTCTCCGCAGCCGATGTGTTCAACGGCACGGTCGATCCGAGGCGGCTGGCCGGGTTTCTGGTTCTGGTCGGCGTGACCGGCGTTGGTCTGCAAGACCAGTGGGCGACCCCGACGGCGGCCCTGATGCCGGGGATCGAGATTCATGCCCAGGTTCTGGAGAACATCGTCGAAGGCGTGCATCTGCACCGGCCCGCGTGGGCCCTGCCGCTGGAACTCGGCCTGCTGGCGCTCGGCGGGGCGCTGATGATCCTGGTGCTTCCCCGCGCCTCGCCGAAGGTCCTGTTCCTTCCTTGGCCCGCCGCCATGGCGGTGATGCTGGCGGTGGGACTCGGCGCCTACCGGGGCGGGAACTGGCTGGTGGACGTCAGCACGCCCATGATCGGGACCAGTCTCGTGTTCGTGCTGGTGCTCACCCTGTCCCTGGTTGAGGCCGACCGTCAGCGTCGGCGCTATCGGCGGGACTTGGCTATCCAGAGGGAGCGGGACGCGCGGATCTCCGGTGAATTGGAGGCCGCCCGGCGCATTCAGATGGGCAGCCTGCCGAACACGGGGGACATGTCCGACCCGCTTGGTCGCTTCGAGGTTCACGCCGTTCTGGAGCCGGCGACGGATGTCGGTGGCGATCTCTACGATGTTTTTTTGGTGGACGCGAACACCCTGTTCTTCTTGGTGGGAGACGTGGCCGGCAAGGGCATTCCCGCGTGCCTGTTCATGGCCTTGAGCAAGTCCTTGTACAAGAATATCGCCCTGCGCGACGGGGCGGATATTGACGATGTGATGACCATCGCCAACGCCGAGCTGTCGCGGGACAATCCCGAAATGCTGTTCATCACCGCCTGGGCCGGGCTTCTGGACCTGAACACCGGGCGGCTGGCCTTCTGCAACGCCGGACACGACACGCCGTTCCTGCTGTCCCGGTCGGGCACCCTGTCCATGCTCGACTGCGAGGGCGGTCCACCGCTGTGCGTTCTGGACGATTTCGCCTACGACAAGGAGGTGCGGCAGCTCTCTTCGGGAGACTGCCTGATCCTGACCACGGACGGCGTCAGCGAAGCCGTGGGAGAAGACTGTGAAATGTACACCTATGACCGAGTCCGGACCTTTCTGCGGACGCTGGACCCCGGGACGCGAGCGCGGGACCTGGTTGAGGCGGTGTACAAAGACGTCCGAACCCATGTGGGCCAGGCCGACCCCTCCGATGACATCACGATCCTTGCCCTGAAATGGAAGGCCCCCATGTAGCGGCTGACCCCGGAGCAAGACACGACGGCCGGACATTCGCGACAGCCCGTCCAGCCGCGACGGGCGAAAGTTGAGGCAGACGATCCCTCGGCTCACCCACGGCGACGCACCGCGTCGCCGAGATTGAAGAGCGCGACCATCGAACCGATGGTCGCGGTGGCTCATTCGGGATGATGTGTGTTGTTGCTCTTCAATAATGTTCCGTCATTCCGAAGCGTCCGTCAGGACGCGAGGGCTCTCCTCCTCGAACAGATCTGACCATTGATCGGTGGTGTTCGGTGGCGGATCAGGATTCAATGATCTGGAAACCATATCGTTGTGGGTGCGCGGATTGGCCGCGATTGAAGAAGCGTGTATGATTTGGACGCAGAAAACCGTTGGGTGCGCCTGAAGGGTGCAACGGGGGGATGGTGTGTCTTCGGCGCGCATTATCGGATCGATGGGCACCGCACGGCAGGCTTTTTCCGCGCGGCGAACAAGGAGTCGCGCGGCCGTGGCGGCCGTTGCCGTCCTGTCATCGTTTCTGGCGGCCTGCGGCACGGGCGGTCCCGCGCCGCCGTCAGCCGCCCTGATCCCACCGCCGGTCCCGCCCCTGACTCCCATTCAGATGGAAGCGGTCGGCGCGCTGGCGCTGGAGCGGGTGCGGTACGAACCGGACGCGGTTTCCGGTGGCTATGTGGACACGGGATCGTGCGCCGCGCCGGCTGATCCCGCCGCCGCCCCCGCCGGCGCCCGGGATATGGCGCCGGTTCTGCGCGATGCCTTCGTCGGTGTCCTGGGAGAGCGGTTGGGGTTCCGGCTGGCGTCCCCTCCCGACGGCGCGTTCGGCGATGCCGGGGTCGCGCCGCAGGCTGAATACTGGCTCAGGGCCGACGTGCGCTCCATCCGCTACAGCCTCTGCCGCGTAGCCGACGGTTCGGCCGGTGCGACGGGCACGGCGGAGGCGACGTTTGCCTTCCAGGTCCTGGATCGGAAGACGGGCCGGGTCGTTCATGACGGCCGGGTCACCAGCGCGGGGGCGTTGGCCGAGCCGAGACTGGGGCGGGTTGAACCGGTGTTGTTGGCCCGGAGCTTCGAAAACGCCCTGATGCACTTGGCGGCGGACAAGGGCTTTCGCCGCGCCCTGGTGAGCGGCCTGCCGGACAGCGATGCGCTGCACGGGGTCGAGGTCGCACTCCGGCCCGATACACTGCCGACGACGCGATTGGCGGCCCTGTCGCCGGCCACCGGGGGTGCCGCGGCGATCTGGCCACCACAGCCGATGATGCCCGGCGGCGGCGTTGGGCTGACCGTGACGGGGCCGCCCCTGTTCCTTGAACCGATGGCCGTGAATGTCGAGACCATTCGCGACGCCACGGTCACGGTCCTGGCGCCCGGCCGTCACGGCAGCGGTTTTTTCGTGTCCCGCGATGGCTGGATGCTGACCGGGGCGCATGTGGTGGCCGGCCGCGATGTCGTCCGGGTCCGCCTCGCGGACGGGCGCGAGCCCTGGGCCCGTGTCGAGCGCCGCAATGCCGCCCGGGACGTGGCTTTGTTGAGGGTGTCGGGGCAGGGGTTCGCCGCGCTGCCGCTGCGGCCGACCGTGGCGGGCGTCTCCGAAACCGTCTATGCGATCAGCACGCCCGTGGACCAAGCCCTCGGGCAGACGGTGAGCCGGGGCATCGTCAGCGCCTATCGATCAGGCGGCCCCTGGGGATTGGACGCCTATCAGGCGACGGCCCCCGTGCATGCCGGGGCCAGCGGCGGTCCCCTGGTGGATGCCTGGGGCAACGTGGTGGCGGTGACCGCCGCCGCCGTGGCCCATCCCGCCGGCGGGCCGCCGGTCCCCGGCCTCGGCGTCTTCATTCCGGTCCACGACGCGCTTGCCTCGATGGGCGTGCGCGTGATCACCCCGCCGTCCGGCTGGGTGGGCGCGGAGGGGGGGTGGCACGGCGGGTCCGTCGCCGTCGCGGGGCAATGAGCAGGGTCCTTACAATGATCCGCCGAGAACGCCCTTGGTTGATGGCACCTGATCGGCCTTGCGCGGGTCGATCTCGACCGCCCGGCGCAGCGCCCGCGCCAGCCCCTTGAAGCAGCTTTCCGCGATGTGATGCGAGTTCACGCCATACTGAGTGTCAATATGCAGCGTACACCCGGCCATCTGTGCGAATGCCTGAAACCACTCCCGGAAAAGCTCGGTATCGAAGGCGCCCAGTTTCTCCGTTGGGAAGGTGACCCGCCACACCAGATACGGACGGTTGGACAGGTCGAGCGCCACCCGGGTCAGGGATTCATCCATGGGGACAAGCGCTTCGCCGTAGCGCTGGATGCCCCGGCGGTCGCCCAGCGCGCGCGAGACCGCCTCGCCGAGCGCCAGTGCGCTGTCCTCCGTGGTATGATGAAAGTCGATATGGGTATCTCCTTCGACCTGCATCTCGATGTCGATTAGACTATGGCGCGAAAGTTGCTCAATCATGTGATCAAGAAACCCGACACCAGTCGCGATGCTGTATTGCCCCGTGCCGTCGAGATCGACCGCGACCGAAATGCAGGTTTCCTTGGTTCGCCGTTCAACCTGAGCCTTGCGCATGCCCTATCCCCATTCTGCCATCATCCGGTTGCCTGCCCGATACGATGATCGGACTTGTAACAGAGCGGGCCGCATTCGACCAGAGACGCCCCTACGGGTTTGGGTGGCGTCGGGACGAAAGGGTGACTAATATACGCCAAACAGAGGCGCGACCGATTGCGGCCCATGGAAGCATGAGGCAAGTAATGCGATTTGGACGGGTTCAACGATGTCGAAACACCCGCTAAGGGATCAAAAAGCCAGAGGACAAAACCGTGACCGAGCAAAGCTATGAAGGCCAGGGCGGCCGTCGTTCGCATCCTGACCCTGTAGACGTTTACGTAGGCAAGCGCCTACGGAAGCAACGAGTCCTGTTGCGCCTAAGTCAGGAGCAACTCGCGCGCGCTGTTGGGGTAACGTTTCAACAAATTCAGAAATACGAGCGGGGTGCCAACCGCATCAGCGCTAGCCGCCTTTATGACGTTGCCAAGGTCATGGGTGTGCCAATCAGCTTTTTCTTCGATCATATCGAGGAAGAAATCGATGGACGGCCCACGCCAGGGGGCGGGTTCGCCGAACCCCCGGCACCCGGCCCGGACGACCGGTTCACGCACAGCGAGACTTTGGATCTCGTCGCGGCCTACTGGAAGTTGCCCAGCGACGATATCCGCCGCAAATCCCTGACCCTTCTGCGGTCGATGGCCGGCCTGAAGGACAAGAAGGGCGAACCCATTCCCGACGTGGATTGAACGGTCTCGCCGTCCAGACCGGGCGCGCCGTCGTCCATCGAGCATCTACCGAGCGTCCGTCATCTGTCTTCCTTTGCTTTGCAGTCGCACGGCTTTGTCCGCGAACCCGAAATTGGCTCTTCGCAGGTCGTTTCGGGTCGCGCCAACCCCCGATCAGAGCCGTGTCCGCACGGCGTAGCGCAGCGTGGCCTCGCCGTCGGCCGGAACCTCGACCGTCCAGACCACCCGCTCGGCCGTTTCCTTTCGGTGAGGCGTCGATTCGGACAGCAGGGTCCAGTCGCCCGGCAGGACCGCGTCGACCTCGACGGAAACCGGCCGATCCGACTTGGCGTTGCGCAGGGTGATTTCGTGCTCGCTTTCCGTCACTCGCTCGCTGATCCGACGGAAATCCGTGCGGCGGCGCTCGGCGGTCACATCGAAGTCGGTCCCGAGCGCCAGATCCGCCTCGCCTCCCACCGCAAGATGATCGATCCGGTCGGCGCCCAGGAAGCGGGGCAGGCCGCCCGGCCCCGGCTGCCAGACCCGCACCACGCCGGCCGGCAGCGGCAGGCCAAGCCCCGCCTCCTCGGTGTTGGCGAGGATCAGGTGACGGGCCGCGTTCACGGTATCGTCCTCCACGCGCGGGCTGGCGAAATGGGCGTGATGCCCCGCCGGCACGACGTAGCGCGGCGTCACGGTGATGTCCGGCCGGTTGGCCAGCGCCACCTGAAGCGTCTGTCGGTGCGCCAGCGTCACCGGCCGCGCGATGGGATAGAACTGAACACCGCCCTGGGCCTCGGCCACTGGAGGTGCCGGCATGGCGACGCTGGCGGCCGCTCCGAGCGCGCGCTCCATCATGATGGTGGCCTCGGGCATCACGATGAAATCGTCGTTCTGCGCCACCGCGACCTGTCCGGCGGCCAGCGTCAGGCGCGCGTCGCGGAACGTCCGGCCGCTGGTGTTGGAGATCGTGGCCCAACCGGTCAGCTCGCCCACCTCGCCGGTCGCGCCCAGGTCCAACCCGTAATCCGCCGCCCAGGTCAGGCCACCGGTCAGATAACTGAGGGTCAAGTCTCGCTCGCCGGCCTTCCCGACCTCCACCGTGGCCAGCAGCGTTGGCGTGGCGCGCAGCCCCGGCGGCAAGGCATCCAGCACCAGATCGCCGGGCAGGCCGACACGGATCGCCCCGTCGATCTCCAGGATCACGTCCTCGGCCACCGATAGCACGGTGGCCGTGACCCGGCGCGGCGGCTCGCCCTCGCCCTGGTCGTGGATCAGCACGCCGACGTCCTCGCCGACCGACAGTTCCAGCAGGCGGCGCCGCGACGGCACGTCGGCGGCCAGCGCCCGGTCCAGCACCATCAGGCCGGGACCATCCCCGGCCACACCCAGACGCACGGAGGCGGCATCGGCGGCCATCGGCACGTCGGGAAAGGCCAACACGCTCTCGCCCGCCGGCAGGGTCGCGGAGCGGCTCTCATGAACGGTCGTGGCCGCTCCGCCGTGGATGATCAGCGCCACCGAACCCGGTCCGCCCGGCGGTACGACGATGTCCTCGGCGGCTTGGGCGCCGACGGACAGAAACAGGGCGCCGGCCAGACCGCCGACGACAGACAGCATGCGGGAAACCATGGGACCCTCCAGAGTGATGCGCAGTCAATTCGCCGCACTCTGACCCCGGTTCATGGCGACCGTGTGTCCTCCATCCCCGGCGGCACATCCCGCACCAGATAGGGGTCCTGTCCGGCGATGCGGGCGTGGGTATCCGACAGCAGTTCCAGGACGAAGCCGAAGCCCAGCAGCGTCATCGCGGCCAGTCCGCCGACCATGGAAACAAAGAAGAACGGTCGCTCCGTCATCGGCGTGCCGAGCACGATCCGTTCCACCCCGAGCCACACCAGAACCGCCAGTGCCAGCGCCAGCGTCGCCAGACTGACGCGGCCGAACAGATAGATCGGCCGCGCCTTGAAGCTGGCCTGGAACCACAGCATGACGATGTCGAACAGCACGTCGAAGGCGCGCGACAGGCCGTACTTGCTGGCCCCGGCGAACCGCTGGTCGGCCCGCACGTCCAGCTCGCTGATGGCGCCGCCCATCAGATGCACCAGGGCCGGCAGCAACCGATGCTGGCCCGCCCTCAGGCGCAGTTTGCGGGCCACCTCGCCGCGCAGGCACTTGAAGCCCCCCATGTCGCGGGCCGGACACCCGGTGGTCGCCCGTAGCATGGTATTTGCGGCCCGACTCGGCCACAGCCGAAAGAGTGCGCTTTCCGGTCGGCCGGTGCGACGGCCGGACACGAGATCGTAGCCCTTGCGGGCCTCCGCCAGCAGGACCGGAATGTCCTCCGGCCGGTTCTGGAGGTCGGCGTCCATGACCACCACCCAGTCGCCACGGGCCGCGCGGAACCCGGCCGACATGGCCGCCCACTGCCCGGTGTTCCGGGTCAGATAGCGCGGCCGGACGCATGGATCCGAGGTCGCCAGCGCCGCCAGCATGGCGTTGGTGCCGTCGGTCGAGCCGTCACTCACCGCCACGATCTCATAGGCCTCGCCCGCCGGTTCCAGGACGGCGGTCAGGCGGCGGTGGAGTTCCCCGAGGCAGGCCTCCTCGTTGTACATGGGCACGACGACGGAGAGCACGGGGGCGGTGGGTTCGGACATCGGGGCCTGCTCTGGCGGACGTGACGAGGAATGCTGCCTGTTTAGCCCGCCGCGCCGCCGGGGTCCAGCCGGGCGCGGGTCAACCGCGTTGACCGCCGGGACTACGCCCCCGGTCCCAACCGCGCGCTCACCAGATCGGCCAGCGACGGCACCTCCGGTCGGGGACCGAAGTGACTGATGATCTCCGCCGCGCACACATGGCCCATGCGGGCGCAGTCGGCCAGGGACCGGCCACTGGTCAAGCCGCGCAAGAAGCCGGCGGCGTAGAGGTCGCCGGCGCCGGTGGTGTCCACGACCTTCTCGATCGGTTCGGCCTGCACGGTGATCACCTCGTCGCCGGCCAGCACCACCGACCCTTTCGCGCTGCGGGTGATGGCGGCGATGTCGGTGTGACCCTTCGCGCGGGCCAGCGCCTCGTCGAAGTCGTCGGTCTTGTAGAGCGACAGGATCTCCGCCTCGTTGGCAAACAGCAGGTTGACGAAGCCGCTGGTCAACTCGATGAAGGTGTCGCGGTGGCGGTCGACGCAGAAGCTGTCGGACAGCGTCAGGGCGACCTTGCGGCCGGCCTCGCGCGCGGCGCCGGCGGCCTTGAGGATGGCGTCCTTGGCCTTCGGCTCGTCCCACAGATAGCCTTCGATGTAGGTAATCAGGCCGCTGGCGAACAGCGCCTCGTCGATGTCGTCCGGCCCCAGCGCCGTGCAGGCGCCGAGGTAGGTGTTCATGGTGCGGTGGCCGTCCGGCGTGACCAGGATCAGGCAGCGCGCGGTGCTCTTGTCGCTGGTCTCGCCGGCGTCAAGCGGCGCGGTTTCGTAGTGGGCGCCGATGGCCGTGATGTCGTGGCGGAAGATGCGGCCAAGCTGGTCGTCGGCCACCTTGCCGACGAAGGCCGCGCGGGCGCCCAGCGAAGCCAGGCCGGCGACGGTGTTGGCGGCCGATCCGCCGGACATCTCGCCCCCCGGCCCCATGGCGTCGTACAGCATGGCGGCCCGATCCTTGTCGATGAGCATCATGCTGTCCTTGTGCATGCCGTGATGCTCCAAGAACGCCTCGTCGGCATGGGCGTGAACGTCGACGATGGCGTTGCCGATGGCGACAACGTCGTAGCGCGGGGCGGTCATGGAAACGTGTCCTTATCTGACGTGATGCGGTGGGGCGTGACGCGAACGAAGCCCCTACGGGAATGGCGGGCATCCTAGCGGACACCTGCGCCGCAACTCAACCCACGGGCCATTTCATTTCAATCCTGCCGTCCGTGCCCGGTTGACCTTGCCGGTGGCATGCCTAATTCTTTGAGGCGATACCCGAACCGGCCGCGTGGGAGAGACCGGCATGCCATCCGCCCCGGCGGACGGCCCAGCCGGCGCCGAAGGAGCAACCGCCCCCGGAAACTCTCAGGCAAAAGGGACCGCGCGGTCGCGGGCCTCTGGAAAGCGGGCGCGCGCTGGCGTGCCTCACCGAAGATGTAAGCCGTCCCCCTTCGTGAGGCGGTCAATCTTTCAGGTTCCAAGACAGAGGGGGGCAACGCCATCGCCGGTGTCCGGGCATCGCCTCGGGCGCCCGCCGGTCGGTGGTGAAAGGCCCCACGGGTTGCCCCGGCCATGGCGCCGAAGGGTGGCCCCCTGACCGAGGAACCCGCGCCGTGGCCCATCCCGACGCTTCCAACGCCCCCTTGCGCACCGTGCCCCTGGACGCCCTGCACCGCGAGTTGGGGGGGCGCATGGTGCCGTTCGCCGGCTATGCCATGCCGGTTCAGTATCCGGACGGCGTGCTGGCCGAACACGCCGGCACCCGAAACCGCGCCGGCCTGTTCGACGTCTCGCACATGGGGCAGGTGCGCCTGACCGGTCCCGATCCGGCGGCCGCGCTGGAGCGTTTGGTGCCGGGGGCGATCCGCGCCCTGAACCCCGGCCGGCAGCGCTATACCCTGCTCACCACCGAGTCGGGCGGCATTCTCGACGATTTGATGGTGGCCAACGCCGGCGACCACCTGTTCGCGGTGCTGAATGCCGCGCGCAAGGACGCCGACCTCGCGCATCTGCGCGCGCACCTGCCCGAACTCGCCATCACCGTTCTCGACGATCACGCCCTGATCGCCCTTCAGGGACCGGCCGCGGCCGCCGTGTTCGCGCCCCTGGCGCCGGACTCGGCGGACATGCGTTTCATGGACGCCCGGACCATGGACGTCATGGGGGTGCCCTGCTTCGTCGCTCGCTCCGGCTACACCGGCGAGGACGGGTTCGAGATCAGTGTGCCGGCCGAGGCGGCCGAGCGCTTGGTTCGCGCCCTGCTGGAGCATGCCGACGTCGCGCCGGCCGGTCTGGGCGCGCGCGACTCGTTGCGGCTGGAGGCCGGGCTGTGCCTCTACGGCGCCGACATCGATACCACCACCACGCCCGTCGAGGCCGATCTGGCCTGGACCATCGGCAAGGCCCGACGTGAGGTGGGGGACTTCCCCGGCGCCGAGGTCATCCTTGCCCAACTGCGGGACGGGCCGTCACGGCGTCGGGTCGGACTGCGCATCGATGGCCGCGCGCCGGCACGCGCGGGGGCGGAAATTGTGGATGACAGCGGCGCGGTCGTGGGCAGGGTCACCAGTGGCGGCTTCGGACCCACCATGGGCGGGCCCATCGCCATGGGCTACGTTCCGGCCCGCCTTGCCGAGCCCGGTACACGGGTGAACCTGCGGGTGCGCGGCAAGGACCTGCCCGCCCGCGTCGCCACCCTGCCGTTCACGCCGCCCCGCCAGCAGAAGGGGCGACCGTAACTCGCACCCGCCATCAAGACTCACGCTCAACAATCGCCGGGGCTCCATCCAGGACCGTCAAAAGGGGGATCTTTCATCATGAGCACGCTGTACTACACCGAGGACCACGAATGGATCGCCGTCGAGGGCGAGGCCGCCACCGTGGGCATTACCGACTACGCCCAGAAACAACTGGGCGACGTGGTGTTCGTCGAGGTGCCCGAGGCCGGCAAGACTCTGGCCAAGGGCGACGAGGCGGCGGTGATCGAGTCGGTCAAGGCCGCCAGCGAGGTCTACGCGCCCGCGTCCGGCACCGTCACCGAGGGCAACGAGGCCCTGGGCGACGCCCCGGGTACGGTGAACGACGATCCCATGGGCGACGGCTGGTTCTTCAAGATGACCCTGGAGGACCCGTCGGAACTGGACGACCTGATGGACCAAGAGGCCTACGATAGCTTTGTGGCCGGGCTGGAGTAGGACCCGCGATCAACGAACCGTTCCCCTCTCGACCCGCGCGGTTGTTCCGTCGATGCGGTGACGCCGCGCGCGGTCGGGGCGCTGTGGTGCGCGAACCCGAAGTCTCGCTCTCTTCGGTGCGTCGCGGGGGCCATGAGTCCGTCGAGCCACCCCGCTCGTCGGTCGGTGTCGTTCCAATGCCCTGGGGTGCCCGTTGGAAGGGTTGGCGCCTTCTGGGATCCTTCTTTCGAATGATCTCTCCGCGTTCTTTCGGGGATGCCTCCGTATCTTAAGGGGCGGGCGGCATCAAAAAGAGCAAAGGAAAACATGAGGCGATTGAGAGATCCTCATGCTTTCGGAGGGCGAAGCTCGCCAAGCCGTCAAATGAAACCGCTTAGCATGGCGTATGCGCATATTGCGCTTCGTCAGATCGTTCCGGCGTCGCTTTGCGTTATTGCTACACCAGTGTTACCGTATTTTTCCAGACGCTGGGTTTTCCCACGCGACGGAACGTCACGCTGACACCAAGGACCCATGGTAAAGAGGCGCGGTTCGCGGCGGCGCGTCGCAGGAAGCGCTGGGGACGACACGGGATCGGAGGTCGAAGCGCGATCAGGACATGGGCGCACCATGGCGGGAAGACCCAAAGGCGCCAAGGCGGTAAACGGGAGCTTCACGTCATGCTGACCATGGAGGATTGCATCGCCTTCTGCGGGATGGAGGCCGACGAGGTCGAGGCGCTGGCCGCGTCGGAGCACCTTCCCACCATCATCGCGGCCGAATGGACGGCACGCGAGTTGGCGCGTCAGGGCGGACGCGACCATGTGGAGACGGTTCTGGGCGAGCGCGCGGGAGAGGCACGGCTGCGGGGCGACGACGCCACGGCCGATGCCCTGGAAACGATCATGGCGCGCGAGCGCACGCGACTCTGAGGGGAGAGCATATCCCCAACAGGGAACGACGGCGGCGCGTTCAGACACGATCACGATGACCTGCCCGGAGGGACCCGGGAGCGGATGGGGAAGACCGATCCGCGGATGATGAGGAACCGAGTTTTTCCGGAGCGGTGAAGCGCGGTTCCGCTTCGATTTGGAGGCGAGAGATGAGGCTGGATCCAGAACGAATCAAGGCCCTGACGGCATCCACGTCATCCTATGTGGCGGCCATCGCCGAAAGCGAGGAACTGCTGCCCATGCTGGCGGCGGCCTGGACGGAAATGACCCTGCGTCAGCCGAAGGGCCATCTGACGATCCGTGAGGTTCTGGACCGCGCCGCCCACAAGGCGGAACGGCGTGGCGATCAGGCCAAGGCCCGGGAATACAGAACCGCCCTGGCCGAGTTCGAGACCAGATTCGGGGGGTGCGAAAGGGTTGCGGCGGAATAGCCTCGCGCCCCTTTGTTGCCTTTGATTCGACGGCGGCGCTCTCCGGCGCGTCGTTGATCCGCAGTGACGTTCCGGGCCGGCGATCGTGCCGGCCGGACGTCCGATCCTCTCTTCCGCAAGGCCACCGGATCGGCTATGGAGCGGCATGTCTCTGCTGCGTTCCATCGCCACGGTTGGCGGCTATACCCTTCTCAGCCGCGTGACCGGCTTCATCCGCGACATCCTGGTGGCCGGCATGCTCGGCGCCGGCACGGTCTCGGACGCCTTTTTCGTCGCCTTCCGCTTCCCCAACCTGTTCCGGCGCCTGTTCGCCGAAGGGGCCTTTCAGGCCGCCTTCGTGCCCCTCTTCGCCGGCCTGCTGGAGACCGAGGGACGCGAGGAGGCACGGATGTTCGCCCGCCGGGCCTTCAGCGTGCTGGCCGTGATCCTGCTGGTGTTCACGGCGACGCTGGAAGTGTTCATGCCGCTGGCCATGGTGGTGTTCGCGCCCGGATTCGACGCCGTGCCGGGCAAAATGGAACTGGCCACGGAGCTGACCCGGATCGCCTTTCCCTACCTGCTGTTCATCTCGCTGGTGTCGTTGCAGTCCGGCGTCCTGAACTCCCTGGGGTACTTCGCGGCGGCGGCGGCGGCGCCGATCCTGCTGAACCTGACGCTGATCGCCGCCTTGATCGGCTTTTCCCCGATGATGGAGACGCCGGGGCACGCCCTGGCCTGGGGCGTGTTCGCCGCCGGTGTGATCCAGTTCGCCTGGCTGTTCTGGCACTGCCGCCGGGTCGGCATGACCCTGTGGCCGGCGGTCCCGCGCCTGACCGCGCGCGTCCGCCTGCTGGGCAAGCGTATCGTGCCGGTGGTTCTGGGCGGGAGCCTCTATCAGATCAATCTGCTGATCGGCACCATCCTGGCGTCGCTGCTGGCCGACGGGGCGGTGTCATGGCTGTACTATGCTGATCGGGTGACCCAGTTGCCGCTGGGCGTGGTGGGCGTGGCCGTCAGTACGGCGCTGCTGCCGGCGCTGTCACGGCGGCTGAAGGCCGGCGATGGAGAGGCGGCGGCGCACGACCAGAACAGGGCGCTGGAAGTGGCCGTGTTGTTCACGCTGCCGGCGGCGGCGGCCCTGATGGTCATCCCCGGCCCGGTGATCGGCACCCTGTTCGAGCGCGGCGCCTTCTCGGCGGTCGATACGGCGGCCACGGCGGCGGCGCTGGTCGCCTTCGCCAGCGGGCTGCCCTCCTATGTGCTGGTCAAGATTCTGGCGCAGGCGTTTTTCGCCCGCGAGGACACGGTGATGCCGGTGCGTATCGCCGCCGTCGCGATGGGCGCCAACATCGTGCTCAACGTGATCCTGATGCAGGTGTGGGGGCATGTCGGCATCGCGCTTGCGGCGTCACTGTCCAACTGGGGGAACGCGCTGGCGTTGGCCTGGGTGCTGCGCCGGCGCGGCCATCTGCCCGTGGACCCACGCTTGCGGGCGCGGCTGCCGCGCATTGGTCTCGCCACGGCTCTGATGAGCGCGGTGTTGTGGGGCGGGGCCTGGGCGCTCGCCGATCCCCTGGGGGCGGGCGATCCGTGGCGGCCGCTGGCCCTGGCCGGGCTGGTGATCGGGGGGATCGCGGTCTACGGGGTGGCCGCGCAGGTTCTGGGCGCGGCGCGCCTGGGCGAGGTGAAGGGCATGCTGCGGCGTCCGCGCGCGAACGCGCCGTGAGAACGGGGCAGAGAGCGGCTGATTTTCGGCCACCTGCCCTCCGGTCGCACCCCGAGCAAACGCAAACGGTATCCGTCAGGCCGCGCATGCCACCCATCGAAACCGGAGAGCATCACGATCCACTCCGGTGCTCGGGATGGAAGCGCTTTGCCGCAGCCGGGCCGTTCGTCTCCCCGGCCGCTGCGGATCTGCCTTGCTTCCGCCAGATTGGCGCGGCACAACCCGGGTCAGGTGGCCGGTGACGGCCATGCCCCGTGACCATTGGCCCTGTCGTTTCGGGAAGGGGACGCCGCAGCCCATGCCAGACCCGACCGTACATAAATCCGGGCGCCGTTCCGTTCGGCTCGCCTCCTCTGTGTTCGCCCCGCTGCTGCTGGGCGCGGTTTCGTTCGAACCGGGCGGGGCGTCCGCCATCGGCGCGGTGTTCACGGAGGCGCAGTCCGAGGCGGAGGGGCAGGCCGACATGGTCATGCCGATGAACGACCGCCCCACCATCAACACCGAGCGTGTTGTCCTGCGTTGGCTGGACAAGTCGACGGCACGCGTGGACCAGATCGACGTGCCGGTGGGCCAAAGCGTCTCGCTGGGCGGCATTGATGTCCTGGTGCGGGCCTGCCGTCGCACGGCCCCCGACCAAGCGCCGGAGGACGCCGCCTTCCTGGAGATCAGCGAAACGCGCCCGGGTGAGGCGCCCCAAAGGATCTTCCAGGGCTGGATGTTCGCCTCCAGCCCCTCGCTGTCGGCGCTGGAGCACCCGGTCTATGACGTGTGGGTGCTGGACTGCGCCGACCGGTTCGACAGCGAGGCGGACAGTGCGGACAGCGAGGCGGAGAATTCGTCCGAATCGCAGTGAAACCGGCCCCACGGCATGTGCATGGCGTCGTCCAGGCGTGTCATGTAGTCGTCGCGGGGAATCTCGCGGACGCCGAACTGGGCCAGATGGTCGGTGGTGAACTGGGTGTCGAGCAGCCGGTAGCCCCCGGCCCGCAGGCGGGCGACCAGATGGCACAGCGCGACCTTTGAGGCGTCCGTGGCGCGCGAGAACATGCTCTCGCCGAAGAAGGCCGCCGCCAGCGACAGCCCGTACAGGCCGCCCACCAGCCGGCCGTCCGCCCAGGTCTCGACGCTGTGGGCCAGACCGCGCGCGTGCAGGTCGAGGAAGATGGCCTCGATCTCCTCATTGATCCACGTTTCGGGACGGTTCGGCACCGACTCGGCACAGCCGCGCACGACATCGGCGAAGGCCGTGTCCACGCGCACCTCGAAGGTCCCGCGCCGCAGCGTTCTGCGCAGCGACCGGGGAATGTGGACGTCGTCCAGGGGCAGGATGCCGCGCTGCTCCGGCTCTACCCAATAGACCTTGGGGTCGTGCCGTGCCCGGGCCATGGGGAACAGCCCGGAGGCATAGGCGCGCAGCAGAATATCGGGGGTCAGTCGGAACACGGTGCGGGCAGCTCCGGGCGGAAGGATAGGACGGAGCAGAAGACTCATATCGCCCTCCCCAAAGGGGCGCGACGGCGATCAATTCAAAGACTCGGCATCACCATTGCGTCGAAGTGATCGTGAGCCGGAGGTGTTAATCCCATGGTCGGTCGGTATCAGTTGATCGCGCTCAGGCGCTCGTCGCGCAGCCTGTCCCGATAGGCGGTCAGGTAACTGCGGAACTTCTCGGCTTGCCGGATCTTGCCGCCCACCGACGCGATGTCGATCACCCCCGATTCCGGGGTCGCCGTCACCAGGTCGAAGGCATCCCGGAAGGGCGTGCCGGCCAGGGCGTCAAGATAGCGCTGGCGCAGCAGGGAGACGGCGGTCTCGTCGCCGGCCAGTGTCAGGGCGGTGGCCCAGTCGATCAGGCGGAAGGCGTCCTTTTCCACCAGGGTGGCGTCGCCCTCCGGCGGCGGCGGCACCAGTTCGCCCAGGGCGCGGGCGGCCTCGGCCCAATTGTGGTCGCGCCAATGGATCTCGGCGCGCAGCACCCGGGCGTCCTCGGTCGGGTCGTTTTCCAGCAGGGCAATGGCCGCCTCGGGGTCATCCGTATCGGCGAGGCCGCGCGCCCTCAAGTGCCGGCGTTGGCGTTCCAGGCGCTCGGGCAGCGGCGCGAAGCGGGTTTTTTCCAGGGCCTCCAGGGCATTGCTGGGCTGACGGTTGAGCAGATACACCAATGCCAGACGGGCGCCGACCTTGGCGCGGTCGAGCCCGCGCAAACGATAGCGGATCTGGCGTTCCAGCAGGGCGGCCGCCGGGTCCAGCAGATCGACGGAGACCAGACGGTCGGCCAGACGGCGGATCATCTCGTCGCCCTTGTTGCCGGTCGGGGTCAACTCGCGGAATTCGTCGAACAGAGCGATGGCCGTCAGCGGGGCCATGTCGTTGGCAGCGCCGTCCAGGAACAGGGTGTCGAAGACTTGGCGCATGGTGGCCATCAGTTCCTCGGAGCCCGGACGGTCCTGGAAGTAAGAGGCCGCGAGCCGCAGGGTGCGCAGGGCATCGCCGTAGCGTTCTTCCTCCAGGTAGAGCGCGCCGAGTTCCTTCAGCAGGTCGTATTCGAAGGCCCCGCCACGCCAGGCGAAGCGCAGGCTTTCCAGGCCGTTGATGAGCTGTTCGGTGTCGATCAGATCGAGGCGGTATTCCATGTCCAGGCGGTCGCGTCTGGCCATGGCCGCATGTCGACGGCTGTGGCCCGCTTCGGCCTCACGCCAGGCGGCGATGGCGGCCTCGAAGGCGCCTGTGGTGGCCAGCAGCTTGCCTTCCAGGTACTGGATGGCGGCCTCGTCATGGGTGGTGTTGAACTCCGGGTCGCGCGCCGCCTCCAGGAAGGTGTTGGCGGTCAGATCGTCGCCGGCCTCAATGGCGGCGTTGGCGGCCACCAGCGACAAGGGGATGCGCACGTCGGGCGGATAGTTCTCCAGCACGCCGCCGGTGACCTCCAGGATGGCCGCCTGAAGCCCGGCCCGGCCCATGCGCGACTGCGCGGCGGCGCGCCAGAACGCGGCCTCGTCGATGTCGTCGAGGCTGGGATGGCTGAGATCGTCCACGGCCTCGCCGTCCCGGTTCATCATGAACTGCGTGGCGCCGCGCAGAGCGCGGAAGGCCGGTGTATTGACCAGGGCGGGCTCTTCCTCGGCGATGGTGCGCAACACGCCCAGGGCCTCCGGGGCATAGCCGTTGGCGAAATGGAATCGCGCCAG
The DNA here is from genome assembly GCF_900101965.1 of Rhodospira trueperi. Lineage (GTDB taxonomy): Bacteria > Pseudomonadota > Alphaproteobacteria > Rhodospirillales > Rhodospirillaceae > Rhodospira > Rhodospira trueperi. The sequence continues at coordinate 251,220 of NZ_FNAP01000003.1, read as the reverse complement.
TTCCAGCCGGGCCTCGGGTCGGCGACCCTCCGGCGCGATGGCCACGGCCTGGCGCATCTCGTTGAGGGTTTCGTAGTACGACTTGTCCTCGCTCTCGCGGCGCCAGCCGGGGATGTCGAAGACCTCCTTGAGCGCGCCCTCGCCCAGACTGGACAGTGTCTCCAGGCGGGCGGTGTCCGGCGACAGAATCAGACCGCCCTCGGCGGTGATTTCGCCGCCGCTGCGGCTGGACCGCATCTGGATGCGATCGGACAGGGGTATGACCACGATGCCCTGGGCGGTCACCGGCATGATGAGTTCCGGAAACGTCCGTTCCGGATAGACGCCGTGCCCCAACTGGATCAGCGGCAGCACGAAGAACTGATCGCCCAGTTCGGGATCGCGCACGGGAACCACGCGGCCGCCCTCGACCACCGGCAACAGCAGGCGGGCGCCCACCGGCGATTCTTCCTGAGCCTGGATGCGGATGGGACGCTCGGGGCGCAGCGGGCGGCGCATCAGGTCCACCACCCACAGCAGGCCGTCGCGGCGCAGGGACGGGTTGTACCCGGGCGCGGTGGTCATGCGGACCAGCGTGGAGCTTGGCCCGATCCGGACCTGTTCGACACTGCGGACCACACCCGCGCCCGACCGGCGCAGCAGGCTCAGGTCCACCTCCTGGAAGCGGTCGAAGACGACCCAGAGATAGCCGGCGCGCCGGAACACGGCGGCGGCGGTCGGCAGGTCCCAGGAGAACCCCAAGCTGACCACCGCGATTCCGTCCTCCGCGCCGCCCTGGTCGCCGGCCGCGCGGACACTCTCGGCCAGCCGTTCCGCCATGGCGTCCTCGGCACCCGGGGTCAGGGTGGGGCCACCCTCGGCGATGGGCGCGAAGGCGGCCTCGTTGCGCGCGGGCGGTTCCGTGGTGGCCGCGTCTGATCGGGCGTTGGGATCGGACCCGGCATTTTCGGCGCCGGTCATCGGCGACGTGTCCCTGTCCGCCGAGGGGGCTGCGGGAGGTTCGTCGAGAGCCGCCGCGTCGGACGCATCTGCCTGGACGGGCTCCGGTTCCGTCTGGGCGGCCATGTCTTCAGTAGCGGCTGGGGCTTCGTCGGGTTCGGGCGGCGGCGCCGCATCCGCGTCCGGCTCCGCCTCCGCGTTCGCATCAGGCACCGTGTCGGGCTCGACGGGGGCCGGCTCGACGGCGTCCGGCGCATCGGCGGCGGCAACCTGTTCGCCCGTCTCTTCACCTTCGACGGGCTCGTCCCCGCCGGTGTCCCCTGCATCTGCGTTCTGAGGCGGTTCCGGGGGAATCGTGATGTCCATCACGACCTTCGGGCCGGCCATGTAGGTGCGCGCGGTCGCGCCCTCCGGCACGCGCAGCGCGAAGATGCTGCCGTCGCTTGTCACGCTGCTGGACACATCCATGAAGCCGGCGGGCAGGTCATCGCGGATCGGATCGACCACCAGACGGGCGCGCCGGTCGAACCGCAACGACAGGCGGTCGCCGTCCGCCACCAGGTTGTGTTCCACCGGACGCGGCCAGTCGAACACGATGCGCTGGAAGCCGTCGTGCTTGCCGGTGCGGACGCGGATGGGGCCGGGCTCCTCGGGCGCCGGCTGCGCGGTTTCGGCGGGCGGCGGCGCGGGCGGTTCCTCGATGGACGGGCCGCCCCGCAGGTCGATCACCACGCCATTGCCCAGCGTGAAGACGCGCAGCGTGAAGTCGTCCTTCAGGGGCATGGAGACGGTGCGCTTGCCGTTCGACAGCGCCACGCCTTCGATGTAGTCGGACAGTCGCACCGGCACCATGATGACATCCGGGGCCACCGGCTCGTCGAACTCGGCGACCAGGGTGTCACCTCGGATCTCGACCGAGTAGCGCACCGGGACGTCCCAGCGGAAGACCATCCGGCCGTATCCGTCATGCGTCGAGGCCAGAACGTCGGCGGCCCATGCGGGGCCGGTCGTTCCGGGCCCAATGACCAGGATGGCGGCACAGAGCAGCAGGGCGGCGAGGGAGGCAAGCGCGCGGATCATCCGGCCCCCTCCCGTCCGAGTGTCCAGGGCGCCGGGCCGGGCCGGTCGGGCAGAATCACGATATCGACCCGGCGGGCCAGCCGGGCGCGCTCGGCGTCCGGCACCTCCGCCAGCGCATCGAACCGGGTATCGGCATGGCCCCACACCTCCAGGGGCGCCATGTAGCCGGCCAAGCGCAGCGCGTTTGCCACCGAAGCGGCGCGCGCCAGCGACAGGTCCCAGGGCCCCGCGAACGGACTGCCATCGGGTAACGGCCCCGGGTCGGTGTGCCCGGCGACGGCCACGCGATTGCGCAGGTTGGCCAGCAACGTGCCCAGCTCGCCCACCACCGGGCGCGCTTCGACGGCAAGGTCGGCCTCACCGTCCTCGAACAGCAGATCGGCGGGCATGAGCACGATCAACCGCTCATCCAGCAACTGGATGAACGCGCCACTGAACCGATCATCGTTGGCGAACGTGGTTTCCAGAAGGGACGCCAGATACCCCAGCCCCTGGCCCGGGGCGCGGCTGGTGCCCTCAACGCCCGGAGCGCTCCCCTTGGATGCCTGAACCGGCGCGGGACGAGGGTTGAACGTGTCGGTCAGGGAGGCGGACAGCCGCTGGAAGGTTTCGGCCTTGAACGACGACATCGAAAACATCAGCACGAAGAACGCCAGCATCAACACCACCAGGTCACTGAAGGTGACCATCCAGGCCGTGCTGATCGACGAGGCTGTACGTCGCGGGCCGATCATTGTTCCATCCGTTCCGGCGCGTCGGGGACGATCCGTGTGTCGATTGCGGGGGCGTCCATGGTGGCACGGGTTGAGTTCGGCGCCAACGACTCCGCGCGAACCCTACCATTTTCCTCATCCGAAGGGGCACCCCCTTGAGTGTCCTCCAGGCGATTCTGCGTGGGTGGGGTGGCATCGGACGGGACAGACTCATCAATCGGCACCGCGTCCGATGGCGTCCGGGTGAAGTCTGGGCTCCACCGCGCGGCATCCACCGCTCGGAAGGTGATGCGCATCCAGTTCGCGTCGCCCTCCGCCAGGCCGACGAGCACGCTGCCGGGGGCGGCGCCGCGCGCGGTCATGACCCGGCCGAGTTCGCCGGCCCGGCGGGTCGGCAGGTCCTCCCCCGAGACCGGGAGCAGGGGCACCGTCACGGTTTCGGGGACGTCATCGCCGGTGCCGGTCTGGAGCGTGGCCGCCATCTCGAATCGTTGTCCCTCCGGTGCGCCGGCAAGGGCGGCCACGACGCCATCGAGCATGGGCAGCCGGGCCGGCCTGATGACCGTGGTATCCGTCTCGAACAGCGAGTCCGTGCGCAGCAGAAGCTCCATTTCCCGTCCCGGCAGGATCTGTTCGATGCGGATCGTGGGGATGGCGGATTGGAACAAGTCGCTGACCAGGGCAATGAACGCCTCTGCGGCGCGCGTGTCTCCCGGCAGATCCTGAAACGGCCGGCCACCGGCCCGTTCGTCAGGTGCCTTGGCGGTGGCGAAGGTCAGGGTCAGACTGTCGATGACCGCCCTGACGCGCAGGCTTTCCAGGCTGGACAGCGCCGTGAGCATGATGAAAAAGGCGAGAAGAAGTAGGTAGAGCGACAGAAACAGCGCCAGCGAGCCGCGCGCGACCGGGGTGACGACATCGCTTCGGGTGGCGCCGGACCCATCGGAGGACCCGAGGGGCGCGAACAGGTCTCGGCGTGGATGGGCCGGCGCGGCGGCCGGCCGGTCCCATGGGGACATCACAAGAGCCATCCTTGAGCGGACCCGGCGTGGGGAGGCCTACCTCACGGGTGGAGTCCGTCGAGAAATCACCAGTGTTTTCAAGAGCTTTTCCAATACCGAACCCAAGGCCCGACATCGGAACAGCCCGGGCCGAAGCTTCGTAAGCGTCGGCCGATGCCCAGTGTGCCAGCAGAGACTGAACAAATTCTTTAATTCGCGAGGCGGGTTTTCGAACCGACCGACGCGCCCATCGTATACCAATCAGGCATCCAGCGCCAACTGTGGGCGCGGATGCCGACACGATTATTCCGGGGTTATGCGAACCGGTCAGAAATCGCCAAGCACACTGACCATTTTCGACTTCAGCGTTTCGGCATTGAAGGGCTTGACAATATAGTTGGAAACGCCGGCTTCCTTGGCGGCAATCACGTTTTCGGATTTGGATTCGGCGGTCACCATGATGAACGGCGTGCCCTTGAGCTTCGGATCCGCGCGAACCTCGCGCAGCAACTGAAGGCCCGTCATCGGCTCCATGTTCCAGTCGGAAATGATGAGGCCGTATTCTTCGTTGCCGGCACGCAATTGTTGCAGCGCCTGGCTGCCGTCCATCGCTTCGTCGATGTTATTGAAACCAAGCTGACGCAACAGGTTCCGGATGATCCGGAGCATGGTCTTGTAGTCATCCACGATCAGGATGCGCATCTCACTGTCGACGGACATCGCTCTCCCCATATCCACACACGGCGCCGACCCGGATTCCCGCGGGGGCCTGAACACTCATGTTTACTTACAGGCAGCCGGCCAGTTTACGCAAGTCCGCATTTTCCGACCACTTTTCATTTTCTCCAACCCGGGCCCCGGCCCTGCTCACTGGAGGGGCGCTTCCTGATCGGTGTTGGTCGGGTCCGAGCCGGGCAGCGCCCGCCGACGGGCCAGTTCGGTGGTCACTTCCTTGGCCCGCTCCGGGGACATGTCCGCGAGGATGGCGGCGGAACTGCGCTCCTTCATGGTTTCGATCACCCGCAGCAGGATGGGCATGTCGAGATCGTTGAAGATTCGCGCTGCGTCCGACGGCTTCATGGTGGCATAGATGCTGACCAACTGATCGATTCGGGCCTGCTCCTGTTCGGAATGCTGGGCCAGGAGCCCCTGGATCATCTCTTCCAGAGACTTCAACTCCTGGATGCGGTTCTCGATGCGGCGTTCGGCCGCCTGAAGCAGGGCCTCGCGGTCGGTCAGTTCGCGCTCCATGGCGTCCAACTCCTCGCGCCGTTCCGCGAGACGCTGGAGCAGATTGATTTCCGACTGCGTGAAGCCCGGCGGTGTCACGCCGGCGGCGGCCTCGGCCGCGATGTCCGGCGCGCCCCCGGTTGCCGCGGGCGGGATACCGCTCGGGGTCATTTGGCCCGTGGGTTCGGCTTCCGGCCCGGCCCGAGCCGGTGCTCCTTGGGATGCCGCGGCGGCGGGCTCGCTGGCTGCCAGCGCCTGCGTCTGCCCGACGCGGACGGAGGTCGCCCACCCGTCGATGTCCTCGTAGATGTCGCCGACTCGCACCGACAGCATGAGAATACCGGCCGCGATCACGGCGTGCAGAACGCCCAGGCGCGGCAGCGGTGAGGATCGCCGCTGTTTTCTTTTTCGCGGTGCTGACGCCGCCCGGGTTCTGGGCATCTCGACGCAATTCCCTTTCGGGCCTTTCGGGACTGTCCGGCCGTGATGGGGCCGAACGACGACCGTCTCATTACAGCAGCGACCCGTTAAGAAATCCAAAACCGTCCGGGCGCTGGGGGCCGACGAATTGATGGGACAGGATCAGCGCGAGGACCGAAGGGCGCGCAGCAGTTCGCGTTCCGCTTCCGAGCGCTCGTCCTCGACATAAAAATCATCCTCGTCGCCATCATCGGACGCCAGCGGCGCCTGGGACACAGCCCCCAGCGCGGCCATGCGGCCGGCCGCGCCGCGCCCGGGCACCGGGGGCGGAGCCGGCACGACGGGCCCCGCCCCAGCCGAGACCTGTGCCAGTCCGCCGGAGCGACCGCGCGTTCCGGAGGGTGCGGCCGATACCGTCCCCCCGTTCCTGTCCAGGGTGCGCCGTCCCTGCACACCATCTTCCAACTTTCCCAGCATCGTGTCGGCGCGATCCACCATGAACGCCAGATCGTCCCGCAGGGTCTGGGCTTTCTCGACCCGGTCCTGCAGGGCGCGCCCGGCGTCGTCGGCGGCCTTGCGCAGTTTCGGAATGCCGGCCTCGGCTCGATGCGTCGCTTCATTGAAGTTCTGGATGAGCCGCGCCAGTTCGTCGCGGTTGCGACGCAAGTCGGCCAGCCGCCCGTTCAGGATCCAGGCGAACGTGATGGTGGGGACAAGAAGCGCCACGATCAGGATATCGAGGATCAGACTGAGGGACATGGGCGCCTCTGGGCTGCCGGATGACAGAGGATCGGGACTCGGGACCCACCCGTCGTTCGGTGGCGGGATGATCGGGACCGATCAACCGGACTTGGCTTTCTGCCGGGCCTTGCGATCGACACGAATGGCAATGTTGTTGCCGCGCCGCCCCATGCGGCCCGCGAACATCGGCACGTCGCCGCAGCGCAGAATCACGATGGAATCCGGTGTTGCGTTGAACATGATCTGGGAGCCGACCTCAAGTTTCAGGACCTGACGCAACGGCATCTCGACCTCGTCGAGGATGGCTTCCATCTCCACTTCCGTGAACCACATCTCCTCGGCCAAGTGGGTTTCCCAAATGGAGTCCCGGCCGAACTTCTCGCCCATGAACATCTGCAACAGAAGTTCACGCACGGGTTCAAGCGTGGCGTAGGGGATGAGCAGTTCGAGGCGCCCGCCGCGATCCTCCATGTCGATGCGCAGCTTGGCGACGATGGCCGCGTTGGCCGGCCGCGAGATGGTGGCGAAGCGGGGGTTTGTCTCCAGGCGTTCGAACCGGAAGGTGACCGGCGACAGCGGGTCGAAGGCGGCCGACAGGTCGGCCAGGACCACATGAACCAAGCGCTCGACCAGATTGCGTTCGATGGTGGTGTAGGGCCGGCCTTCAATGCGCATGGCCGCCGTGCCCCGGCGACCGCCGAGCAGCACATCGACGACGGAATAGATCATCGACGAATCGATGGTCAGCAGCCCGGAGTTGTCCCATTCCTCCGCCTTGAACACCGACAGCATGGCGGGCAGCGGAATCGAATTCAGATAGTCCCCGAAGCGCAGCGACAGGATGTTGTCGAGGGAGACCTCCACGTTGTCGGACGTGAAGTTGCGCAGACTGGTGGACATCATGCGCACCAGTCGGTCGAACACCACCTCCAGCATCGGCAGGCGTTCATAGGAGACCAGGGCGCTGTTCAGGATGGCGTGAATGCCGGACTGATCGCCGGCGACCTCCTCGGACTCGTCAAAGCCGAGCAGGCTGTCGATCTCGTCCTGATTGAGGACGCGGGTGCTCTCCCGGCCGGCCACGCTGGCGACGACGGTGCCGTCGTCGCCCCCGCCGACATCGTCGCCGAGCATGGCTTCCCATTCCGCGGCCATGGCATCGGCGTCACCGCCGTCCTCGCCTTCGCCTCCGCCCGCGTCGTCATCGACCATGCTGGCCCACTCGGCCATCATGGCTTCTTCTTCTTCTTTTGAAACCTCGCGGCCCGGTTCGTCGGAGGGGGTCATGTCGGCCGTATCCTCGGGTCTCGGGACAAAACGCCGGTGCTGCCGTAAGCGGCCCGCCTACTGCACCAGCATCTCCTTGAACAGAACGGCATTGACGCGGGCAGGCCGCACCGCATTGCTGATGCGGCGCAACAGTTCCTCGCGCACGCGGTAAATGCCGGCGGCACCCTGAAGGTCCTCAATGCGCAACTCACGCAGAAAGACCTGAAAGTTGTCGATCACGCGCGGCATGACCGCTTCCACCTGGGCGACATCGGCCTGACTGGCCAGCTCCAGGCTGACACGAACCTTCAAGAAATGGGACTGTCGCCCCCCGGCGTTCAGATCGACCACCATTTCCGGCAGGTCATAGAACACGGTCTGTCCGAGAACGCCGCCTTCTCCGCCGTGACCGTCCCCGCCGCCGTGGTCTTCGCCATGACCGTCGGCGGTGGCATGCGATTCACTGTCGCTACCCATCACCATGTTGAACACGGGATCCAGGAGCCCCGTGAAAAAAGCCCCGGCGGCTCCGAGAACCAGAAGCAGAACAGGAATGAGGATCAGAAGCAGTTTTTTCCGGCCTCCGCGACCGGATGATTGCCCCTCTTCCTCGAATCCGTCTTCGGACTCGTCATAGTCTTCTTCAAGGTCGTCGGACATGGGCGTCGGCGTTCCGTGGCAGAAGTGTCTTGAGGCGGACCACGACGACGGACACCGGCTCGGGTCTGGCGCCCGTCGATCCGTCCAGGGTCCTGGAACGATCCACGCTGTCCCGTCCGATGCCCGGGGTGGCGACCGTCCTGATCCTTCGGCAGGGTAGGCGTGGACTCCTTAAAAATTCGTTCAGCGGCGCGGGTGTTCGGCGGCTCCACTCCGAAGCCGGTAAGAATTGCCCGGCAACAGGAGGGTGGGGTCCCCCCCAGCAGGGATGGGTTTGCCCCCCTGACCGGCCTTGGCCATGACCGAAAACACGGAAGGCACGTTGAGCGTCCGGCCCGGATCGGGGCGGCGGACGGGCGTTTTCGCCCGCCTGGCGGGCTCTTTGAGCGATCTTGGCATACCGGGTGCATGGGGTGGGGCCGGGAGTCGTGCGCATGCGGCGCGCCCCCTCAGGTCACGGAACGCAAGTCCACGGAAACGGCCGAACCGCCATGCAATCACCATCGTACATTGCCCTGTCCCGGCAGACCGCCCTGTGGCGGCAAATGGATGTGGTGGCCAACAACATCGCGAACATGAACACGCCTGGCTTCAAGACCGAGTCCATGGTGTTCACCGACTATCTGATGCGCTCCCGGGGCAGCGATGGGCCGTGGTCCGACACCGTGGCCTATACCCTGGACCTTGGCACTCACAGGGACCTGTCGGTCGGCCCCATGCAGGAAACCGGCAATCCGCTGGATCTGGCCATCAACGGGCGGGGCTATCTGGAGATCGAGACCGACTTCGGCCGTTTCTACACCCGCAATGGCCGCTTGATGCTGAATGCCGACGGCATGATCGTGACGGGATCGGGGCATCCGGTCATGAGCACCGAGGACGCGCCCTTCTTCATCGCGCCCAACGAAAGCACGATCACGGTCTCACGCAACGGCACCGTGTCCACCGAGAACGGGGACATCGGCCGCCTGCGCGTGGTGTCATTCGAGGACGAGCAGGCGCTTCTTCGGGTCGAGAACGGTGTCTACGACGCGGGTGAGCAGGAACCGGAAGAGGTCGCCGACGCGGCCATTCAGCAAGGCATGCTGGAAGGGTCGAACGTCGAGGCCACCCAACAGATCACGCACATGATCGAGGTCCAGAGGGCCTATGAGTCGGTGCAGAAGATGATCGAGGCGGAATCGCAACGTCAGCGGCAGGCCATGAAAGTCCTGTCCGGCGCCCAGAACGCTTAAGCGGCGGAGGAGACCATGCGTTCGCTCAATATCGGCGCAACCGGAATGCTGGCGCAGCAGCAGAACGTTGAAGTCATATCCAACAACATCGCCAACATGAACACGACGGCCTACACCCGCCGTCGCACCGAGTTCCACGATCTGCTGTATCAGTCGCTGCGGCGTGCCGGGGCCACATCCTCCGACACGGGCGACATCGTGCCGGCCGGCGTGCAGGTCGGTCTGGGCGTCAAGACCGCCGCCGTCTACCGGATCACGCAGCAGGGCAGCATGCTCAGCACCGACAACAGCCTCGACCTGGCGATCGAGGGCAAGGGCTATTTCCAGATCGACCTGCCGTCGGGCGAGACCGGCTATACGCGGGACGGATCGTTCCAGCTCAGCCCCGATGGCGACGTTGTGACCCATGACGGCTACAAGGTTCAGGGCATCCAGGCCATTCCCAACGAAGCCGTGAGCATCACCGTCAACAAGTCGGGCGAGGTGCTCTACAAGCTGGAAGGCCAGAACGCCATGCAGAACGCCGGCCAGATCCAGCTTTCCATTTTCCCGAACGAGGCCGGTCTCAATCCCGAGGGGGACAACCTGTTCACCGAGACGGAGGCTTCCGGTGGGGCCAGCAGCAGCAACCCCGGACAGCCCGGATACGGCACCGTTCTTCAGGGGTTCCTGGAATCTTCGAACGTCAATGTCGTGGCGGAGATCACCGAACTCATTAGCGCGCAGCGCGCGTATGAGATGAATTCAAAGGTCATTACGACGTCCGACGAGATGATGTCCACCGTCTCGCGGATGAAGTAAGGGGCCGCCGCAGCCGCCCGGGCGTTCGGCGCCCGGCGGGAGGGAAACGTCATGATCCGCAGCATGTTGCAATCCACCCGAGTCAGCGCCGTGGCCCTGTGCCTGGTCCTGCTTGTGCCGGTCGGAGCGGCGGCCAACGAGATCGCCCTGCCCGCCACCGGTGCCGGACGGGCGCCGGCGGATACGCGGATGGGCGCCGGCTCCACCGATATCGCTGCGTTCGCCGATGCTCTGGTCGATGTGGCGCAGCGCACGAATTCGACGGTTGGCGCGGTGGCGGCCCTGGGCGGGATTCCCGGCGCGGGTGGCGTCGGTCGTGCGGCGTTGCGGCCTGAGACGATGATCGAACAGCCGTACATGGTTTTGGGGGATCTGTTCGTTGGGCTCCCCGTCGAGTTGTCCGCCGTTCCCATTGGGTACGCTCCGCCCCCCGGTGAGCGGATGGTGCTGGATGCGCGCTATCTGAACGATTTGGCCGTGGAATACGGTGTGCCCTGGGAGGCGCCCAGCCGCTTCGTCCGGGCGGTGGTAGAGCGGCGCGGCTACGACATCGGGCGGTCCCATGTTCTGGAGGCCCTGCGGGATCATCTGCTTGAGGCCGGCATGTCCCCGAACGCCGAGGTGGACATCAGCGCTCTGAATATTCACGCCACCGTCGGCAGTCCGGATCAGGTCCGCGTCGAGGTCCGCGACCTTTACTATGACAGTCGCGCCGGTCGGTTTAGCGCGCGCGTGGATGTGCCCAGCGGCGGCGGGAGTGCGCGCACGGTGCGTCTGACCGGCTCCGTGCATGTGGCCGTAGATGTCCCCGTCCTGAACCGGCCGCTTCGCAGTGGCATGGTGGTCACCGAGGACGACATCGGGTGGGACACCATGCGTCAGGGCGATCTGCGGCCCGACATTCTGCTCGACCCGCATGACCTGATTGGCAAGGCCACCCGTCGCGGCATTCAGGCCGGCCAGCCGGTGCGGGCCAGTCAGGTGACACCGCCCGAGATGGTGAGCCGCAACGCGCCCGTGACCATGACCCTGGAGACGCCGTTCATGACGGTGACCGCGCGCGGCCGGGCGCTGGAAGACGGCGCCATCGGCGAGACGGTGCGGGTGGCCAATCTGGGCTCCGGTACCGAGGTTTTGGCCGTCGTGAGTGGCCGCAATGCCGTTCGGGTGCGGACCGAACCGATGCCCGTGGCAACCCGATGAGGCCCACGCCCCGACCATCTTTGCCCGTCGGCAAGGGAGAAGATCGATGACCGCTGAACGCCGTATGCTCTTGTCGCCATCCGTCGCCACCGCCGCCCGTCGCGTTCGGCGCGGCTTGGTCCTGGCCGGCGTCGCCGTGGCGGTCGGCGGTGCTCTTGGCGGATGTACCATGCTGCAGCGCCTCGCCGAGGTCGGCGAGCCGCCCGCCATGAGCGCCGTCGAGAACCCGACCCTGCAACGCGACTACAAGCCCGTCAGCATGCCCATGCCGACGCCCCAGGTGGCCCAGCCCAATCCCAACAGCCTCTGGCGTCCCGGGGCGCGGGCCTTCTTCAAGGACCAGCGCGCCAGCGAGGTGGGCGATATCCTGACCGTCGTGGTCGATATCGAGGGCGAGCAGGCCAATCTGGCCAGCACCATGAACCGGGCGCGGTCGACCGACGAGGACGCTGGCCTGACGTCCTTCATGGGATATGAGGCGGGCCTGAGCACGGTCCTGCCGGATGCCGTGAGTCCCCCCGATCTGATCAATTTCGGCTCCGAAAGCTCGCACCAGGGCGGCGGCACCTTCCAGCGCTCGGAGACCGTCAACATCCGCCTCGCGGCCGTGGTGCTTCAGGTTCTACCCAACGGCAACCTCGTCATTGCCGGCCGTCAGGAAGTCCGGGTGACCGGCGAGTTGCGGGAGTTGTCCGTCACGGGGGTGATCCGTCCCCAGGACGTGCGCTCGGACAACACCATCGCATGGGACAAGATCGCCGAGGCCCGCATTTCCTACGGCGGCCGGGGATCGGTCAGCGACCTGACCGAGCCGCGCTACGGTCAGCAGATCTACGACATCCTGTTCCCATTCTGATCCGGGACCGACGGGCAGGCACACTGACAAACGAGTATGCGGGCAAAGCGGCGGGCCGGCTCCTTCCAACGAAGGGCCGGCCCGACCATGTGGAAGGGTTGGCATGCCCTCTGGTCAGCTACACGAGGGGAAATCCACGCGTTACAGTATGATGGTGCAAGGCTGATCGCGGTTGGGCCGGGATTGGGCCCGACGATCCCTGGTCGTCACCGGCCCGCTTCGGGGGGAAGCAGAGAGGGCGGCATTCCGTGGTGCCTCAAGCCGCTTGGGCTCGCAAGCGGGGGGCGTGTCACGCCTCCACCGGAAAAAGGACCCTCACCATGACGGAACAAAACGGTTATATGGCGATCAAGGATGTCGCGGGCGGTCTGACCAAAATCGCGATTGCCCTGTCCAGCGCTCATCAGGACGGCAATCAGGAAGACCTGGACGCCGCCTTGCAGGCGAATGTGTGGGTTTGGACAGGGATCAAAACGACGCTGGCGGGCGAGGGCAGTCCCTTGCCTCAGGAAGTCCGGGACAACCTGAGGCAGTTGTCCCAGTTCGTGACGCGAACCTGCGCCGGGCGCAAGGACCCCTTGACCGAAGAAGATCTGATGACTCTGGTCAACACGAACCTCCAGATCTCCGAAGGCTTGTTGGAGGGGTTCGAGCGACCGGAGTCGGCGTAGTCGTGGCCGGCACATGGTTGGCCGTCCCGAGGCTCGGCCCCCGTCGGTCGGGAGTGGGCCGCTCCGCGCGAGTTCGACCGCTCCAAACGCGCGCTGCCCCTTTGTCGTTCAAGCCAATCGTCGTTCAAGTCAATCGTCGTCGCGGTCCGTTTCGGGCCGCTCGGGATTTGCTTCAGTTCCGGCCGATGATCAGGTCGGTCAGACGATCCTGCCCGGGCATGGTGAAGACCCAGACGGAATCGCACATGCCGTCGTCCAGCCGCAGTCCGACTCGGCAGGCCGGCGGCGATGAGAACCCGGTCAGGTCGAGCACGCGTTCCGGGGCCAGATCCCCCACCACGGACACGTCGACCATCTGCCCGGGCCCACACAGAGAGGCGAAGGTCCCGGTGTCGAAATCCAGATAGGTCGCGGGAATTTGTTCCAGCGTCGCCCCGGTCTCGCGCACCGCGACCGACAGGGACGGCCCGTCCGGGCTGTCCAGGTCCAGGTAGACCAGCACCAGATCCGCCCGGGCATCACAGGTGATGTCCGCGCGCAGGACCTTCAGGCGAGACGGATCGGCATACTGGCCCCACAGGAACCGGGCCACCTCCATGGCGTCGGGGCGGGGCTCGCCGGGGTTTCCGCCGGAGGCGTGCTGCGGCGGCACCGGCGCCGGTGTCGGCGCTGGGGCCTGGGGCTTCACCCGGGCCTGTTCGCGGCCGGTGTCCATGGGGTGCGTCCCGGAAACGAAGGTCCCGTTCCACACTCCCGCCGACCCCGGCGGATTGCCGCAGTAGCTCCACTGGCCTTGAAGGGTCCCGCCCTGTCGCAGGCTCCAGGAAACCAAGCCCCAGGAGTGGGTGCCGTCCCGCGCCTGATCGCAGCGAATTTCCGAGGACGGTTGCAACCAGAACCCTTCAAGCGCGCTGTCGCGACGGTTCAGGGTGGCCTCGATCCGGCCGTTGTAGGACGGATAGACGCCGGTCACCCGGTCGCCGTCGCGCACGGTCAACACCAGCGGGCCGAAGTCCGTCGTCCACTCGCTGGACTGCGCGGCGGCCGGAGCGGTCGGAGCAAGAGCAAGGGCTGTCAGCACCGACAACAGTGCCAGCGCGCGCGGCCACCGTGGTGTCGTCATGGTCCGTTCTTCATGATCGTGCTGTTCCGACTGATTCTACCGCCCCGCGAACCGCACCGCCTGCTTGGCCGCCGCGATCAGCGCCTGGGCCTTGTTCCAGCACTCCTGGCGTTCCATTTCCGGGTCGGAGTCCGCCACGATCCCCCCGCCGGCCTGGATATGCACCACGCCGTCCTTCACCAGCGCGGTGCGCAGGGCGATGCAGGTGTCCATGTTGCCGTCGGCGGAGATGTAGCCGACGGTGCCGGCGTAGAAGCCTCGGCGGACGGTCTCCAGTTCCTCAATGATCTCCATGGCCCGCACCTTGGGCGCGCCGGAGACGGTGCCGGCCGGGAAGCCGGCCATCAGCGCGTCCATGGCGTCCTGGCCCTCGCGCAGTGTCCCGACCACGTTGGACACGATGTGCATGACGTGGCTGTAGTATTCGACGAAGAACCGGCCGGTGACGCGCACCGTGCCCACTTCGGCGACGCGGCCGACGTCGTTGCGGCCCAGGTCGAGCAGCATCAGGTGCTCGGCGCGTTCCTTGGGGTCGGCCAGCAGCTCGGCGGCGTTGGCGGTGTCCTCGGCGGCATCGGCGCCGCGCTTGCGGGTGCCGGCGATGGGCCGGATGGTCACCTCGCCGTCCTTCAGCCGCACCAGGATCTCGGGGCTGGCGCCGACGATCTGGTAGCCGTCCATGTCCAGGTAGACCATGTAGGGGGACGGATTGGTCCGCCTGAGTGCCCGGTACAGGCTGAACGGCGGCAGCCGGAACGGCAGCGTGAAGCGCTGCGACAGCACCACCTGAAAGATGTCGCCGGCCATGATGTAGTCCTTGGCGCGGCGCACCTTGGCCTTGTAGTCGTCGGCGGCCATCATCGGGGTGGCTTCGGGCTCCGGGTCCGGCTCGGCGGTCAGGCGCGAGACCGGCAGGGCGCGGTCCAGGTCCGCGCTGACGTCGGCGAGGCGCTCGCGCGCCAATGCCAGCGCGGCGTTGGCGTCCACGCCCGGGCGTGGCCACACCGGCGTGGCCAAGGTCAGGCGGTGCTTGATGTTGTCGAAGGCCACCATCACCGTCGGGCGCATGAAGACGCCGTCTGGCACGTTGATGGGATCGGGGTTCTCGTCCGGGATGCGCTCCACCAGCCGCACGGTGTCATAGCCCATGTAGCCGACCAGGCCGGCGGCCAGCGGCGGCAGTTCCGCGGGCAGGTCGATGCGGCTTTCGGCGACCACGGCGCGCAGGGACTCGAGCGGCGGCCGGTCGTCGGCCTCGAAGGCGTGGGCGTCGTGGCGGGCGTCGCGGTTGATCTCCGCCCGGCTGCCGCGACAGCGCCAGATCAGGTCCGGTTTCAGCCCCAGGAAGGAATAGCGGCCCCGCACCGCGCCGCCCTCGACGCTGTCCAGCAGGAAGGAATAGGGCCGGGTCTCGCAGATCTTGAGGAACGCGGAGACCGGCGTTTCCAGGTCGCCGACCAGATGGGTCCAGACCACCTGCGCGCGGCCGGCCATGTAGGTGGCGCGAAAATCGGCGGCGGCGGGCATGGTCTCCATGACGGTGTTTTCCCTAATCGATGAAGGCGGATTCGATGACGGCGCGGTTGATTTCCACACCCTGAGCGCGGGACAGGGCGTCTGTGAACTGCACGAACAGGTCGTCGGCGATGGACTCGCGCAGCACCTGTTCCGTTTGAGCGAGCGTCTCGGCGGTTCCACCGGCGGCCCGGTCGATCTCGATCAGATGCAGCACATGGATGACGTCGCCGGAGTCGACGATGCGGATGCCGCCCTCGTTCATGGTGAACAGGGGGCGGGCCAGATCCTCGGGCGGCGGTGTCTGGCCGTCCTCCACCGCGCGGCCATCGCGACGCACGGCGGGCAGAGCCTCCACGGTCGCGCCCACGGTTTCGGCGGCGCCGGCGAAGGTGCGGCCCTCGCCGGCGGCATCGCGGATTGCCTCGGCACGGGCGCGCGTCGCCTCCGCCTTGCGTTGGTCGACCCACAGCGCCTCCACCCGCGCGCGCACATCCTCCAGCGGGCGTGGTGCGGGCGGGATCACGTCGTCCACGCGCAGCACGAAATAGCCCGTTCCGGTCTCCCGCATCAGCGTCTGTTCGCCCGGTTGGGATGAGAAGGCGGTGTCCAGGAAGGCCGGCGCCTCGGGCAGATCGGGCACCGGCGTTCCGTCCGGCCCCCGGCCCTGCCGATCCACCGCTTCCAGAGTCAACAGCGGCAGGTCGAGCGCCTGGGCGGCCTCCTCCAGCGTGGCGCCGCCCCCCAGGGCATCGTCGAGGTCCACCGACAGGTCATAAAGCGCTTCCCCCGCCTGCTCGTCCACCAGGGCAGCGCGGATCTCGTCGCGCACGGCCTCCAGGGGCCGGGTGGCCTCCGGCGTGATCGCGCGGACATGGAAGACGTGCCAGCCGAAGGCGCTCTCGACCGGATCGCTGACCTGCCCCTCGGGCACGGAGAACACCGCCCGGGACTGGTCCTGGGGCAGCGTGTCCGGCGTCACCTCGCCCATGGCGACGGGGGCGGGCGCGCCAGCTTCGGCGGCCGCGTCGGTGAGCGTCCGGCCGGCCCGGACGGCATCGACCACGGCCTGGGCGGTCTGCTCGTCCTCGGCCACCACCTGATCGACCGTGCGGGTTTCCGGCGCGGAGAATTCGTGGCTGCGGGCGTCGTAGGCCTCGCGGATGGCCTCGTCACTGACCGCGACCAGCGGCCGGGCCTGCGCCAGGGTCAGCACGATGGCGGTGACGGCGCGGTATTCCGGCGCGGTGAAGGTCTCGAGGTTGTCCTGGTAAAGCTGTTCCAGCGTCGCCTCGTCGGGCGTTTCGGAGGGCGCCGGCGCGTCGGCGATGGACAGCGACACCACCTCGCCGGCCCGGGCCTCGTTGCGGTGCCGGTCGAAGTCCTCGACCAGCCCTTCCGGGGCGTGCGCGGCGTCGGCTGCCGGGGCGCTGAGGGCGGTCTGAAGAAGGCTGCGCCGCACCTGCTCGGCGAACTGGCTTTCGGTCAGGCGGTTGGCCGCCAGCAGCCGTTCGAACAACTGGCGGTCGAAGCGGCCGTCCTCCGCGGCGAAGTTGGGGTCGGCCTTGATGGTGCGGGCGACGACGGCATCGGGAACGACCATGCCCCAGTCGCGGGCGGTCTCGATCTGGGTTGCCTGGGTCACCATGCGGCCGATGGCGCGGTCCAGGAAGCCGAACTGGATGGCCTGCTCGGTGGTGATGTCTTGGCCCAACTGGTCGCGCAGGGCGGAAACCTCGCGGTTCAGGTCCTCGCGCAGTGCGCCGGTGCCGATGGCGGTGTCGCCGACCGTGATCGCCGGGGTCTGTCCGCCGCCGCTGGAGATGAAATCGCCGATGCCCCAGGCCCCGAAGCTGAGGATGAGCAGGCCCAGCAGACCCTTGGCAAACCAGGACTTAGACGCCTTGCGGAAACTGTCGAGCATGCCCTCACCCGTGCCGTGATGTTCTGGTGCCGCGCCGCCCCGCGCCGGGGCTGACGAATGGCGGCGCATGATAGGGGCGCGGGCCGCGCGCCGCAACGAAAACGCCGAGATGATTGCGGCAAAGGCGCGTCTCCGTCCGCCAATGGCCTCTCCAGCGTCTCGGCCAGACGGTGCAGCGCGAGCCGGCCGCCACCGGGCGGCCGCGCGGAGCGGTGCACGGGGTTTTCGGGCATGAGAACGCTGCGGGACGTTGACATCGGCCTGTGGGGCGCCCGCCCGCATTGCGCCTTGCGCGGTCGCGCCGGATCGCCTACCTGTGGGCGCCGTTCCTCCCGACCGCCCATCACCCCACTCTGGAGCCGCGCCCGCCATGCGCATCGTGCGCCACCATGACGAATTTCCGCCCGCCTGTCGCGGCGGGGCGGTGGCGCTGGGCAACTTCGACGGCGTCCATCGCGGCCACCGCATGGTGATCGAGACCGCCGGCGCGGCGGCCCGCGCGCTGGGTACGGAGGCGCCGTTCGGGGTCATGACCTTCGACCCGCATCCGCGCCGCCTGTTCCAGCCGGACCTGCCGCCGTTCGCGCTGTCGGGGTTGCGCACCAAGGCCCACCGAATCGAGGACCTGGGCGCCCATTTCCTCTATCTCCAGCATTTCGACAAGGCCTTCGCCACCCATCCGCCGGAGTGGTTCGTGCGCGACGTGCTGGTCGGAGGCCTGGGCGTGCGCCATGTGGTGATCGGCGAGGACTACCGGTTCGGCCGGGGCCGGCGCGGCGACGCCGCCCTGTTGCGGGCCATGGCCACCGACCTGGGCTTCGGGGTGACCGCCGTGGCACCCGTCACCGACGCGGACGGCCGGGTGCTGTCCTCGACCCGGGCGCGCGAGGCCATCCAGGCCGGTCGCATCGACGAGGCCGCCGCCGTGCTGGGGCACCTGTGGGAGGTCGAGGGCCGGGTCGAGCATGGTGACGCGCGCGGCCGCCTGATCGGTTTCCCCACCGCCAACCTGCGCCTGGGCGACTACGTGCGGCCGGCGGACGGGGTTTACGCCGTCTGGGCCGGGGTCGACAGGGGGCGCGCGACGGAATGGCGGCCCGGCGTGGCGAACTACGGCCGGCGGCCCACCTTCGACGAAACGACACCGCTGCTGGAGGTCCATCTGTTCGACTTCGCGGGCGACCTGTACGGTCAGCACCTGCGGGTCCAGATGGTCGCCCATCTGCGGCCGGAACGGAAATTCGACGGCCTTGACGCACTCAAGGCCCAGATCGCGGCGGACGCCGAACAGGCGCGCCGGCTGCTTGATGCCAAGGGCTGAACGATGAGCGTGGACTACAAGAAGACCGTCTTCCTGCCCCGCACCGACTTTCCCATGAAGGCCGGACTGGCGCGGAAGGAGCCGGAGATTCTGGCGCGCTGGCAGCGCATGGATCTGTACCGGCGGCTGCGCGAGCAGTCGAAGGGCCGTGAGAAGTTCATTCTTCACGACGGCCCGCCCTACGCCAACGGCCACCTGCACATGGGCCACGCGCTCAACAAGATCCTCAAGGATGTCATCACCCGCGCCCACCAGATGCTGGGCAAGGATTCGAATTACGTCCCCGGCTGGGACTGCCACGGCCTGCCCATCGAATGGAAGATCGAGGAGGGCTACCGCAAGCGCGGCCAGGACAAGGACAGCGTGGATCCGGTCGCCTTCCGCAAGGAATGCCGGGACTTCGCCGAACACTGGATCGGCATCCAACGCGAGGAGTTCAAGCGCCTGGGCGTCATCGGCGACTGGGACACCCCATACACCACGATGGCGTTCCCGGCCGAGGCGCAGATTGCCCGCGAACTCGGCAAGTTCCTGATGAACGGCGGGCTGTACCGGGGCGCGCGTCCGGTGATGTGGTCCGTGGTCGAGAAGACCGCGCTGGCCGACGCCGAGGTCGAGTACCACGACCACACCTCGACCACCATCTGGGTGCGCTTCCCGGTCCATCGGGCGCCGCTGGCGGAACTGGAGAACGCCAACATCGTCATCTGGACCACCACGCCGTGGACCATGCCCGGCAACCGCGCCATCGCCTATGGCGAGGACATGGCCTATGCCGTGGTGCGCGTGACCGCCGTCGCCGAGGACAGCCTCGCCGTGCCGGGCGAGCGCTTCGCCGTGGCCAAGGACCTAGTCGAGCAGGTGTGCGCCGATGCCGGCATCACCGGCCACGAGATCGCCGCCACCTTCCAGGGCGCCGACCTCAAAGGCGCGGTCTGCCACCACCCGTGGCACGGCAAGGGCTATGATTTCCCGGTGCCGCTGCTGCCGGGCGATTTCGTCACCACCGACCAGGGGACGGGTTTCGTCCACATCGCCCCGGGTCACGGCGAGGACGACTACTGGCTGGGCATGGCGCACGGCATGGCGGTGCCCGACACGGTGAACGGCGACGGCCTGTATTTCGACCATGTGCCGCTGTTCGCCGGCCAGCACGTGTTCAAGGTCGCTCCGGCCGTCCTGGACGCCATGAAGGACGTCGGCGCCCTGCTGGCGCATGGAAAGCTGGTCCACAGCTATCCGCACTCGTGGCGGTCCAAGGCGCCGCTGATCTTCCGCAACACGCCGCAGTGGTTCATCTCCATGGAGACGAACGACCTGCGCCAGAAGGCCCTGGCGGGGATCGACGCCACGCGCTGGGTGCCGGGCACCGGCTACAACCGTATCCGGTCCATGATCGAGGGCCGGCCGGACTGGTGCGTGTCGCGCCAGCGGGCCTGGGGCGTGCCGATGCCCATCTTCGTTCACAAGCAATCGGGCGAACCCCTGCGCGATCAGGCGGTGCTGGACCGCATCGCCGACGCCTTCGAGGTCGAGGGCTCCGACTGCTGGTTCCATGAGGGCGCCAAGGCGCGCTTCCTGGGCAACGACCACAATCCGGACGACTACGACAAGGTCACCGACATCGTCGAGGTCTGGTTCGACAGCGGCGCCACCCACGCCTTCGTGCTGGAGGCGCGCGACGACCTGCAATGGCCGGCCTCGCTGTACCTGGAGGGTTCGGATCAGCACCGGGGCTGGTTCCACTCGTCACTGCTGGTGTCGTGCGGCACGCGCGGCCGTCCGCCCTACGAGGCCGTGCTGACCCACGGCTTCATCCTGGACGAGAAGGGCGAGGACAAAATGTCCAAGTCCAAGGGCAACGTCATCTCGCCCAAGGACGTCTGGGAGGACATGGGCGCCGATATTCTCCGGCTTTGGGTGGTTTCCGCCGATTATTCGAATGACCTGCGCTTCGGCAAGTCCATCCTCAAGCAGGTGGGCGACAGCTACCGCCGTCTGCGCAACACCCTGCGTTTCATGCTGGGCAGCCTGGACGGCTTCTCCGACGCCGAACGGCTGCCGGTCGAGGAGATGCCGGAACTGGAACGCTGGGTCCTGCACCGACTGACCGAACTGGACGCGCTGGCGCGCCAGTGCATCCACGATTTCGACTTCCACACCCTGTTCCAGGAGCTGCACCACTTCTGTTCGAACGACCTGTCGGCGTTCTACTTCGACATCCGCAAGGACGCCATCTACTGCGACGCGGCCGATGACAGCCGGCGGCGGGCGGCGCGCACCGTGCTCGACATCCTGTTCGATCACCTGGTGCGCTGGCTGGCGCCGTTCATCAGCTTCACCGCCGACGAGGCGTGGCTGTGCCGCAATCCGGGCGAGGACGAGACGGTCCACGACAAGGTCTTCCCGACCGTGCCGGCGGACTGGCGCAACGAGGCCCTGGCCGAGAAGTGGGCCAAGGTGCGCCGTCTGCGCCGGGTGGTCACCGGCGCGCTGGAAAAGGCGCGCGCGGCCAAGGAGATCGGCGCCAGCCTCCAGGCCCATCCGGTGGTGTACGCGCCGGCCGACGTGGTCGCGGCCTGCGAGGGGCTGGACCTGACCGCCCTGTGCATTACCTCCGACATCACGCTGAAGGCGGACGCGGAAGCACCCACCGACGCCTTCCGCCTGGAGGGCGAGGACGCCGTGGCCGTGGTGGTGACCCTCGCCGAGGGCGAGAAGTGTCAGCGCTGCTGGAAGGTGCTGCCCGACGTGGGCACGCACGCCTACGAGGGCGTGTGCGGCCGCTGCGCCGACGTGCTGTCGGGTCTTGGGGCGACGGTGTAATTGGCGGCGTTGACAGGCCCGATGCGGGACGCCATATGCCCTCGAACCAATACGGGGCCGAACCGTCGCGCGCGCTGGCCCCGTCCCCACCGGATTGGATCAGGAAAGACCAGACCATGAGTGAGAGCGCCGTTTTCGACCGCATCCGCGATGAGATCTCCGGCACCGACGTGGTGCTGTACATGAAGGGCTCGCCCATGTTCCCGCAATGCGGTTTCTCGGCGGCCGTCGCGCAGGTGCTGGCTCACCTGGGGGTGACGTACAAGGGCGTCAACGTGCTGGAGGACGAGGAGATCCGGCAGGGGATCAAGGACTTCGCCAACTGGCCGACGATCCCCCAGCTTTACGTCAAGGGCGAATTCGTCGGCGGCTGCGACATCGTGCGCGAGATGGCCGAGTCCGGCGAACTGGCGGCGCTGCTCCGCGACAAGGGCGTGCCGACGACGGCGCCGGCGTAACGCGCCGAAGCGGGGGCGCCAGACCGCGTGCCCCAGCAAACACGAAACGGGGCGGGACTGTCGTCCTCGCCCCGGCCTCGTCCGGTGCCTCAGGCCACGGCGGCCGCCCTTACTTCGGGGCCATCACCATGATCATCTGGCGGCCTTCCATCTTCGGCAACTGCTCGACCTTGGCGAGTTCGGCCATGTCGTCGCGCACGCGGATCAGCACCTTCATGCCGAGGTCCTGGTGCGCCATCTCGCGGCCGCGGAAGCGCAAGGTGATCTTGACCTTATCGCCATCGGACAAGAACTTATAGCAGTTCTTCATCTTCACGACATAGTCGTGTTCATCGATGTTCGGCCGGAGCTTGATCTCCTTGACCTCGATGACCCGCTGGCGCTTCTTGGCTTCGTTCTTCTTTTTCTGGTTTTCGTATTTGAACTTGCCGTAGTCCAGAATTTTGCACACGGGCGGATCGGCATTGGGCGAGATCTCGACAAGATCGAGACCCGCGTCCTCGGCCTGATGCAGGGCGTCGCGAATGCCGACGACCCCGACGTTTTCCCCCTCAGCGTCGATCAACCGCACCTGCGGAACCTTGATCGCATCATTGACGCGCGGCCCATCCCGGGTCGGCGGCGCCGTCATTGGTGGCCTAGCTATGGGATGCCTCTTCCGTTGTTTCCGGTGGTGTTACTGTTGGCAGGGCGACCCGACACCGCCCCGGTTGCGTCGTCGCGCCGTATCAGGCCACGCGGCTGACGCCGTCGGTGGCCTCCGGTGCCACGCGTGAACGCAGATCCGGCGGCATCGATTCAGTCACAAGTGTATCCAGTGCGTCCGCGAGCGCAAGAACTTCCTGACTCGCGCCGCCCAGGCGGCGCAAGGCGACCGTGCGCTCCTCGGCCTCGCGCTTGCCGACCACGGCGATGACCGGCACCTTGGCGTTGGAGTGCTCGCGAACCTTGTAGTTGATCTTCTCGTTGCGCAGATCGACCTCGGCCCGCAGACCGGCCGCCTGGAACGCGGCCTGAACCTCGCGGGCGTAGCCGTCGGCCTCGCCGGTGATGGTCGCCACCACCACCTGCACCGGCGCCAGCCACAGCGGGAACCGGCCGGCGTAGTGCTCGACCAGAATGCCCGTGAAGCGTTCCAGCGAGCCGAACATGGCACGGTGGATCATCACCGGCACGTGGCGCTCGCCGTCGGCGCCGATATAGCTGGCGTCGAAGCGGCCGGGCAGGTTGAAGTCCACCTGGACCGTGCCGCACTGCCAGTCGCGGCCGATGGCGTCGCGCAGCACGTATTCCAGCTTCGGCCCGTAGAACACGCCCTCGCCGGGGTTGACCGACGCCTTGATGCGGCCGTCGCTGCGCGCGACCACCTCGTCGAGCACGCCCTGCAGCGCCGCCTCGGCGGCGTCCCAGAGGTCGTCGGAGCCGACCCGCTTTTCGGGCCGCGTCGCCAGCTTGATGGTCAGGTCCTGAAAGCCGAAATCCTCGTACAGCCCCAGGATGAGGCTGTTCAGCTTCAGGCATTCCTCGCGCAACTGGTCCGGCGTGCAGAACACATGGGCGTCGTCCTGGGTGAAGCTGCGCACGCGCATCAGGCCATGCAGCGCGCCCGACGGCTCGTAGCGATGCACCTTGCCGAACTCACCCACCTTCAGCGGCAACTCGCGGTAGCTGCGCAGGGCGTTCTTGTAAATGGCGAAATGACCGGGGCAGTTCATCGGCTTGAGGGCGAAATCGCGCTCGTCCTCGGTCTTCGTCGTGAACATGTTCTCGCGGTAATTCTGCCAGTGGCCAGAGACCTCCCACAGGCTGCGATCCATCATGTCCGGCGTGTTCACTTCCAGGAACCCGGCCGCGCCCTGGCGCCGCCGCACGAAGCTGATCAGCGTCTGGAACAGCGTCCAGCCCTTGGGGTGCCAGAACACCGAACCCGGCGCGTAGTCCTCGAAGTGGAACAGGTCCATCTCGCGGCCCAGGCGGCGATGGTCGCGCTTTTCCGCCTCCTCCAGCATGTGGAGGTAGTCCTTGAGCTGCTTGTCCGTGGCCCAGGCCGTGCCGTAGATGCGTTGCAGCATGGGGTTGCGCGAATCGCCGCGCCAGTAAGCGCCGGCCAGCTTGGTCAGCTTGAAGGCCGTGCCCAGCTTGCCCGTGGAGGGCAGGTGCGGCCCCCGGCACAGGTCCAGCCAGTCGCCTTGGCGGTAGACCGTGATCGGCTCGCCGGCCGGCAGGTCGGCGATGATCTCGGCCTTGTAGTGCTCGCCCTGGTCCTTGAACCAGGCGATGGCCTCGTTGCGGTCCCAGACCTCGCGCACGATGGCCTCGTCGCGGGCGACGATCTCGCGCATGCGGGCCTCGATCCTCTCCAGGTCCTCGGGCGTGAACGGCTCGTCGCGGGCGAAGTCGTAGTAGAAGCCGTTCTCGATGGCCGGCCCGATGGTCACCTGGGTGCCGGGGTACAACTCCTGCACCGCCTCTGCCATGACGTGGGCGGCGTCGTGGCGGATCAGCTCCAGGGCCGACTCGCCGTCCTTGGCCGTGATCAGGGCGACGGAGGCGTCGGTTTCGATGGGGCGCGTCAGGTCCCACATCTCGCCGTTCACGGCGCAGGCGAGCGCGGCCTTGGCGAGGCCGGGGCCGATGTCCTTGGCGATGTCCAGGCCCGAAACCGGGCCTTCGTACTGGCGTTGACTGCCGTCGGGCAGCGTGATCGCAACCATGGGGATCAGACCTTCACAAAGAGCGGTCCCGACGCGGCGCGGGCGTCCGCGCGGTGGCGGGCGCTGTCCGAGGTCGGAGCAATACAAGGGTGGAGCGCGGGGCTTCCGGAGGCGCGGCGCGGCGTTTGATCAACCGCCCGGCGACCCGGAGCCCGGGTGTGAAGCCTTACCCCCACGCGGGGGTTCGCGCGGTCACGCGCACGGTTCCAGCCACGCCGGCGGCGCGGGAGGAACGGCGGGAGCGAAGGGCATCGGGCGCGATCATGATCGTCCGGCGTCACGAAAGATAACGGGAATACGGCAGGGTCCAGCATCACCCGGAACCCTGTTCTCACTTTAGGCCCCGGGCCGGGGATGTCAAGGCGGGGGATCGGTCCATCGTTTTCCGTTTAGACTGTGAACCGCTGGCGGACTCGACCTCGCAAGCGGGGGCGTCTCTCCCCACATGCCGAAAAAGGCCGCGCCGGAGTCTCCCCATGCCCACAAAGCCCCGTTCACCACACCGCGAGGCCGCCGCGCCGCCCCTCGCCCGCGCCGAGCCGCTGGCCGCTGCGCTGCCGCCTTTGCTCGTGGAAGCGGAGCGGGTGGCCGCCACCGTCGCCCCCGGCCTGCACGGCCGGCGCCGCGCTGGCGTTGGCGAGACCTTCTGGCAGTACCGTCGCTACGAGGCGGGCGACATGCCCCGGTCCATCGACTGGCGCCGCTCGGCCAAGGCCGATCCGGTGTTCGTGCGCGAACTGGAGTGGGAGGCGGCGCAGACGGTGTGGCTGGCGGTCGATGGCTCCGGCTCCATGGACTATGCCAGCGCGCGCGGCCTGCCCACCAAGGCCGACCGTGCCGCCCTGCTGGCGCTGGCGCTGGCGGTGATGCTGGATCGGGGCGGCGAGCGCTTCGCCCTGCTGGACGCAGACCCGGCGCGCGCGCTGCCGCCCGGTAGTGGGCGGTTGGCGCTACGCCGCCTGGCCGAGGCGCTGGAGCGTCCGTTGGCGGACGGGAGCGCGCCGCCGTCGGCGCTGTCCGCCGCCCGCCACGGCCATGCGGTGCTGATCGGCGATCTGCTGGCGCCTCTGGACGAGACCGCCGCGCTGGTGAGCGCGCTGGCCGGGCGCGGCGTGCGGGGCTGCCTCGTCCAGGTGCTCGACCCGGCGGAGGAGGCGTTCCCGTTCCGGGGCCGTCTGCGCGTGGAGGGGCTGGAGGCCGAGGGCGAGGTGCTGCTCGACCGGGCGGAGGATCTCCGCGCGGCCTACGTGGAGCGCCTGCGTGACCACCGCGCCGGGCTGGAGGCGCTGGCCCGGTCGGCGGGCTGGCGCTTTCTGGTGCATCACACGGACCAGTCGGCGGCGCCGGTGCTGATGGGGCTGTATCAGGCGCTGGACGGCGCGCGGGCCCATGGAACGCCCCGACCCTGAGCACGGGGCCACGGCGGAGAAACACAAAACCTCGGGTGCTGGTGCGAACGCGTTGGGGGCGGGGCGCCCGTCGGCGCCGTGTTTTCGGGTGGGGCTTGATCGCCTCCAGTGGCCGCTTACATGCCGGTGACGCCAAGACTTCCGGCGAGTCCCGATGCGGGACCGCCATTGTTATTGCAGTGCAAATTCGGGGGCTTCGGCGGTGCAGCGACGGTTGTGACGGTGTCTCTCAGTCGTCATGGTGGCTTGACTTGTCAGGGGGCGTTGACTAAACCACTGCGGTTTCCGGGATCCGCCCGCTGAACACTGTGTTTCCGCCGCACGATGCATAGGGCTTTATAACATGACCGAAATGCTCCAGGAATATTTGCCGATCCTGGTCTTTCTGGTGTTGGCCGTGGTGATCGCCCTTGGCGCGGTGGTGGGCTCACTTGTCGTGGCGCCGCAAAGCCCGGACCCGGAGAAGGATTCGGCGTATGAATGCGGCTTCGAGGCCTTCGACGATGCTCGCGCGAAATTTCAAGTCCGATTCTATCTCGTAGCCATTCTGTTTATTATCTTCGATCTGGAGGTGGCGTTCCTGTTCCCGTGGGCCGTCAGCCTGGGCAACATCGGCTTGTTCGGATTCTGGTCAATGATCGTGTTCCTGGCCGTCCTGACCATCGGATTCATCTACGAGTGGAAGAAGGGGGCTCTGGAATGGGAGTGAGCAACGCAACGCCGACGACCGCGACGCCGGCAACCGTCCAGGGCGGGGCACCGCTGCCGCCGGGCCCCGAGCAGGATGCCCTGCTGAAGGCCCTGGGCGATGAGATCGAGGACAAGGGATTCGTGGTCGCCAGCGTGGACAAGCTGGTGAACTGGGCGCGCACGGGGTCGCTGTGGCCGATGACGTTCGGTCTGGCGTGCTGCGCGCTGGAGATGATCCATTGCGCCTGCGCGCGGTACGACCTGGACCGATTCGGGGTGGTGTTCCGGCCCAGTCCGCGCCAGTCCGATGTGATGCTGGTGGCCGGAACCCTGACCAACAAGATGGCGCCGGCCCTGCGCAAGGTGTACGACCAGATGGCCGAACCGCGCTGGGTCATCTCGATGGGCTCGTGCGCCAACGGGGGCGGGTACTATCACTACTCGTATTCCGTGGTGCGAGGCTGCGACCGTATTGTTCCGGTGGATGTCTATGTGCCAGGGTGTCCGCCGACGGCGGAGGCCCTGCTGTACGGCATCCTTCAGCTTCAGAAGAAGATCAACCGGACCGGGTCGCTCTTCCGGTAGGCGACAGGTGTGGCGTGACGGACGTCTGGCGGTGGGGGCGCAGGCGGGCTGGAGCGCGTGGCCGTGAGGTGGTGGGCCGGCGCACGCGTGATGCCGGTCGGAATGGGCCGGTCGAAATGGGGTGGTAACGCATGTCTTTGTCCGCGGAACAGATAGAGGCCCTTGAGGACCTTGGCCAGCACATCGCCTCGGCGCTGCCCGATGCGGTGCGCGAGACTCACATGTCCAAGGACGAACTCGTCGTCAGTGTGAACCGCAACGATATCGTCCGGGTTCTGACGATGCTGCGCGACGATCCGAACTGCATGTTCCAGCAACTGGTGGACGTCTGCGGCGTGGACTGGCCGGAGCAGGACGAGCGCTTCGAGGTGGTCTACAACCTGCTCAGCCTGAAGCATAACCAGCGGGTTCGTGTGCGCCTGACCGCCGGCGAGGATCAGCCGGTCCCCTCCGTGGTCGGGGTGTACCAGACCGCCAACTGGTTCGAGCGCGAGGTCTGGGACATGTACGGCGTGGTGTTCTCCAACCATCCGGATCTGCGCCGCCTGCTGACCGACTATGGGTTCGAGGGGCATCCGCTGCGCAAGGACTTCCCGCTGACCGGGACCGTGGAACTGCGCTACGACGACGAACAGGCGCGCGTGGTGTACGAGCCGGTGCGTCTGACCCAGGATTTCCGCAATTTCGATTTCCTCAGCCCCTGGGAAGGGGCGCTGGATCCGGGCGTGGACGCGGCGGCGCGCGCGCTGCCGGGCGACGAAAAGGCGGCCGGCTAGGCGAGACGCGCGGCGGCGAGAGGACGAGGCAGGCGAGACCATGGCCCAGACCGAGATCAAGACCTACAACCTCAACTTCGGCCCCCAGCATCCGGCCGCGCACGGTGTGCTGCGCCTGATCCTGGAACTGTCGGGCGAGGTGGTGGAGCGGGCCGACCCGCACGTCGGGCTTCTGCATCGCGGCACGGAAAAGCTCATCGAATACAAGAGCTACGTCCAGGCGCTGCCGTACTTCGACCGGTTGGACTACGCCTGCCCGCTGAACATGGAACATGCCTACGTGCTGGCGGTCGAAAAGCTGCTGGGCGTCGAGGTGCCGCCGCGCGGCAAGTACATCCGCACGCTGTTCTCCGAGATCACGCGCATCATCAACCACATCATGAACACGACGTCGTTCGCGCTCGACTTGGGCGCCATGACACCGATGCTGTGGGGCTGGGAAGAGCGCGAGCACCTGCTGGAATACTGCGAGCGGGCGTCGGGCGCCCGCATGCACATGGCGTACTATCGTCCGGGTGGCGTGGCCAAGGATCTGCCCGCCGGATTGATGGATGACATGTACAAGTGGTGCGACCGGTTCGAGAAGTTCATGGTCGATATGGAAGCGCTGCTGGACGAAAACCGCATCTTCCGTCAGCGCACCGTCGATATCGGCATCGTCTCGCAGGAAGACGCGCTGAACTGGGGCTTCACCGGGCCGGTGCTGCGGGCGACGGGCATTCCGTGGGACCTGCGCAAGGCCCAGCCCTACGATGCCTTCGAGGACATGGAGTTCGACATCCCCGTGGGCACCACCGGCGACTGCTACGCCCGCTATCTGGTGCGCATGGAGGAGATGCGCCAGTCCATGCGCATCGTCCGGCAGTGCATCGAGAAGATGCCCGACGGGCCGGTGAAGGCCGAGGACCACAAGGTCACGCCGCCGTCGCGTCCGGAGATGAAACGCTCGATGGAAGCCCTCATCCATCACTTCAAGCTGTACACAGAGGGCTTCAAGGTGCCGCCCGGCGAGACCTATACGGCGGTCGAGGCGGCCACCGGCGAGTTCGGGGTCTATCTGGTGTCGGACGGCACCAACCGGCCGTACCGCTGCAAGATCCGCTCGCCGGGATATGTCCACTTGCAGGGCCTGGACCTGCTGTCGAAGGGCCACATGCTGGCCGACATCCCGGCCAATATCGGCTCCATTGACGTTGTGTTTGGCGAGATCGACCGATGACTGCCGCGAAGACGATTCCCGAGTCCGACGCCGCCGACGCGCCGTTCGCCTTCAACGAGGCGTCCCTGGCCGAGGCCCGGCGTATCCTCGCCAAGTACCCGGAAGGGCGCGAGCGCAGCGCCGTGCTGCCGCTGCTCGACCTCGCCCAGCGCCAGCACGGGTGGATCTCGCGCGGAGTCGTGGAGGCGGTGGCCGAGTTGGCCAAGACGCCGCCGATCCGGGTGTGGGAGGTCGTGACCTTCTACACCATGTACAATCAGGGCCGCATCGGCCGCCATCACGTGCAGATCTGCACCAATGTGTCGTGCTGGCTGCGCGGCGCGGACGAGATCGTGCGCGCCGCGCGCGAGGTGTTCGGGGTTGAGTTCGGTCAGACCACCGACGATGGCACCGCCACGGTCTCCGAGGTGGAATGCCTGGGGGCGTGCGTGAACGCGCCGATGGTCCAGATCGACGACGACTATCACGAGGATTTGGACTACGAGAGCGCCAAGGCCCTGTTCCATGCCATCCGGCAGGGGCACGCCGTTCAGGCCGGGTCCTGGGCCAAGCGCCAGTGTTCCGCCCCGGCCGGCGAGCGGAGCACGCTGACCGCCGATCCCACCACGCCAGAGGGTGGCAAGTGGATCGCCGCCGACAGTCCGGCGGCGGGCGCGTCCGCCGGCGGCGCGAAGTAAGGCCGAGGAGGGAAGCGCGTCATGCTGCTGAGCGACAAGGACCGCATCTTCACCAACCTCTACGGGGTTCACGACTGGACCCTGAAGGGGGCGCTGGCGCGTGGCGACTGGGACGGCACCAAGGCGATCCTGGCCCAGGGGCACGACTGGATCATCGATCAGGTCAAGGCGTCGGGGCTGCGCGGGCGCGGCGGCGCCGGGTTCTCGACCGGCCTGAAGTGGTCCTTCATGCCCAAGACGGTGGGCGAGCGGCCGCATTATCTGGTGGTCAACGCCGACGAGGGCGAGCCCGGGACCTGCAAGGACCGGGACATGATGCGCAACGACCCGCACAAGCTGCTTGAGGGCTGCCTGATCGCCGGCTTCGCCATGCGCGCCCATGTGGCCTACATCTACATCCGCGGCGAGTTCTACCGCGAGGCCGAGCGCCTGGAGGCGGCCATCGCCCAGGCCGAGGAGGCCGGCCTATTGGGCGACAACGCCTGCGGCACCGGCTGGCCGTTCCGGGTGTATGTGCATCGCGGCGCCGGGGCCTACATCTGCGGCGAGGAAACCGCGCTCATCCAGTCGCTGGAGGGCAAGAAGGGCCAGCCCCGCCTGAAGCCGCCGTTCCCGGCCGGCGTCGGCCTGTACGGCTGCCCGACCACCGTCAACAACGTGGAAAGCATCGCCGTTGTGCCGACGATCCTGCGGCGCGGGTCGTCCTGGTTCGCCGGCATCGGCCGCGAGAACAACTCCGGCACCAAGGTGTTCTGCATCTCCGGCCATGTGAACAAGCCGTGCAACGTGGAAGAGGCGATGAGCGTGCCGCTGCGCACGCTGATCGAGCAGCACGCCGGTGGGGTGCGCGGGGGCTGGGATAATCTTCTGGCGATCATTCCCGGCGGCGCGTCGGTGCCGCTGCTGCCCAAGCACATCTGCGACGACGTGCTGATGGACTTCGATGCCCTGAAGGAGGTCAAGTCCGGCCTGGGCACCGCCGCCGTCATGGTGATGGACAAGTCCACCGACGTGGTGAAGGCGATCACGCGGTTGTCGAAGTTCTACCAGCATGAAAGCTGCGGTCAGTGCACGCCGTGCCGCGAGGGCTGCGGCTGGATGGCCCGGGTCATGGAGCGGCTTGTGACCGGCGAGGCCGAGATCGAGGAAATCGATATCCTGGAAGAGGTGACGCGGCAGGTCGAGGGCCATACCATCTGCGCCCTGGGCGACGCGGCGGCGTGGCCGATACAGGGGCTGATCCGCCATTTCCGGCCCGAGCTTGAGCGCCGGATCAAGGCCCGCAAGGGCGCGAATGGCGATGCCGCGCCGGCGTCGGCGGCGGCGGAGTAGAGGGGCGTGACGGGGTTGAGGAAGGAAGGGACGCGGGCATGCCCAAGCTGACCATTGACGGCATCGAGGTCGAGGCCGAGGCCGGAATGACGATCATGCAGGCCGCCGATCTGGTGGGCATCGAGATTCCCCGCTTCTGCTATCACGAGCGGCTCTCGATTGCCGGCAACTGCCGCATGTGTCTGGTCGAGGTCAAGCCCGGCCCGCCCAAGCCGGCCGCCGCGTGCGCCCTGCCCGTGGCCGAGGGCATGCAGGTCTGGACCCAGTCCGATCTGGCGAAAAAGGCCCGCAAGGGGGTGATGGAGTTCCTGCTCATCAACCACCCGCTGGACTGCCCGATCTGCGACCAGGGCGGCGAGTGCGACCTTCAGGATCAGGCCATGGCCTTCGGCTCCGACCATTCCCGCTATGTGGAGCACAAGCGGGCGGTGGCCGAGAAGCATCTTGGTCCCCTGGTCAAGACCGCCATGACCCGCTGCATCCACTGCACCCGCTGTGTGCGCTTCATCACCGAGGTGGCCGGCGTGCCCGAACTGGGCATGATCGGGCGCGGCGAGCACGCCGAGATCACGTCCTATGTCGAGAAGGCGCTGACCAGCGAACTGTCCGGCAATATCGTGGACCTGTGCCCGGTCGGCGCCCTGACCAGCGCGCCCTACGCCTTCCACGCCCGGCCGTGGGAGTTGCACAAGGTCGAATCCATCGACGTTTTGGACGCGGTCGGGTCCTCCATCCGGGTGGATGCGCGCGGCAACGCCGTCATGCGCGTGCTGCCGCGCCTGAACGAGGACGTCAACGAGGAGTGGCTGGGCGACAAGTCGCGCCATGCCGTGGACGGTCTCCGCTATCAGCGCCTCGACCGCCCCTATGTGCGCGAGGACGGCACACTCCGCCCCGCCTCGTGGGAGGAGGCCCTGCGCGCCGTGGCCGGCCGCCTGCTGGCCACCGACGCCGACAAGGTGGCGGCGCTGGCCGGCGACATGGCCGACGCCGAGGCCATGGTGCTGCTGAAGGACCTGATGGCCGCCATGGGCAGCCCGAACCTGGACTGCCGCCAGGACGGCGCGGCGCTGGATCCGACGGATCGGGCGGGCTATCTGTTCAATCCGACCATCGCGGGCATCGAGGACGCCGACGCGCTGCTGATCGTGGGCTCGGACCCGCGTTGGGAGGCGCCGATCCTGAACGCCCGCATCCGCAAGCGCTATCTGAAGGGCAAATTCCCCATCGGCGTGCTGGGGCCGCGCACCGACCTGACCTACAAGGTCCAGGACCTGGGCAACGATCCCAAGACCCTGGAGGCGCTGGCCGGCGGCAAGCACGACTTCGCCAAGGTGCTGAAGGAAGCGGAGCGGCCGCTGATCCTGGTCGGCATGGGCGCGCTGGCGCGGCCGGACGGCGCCGCCGTCATGGGCTGGGCGCGCCGGCTGGCGGAAAGCGTGGGCGCCATCAGCGACGACTGGACCGGCTTCGCCGTGCTGCACACCGCCGCCGCCCGCGTCGGCGGGCTGGAGGCGGGCTTCGTGCCCGGGGAGGGCGGGCGCGACACGGCCGCCATCCTGGACGGCGCGGAGAAGGGCGACATCCAGGTGGTCTACCTGCTGGGCGCCGACGAGATCGACACCGCCCGCCTGGGCGAGGCCTTCGTGATCTATCAGGGGCACCACGGCGACGCCGGCGCGAACCGGGCCGATGTGATCCTGCCGGGGGCCGCCTACACCGAGAAGAACGCCACCTACGTCAACACCGAGGGCCGCATGCAGCGGACCTGGCTGGCGGTGCATCCGCCCGGCGAGGTGCGCGAGGACTGGAAGATCATCCGCGCCCTGTCCGCCGCCATCGACAAGCCGCTGGCGCAGAACACGCTGGACGACGTGCGGGCGCGGCTGGCCGAGGTGTCGCCGACCTTCGCGGACGCCAACGAGGGCGCGGTGGTGCCGGCCGCGTACAAGGCCGGGGCCGGCGGAACCGGCGGTCGGCTGGAGGCGGCGCCGTTCGCCTCGCCGGTCACGAACTACTACATGACCGATCCCATCAGCCGTGCCTCCCGCACCATGGCGGCCTGCACGGACG
Organism: Rhodospira trueperi; assembly: GCF_900101965.1. Taxonomy (GTDB): domain Bacteria; phylum Pseudomonadota; class Alphaproteobacteria; order Rhodospirillales; family Rhodospirillaceae; genus Rhodospira; species Rhodospira trueperi. The sequence continues at coordinate 217,759 of NZ_FNAP01000003.1, read as the reverse complement.
TCTACATCAACGGCGCCGGCGACGGTGACAGCAAGAAGCGGACGGGGACCGATGGCTGAGTTCTGGAGCGGCACCCTCTGGCCGCTGATCATCATCATCGCGCAGATTGTGGCGATCGTGCTGCCGTTGCTGCTGGCGGTGGCCTACCTGACCTACGCGGAACGCAAGGTCATCGGCGCGATTCAGCTCCGCAAGGGGCCGAACGTGGTGGGGCCGTTCGGCCTGCTGCAGCCCATCGCCGACGGCGCCAAGCTGTTCCTGAAGGAAACGGTGATCCCCACCGGGGCCGACCGCGCGGTGTTCGTGCTGGCGCCGATGCTGACCTTCATCCTGGCCCTGATCGGCTGGGCGGTGATCCCGTTCGATGACGGCTGGGTGCTGTCGGACATCAACGTCGGTGTGCTGTACCTGCTGGCCATCTCCGGCCTGGGCGTGTACGGCATCATCATGGCCGGCTGGGCGTCGAACTCGCGCTATGCCCTGCTGGGCGGGCTGCGCTCGGCGGCGCAGATGGTCTCCTACGAGATCAGCATGGGCCTGATCATCATCTCCGTGCTGCTGTCGGCGGGCTCGCTGAACCTGTCGGAGATTGTCCACGCCCAGGGCGAGGGGATGTGGTATGTCATCCCGCACCTGCCGATGTTCGTGATCTTCGTGGTTTCCATCCTGGCGGAGACCAACCGTGCACCGTTCGACCTGCCCGAGGCCGAAGCGGAGTTGGTGTCGGGCTACAACGTGGAATACTCCGCGATGACCTTCGCCCTGTTCTTCCTGGGCGAGTACGCGAACATGATCCTGATGAGCGCCATCGCGGTGGTGCTGTTCCTGGGCGGCTGGCTGCCGCCGGTGGACGCGGCGCCGTTCACCTGGATCCCGGGCATCATCTGGTTCGCCCTGAAGGTCTGCGCGGTGCTGTTCGTGTTCCTGTGGGCGCGCGCCACTTTCCCGCGCTACCGGTACGATCAGCTCATGCGTCTGGGCTGGAAGGTGTTCCTGCCGCTGTCGCTGGCCTGGGTCGTCCTGACCGCCGGTGTCATGGTGACCTTCGACCTGATGCCGGCCTGACCGGACCCGAGAGGACAGGAGTTCGATCATGTCATTCCTCGACCGCACCGCCCGGAGCGTTCTGTTGTCCGAGTTGGTTTCGGGGTTGGTGCTGACCTTCCGGTACATGTTCAGGCCGAAGTACACCATCGACTACCCGTACCAGAAGGGATATCTGAGCCCGCGCTTCCGGGGCGAGCACGCGCTGCGGCGCTATCCGAACGGCGAGGAACGCTGCATCGCCTGCAAGCTGTGCGAGGCCATCTGTCCGGCCCAGGCCATCACCATCGAGGCCGAGGAGCGCAGCGACGGCAGTCGGCGGACCACGCGGTACGACATCGACATGACCAAGTGCATCTACTGCGGCTTCTGCGAGGAGGCCTGCCCGGTGGATGCCATCGTCGAGGGGCCGAACTTCGAGTTCGCCACCGAGACGCGCGAGGAACTGCTGTACGATAAGGACAAGCTGCTGGCCAACGGCGACCGCTGGGAGGCGGAACTGGCCAAGCGGCTGGAACTGGACGCGCCGTATCGCTGACAACGCGCCCGAAATCAGGGCCATGCACCAGGGCGACGGGGAGAGAGGAATGCACACGCCGAGCGAAACCCGGACCACGGCCGGGACGGAACGGAGGGGTCGCGGATGATTCACGCCCTGACATTCTATCTGTTCGCGGTGATCGCGGTGGTGTCCGGCCTTCTGGTGGTGACCAGTCGCAACCCGGTGCACAGCGTGCTGTGGCTGATCCTCGCGTTCTTCAACGGCGCCGGCCTGTTCGTGCTGATGGGGGCTGAGTTCGTCGCCATGCTGGTGGTGGTGGTCTACGTCGGCGCCGTGGCCGTGCTGTTCCTGTTCGTCGTCATGATGCTGGACATCAATCTGCTGGGCCTGCGCGAGGGCATGCAGCGCTATCTGCCGGTCGGCGCCGCGTTGGCGGTGGTGCTGGTGATCGAGATGGGGGTGCTGTTCGCCAATTGGTCCTTCGCTGGCGAGGCCATGACCCTGCGCGCCGCGCCGACGCCCGATGTGGCCGAGGTGAGCAACACCGAGGCGCTGGGCAACTTGCTGTACACCCAGTACGTCTACCTGTTCCAGGTGTCGGGCCTGATCCTGTTCGTGGCCATGATCGGCGCCATCGTGCTGACCCTGCGGGTCAATCCGAACGTGCGCCGTCAGTCCATCGGCCGTCAGGTTCACCGGCCGAAGGACGAGGTTCTGGCCGTTCGGCAGGTCCGCAACCGGGGGGGGATCTGACATGGGAGAGATCGGTCTGGCGCACTACCTGACGGTCTCGGCGATCCTGTTCGCCACGGGCGTGTTCGGCATCTTCGCCAACAAGAAAAACGTCGTCATCATCATGATGTCGATCGAACTGATGCTGCTGGCCGTGACCATCAACATGGTGGCCTTCTCGGCGCACCTGCAGGACCTGGTGGGGCAGATCTTCACCATGTTCATCCTGACTGTCGCGGCGGCGGAGGCGGGCATCGGTCTGGCCATCGTTGTGGTGTTCTTCCGCAACCGGGGCTCGATCGAGGTCGAGGACATCAACAGCCTGAAGGGGTAAGGCCGGACCATGACCGTTGCAGCCATTTTCCTGCCGCTCCTGGGGGCCATCGTCGTCGGCCTGTTCGGCCGCCGCCTGGGCGACACCCTGTCTCAGTGGCTGACGTGCGGGGCCATGGGCGCCAGCGCCCTGTTGGCCGTGCCCATCTTCATCGACGTGGCCCTGAACGGCAACGCGCAGACGGTGCCGCTGCTCACGTTCATCGACTCCGGTGACCTGCTGGTGAACTGGGCGCTGAAGTTCGACACCCTGTCGGCGGTGATGGTGCTGACGGTGAGCTGTGTGTCGTTCCTGGTGCATGTGTACTCCATCGGCTACATGCACCATGATCCCGGCATCCCGCGCTTCATGGCCTATCTGTCGCTGTTCACCTTCTTCATGTACATGCTGGTGACCGCCGACAACCTGGTTCAGCTGTTCTTCGGCTGGGAGGGCGTGGGCCTTGCGTCGTACCTGCTGATCGGTTTCTGGTACGAGCGCCCGTCGGCCAACGCGGCCGCGATCAAGGCGTTCGTCGTCAACCGCGTCGGCGACTTCGGCTTCGCGCTGGGCATCTTCGGGGCCTTCGTGCTGTTCGGAACCATCTCGATGGACGCGATGTTCGCCGCCGCGCCCGAGATGGCGGGCGCCTCGCTGACCTTCCTCGGCGCCGAAGTGCCGGCGCTGGAGATCATCTGCGTGCTGCTGTTCCTGGGCGCCATGGGCAAGTCGGCGCAGATCGGCCTGCACACCTGGCTGCCGGACGCCATGGAGGGTCCGACCCCGGTCTCCGCGCTGATCCACGCCGCCACCATGGTGACCGCCGGCGTGTTCATGGTCGCGCGCATGTCGCCGCTGTTCGAATACGCCCCGGTGGCCATGGCCATCGTGGTCGTGGTCGGCGCGTCCACGGCGTTCTTCGCCGCGACCATCGGCTGCGTGCAGAACGACATCAAGCGGGTGATCGCCTATTCGACCTGCTCGCAGCTCGGCTACATGTTCTTCGCGCTGGGCGTGGGCGCCTATCAGGCGGCCATCTTCCACCTGATGACGCACGCCTTCTTCAAGGCGCTGCTGTTCCTGTCCGCTGGCTCGGTGATCCACGCCATGTCCGACGAGCAGGACATCCGCAACATGGGCGGGCTGTGGAAGCACATCAAGCTGACCTACCTGATGATGTGGATCGGTTCGCTGGCGCTCGCGGGCGTGCCGTGGTTTGCCGGCTACTACTCCAAGGACATGATCCTGGAGGCGGCCTTCGCGGCCGGCACCGGCTTGGGCACGATGGCCTTCGTGCTGGGCATCGCGGCGGCGTTCATGACCGCGTTCTACTCCTGGCGCCTGCTGTTTCTGACCTTCCACGGCAAGCCACGCGCCAACGAAACCGTGATGGCGCACGTGCACGAAAGCCCGGCGGTGATGATGGTGCCGTTGCTGGGGCTGGCCGTGGGCGCGGTGTTCTCCGGCATGGTGGCGTACACTCACTTCGTCGGCGACAAGCATCCCCAGTTCTGGGGCGACAGCATCGCCTACAATGTCCAGGGGCAGGCTCAAGCCGGCACAATGGACGGCCATGCGGAGGCGGCTCCGGCCGATGAGTCCCACGCCGCCGATGACGCTCACGGTGACGAAGCGCCTGCCGAGGAGGCGCACGCGGCCGAGGTTCACGCCGCGGCCGGGCACGGCGACGACGCCCATCACGCCGGCCCCGATGCCGGCGTGCTGGAGCGGGCGCACCACGTTCCAGGCATTGTCAAGCTGGCGCCGCTGATCGTGACGGCGGCGGGCATCTTCATGGCCTGGGTGTTCTATATCCTGACGCCGACGGTGCCGGTGCGGCTGGCCCGCTCGTTCCCGGGCGTGCATCGCTTCCTGCTGAACAAGTGGTACTTCGACGAACTGTACGACTGGCTGTTCGTGCGGCCGATGTTCGCCCTTGGCCGGGTTCTGTGGAAGACGGGCGACGGCGCCATCATCGACGGCCTGGGGCCGGACGGTCTGGCGGCGGTGTCCCGGACCGTCGCGGCGCGGTTGCGCCAGTTCCAGACCGGATACGTGTATCACTACGCCTTCCTGATGATCATCGGCGTGGTGGTGTTCGTCTCCTGGCGACTGATCGGGGCCTGATGAGAGCGCGCGTCACTGCAACGGGGGCCGGAACGGCCCGGACAACAACGAATCAGGGCCGCAGCGGCCCGGGGGAAAGGCCGAGGCGGCGATGATCGAAGACATGTCCCTGCTCAGCATCATCACCTTTCTGCCCCTGTTCGGCGCCGCCTGCATCATTCTGCTGGTGCGCGGGACAGAGGCCGAGGTTGCGGAAAACAGCCGCTGGGTGGCGCTGTGGACGTCGGGCGTGACGTTCCTGCTGTCGCTGGGGATCTGGATCGGGTTCGATCCGTCCCGGGCGGACTTTCAGTTCGTCGAGCGCGTCGACTGGCTGCCGGAGTACAACATCGCCTATCACATGGGGGTGGACGGCATTTCGCTGTTCTTCGTGCTGCTGTCCACGTTCCTGACGCCGCTGTGCGTGCTGGCAAGCTGGGACGCGATCAAGAGCCGGGTGCGGGAATACATGGTGGCCTTCATGGTGCTGGAAACCATGATGGTGGGCATGTTCTGTGCGCTCGACTACGTGCTGTTCTACGTCTTCTTCGAGGGCGTGCTGATCCCCATGTTCCTGATCATCGGAATCTGGGGCGGGCCGCGCCGCATCTACGCCGCGTTCAAGTTCTTCCTGTACACGCTGCTGGGCTCGGTGCTCATGCTGGTGGCGCTGCTGGCCATGTACCTGCACGCCGGCACCACCGACATTCCGACCCTGATGAACACCACGTTCCCCGAAAGCTGGCAAATCTGGCTGTTCCTGGCGCTGCTGGCCAGCTTCGCGGTCAAGGTGCCGATGTGGCCGGTGCATACGTGGCTACCCGACGCCCACGTCGAGGCGCCGACGGCCGGGTCCGTCATCCTGGCCGGCGTGCTGCTGAAAATGGGGGCTTATGGCTTCCTGCGTTTTTCCTTGCCGATGCTACCGGAGGCGTCGGCGCAGATGGCCGACATCATCTTCGTGCTGTCGATCATCGCGGTGATCTATACCTCCCTGGTGGCCCTGGCCCAGGAGGACATGAAGAAGCTGATCGCCTATTCGTCGGTCGCCCACATGGGCTTCGTCACCGCCGGCATCTTCGCCATGACCCAACAGGCGGTCGAGGGCGCGATTTATCAGATGCTCAGTCACGGCATCGTCTCGGGCGCGCTGTTCCTGTGCGTCGGCGTGGTCTATGACCGGCTGCACACCCGCGAGATCGGGCGCTACGGCGGGCTGGCGAACAACATGCCCAAATACGCCCTGGTGTTCATGCTGTTCATGATGGCCTCCGTCGGCCTGCCGGGGACCAGCGGCTTCGTCGGCGAGTTCCTGGTCATGCTGGGCGTGTTCAAGGTCAACACCCTGGTGGCCCTGCTGATCGCCACCGGTGTGATCCTGGGCGCCGTTTACATGCTGTTCCTGTATCGTCGGGTGGTGTTCGGCAAGCTGGAGAAGGCCGACGTCAAGGCCATGCTGGACCTGAACCCGCGCGAGATGGCCGTGTTCGCCCCGCTGGTGATCGTGGTGCTGTGGATGGGCATCTATCCGTCCAGCTTCCTCGACCCGATCCACGCCAGCGTGGACAACCTCATCACCCAGTACGAAGCCGCCCTGGCGGCCGCCGACGGCGTGTCCGTCGCGGCCCGCTAGATCCGCCGTTACACCGAGAGCCGACCCGCCGGGAGACCCGACGCCATGATCGACCTGCCCATGATGCTGCCGGCCCTGCCGGAACTCATCCTGGCCCTGCTGGCCATGGGGCTGCTGATGTATGGCGTGTTTGCCCGGGGTGACCGGTCGGCGAGCTGCACCTGGGCGGCCGTGTACGGCATCGTCGTGGCCGGCGCCGTCGTGGCGATGGGCGGCGAGGGCAGGGCGGAGGCCTTCTACGGCCAGTTCGTGACCGACGACTTCACGCGCTTCGCCAAGCTGCTGGTCCTGGGCGCATCGGGCGCGACGCTGCTGATGGCGCGGCGTTGGATGGTCAGTGAGGGGATCGCCCGCTTCGAGTTTCCCGTGCTCATGCTGCTGACCACCGTCGGCATGATGCTGATGGTCTCGGCCAACGACCTGATCTCCATGTACCTGGGCCTGGAGTTGCAGTCGCTGGCCCTGTACGTGCTGGCCACGGTGCAGCGAGACAACCTGCGCGCCACCGAGGCCGGTCTGAAGTACTTCGTGCTCGGCGCCCTGGCCTCCGGCGTCATGCTGTACGGCGCGTCACTGGTCTACGGCTTCGCCGGCACCACGAGCTTCACCGGGATCGCCGAGGCCGTGGCCGGCGGTGATCCGCACGTCGGGGTCGTCGTGGGGTTGGTGTTCGTGCTCTCGGGTCTGGCCTTCAAGGTCTCGGCGGCGCCGTTCCATATGTGGACGCCAGACGTCTACGAGGGCGCGCCGACGCCGGTCACCGCGCTGTTCGCCGTGGCGCCCAAGGTGGCCGCCCTGTCGCTGTTCCTCCGTGTGGCGCTGGAGCCGTTCGGCGCCCTGGCCGCCGACTGGCAGCAGGTGATCTGGATCATCGCCATGCTGTCGATGGTCATCGGCGCCTTCGCCGCCCTGGCGCAGGAAAACATCAAGCGGCTGATGGCCTACAGCTCCATCGGGCACATGGGCTACGCCTTGGTCGGCCTGACGGCGGGCACGCCGGAGGGCGTGCGCGGGGTGCTGGTCTATCTGGCCATCTATCTGTTCATGAACGTCGGCGCCTTCGCGGTCATCCTGGCCATGCGCCAGCAGGGCCGCGCGGTCGAGGGCATCAAGGACCTGGCCGGGCTGGGGCGCACCCATCCACTGATGGCCCTGGCCATGGGGATCTTCATGTTCTCCATGGCCGGCATTCCGCCGCTGGCCGGGTTCTTCGCCAAGTTCTACGTCTTCATGGCGGCGGTCGATGCCGGGCTGATCTGGCTGGCGGTGATCGGCGTTCTGACCAGCGTGGTATCCGCCTTCTACTATCTGCGCATCGTCAAGGTGATGTACTTCGACGAGCCGCTGGAGAGCCTGGACCCTGTCGGCTCCATGGCGCTGCGGGTGGTGATGTCCGTCAGTGCCGCCGTGATCCTGCTGTTCATCGCCATGCCGGGCTGGATTCTGTCGCAGGCGGAAATCGCGGCCGGCGCGCTGCTCGCGGGATGACGCCGGCTGGCGTGGCGGGGCCGCCCGGCTGGCGGGTGGTCCACCGTCCGGTCGTGGACAGCACCCAGGCCGTGGCGCGCGCCCTGCTGGAGGCAGGGGAGGGCCGGGCGATCCGGCCCGACGCGGCCCTGGTCGTTCATGGCGGCGAGCAGACCGGCGGGCGCGGTCGGCACGGCCGGGCCTGGACGAGTCCCCCCGGAAACCTGTATGTGACGGTGGCGTTTCCCTGTCCGGAGGGGCCGCGCCTTGGCGTGGAGATCGGATTCGTGGCCGGCGTGGCCCTGGTGGAGACACTGGCCGCGCTCGGCTTCGGGTCGGACGCGCGTCTGAAGTGGCCCAATGACGTGCTTCTGGGCGGGGCCAAGGTGGCCGGCCTGCTGCTCGAATCGGTGGCCGACGCGGACGGGATCGGCTGGGTGCAGCTGGGGATGGGGGTCAATGTGGCCTCCGCGCCGCCGCCGGGGGTGGTGCCGTATCCGGCGACGGCGCTGAACGCCCATCCGGCCGGCGATGGCGTGACGCCGGAGGCGGTGCTGGACCCGCTTCTGGGCCGTCTGGCCGACCTGACGCGGCAGTGGCGCGCCCGTGGGTTCAAGCCCGTTCGGGAGGCGTGGCTGCGCCACGGACTCGGGCTTGGCGAGACGGTGGGGGTGCGGCTGGGTGCGGAACGGGTGTTCGGCGTGTTCGAGGGGCTGAACCCGGACGGCGCGCTCATTCTGCGCGAACCGTCCGGCGATGCCCGGACCATCCTGGCCGGGGACGTGTTTTTTCCGACTCCGGGAGAAGACTAGGAAAACGCTCTGTTTGCGGTGGATAGGCACAGGCCGTCCAAAGGCATGAGGCCGGCGGAAGGCGCGTCCGGAACTCCCTCCCCTGGATAGGGGAAGGCTGGGGTGGGGGTGATGCGGCAAGCATCTCTGGCGCGAAAACCAACGCGCCCCCCTCCCAACCTCCCCCCCAGCGGGGGGAGGAGATCTCGGAGCACTACGGGGGCGGTCTGTACGCCTTTGGATGTGGTGCCTAATCTTTCGCGACCGGAGCCTGGGAGAAAGGCTAGGGTCCATGCTGTTGGCCATCGACTGCGGCAACACCAACACGGTCTTCGCCGTCTATGACGGCGAGGACAAGCGGTGTGAATGGCGCGCGGCCAGCAAGTCCGGCCGCACCGCCGACGAGATGGGGGTGTGGCTGAACCAGCTCATGACCATGAAGGGGCTGGAGCCGTCGGATATCACCGATACCATCATCGCCTCCGTGGTGCCGTCGGCGGTGTATGACCTGCGGCTGCTGTGCCACCGCTACTTCTCCGCTCCGCCCCTGGTGGTCGGCGACCCGGACGTGGATCTCGGCCTGGAGATTCTGGTGGACCGCCCGGAGGAGGTCGGCGCCGACCGTCTGGTCAACACGGTCGCGGCCCATGTCACCTATCCCGGGGCGCTGATCGTGTTGGATTTCGGCACCGCGACGACGTTCGACGTGGTGGACGCGGACGGCAACTATTGCGGTGGTGTCATCGCCCCCGGCGTGAACCTGTCGCTTGAGGCGCTGCACATGGCCGCCGCGCAGCTTCCCCGCGTCGCCGTGGGTCGGCCCAAGTCCGTCATCGGCAAGGCCACGGTGCCCGCCATGCGCTCCGGCATCTACCTGGGTTACGTGTCGATGATCGAGGGACTGACGGCCCGGATTCAGGCCGAGTTCGGCGAACCCATGTCCGTCGTGGCCACGGGGGGGCTGGCATCCCTCTTTACCGAGGCCACCGATGTCATTCATCATCTGGACAACGATCTGACCCTCAGGGGGCTCCGCGAGATTCATCGGCGCAACGCGGCACGACGCGCGCCGACGCCCGAAACGACCTAAGACGACGTAGAAACCGACCTGTAAAAGAAAGGACGCATCATGACAGACTCGCCCGGCACAGGCGTGCCGGACGGCGTGGTCTTCTTGCCTTTGGGCGGCACCGGGGAAATCGGCATGAACCTCAATCTCTACGGGATTGGGGGGCGGTGGCTGATGGTGGACCTGGGCATCACCTTCGGCAACGAGACCACGCCGGGTATCGATGTGTTGATGCCCGATCCCGCGTTCATCGAGGATCAGTTGGACGCCCTGGACGGCATCGTCATCACGCACGCCCATGAGGATCACCTGGGGGCGGTGACATACCTGTGGCCCTGGCTGCGCAAGCCGGTGTACGCCTCGCCCTTCGCCGCCGCCTTCCTGCGCGTCAAGCTGGAGGAGGAGGGCCTGCTGGGTCAGGTGCCGGTGCACGAGGTGCCGGTCGGCTCGCGGTTTCAGGTGGGCTCGTTCGATGTGGAGTTCATCGGCACCACCCACTCCATTCCCGAGCCCAACGCGGTCGCCATCCGTACGCCGGCGGGCATCGTCCTGCACACCGCCGACTGGAAGTTCGATCCCGGACCGCTGATCGGACCGGAGGCCGACACCGAGGCGCTACGCCGTCTCGGGGACGAGGGTGTGCTGGCCATGGTCGGCGACAGCACGAACATCTTCTCCCCGGGTCATTCGGGGTCGGAAGCCGACGTGCGCCAGGCCCTGATCGAGACGGTCGGGCGCAACACCACCGGCCAAGTGGTGGTGGCCTGCTTCGCCTCCAACGTGGCGCGGATGGAAAGCGCGGCCATCGCCGCGCGCGAGAACGGCCGCCGGGCGGTCCTGGTCGGCCGCTCGCTGTGGCGCATGAACGAGACCGCCCGCGGCTGCGGCTATCTGGAGGATATCCCGGCGTTCCTGGGCGATGACGAGGCCGCCGCCCTGCCCCGGGACAAGGTGCTCTACATCTGTACCGGTAGCCAGGGCGAGCCAAGGGCCGCCTTGCCGCGAATCGCCTCCGGCAGTCACCGCTCCGTCAGCCTGGGCGAGGGCGACACGGTGATCTTCTCCTCGCGGGTGATCCCCGGCAACGAGCGGGCCATCTACGCCCTGCAGAACAAGCTGGCCGGGAACGGGGTGGAGATCATCACCGCCCGCGACGCGCCGGTGCATGTCTCCGGCCATCCGGCCCGGGGCGAGGTGGAAGAGATGTACGGCCTCGTGCGTCCGCGCGTGGCGGTGCCGGTCCACGGCGAGGCCATGCACCTGCGCGAGCACGCCCGCGTCGCCCGCGCCTGTGGGGCCGGGCATGCCATCGTGATTCAGGACGGCGACGTGCTGCGCCTGGACGGCGCGACGCCGAAGGTGGTCGATCAGGTTCACACCGGCCTTCTGGCCCTGGACGGCGACCGTCTGGTCCCCATCTCAAGTCAGATGCTGCGGGATCGGCGCCGCATGATGACAAATGGGGTGGCCACGGTGACGCTGGTGATCAACGGCAAGGGCGGGCTGGCCGCCGAGCCGATGGTCAGCGCGCGCGGGCTGCTCGATCCCGAGGAGGACGGCGAGGACATCGACGCGCTGGTCGGCCAGATCCGCGCGGCTGTGGACCGCCTGGACCGCAGGGCGCTGGACGACGACGAGCGGGTGGTGGACAGCGCCCGGCGGGTCGTCGGGCGGTTCTTCCGGGGCAGCCAGAACCGGCGGCCGGTGACGGACATCCATGTGGTGCGGGTGTGATCCCGACCGGCCATACGGAATGACAATCAGGACAGGAGCCAGAAAACATGATCGGACGGTTGAATCACGTGGCCATTGCGGTTCCCGACCTGGAGGCGGCCACCGCCAACTATCGCGGGACCCTGGGCGCCAAGGTTTCCGACCCGGTGCCGCAGCCGGACCACGGCGTGACCGTGGTGTTCATCGAACTGCCGAACACCAAGATCGAACTGTTGCATCCGCTGGGCGACAAGTCCCCGATCCAGGCTTTCCTCGACAAGAATCCGTCGGGCGGCATCCATCACGTCTGCTATGAGGTTGAGGACATCATGGCGGCCCGCGACACCCTGAAGGCCGAGGGCAAGCGGGTGCTGGGCGACGGCGATCCCAAGATCGGTGCCCACGGCAAGCCGGTGCTGTTCCTGCATCCCAAGGACTTCACGGGCACGCTGGTGGAACTGGAGCAGGCGTGAGGTGAAGGGGGGCGCGGCGTGAGCTGGTACTGCGACGTGGCCCCCGGGCACCCCTGGCACGGCCCTTATCACGACACCGAGTACGGCTTTCCCGCCACCGACGAGACCGTGCTGTTCGAACGGTTGTGCCTGGAGATCTTCCAGGCCGGGCTGTCGTGGCTGCTGATCCTGAAAAAGCGCGAGGCCCTGAATGCGGCGTTCGCGCGTTTCGATGTGGACCGTGTGGCCGCCTTCGACGACGCCGACAAGGCGCGCCTGCTGGCCGATGCCGGCATCATCCGCAATCGGCGCAAGATCGACGCCGTAATCGAGAACGCCCGGCGGGTCCAGGCGCTGCGCGTCTCGCACGGCGGTTTCGCCGCCTGGATCGACGCTCACCACCCGCGTGACCTGGATGCCTGGGTGCGCTTGTTCAAGACGACGTTCAAGTTCGCCGGTCCCGAGGTGGTCAACGAGTTCCTGATGAGCATCGACATCCTGCCCGGCGCCCACCGCGCGGACTGTCCGGTCGCGGCCCGCATCGCGGCGTGCGCGCCCGTGTGGGGGACGTCGTCCCGCTGACCCGGGCGGACTCCACCGTGCGAACCTGCGCGCCCCCTCTTCACATCCCGACCGCCCGACGGCACACTCGGGAGCATCATGCCGACCGCGCCCGACGATTCGCCCCTGATCGACCGCCTGCTGTCCGGCTTCGCTCCCCTGGGCGGGCTGGAGACGGAGGCGCGCCGCCTGCTCGACCGCAGCGTGCGCCAGGTCACCCTGCCGGCCGGGGCCGTGGTGTTCCGCGACGGCGACTCCTGTCAGGCCTATACGCTGGTGCTGGACGGGTGCGTGCGGGTGCAGAAGGTCTCGGAAAGCGGGCGCCAGATCGTGCTGTACCGGGTGGAGCCTGGGCAAACCTGCGTGTTGACCACCAACGCCCTGATGACCGAACTGCCCTATGCCGCCGAGGGCGTGACCGAGTCCGAGGTCAGGGCCGCCGTGCTGCCATCGGGCGTGTTCCAGGCCATGCTGGACACCTCTACCGTGTTCCGCCGCTTCGTTTTTTCCGCCTACGCGGCGCGCATCTCCGACCTGCTGCTGCTGATCGACGAGGTGGCCTTCGGGCGAATAGACGCAAGGCTTGCGCACCTTCTCTTGACCCGGGCGGATAACGGCGGAATTGTGTTGGCGACTCATCTGGACTTGGCGATGGAGTTGGGTTCGGCGCGGGAGGTCATCAGCCGCCAGCTCAAGGACTTCGAACGCCGGAACTGGGTCATCGCGACGCGCGGTCAGGTCAGGGTGACCGATGCGGCGGCCCTGGGGCGACTCCGTGGCCGCGACCAAGGGTCGGACGGTCGCGACGGTGGAGGAGTTCGGATGGGAGACACACCGTAAGAAGCCGGGCGCGGTGGTTGCATGCCCCACTCGCCCCAACGCTGAAGAGGAGCGTGAGATGTTTGGAAACCTGGTGAACGTGGAAAAGAATGTGGGCTATTTTGAGAGCCTTGCCCGTATCGGCGGTGGCATCCTGCTGATCTCGATGGCCGCGTTTTACGGCGATGGCAAGGGCGACTGGATTGGCTGGATCGGTCTCGTCCCGCTGTTTTCCGGGGTGATCGGGTACTGCCCGGTGTACAAGCTGATGGGGATCAATACCTGCGGTTCGGACGACGGCAAGAAGAAGTAAGCGTGGTCCGATCATCCGACTCCGTCTGGCCCCCGGCGACTCCGTTGCCGGGGGTCTGAGGTTTCGGGCGCGCCCCAAAAAAATGTCCTGGATGTTTCTGTGACTAAGTTACGGACCTGGTGGGAGCCTCGCTGTATTCCTTCCGGCACCGAGGGCGTCCCGGCGGGACGCGCACCCTCGCCCCGAAAGCATGCCTTCAAGGAGATCCTGACCATGAACTTCACCAAGAATGTCGGCGGCATCGACCGTATCCTGCGCATCGTCGTCGGTGCCGCGCTGATCGCCGGAATGTTTCTGTTCCCGTCCGTCCTGAACCCCTGGGGCATCATCGGCGTCGTGCCGCTGGCCACCGGTCTGCTGCGCTGGTGCCCGGTGTACCTGCCGCTCGGTATCAAGACCTGCGAAAAGGACTGAGCCGGGTCTCGGTTCTGATCCCTCTCCCCCCTACCCGGTCCGTGTGGCCCCACCCCGGCGCGTTCGTCGCCGGGGTCTTTTTTTTGTTCTTCGACGTTTCATGTGGAAACGAAGACGTGGATGGGGAGGTGGATCATGGCCGCGACGGTCGTGGCGCAGGAAATGGGTCATCCGAAATCCGGATGATCCGGTCGCTTCCGCCGGCAACATGTTCGGTTGTGGCGGAGGGCACCGCCCCGTGAGCAACCGGAAACAGGGGCAACGGTTTGGACCGATGACATGGGTAACTCTGTTTCCCACCGGTGACCGCCTGAACCCGGGGCTGGATCGCGATCCAGACCCGGGTTTTTCCAGGCCGGCCGGCCCCTCAGGGGCCCCAGCTCGATCGGGCCATCCTTCACGAGCCAGAACAGCCCCAGCGGTTCGCCGACCAGCACCTCACTGACAAACAGCGTCTGGCCGCGCCACTTGATTTCTCCGGTGCCGCGAACTCTGCGGACCAGGGCGTCCGACGGAAACGCCCGAGACCGCAAAACCCGGTCAAAGGCCCTGAGCGACGGCCGGTCGACCGAGGCCGATGGTTTCCGTCCGTCCCAAGGCCTCGTGCGGTCGCTCTTCGTTGAACGCGGTCTCGAACGCCCGCGAACCGTCCCATCTGCTCCCGCAGGCTGCGCGCCGGCGGCGAGGCGGTGTTCTGGAGCAGCGTCAGGTGCATCCGCTCATGCCGGCCATTCTGCCACGGTTTGCGCGGCGCGATCCGCTCCGGCCGCACCCCCGCCTTGATCAGGCGCACCGCCAAGTGCGACAGCCTCGCCACGCGCCGGCCCGCGAACGGAGGGCCGTTGTCGCTGCGCAGCGATCCTGCCGGGCCCGGACCCCGCCCCCCAATTCCACTTCAAACGCCGAAGAGGTTTTTCTGTTGAGCGCGCAACGACCTTCGGCGGGCTGATGCCCGCCTCGGGTTGCGCGCGGGAGGCCGGGGCATGACGGCCCCGGAAGGGGGGCCGGCCGGCCGTACGCCAGCACCGTCTGTGTGCTTCAATGAGGCCGGGGCATGACTGCCCCGGAAGGCTTCTCGATGACATCGAGAGCGGCGGGGTCGAGGGCATGCTTCAATGAGGCCGGGGCATGACTGCCCCGGAAGGACGCCGCGCTGCACGCGTGGGAGGCCGGGTATTTTTCCGCTTCAATGAGGCCGGGGCATGACTGCCCCGGAAGGCCATGATCAGTTCCCCGCGTATCGGTCAATGAGGGATTGCTTCAATGAGGCCGGGGCATTACTGCCCCGGAAGGAGACCGGCGGCGGGCCGGTGGACCTGGAGACTGAGTACGCTTCAATGAGGCCGGGGCATTACTGCCCCGGAAGGCCGTCCGATGGGTGGTCATCGGCGGAGTGGCCTACGGGTTGGCGCTTCAATGAGGCCGGGGCATTACTGCCCCGGAAGGCAGCGATACGAATTTTGCGCGCGGATTTTGAAAATGAGCTTCAATGAGGCCGGGGCATTACTGCCCCGGAAGGCTTTTGGGCAGCTGCTGTCATTTTCTGCTCTTCTGCCTGCTTCAATGAGGCCGGGGCATTACTGCCCCGGAAGGAGAAGCCTGGATTACGGTTGGGCGGTATGGTGAAGGGGGCTTCAATGAGGCCGGGGCATTACTGCCCCGGAAGGGGTGCCGCTTCGTCGTTGACCCCTCGTTCAAGACACGGCTTCAATGAGGCCGGGGCATTACTGCCCCGGAAGGCCGGCGCGGCGAATACCGTTGTTGCCCGCAGCCGTCGGCTTCAATGAGGCCGGGGCATTACTGCCCCGGAAGGCACGCAGGGCCGAGCGCTGACGTATATCGCCGCGCCGAGGCTTCAATGAGGCCGGGGCATTACTGCCCCGGAAGGTGGTCCAGCTCTTCCTGGTTCACGCCACTCACCAACACGGAGCTTCAATGAGGCCGGGGCATTACTGCCCCGGAAGGCCCGGGCCGCTTGTCGACCGGCCGGACGGGGCGCGGCCGCTTCAATGAGGCCGGGGCATTACTGCCCCGGAAGGGGCGAGGCGATGGGCAAGGGCCTGGACCGCGAGGCGGGGCTTCAATGAGGCCGGGGCATTACTGCCCCGGAAGGGTCGCTGGCGCTGGCGCGGGCGTCGGCAGATATACGGCGGCTTCAATGAGGCCGGGGCATTACTGCCCCGGAAGGAACGCCTCCGCCATCGCGCCGGTGCCGCCAAACGCATGCTTCAATGAGGCCGGGGCATTACTGCCCCGGAAGGCGGCCTTGGGATCCAGACCTTCGGCGCCCGCCTGCGTCAGGCTTCAATGAGGCCGGGGCATTACTGCCCCGGAAGGGACGGTCATGGGTCGAGCACCTCCAGGTCACCGGAGGCGCTTCAATGAGGCCGGGGCATTACTGCCCCGGAAGGACTATGGCTGGGAGCAGCGCACCTGGAACACGCCCCGCGCTTCAATGAGGCCGGGGCATTACTGCCCCGGAAGGCTTTTAACAAACTTTTGAACACTCGTTGGCTCGACACGCTTCAATGAGGCCGGGGCATTACTGCCCCGGAAGGGTGTGAGCCGCTGTTGGGGCCGGTGGATTTGACGCGGGTGCTTCAATGAGGCCGGGGCATTACTGCCCCGGAAGGCCAGGGTATCGGCCGCGCTCAGTTCGTAAGTCACCCGGGCTTCAATGAGGCCGGGGCATTACTGCCCCGGAAGGATCATTACGTCCGGGAAAGAATTTGAAAGGATAGAGAAGCTTCAATGAGGCCGGGGCATTACTGCCCCGGAAGGCGCACCGCGCGGAAAGGTGATGTCCCAGGAGGAAATCCGCTTCAATGAGGCCGGGGCATTACTGCCCCGGAAGGGTCCGGATTGATCAGCGTCAGCGCCTCGTGATAGTCGCTTCAATGAGGCCGGGGCATTACTGCCCCGGAAGGCAGGCCGGGGCCGGTGAACTGGGGCGCCGGCAGGCGGCCGCTTCAATGAGGCCGGGGCATTACTGCCCCGGAAGGGCCATGGATACCCAGACGTTGTAACCAACATAAGCTCAGCTTCAATGAGGCCGGGGCATTACTGCCCCGGAAGGAGGCGGCGCGTGCCCTCCGGGTTCGGCCCCATCACCTCGCTTCAATGAGGCCGGGGCATTACTGCCCCGGAAGGCACCCAAAAGCCCGTCGAGTGCATGGCCCGGCCGATCCGGCTTCAATGAGGCCGGGGCATTACTGCCCCGGAAGGCACCCATCGGCCCTGCCCCCTTCCACCCACGCGACGCTTCAATGAGGCCGGGGCATTACTGCCCCGGAAGGGGGCCTCCGGGTGCCAGAAATCGGACATGGAGTTAAGCTTCAATGAGGCCGGGGCATTACTGCCCCGGAAGGGTTCCGGCCCGAACGCGAGCCGATCCGCCACCGCGATCTGGCTTCAATGAGGCCGGGGCATTACTGCCCCGGAAGGGATCCACAAAAGGGAACATCCCAAGGATGAGCGAAAAGCTTCAATGAGGCCGGGGCATTACTGCCCCGGAAGGGACTGGCAAAAGCCAAGCTACGTCGCCCGCTTGCGCCGGCTTCAATGAGGCCGGGGCATTACTGCCCCGGAAGGGTAGCCCATTTCCGAGACCACCTCGGCGCGGCTCTTGGCTTCAATGAGGCCGGGGCATGACTGCCCCGGAAAGGCGGACCTGGCGCGCCAGGCTTTCGGGCGTGACCAGGTGCTTCAATGAGGCCGGGGCATGACTGCCCCGGAAAGGGGAATGTCCACCGGACTGTTGCAGAACCCCCAGCGCGCTTCAATGAGGCCGGGGCATGACTGCCCCGGAAAGCCCGTGGGAGCGGGACAAGTTCCCGAGTGCGCCGCTGCTTCAATGAGGCCGGGGCATGACTGCCCCGGAAAGCATGACGTTCATGTGATTTGGATACATCCTGCTTATAGCTTCAATGAGGCCGGGGCATGACTGCCCCGGAAAGTTTATAAAAAACAACCAACATATAATCCACAAGGCATTGCTTCAATGAGGCCGGGGCATGACTGCCCCGGAAAGGGCGCAAGGAAGCTCAAGAGCTTGATGCCGCCGCAGCGGCTTCAATGAGGCCGGGGCATGACTGCCCCGGAAAGCGAACGCGGACAAAAACGGCAGCAACATCCCGATGCCGCTTCAATGAGGCCGGGGCATGACTGCCCCGGAAAGGTTCATGACGTCCGGCGTTTCGTCGCGGCACTGGCGGTAGCTTCAATGAGGCCGGGGCATGACTGCCCCGGAAAGAGCCGGATCAATCAAGAGACCGGCGGTCGACCTCACGGCGGCTTCAATGAGGCCGGGGCATGACTGCCCCGGAAAGAACTCTGAAACCGCCATGGCCACGGTGCGCCAAATGGGCGCTTCAATGAGGCCGGGGCATGACTGCCCCGGAAAGGCGACCGTCTCGGCGGATCGGCTTTGGGATTTCGCCCAGCTTCAATGAGGCCGGGGCATGACTGCCCCGGAAAGTGATCCTGGCGTTCGCGGGGCCCAAGGCGACGGCGGTGCTTCAATGAGGCCGGGGCATGACTGCCCCGGAAAGCGGACGCGCCGCGCGTCACCCTGTTGGTCGATGAGATGCTTCAATGAGGCCGGGGCATTACTGCCCCGGAAGGGCCGCCGAACAGGCGTGGGACAACAAGGACGCCATCGCGCTTCAATGAGGCCGGGGCATTACTGCCCCGGAAGGACACGGGCCTCAAGGAAGAGGCAGGGCGATTCACCCTCGCTTCAATGAGGCCGGGGCATTACTGCCCCGGAAGGAAACGAACTTCAGCGCGCCACACGTCTTCAATGTCCCCATGCTTCAATGAGGCCGGGGCATTACTGCCCCGGAAGGCAATTGTCAATTGCGCGACGGCCGGTCTATACAACGGCGCTTCAATGAGGCCGGGGCATTACTGCCCCGGAAGGTCCATTTCGGCCGCAATGACCGTCGTCCCCGATCCCAGGCTTCAATGAGGCCGGGGCATTACTGCCCCGGAAGGCATTTCCAGAGCACCAACCGCTGCCAATCCATGAGCGCTTCAATGAGGCCGGGGCATTACTGCCCCGGAAGGGTCATCAATTTCTAATTCGCCTTCCTGCACCAACCTGAGCTTCAATGAGGCCGGGGCATTACTGCCCCGGAAGGAACAGCAGGTCACGCATCCACAGTTGCCGCAACTCGGCTTCAATGAGGCCGGGGCATTACTGCCCCGGAAGGACAAGCGGCCCGGGACTCGGCGTACACCGCTCGGATCGCCTGCTTCAATGAGGCCGGGGCATTACTGCCCCGGAAGGGCGTAGCCGCGCCCGTCGTCACCACGGAACCGATCCTGGCTTCAATGAGGCCGGGGCATTACTGCCCCGGAAGGCGTTCAGCTTCGCGCGGATGCCGTCCGGGATTTCACGGCTTCAATGAGGCCGGGGCATTACTGCCCCGGAAGGGGCAAGAGCGACTGGTTGCGCAAGGGCGCTCTCGCAGCTTCAATGAGGCCGGGGCATTACTGCCCCGGAAGGACGGTTGTGCGCTCCAGTGTATGAGGGCTACCACTCGTGCTTCAATGAGGCCGGGGCATTACTGCCCCGGAAGGACCGGCTTTTGAGGGCGGCCACCGCGTCTACGCGGGGGCTTCAATGAGGCCGGGGCATTACTGCCCCGGAAGGATTTTCCCGGTGCGCCACGCTCAGGCGTCCGGTCGCGCTTCAATGAGGCCGGGGCATTACTGCCCCGGAAGGCTCCGTCGCTTCCGTCGCCATAGGCCGCCAACTCCTGCTTCAATGAGGCCGGGGCATTACTGCCCCGGAAGGCCCGTCAGGGGCGGGGCGGCGGGCGGGAGTATCCCGTGCTTCAATGAGGCCGGGGCATTACTGCCCCGGAAGGCATTCCGGTGTGCGCGATGTGGCGGCGGGGCTGATCGGCTTCAATGAGGCCGGGGCATTACTGCCCCGGAAGGAGAGCAATCTGTATGGGCAGGACCACTGGCACGTCTGGGCTTCAATGAGGCCGGGGCATTACTGCCCCGGAAGGTGGACGACGCGAACCTTCAGGCGCGCGAAAAGCTCGCTTCAATGAGGCCGGGGCATTACTGCCCCGGAAGGGGGGGCAGCGGTGATGCCGGTCTCGCTTCCCGCCCCGCTTCAATGAGGCCGGGGCATTACTGCCCCGGAAGGCATGTTGCGTCCGCTGAACGGCCGGGTTGGTCTCGCGCTTGCTTCAATGAGGCCGGGGCATTACTGCCCCGGAAGGGGCCGGACCAATGACTGAACCCCTGGACCTGGAGCCGATGCTTCAATGAGGCCGGGGCATTACTGCCCCGGAAGGTCTGCGCGGACCTGTTCGGCGACAACCGCGTGCTGCAAGCTTCAATGAGGCCGGGGCATTACTGCCCCGGAAGGGCGCCGGCCTCGGCGACGTGCTACGGCGACGCGGCCGCTTCAATGAGGCCGGGGCATTACTGCCCCGGAAGGGCGACAGACTGAACGCCGTTCTTGTGCAGCTTGTCGAGCTTCAATGAGGCCGGGGCATTACTGCCCCGGAAGGCTCCCGCACGTTTGCCGGGGGCGACAATTTGGCGTGGGGCTTCAATGAGGCCGGGGCATTACTGCCCCGGAAGGCGAACGAAATTCTCGACGACATGGTGTTCGCCGAGGGGCTTCAATGAGGCCGGGGCATTACTGCCCCGGAAGGCCTGTTCCGTTCAAAGGGGCTTATGAGGAGCAAGAGCTGCTTCAATGAGGCCGGGGCATTACTGCCCCGGAAGGGGTTCTGATCCTGCTTTGAATGCGTCGTTTGTTGCCAGGCTTCAATGAGGCCGGGGCATTACTGCCCCGGAAGGTACCCAAGAAAGTCAGGGGAATACCCGCCAATGGCCGGCTTCAATGAGGCCGGGGCATTACTGCCCCGGAAGGGTCCCGACTGTAACCGGCGGCTCTGGTTGGGATTTTAGCACCGTTTTCGAGCGCTCGCCAGAGCGCCGAGTCGATTCGGGTTCCACGGTGCTTAGGGGCGTCACCGCGCGCCTGTTACTGCTTTGTTTTACAATGTCAAAAAGCGTTTGCGAGCGCTCCGCGAGTCGCGCGCGCCGCACCAGCGCTCGCACAAGCACGGCGGTCGAGTCACAAACCGAACCATCGAAAAGCCTACACAATAATCGGCGTGCGCTCCACCACGGCGACGGTCTTTCCCAGGCTTTCCATCCGCGGCTTGACCGCGTCCGCCGGCCCCAGGTCGAGGATCAGCACATGGTCGGCGCCGGTCTCGATGATCTCGGCCAGGGCGCCGCGCACCTGCACCAGCCGCTTGCGCGACAGCCGGCACTGGAAGACGGACAACTGGAGCCATTCCCCGTAGCCGTTCATCACTTTCCACACCTGGCGCCAGCGCTTCTGGTCGGCGATGTCATAGGTGATGATGTACAGGTGTTCGTCTGTTGGTGCTGCCACGGGCGCGGCCTCCTTATCGTGGCGTGACCCAGGGGAAGGCGTCGATCTCGCCCTGAAGATGACGGCACAACAGCCGGGCCTGCACCTCGATCAGGCGGCGGTAGCTGATCTGGTAGCCGAACACGGGATGGGTCAGCTCTTGTTCCAGGCGGCGTTCGAAGGCGGCGATCAGGGCCTTGCGGGCCCCCTGGGTCATGGAGCAGCCCCCGGCCGCGATGACGAAATCGCCGGGCGCGACCTCGCCGTTGTTGATCACGGTCAGCACGGCGGAGTCCGCGATCAGCGGGCGGTCGGGCTCCATCATGTCCAGGGCCAGTGCCGGGCGACCGTGGCGGACGGTGTGATAGAAGCCTCGGTACGGATCCAGCCCGACCCCGGACAGAGCCACATGCCAGGTTCGCACCAGCAGGGCATAGGCGAACGACAGCAGGGCGTTGACCGGATCGGCCGGCGGGCGCCGGTTGCGGGTGCGGAAGTCGAAGGCGGGCGGCCCGTCCTCGCGCAGCATCATGGGGAAGGCGCCGAAGTAGGCGGCCGCGGCCGCGCCCTCGATGCCCAGCAGGGTGGCGGCGTCGGGGGCCTTTTCGGCCTCGGCGGTCATGCGTTTCAGGGCGCGTAGGGGTTCGGCGACGGCCTCCGGCGGATGGCTGTCGCGGCGGTTGCGGCGTAGAAGGGTGCGAGCGTTGCGGGCCTTCGCCGCGACGAGCCCGCGCGCGAACCGCAACGACCAGCCGGCATCGAAGGCGCAGCGGAATTGCGCCTCGCGCGCCGCCACGGTGCGGTGGCCCAGGCCCACCGTGTGGCCCAGGAACCAGCCACCGTAACTGTGCCAGGAGACAGGAATCTCGCGGCGCATCAGCTCGTGCAGGGCCGGCGCCGTCACCGAAACGTTGCCGAACAGCACGACCTGGGAGATCTCGGTCAGGCGGGCCTTGACCGGCGGGGCGTCGTCGATGCTGACCTGAAGCTGATCACCGGTCTTGCCAAGCTTGCCGTGACCGGCCTGGACCACCAGCGGCAGCGCGTCGGGCCGGGCGGCGGCCAGCGGGCGCGGCGCCGGCATGGTGCCGTGGGCGTGGCCGACCTCGTCGGGCAGGCAGATACCGACCAGGGCGCAGCGCGGACACTTCGGGCTGTCCACCAGGGGCGGCGGCGGGCGCGTCTGGGCGGCGGCAAGGCGCAGGCCGTGAACGGCGTGCAACGCGGCCTGGCGCAGGGCCTCGTCGAAGGGGATGCGCACGCGCTCTCGGCTGGCGCGGTAGTACAGAAAGCCCTCGTCGCAACGGTAGCCGTGCTCCTCCAGCAGCAGCCCCTGCAGGCAGACCTGCACCCGCTCCGGATCGTAGGCGCCCAAAGCGGTGTGGGGGCGCTTGCCACGTTTCGTGTCCACGGGGCTGACGCGGCCGCCGTCGCCCTCGACCAGATCCAGCACGCCGGTGATGCCCAGGCGCTCCGACGTCAGGGCCACGGAGCGGGCGTGGATGTCCTCGGTATCCTCCTCCGCCGGCGGGGTCTCGGGCAGGTGGCCCCCGCCGGCATCGACGCGCCTGTGAACCTGCCGGCCTTCCTCCGTGTCGGCGCTGTCGGCCCAGGCGCTGTCCACCCACATCAGCCACGCCAGACGCGGGCAATAGACATATTCGTTCACCATCCGCACCGGGACCAGCGCCGCGCCCTCCGGAACCGGCGGGGGCGGTAACGGAAGCTCGGGTTCGCGGTCTTCGGCGGCGGCGGGGCGGTCGGTCATGGCGTCGTGCTATGGCATGGGGCCGGACAAGCGGCAAACACGCCCGCCCTGCAATCCCGCCGGATCACCTCTTTCGCGTCAGCATCGCGGACTCCAAGGACGGCGGCGTCCATCGGCATGCGGCGGGCCATGCCGTGCGCTGCGACCCACCTCCGCCCGCGCGACTGATGCGGGCATTGGCATTGAAGAGTCTCGCGTCATCCTCAGGCACGGCAGCCTGCAACGCAAGGGCGGAATGGCGTTTGTGAGCGGCCCTGGATTGTATCGCGGGACTGCGCGGTCGGCCGGTGTCATTCCGCCGGCGCAAGCGGCAGGCGGACCCGAATGGTCGTCCGGCCGGGGTCGCTGGCATCGAGCGCGATGGTGCCGCCCTGGGCCCGCACCATCATGCGGGCGGAATAGGTCCCCAGGCCGGTGCCGCCCGTCTTGCCAGCGGTGACGTACTTCTCGAAAAAGCGATCACGGATGACCTCCGGCACGGCGCCGGGATTGGTGATGCGAATGACCGCCTCGCCGCCGTCGGGCGCGGCTGCGATGTCCACGGTTTGCCCACTGTCGGGGAGGGCTTCCAGGGCGTTGCGGATCAGGTTCGAAAACAGCGTCCTGCAGAGCCAAACGTCCCCGAGAACCCGTGTGTCCGGTGCGACGGTCAGGTGAATCCCGGTCTTGCGCTGGTCCATCAGGTGCCGAATTTCCTCCGTCACCTCATGAAGCACGGTGTCCAGGTCCAGCGGGGTCGGTTCCGGGGTGAACGCGCCGCTTTCGATGCGGGACAAGGTCATCGAGGTGTCCAGCATGGTCAGTTCCCAACGGTTGGCCCGCTCCATCATGTCAAGCGTTCGGCGTTGGTCCTCGGACAACGCGTCGCTCATCCGCAGCAGTTCGATACCGGACCGCATGGCGGTGATCGGGCTGCGCATATCGTGACGGATGATGCGTTCGATGTCCTCGCGCAGGGCCTCGGCACGCTTCACGTCGGAGATGTCGTCAACGACCAGAACGAGGCGCATGGGCTGGTCGCCGGCGCGGGCCACGATCGAGGCCGTCGTCTGCACCCACACCTCAGGTCCATCCGATCGGGTGAAATGCGTTTCGGAGGTGTGGGTGCCCGATTCATCGGTGACGAGTTGCCCAAGGTGCCGCGGGTCGGTCGCGATTCCCAGTTCCGGGCAGAGGTCGGCGACGGAGGCGGACGCGACGGTGCTTTCCGGCACGCCGAGAATCGCGGCGAAGCGCGCGTTGGCCTTTGCGATCCGTCCGGAGGGGACGTCGACCAGCGCGATGCCGACCCCGGCATGCTGGACAGTGGCCGCAAACCACCGTTCGCGCTCCACAAGCTGGCGCACCAGCGGATTGCCGATGCTGACGAAGCCGGCGGCCCCCAGCACGATGACCAGAAAGCCGATGGCGCCGGCGGTCAGGCCGGCCTCGATGAAGGGGGCCCGGATTTCGGCGATGTCCTCTTTGGCCACCATGCCCAGGTCGAGGCTCGGCACGTGCCCGTAAGCCGCCAGAACGGTGACGCCGCGATAGTCCTGGCCGATCATGGTTCCGGAACGGCCCGTCAGGGCCTCGCGCATCGGCTCCGCCAAACCGGAGTCAAGGGGCACCGGGGCCGGTTCGTACCGGTCCCAGGCTTTCTGTCGCAGGATGAAGGCGATCTGGTCGCCGTCGCGGCGGGCCAGCGTGAATTCCCCGACCCCCTGGTGGCGTCCCAGGGCCTCCTTGATCTGGCGGAGGGTCGCGGCGGCGGCTCCACCGGGGTAATCCGTGCCGTATTCGGTATCGAACGCCGCGACCGATTCGAACAACTCGACCTGCATCGACACCAACTCGACCAGCCGTTCCCGGTGTCGTTCAAAGGCGACTTGGTACAACAGCACCAGCGCAATGCCGACCATCGCGGCGATCGACACCGCCAGGATGGTGGTAAGCACGAGGCCCCGCTGGCGCAGGCGTCGTCGCAGGGTATACCCGTCGATCTCCGAAATCGTGAGTTGAGGTGACGCTCCTTTTGATCGTCCGGTCAGGAAGACGAGGACGACGACGACGGCCGATACGGCGAGGGCGGCCGCCCACGCCTTCGTTGCGAGGGACAGCGCGGGAGTTCCCGGACGTCCCCAGGCCGTCTGCAACGCGGCATGCTCGGACGATCCGATGAAGGCCGCAATGGCGGCGTTCAGGGGCGGGAGCAGATCCGGACGGTCCTTGCTGACCGCGACGGCCCGCTGCACGGTGACCAACGGGGTTTCAAGAATGCGGACCTGATCGGAAACGCGCACCTGCTCGGTGAGATCGGTGACCAGGGGCCGGGGCAGCGCGAACGCATCGATCTCGCCCAGCAGCAGGGCATCCAACACTTCCCGGGCCGTGGAGTAGGTCCTGAGGTTCACTTCCTCGCGGGAGGACAGAAGGGAGGCCGCCACGTTGGTGCGCATGGTTCCGACGGCGTGCCCGGCAAGGTCATCCGGCGTGACCATGGCATCGTCCCCGGCGCGCTGCACCACGACCACGTCGAACTGCTCGATGGGGGTCGTGAAGGTCGCGAACGCGGCCCGACGGGCCGATATTCCCATGTTGGGAACCACATCGGCGGCCCCGGTCTCCAGGGCGGCATGCACGTCCGACCACGTTTCATGGGGCTGATAAACGACGTGGAGGCCGGCGCGGCGGGCAATGGCGTTGAAGACGTCCACCGCGTATCCGCCCGGCTCACCATCGTTGCCAAGGGTGTAGTACGGCGGAAACTGCGTGGGAACGGCGGCGACGACCGGGGCGCCGGTCGGCGTGGTGTCCGCCACAGCCAGCGTCGAGGCCTGACAGCCCCCCACAATCATCAACGCGAAGAACGCATGGCGAAGAAAACGTGCGGCGCCGGTCATCGCTTTCGATCAGACTGTTGAAAAGGCTGGCCAACCCCGGTCGTGTCCCGACAGACCGGGTAGCCGGACCTTTTGGCAACACTTCGACAATACCGGATCGGCCGGCATCCCGCCATTCCGAATGGCATCGTTGCGCTGGGCGCCCAGGTCCGACACTCACCAAAAAAACCCCGGAAACCGAACGGCTTCCGGGGCAAGTGGAACAGGGAGGTTTCACGTCTGGGAGACGTCGGGAACCTGTCCGGGACAGGACCCGCACCGGGCGCACCCGATGACCCTTTGCGCCGTCGGCACCGGCCTGTCGAACAGGCGGCACCACTTGACGCCAAGACCAGGGTCCGAGGATCACCTCGTACCAAACTCACCACTGATACTTACGGACGCGGGTCTGTCAGGACCACAGCCGTTTTTGTATGGTGTCCATGCGATTCTCTCATGGCTGGGCCCGGCCCATCCCGAATACGCGGGAAAACAAAAGCCCCGGCGCGCGAGAAGCGGCCGGGGCAAGTCGAACAGGGAGGTTCACATCACAAAGGAGACATCCGAAACCCGCCCGCAGGCGCATCCCGGAAAAGAAAACGACGAAGATGCGGAGACCATCAGGCTCAGCATCACACTTCGCGCCGAACGGGAAAAGACTATCAGGCCTGCCCGCTCCACCACCAACTCCTTATCAGCAGATGTGCCTTGAAAGCCGCGCATGCCTTGTCCCGGCCGGTGGCGCTCTCCCTCATCCGCGCGCCAGCCAGACCACGAAAACCCCCAGGGCGATGGTCAGAACACCACTGATGCGCAGTTGTGCATCGGGCATGTCCAGGGCTGCGCGGATCAGGGCCTTCATCGGCGCGGCCAGAAGGGCATACAACAGGCCCTCGATCACGAGGACGAGACCGAGGGCCGTTCCGATATCCTGCATCATGGGGGGCTCGCGGAGGCTGTGGTTGAAACGGTGGGGGCCAAGGTCAAGTGTGCCAGATCCCGGCAGAACCACAATCGGCCGTCTGTCCGCTCCCTCACCCGCCGCCCTTGGGCGCCGTTTCGCCGGGCGCTTCGGGTGGCCCGCCGCGCATCAGTCCGTCCGGCCCCGCCCCGCCGGGACAATACAGCGCGGCCAGGGTCTCGATCACGGCCAGGACGTCCGTGCTGGCCAGCCGATAGTGGATGTGTTGCGCGGCCCTTCGGGTGGCCACCAGCCCGTCGCGGCGCAGGCGGGCCAGATGCTGCGACAGCGCCGACTGTCCCAGACCCACCTTGGTCTCCAGTTCGCCAACGGTCTTCTCGCCGTCCACCAGGGAGCAAAGAATAAGCAGCCGCCGGTCATTGCCCAGCGCCTTCAGCAGGGCGGCGGCCCGCGCCGTGTGTTCGTGCAGGCGATCCACGTTCACATTCATGTTGCATAAATTAGCACGTGCTAATATGCTGTCAACACGAAATCGACCAATTTGTGCCTGTTCCGGGAGGTCCGCCATGCCGCCGTCGCGCCACAGCCTCTTCGCCCTTGCCGGGCTTGTCGTCATGCTGACCCTGGCCGGCATGCCACCGCTCAGGGCCGACTCCCTGACGGTCGAACCCCAGCGCATCGCCGACCGCAAGGCGGTTTTCGCCACCGTGGAGAGCGTGGACGTGCTGGCCGCGCGGGTGCGCCTGGGTGGGACCGTGCATGAGTTGACGGTGGATGAGGGTGACGCGGTCGCGGGCGGCCAGCGCGTCGCCCTGGTGGTGGACGACAAGCTGGCGCCCCGGATGCAGGCCCTGGACTCCCAGCTCGAGGCCCAGCGCGCCACGGTCGATCAGGCCGACACCGATTTGCGCCGCGCCGAACAGCTTCGCGCCCAGGGGGTGGCGCCGCAGAGCCGCCTGGATGCCGCCCGCACGGCCATGGAAGTGGCGGAACGCCAGCTTGACTCGCTGCAATCCGAAATGGAGGTGCTGCGCCAGCAGGTCTCGGAAGGCGACGTGCTGAGCCCGGCCGCCGGGCGCGTCCTGGACGTGATGGTCTCCGAGGGCAGCGTCGTCATGCCCGGCGAGGCGCTCGCCCGCGTGGCCACGGAACGCTATGTGCTGCGTCTGCGTCTGCCGGAGCGTCATGCGCGGTTCATCAAGGTCGGCGATGGCGTCCGCGTGGGACCGCGCGGATTGGACCCGGACGCGTCCGATGCCGCCGACACGGACTGGCGCGACGGCACCGTGACCAAGGTCTATCCCGAACTGGAGAACGGCCGTGTCATCGCCGATGTCGAGGTCGAGGGCCTGGGCGGGTACTTCGTCGGTGAACGCGCCCTGGTGGACATCGTCACCGGCGTGCGCACCGCCTTTGTCGTGCCGCCCGATTATCTCAGCACCCGCTTCGGTGTCACCAGCGCCTGCCTTGAGGGCAAGCGCGTGGTGGTGGTGCAGACCGGCGCGCCGGTGCCGGGCGGGGTGGAGGTGCTGTCCGGCCTGCGCCCCGGGGATGTGCTGATGCCGGTGGCGTGCGGCGCCATCGAGGCCGCTGCTTCGCATGACGCCGGGGAGGGCGCGCACTGATGAAACTGGGTGTTTCCGGTCACCTGACCCAATCCTTCATCGGCTCGCCGCTGACGCCGCTGTTGCTGCTGGCCGCCCTTGTCGTCGGCGTGCTGGCCCTGTTCGCGGTGCCGCGTGAGGAAGAGCCCCAGATCTCGGTGCCGATGGTGGACATCGTGGTCCAGGCCGACGGCCTGAAGGCCGTGGACGCCGTCGAACTGGTCACCAAGCCCCTGGAGGACATCGTCAAGGGCATCGACGATGTCGATCACGTCTACAGCCAGACCGTGGACGACCATGTGACCGTCACCGCTCGCTTCAACGTGGGCACCGACGAGGACGTGGCCATGCTGCGCGTCCACGAGACCATCCGCGCCAACCTGAGCCAAATCCCGCTGGGCATTCCGGAACCTCTGATCGTCGGGCGCGGCATCAACGACGTGCCCATTGTCGTGCTGACCCTGTCGCCCGAACCCGAGGTTGCCGACCGCTGGACCGATGCCGGCCTCCATGCGGTGGCCGAGGAATTGCTGGTCGAGCTCATCAAGGTTAGGGACGTCGGCCTGACCTTTCTGGTCGGGGGGCGTCCGGACCAGATCCGTGTCGAGCCCGACCCGGAAAAGCTCGCCCTATACGGCATTCCGCTGAACCGCTTGGTGGAGAAACTGGAGAACGCCAACCGCGCCTTCCGCCTGGGCCGGCTGCGCGAGGCCGGCGCCAGCGTGCCTGTGGTGGCCGGCCAGACGCTCCAGGGCGTGGCCGACATCGGCGACCTGCTCCTGACCAGCCACGACGGCCGGCCGGTCTACGTCAAGGACGTGGCCAGCGTGGTTGTCGGCACCGAGCCGCTGGACCACCGCGTCTGGCGCATCGCCCCGGCCGCCGAAGGCGAGGACGATTCCATCGCCGCAACACCCGCCGTCTCCATCGCCCTGGCCAAGCGCAAGGGCGCCAATGCGGTGGTGGTGGCCGACACCATCCTGGAGCGGCTGGAGGGCCTTCAGGGCCGCCTGATCCCCGAGGGTGTCCGGGTCGAAGTCACGCGGAACTACGGCGAGACGGCGCTGGAGAAGTCCAACGAACTGCTGTTTCACCTGGGACTGGCCACCGTCTCCATCGTTCTGCTGATTACCCTGGCCATCGGCTGGCGCGAGGGCATCGTGGTTGCCCTGGTGATCCCCACCACCATCCTGCTCACCCTCTTCGCCGCTTGGATGATGGGCTACACCATCAACCGGGTCAGTCTGTTCGCACTCATCTTCTCCATCGGCATCCTGGTGGACGACGCCATCGTGGTGGTGGAGAACATCGCCCGGCACTGGGCCATGAAGGACGACCGGTCGGTGGTCCGCAAGGCCATCGAGGGCGTGGCCGAGGTCGGCAACCCGACCATCGTCGCCACCCTGACCATCGTCGCGGCACTGCTGCCGATGATGTTCGTCTCCGGCCTGATGGGGCCGTACATGAGCCCCATTCCGGCCAACGCGTCGGCGGCCATGATCTTCTCGTTCTTCGTCGCCGTGATCCTGACGCCCTGGCTGCTGCTGAAGGTGGCCGGCAAGCGGGCCGCGCGCATGGCCGGATCGGACGGACACGGAAAGGAAGGCCCCATGGGCCGGTTCTACCGGGGTGTGGCTACCCCGGTGCTGAAGAGCCGCTGGCGGGCCTGGGCCTTCCTGCTGACGGTCGGCGTGGCGACCCTCGTCGCCTGCCTGCCGTTCTATACGACGGATGTGACGGTCAAGCTGCTGCCCTTCGACAACAAGAGCGAGCTTCAGGTGGTGCTGACCCTGCCTGAGGACGCCACCCTGGAGGACACCGAGCGCACGCTGATGGATGCGGCGCGGCGGCTGGCCGACCTGCCCGAACTGACGTCGATGCAGTTGCACGCGGGCACGGCGGCGCCGTTCAACTTCAACGGCTTGGTGCGGCACTCTTATCTGCGGGAGGCGCCCAATCTGGGGGACCTGCAGGTCAATCTGACGGCCAAGCACCACCGCGACCGCGCCAGCCACGCCATCGCCCTGGACGCGCGCGAACGCCTCGCCGGCATGGACCTGCCCGAGGGCGCCGCCCTGTCGGTGGTCGAGGTGCCGCCGGGGCCGCCAGTGCTGGCCACCCTGCTGGCCGAGATCTACGGCCCGGACGAGGAGACCCGGCGCGCGGTGGCGCGGGAAGTGAAGGGCATCTTCAGCGATGTCGATTTCATCGTTGATGTGGACGATTCCTGGGGCGATCCGGCCGAGCGCCTGCGCATCGCCATCGACCAGCAGGCGCTGGAGTACCACGGCGTGGAGGAGGAGGCGGTCTACGACACCATCGCCGCCCTGCTCGGCGGGGTCAGTGTCGGCTACTCGCATCGTGGCAACGGCATCGACCCCATCGAGATCGCCGTGCGCCTGCCCAAGGCCGGCCTGACCCCGGGCGAGCGTTTGCTTACGACGCCGGTCCCCGGCGCCGACGGGTTCGTCGAACTGGGCGACGTCGTGACCCTGTCCCGAGAGCCCGCGTCGCACACCCTGTTCCGCCGCGACGGCCACTTCGCCGACATGGTGATGGGCGAACTGGCCGGCCGCTTCGAGGCGCCGATCTACGGCATGCTGGAGGTCCAGGACCGGGTGAAGGCCCACGACTGGGCGGGCCTGGGCCTGCCCGAACCGGGGATCCGCCTGCACGGCCAGCCGGACAGCACGGCCGAGCCCACGCTGTTGTGGGACGGCGAATGGGAGATCACCTACGTCACCTTCCGCGACATGGGGGCGGCGTTCGGCGTCGCCATCCTGGGCATCTACCTTCTGGTGGTCGCGCAGTTCGGCTCGTTCAAGGCGCCGCTGGTGATCCTGACTCCGGTGCCGTTGACCCTGATCGGCATCGTGTTCGGGCACTGGCTGTTCAACGCCCCGTTCACCGCCACGTCGATGATCGGCTTCATCGCGCTGGCCGGCATCATCGTCAGGAACTCCATCCTGCTGGTGGACTTCATCAAGCAGCGCCAGCCGAGCGCATCGTGCCTGCGCGAGGTTCTGCTGGACGCCGGCGCCATCCGCTTCAAGCCGATCCTGCTGACCGCACTGGCGGCGATGATCGGCGGGGCGTTCATCCTGGCCGACCCGATCTTTCAGGGGTTGGCGCTGTCGCTGGTGTTCGGGCTGGCGTCCAGCACCGCGCTGACGCTGCTCGTGATCCCGGCGATCTACGTGGCGCTCAGGGATGACGGCAAGGCGTTCCCGGCGCGTCCGTCGAACGGGATATCCGCGTAGGTTGGGGTGAGCGGAGCGAACCCCAACACCGCTCGACTCTATTGGCCGCATCCGTTGGGGTTCGGAGCGTTGCCCCTCACCCCAACCTATGGGACGTCGGTCGTCGCGGCCGACTGAATCGAACGGATGTCGTGTGACCGCCTATGTAGCGCTGCGGGATGACGGTAAGGCGTTTCCGGCGCGTCCGTCGAACGGGATATCCGCGTAGGTTGGGGTGAGCGGAGCGAACCCCAACACCGCTCGACTCTATTGGCCGCATCCGTTGGGGTTCGGAGCGTTGCCCCTTACCCCAACCTACGGGACGTCGGTCGTCGCGGCCGACTGAATCGAACGGATGTCGTGTGACCGCCTATGTAGCGCTGCGGGATGACGGTAAGGCGTTTCCGGCGCGTCCGTCGAACGGGATATCCGCGTAGGTTGGGGTGAGCGGAGCGAACCCCAACACCGTCTGGATCTGTGGGCCGCATCCGTTGGGGTTCGGAGCGTTGCCCCTCACCCCAACCTACGGGACGTCGGTCGTCGCGGCCGACTGAATCGAACGGATGTCGTGTGACCGCGCGGGCGGGTCAACGAAAGGCGCGCGACCAAGCGTCGGTTGGCGTCATCCCTCCCCCTCCTCGTCGCCGGCGGTGGACCATTCCGGCACGCGGGCGAGGTGCTCGTAGTCGGAGTAGCGCGGCGCCTTGTCGGGCACCGGACGGGCGGGATAGGGCGTCTCCGGCCGAGCGTAAAGGTTGACCAGGGCCACCAGTCCGGCCAGTGCTTCCGCCGCCAGGGCCGGCGGGTCGTCGGCGACCGCGCGCACCTCGCCGCCCTGGTCGCGCGCGCCGCGCAGACGCCAGTATTCCAGCCCGGTCACCGGCCCGGCCGGCACGTCCGGAAAAGCGCCGGCGGCCAGCATGGCCGCCTCCAGCGGCAGTTGCGGGGCATAGCCGGCGGCGACCTCGGTCTTACGCGGCGGCTGACCGGTCTTGTGATCCACCACCACGAGGGAACCGTCCCTGTACGCCTCCACCCGGTCGGCGCGCCCGGTCAGGGTGAACGGCCGGGTCACGCCTTCCAGCGCCATCTCGCCCTTGACCTCAACATGAACCCGGCGCAGCGCCGCCGCCCGCGCGCGCTCCTGGGCGGCGACCCAGGTCACCGTGCGGTCGAAGCGCGGCCACCAAAAGGCGGCCACCGCCGCGTCGGCCATGCCTTCGGCGAAGACATCGCGACCGATCTCGATCAACGCGCCCTCGACATCGTCGGGCAATGTGCCCGGATGGGCGAGCCGAAAACGTTCCAGTGCCGCATGAACCAGCTCGCCGTAGTCGCTGGCGCCGAGCGGGCGGTCCAGCGCCTCCAGCGCCTCCAGCCCCAGGACGTATTGGGCATAGATGCCGTAGGGATCGCGCCGCCAGGTTTCGATGCGGGTGACGGACAGGCGATCCGGCCGCGCGTCAACCGGCGGGGCGGGGGCGGGTGGCGGCGCGGGCTCCACCGCCTCCACCGCCCGCAGCCGTGCCGCCCAGTCCAGCCAGGGCGCGCGCGTCGCATCGGTCCAGGCTTCGGCCAGCCCGGTGGCGGTCGTGGCCGCATCGAGCCGCAGCAGCCAGCGGGACGGCACCGTCGGCGTGCCCTCGACTCGCTCCGCCCGGGTCAGGGCCACCCGCGGCGCCCCCATGGCCTGGGCGAAGTCATGCGCCGACAGGCCGACGCGCTGTTCCGGCGGCGGCAGGCCGAAGTCCGCCTGCATGGGCCGGCTCATCCACGGATCGGCCTCGACGGCCGGCGGCCATGTGCCCTCGTTCAGCCCGCCCAGGATCATCAGGTCGGCGTGCCACGCCCGCGCCTCCAGTGGCCCCAGGATGGACAGGCGCGGATGTCCGCCCTGGGGCGGCCGCACGGCGCGGCCGGTCATCAGGGCGTCGAACAGTCCGGGATAGTGGCGCGGCTCAAGATCCGGCAGACCGTCGGCGGCCTCGGCCAGTTCGGCGGCGAAGGCGGCGGCGGCCTCGCCCGCCGTCTCCGCCCACAGACGCAGTGGGCCGGCCGTCGTGCGTGTCGCGGCCAGCGCCTCGGCGGCCTCCATATGGGTCTCGACCAGCGCGCGGAGCGGCAGCGCCGGTCCCTCCATCATGGCCAGGAACGCGCCCACCTGCCTTTCCAGCCGGTCGAGCAGACGCATCAGGCCGCCATCCACCGGCACGCCGCGCGCCCGCGCCACCCGACGCAGACCGTCGAAGCCCGCCGGCGGACGCGGGCCGCGCAGCACGCGCCGTTCCAGGGCGCGCACGTCGGCGCGGAAGCGGCCCACGTCCAGGCCGCCACCCGCCAGGGGATGACGCAGCAGGTCGAGCAGGGGCCCCGGTGCCAGCCCCTCCGCCGCCGCCACCGCCAACAGGCGCAGGAACGCGCCGGGCGGCGTGACCGCCAGCGGCCGGCCCGCCGAATCGTCCACGGTCAAGCCCCAGCGCTCCAGCAGGGCCGCCACCCGCCGCGCCAGATCGCGGTCGGGCGTGACCAGCGCGGCGGTGCGGCCCGGCGTCTCCAGCGCCTCGCGCATCATCAGGGCGATGGCCTCGGCCTCCTCGCGCGGGCCGGGGGCGGTCACCCGCTCGACCCCGGCCAGCGCCGACGGCGGCAGGGCAGGGGCCGCGCGCCACGCGTCGGTGGTCTCGGCCGGGCGCAGGGCCTCTGACACGAGGCGCAGGCGGGACTCCCTCTCCTGGACAGGGGAGGGTTGGGGTGGGGGTGATGCGGAAGAGGCCAAGCGGCTGTTGTCCGCTTCTGCCCCCTCCCAGCCTCCCCCCTCCGGGGGGAGGAGTCCGGTTTGCGGCGGTGCGTTGGAATTGTTTAGAACGTGCGAAAGAGGCGAGGGCCAGTCGGGCACGTCCCGGCGCGCCACCCCCAGCTTTCCAAGCAACTCCCGAAGCCCGTACTGGGGATGGGTGGGGTCCAGCGCCGCCCAACTGTCGTCGTCCAGATCGCGGTCGAGCCCAGGCAGCACCACCTCACCCTGGGGCAGGTCGGCCACCACCGCCAACAGGTCCGCCGTGGCGGGAATGGACCCGGTCGAGCCGGCGGCGATCACCGGCCCGTCCGGTGGCGCGCCCCGCCAGCGTTCGGCCCGGGCGGTCATCAGCCGGTCCCGCCGCGCCGCCGGGTCCAGGGCGCCCTCCTCTTCCAGAACGGCGGGCCAGACCTCGAACAGCACGCGCAGAAACTCGACGGTAATGCCCCAGTGCGCGGCGTAGCGCTCCGGCACCAGGGCCACCAAGCGGTCGAAGGACAGCCGGTTGGTCTGTACCCGGTCCAGCAGCGCGGCCAGATCGCGGGCCAGATGGGCGGCCATCTCCGGCGTCGGCGGACGGCCGTCCGGCCCCAGCGGCCGTGCCTGGATCAGCCGGGCCAACAGAAGCCGGCGGCGCAGGTCCGGCACGGCCGGCGGCAGGTCGGCCGGCGTCTCACCTTTCAGAGGGGCGCCGGCGAGGGCCAGGTCGTCCTCGTCCACGTCACCCAGCGGCATCATGCGCGGCAACAGCAACGCCCGCCCCTCGCTGCGCCTCAGGAAGGCCTCGCGCAAGGTACGGCAGGCCCGGCGTGTCGGCAGCAGGACGATGACATCGGCCAGCGTCAGCGGATCGTCCGCGTGACGCGCCAGCAGTCCGGCGGCCAGCACGTCCACGAACGGACGCGTCGGGGCGATGGTGAAGACGCGCGGCAAGGCGGGCATGGTTTATGTCTACCACCGGTGTCGGCAGGGCACGGCCGAGCGGAAAGAAGCTTCGTCATTGCGAGCCTGCGTCGCCAGACGCGAGCGAAGCAATCCAGGGCGGAAAGTGCAAACATACGCCCTGGATTGCTTCGTCGCTACGCTCCTCGCAATGACGGCGTGTGTCGTCGAGAGATATGCTCTCTGTCGAT
Source organism: Rhodospira trueperi (assembly GCF_900101965.1). Taxonomy (GTDB): domain Bacteria; phylum Pseudomonadota; class Alphaproteobacteria; order Rhodospirillales; family Rhodospirillaceae; genus Rhodospira; species Rhodospira trueperi. The sequence continues at coordinate 182,092 of NZ_FNAP01000003.1, read as the reverse complement.
GGGACAAAGCAGACAACTCCCGAACTACTGATCGCTGCTCGGGCCGGGCTCGCCCAGCTTTTCCTCCGCCAGGGCGAGCGCGGCGGGTGTGCCGACATGATACCACTCGCCATCATGGGGCACGGCTCTGATCCTGTCCTCGTCCAACGCCCGGTTGAACAGCCGGTTGAGCGAGAACGGCGCGTCCGGCGTCCCCTCGAACAGGGCCGGCGTGGTCATCATGACGCCGGCATAGACGAACGGCGCGATCTCGTGCGGCAGCCGCCGACGCGGGCGCCCCCAGGGATCGACGAAAAAGTCGCCCCGGCCGTCGTAGCCGTTGGCCCCGGCCAGCCGCAGCACCAGAAGCAACAGATCCATGCGGGCCGGGTCCCAGGCCTCCGCCAGTCGGGTCAGCGCCGGACGCACCCCGTTCAGCCACACCACATCACCGTTGATGACGAAGAACGGCCCCGCGCCCAGCAGCGGCAGGGCCTTGCGCACACCGCCGCCGGTGTCCATCAGGCGGTCGGTCTCGTCGGAAAAGGCGATGCGCGGCGCGCGGCGGTCGGACAGATGGTCCCTCACCGTGTCGGCAAGATGATGGACATTGACGACGCACGATTCGACGCCAACGGCGGCCAGACGATCCAGCGTCCAGTCGATCACCGGACGGCCCCTCAGCGGCACCAAGGGCTTCGGCGTGTGATCCGTGATCGGCCGCATGCGGGTGCCCAGGCCGGCCGCCAGCACCATGGCACGGCGCGGGATGGCGACGTCGCCCACGGGCGGAATGGCGACGGGCTGGTGGGCGCGAGGGGTCATGGCGGGGCGGTCCTGCGCTCGGGCGGAATGTGGCAGTCGATCCAGGCGCGCACGTTTGACAGCGCGGGGTGGGCCAGGGCCGCTTCCATCAGCCGCCAGACCCGGGGAATGTGGCCCAGGTAGCGAGGTTTGCCGTCGCGGCGCGACAGGCGGGTGAAGATGCCGATCACCTTGGCGTGGCGCTGCGCCGCCAGCACCGCCCAACTGGCCGCGAAGGCGTCCGGGTCGAGGCCCGGCACGGCGTCACGATACCGCGCCGTCATCGCCGCGACCAGGGCCGGGTCGATGTCCCGCCGCGCGTCCTCCAGCAGCGACACCAGATCATAGGTCACCGGCCCGGCCACGGCGTCCTGAAAGTCCAGCAGGCCACACGCCGCCAGACCCGTCCGGCCCGCCACCTGAAGCAGATTGTCGACGTGGAAATCCCGCAGCACCAGGGTGTCCGGCACCGCGCGCGCCAGCGGGAAGGCGGCGCGCCAGCGGGCCTCGTAGTCGGCCACGGCGTCCGCGTCTGGTGCGTCGTCCAGCACCGCCGGCATGTACCAGTCCGTCAGAAGGCGGGCCTCCGCCAGAAGGCACGCGTCGTCGTAGGGCGGCACCAGTGCCGACGGCAGGACGTTGACGGCCGGTCGGCGGTGCAGGTCGGCGAGCAGGTCCACGGCGAGCGCATACAGGGCCGACTCGTCCGCTCCGGCGGCCAGTCGGCGGGTGTAGGTCTCGTCGCCCAGGTCCTCCAGCAGCAGGAATCCATGGACGTGGTCTTCCGCCAGAATCTCCGGCGCGGAGTACCCGAGCCCGGTCAGGTGCCGGGCAAGGCGCGCAAAGGCGGCGGTGTCCTCGTGCTCCGGCGGGGCATCCATCAAAACCGCGGAGCGATCCGCCCGCGATAGACGGAAGTACTTGCGGAACGAGGCATCGTCGGCCAGCACCGCGCATGTGGCGTTGCCCCACCCGGCCAGGGCGAGGAACGCGGTTCGGGCGGCGGTACGGTCGCGGATCATGCGCGGAGACTTTTCAGGCGGTCGGCCCACGCCAGCCCGGAGGCCGTCAGCACGGCGTGGCGGGCCGTGGGACCGGCGATGGTCAGGGTCAGATCGAGGCGGTCGCGGGGCAGCAGGGGGCCCAGCCGATCCGGCCATTCGATCAGGGTGGCGCCGCTTGCCAGCGCGTCGTCGAAATCCAGTTCGAACACGTCCTCCGGCCGGTCCAGGCGGTACAGGTCATAATGTGCCAGCGGCAGGCCGTCGGTGCCGTCATACGTCTGAAGAAGGGTGAAGGTGGGGCTGGGCACCTCGGCGATGGGATCGCCAACGCGCGCGCGGATGATCGCGCGGGCCAGCGCCGTCTTGCCGGCGCCCAGGTCACCGCGCAGGGCCACCACGTCCCCCACCCGCAACAGGCCGGCCAACGCCGCGCCCAGATGCGCGGTGGCGGTCTCGTCGGGCAGATCGAACGGCGCGTCTGCCAGGCCGGTGTCCGGCTGTGGATCAAAACGGGAAGCGGTCATGGCCAGCGTTGTAGCGGCCCGGCCCCAATGCCGCAACGCCGGCCGGGGCTGCCCGGGCTTGCGGGCGGCCCGGTGCCCCGGTATGTCAGGCCACCGCGCCGCCAGAACCCGGAGACCCGTGCCATGTCCGAAGCCACCGTTCATCGTTCCGACGTGATTGTCATCGGCGCCGGCCCGGTCGGGCTGTTCGCCATCTTCCAACTGGGCATGGCACGGTTGCGCTGCCATGTGGTGGATGTGCTCGACGCGCCGGGCGGCCAGTGCACGGCGCTGTATCCGGAAAAGCCGATCTTCGATATTCCCGCCTGCCCGCGCGTGCTGGCCGGTGATCTGGTCGACCGCCTGTTGGAGCAGGCCAAGCCGTTCGCGCCCACGTTCCACCTGGGCCAGCGGGCGGAGTCGTTGTGCCGCACCGAGAACGATACCGCGTGGCGCCTGACCACCGACGCCGGCACCGTGCTGGAGGCCCCGGCCGTCCTCATCGCCGCCGGGGCCGGCGCGTTCGGCCCCAACCGGCCGCCGCTGGCCGGCATCGAGACGTACGAGGGCACCAGCGTGTTCTACATGGTCAGCCGGCGCGAGGCCCTGCGCGATAAGCGCGTGGTCATCGCCGGCGGCGGCGACTCGGCGGTGGACTGGGCGCTGTCGCTGTCCGACGTGGCGGAGCGGGTCATGGTGGTGCATCGCCGCGCCAAGTTCCGCGCCGCGCCGGACAGCGTGGCCCGCCTACAGGCGCTGGGCGAGTCGGGTCGGATCGAGCTTGTGACCCCCTATCAACTGCACGGGCTGGAGGGCGACGGCCAGCGACTCGAGGCTGTGGTCGTCGCCGACCTGGACGGCGCCACGCGACGCCTGGAGGCGGACATTCTGCTGCCGTTTTTCGGGCTGGCCAACGACCTGGGGCCGATTTCCGCCTGGGGCATCGAGGTGAAGCGCCACCAGATCCCGGTCGATCCGGCGACCTGCGCCACGAACCTGCCCGGCGTGTTCGCCATCGGTGACGTGGCCAGCTACCCCGGCAAGCTCAAGCTGATCCTGACCGGGTTCTCCGAAGCGGCGATGGCCGCCCACGCGGCCTATGAAAGCGTGTATCCCGGCGAGACCCTGCACTTCGAACATTCGACCACGACCGGCCTGCCCGATGCGCCGGCGCCAACGGCCTGAACGTTACTTTTGAGTCCGGAATACAAGGGCTTGGGCGTCATTCCGAAGGTGTCGCCATACCAAGGAACGCCACAAAAATATCTTTCGGACAGGGGGCTTTAGGCCGTATACTATGTCCACGCGTTTGGTGCGGATGATGTGTCGGGGTACGGATCGGCACGGACCATGAAGTGTTCACCGACATGTCGTGGCCGGTGAATGTGATCCGCGTCATAGACTTACATTCAGTCGTCATGCTTCCCTGTTTGGGCCGAAACATCTTCGGTCCAGGCACGTTTGATGTTGTGTCGATTTTTCTATGGATTGCGTGTGTCATGATTGTGCGATGTCTTCTGGGGGGGCTGTTTTCCCTGGGGCGGCGGCCGGTGGTTCCGACCCTCCGCCCGTCCTCCTCGCGCAGGACCCATGCCGGCTCCCCCCGCCCGTTGATGCCGCGCGGACGGCCCGATCTGTTGCTGCTGACCGGTGCCGTGACGGCGCCGCCTTCGGTCCCGCCGCGCGTCGTGCGGGGGCGGACCCTGGACGTGCGCCTGTCCGGGCGCCGCTGGGCCGCGTGATCGCTCCGGCCCTTGGCCGGACGGACGAATGCCGATAAGCAGGAGGGGTTCCGACGCGTCCGGCGGATGAGAGGCCTTCGTCCGCTCTACGTGCTCGGGACGCCCCCTCGTCCGGCAAAGAGGCGCGATCATGAGCACCGCATCCGACAGCACCCGTGGCGCGCGGCACCGCCTCGCCCAGCACCTTTTCTGTATCGCCCTGACGCTCGGCCTGCTCGTTGCGCCGGTGGGACCGTCCTGGGCCGCCGGCGGCGGCAGTCATGGCGGCGGCGGCGACAGTCACGGTGGCGGCGACAGTCATGGCGGCGGCGACAGTCATGGCGGGTCGGGTGGGGGCGGCGGAAAAGGCGCGCCGCCGCGCAGCCAGGCTGACACGGTGGACGGCCGCTACATACAGCTCAAGGCCCTCTGGCTGCCGATAACCCAGGGCAGTCGCTCCCGCTATCAACCCCTGACCGCCCGTCTGGTGCCCAATCCCGACCAAAAGGTGTTGGCCTGTTACAAGGCGCCATGGGCGCAGGAGGCGCTTCTGTTCGCGCTGACGGAGCAACCGCTCACCACTGAGGACCTGGAAACCCTGGACGATGCGCCCGCGTTGAAACGGCGCCTTCTGGACCGGATACATCAGCATGTGGGGATGACCGGTCTTTACACCGATATCCTGGTGGTGTCGGGCACGCCGCCCCCCGACGAGACCGAGGACACGCTAAGCCGGATGTGCCAGTAGACCCAACAGAAGAAGCGGGGGCCCTCAAACGCGAACCGGCCGACGGCGTGGGTCCCACCGTCGGCCGATCGTTTGTCACGCGGTCAGGCTGGCGCCGTCGTCATGGCTCCAGCTTCAGGGCCATGAACGACATGGCCTCGTCGCGCTGGACCAGAAGCAGGACCGACCCGCGCCCGTCCTCGCGGGCTTGATCAAGGGCCGCCTGGACGTCGGAGACGGAACTCACCGGCTTCTGGTTGACCTCGACCAGGACGTTGCCGGCCTCCAGGCCCTTGCGGGCGGCGTCGCTGTCCGGGTCAACCCGGGTGATGATCACGCCACCGGGATTGTCCTCGGACAGACCGAAATGGCGGGCCAGTTCCGGGGTGACGGGTTGCAGGGTCAGGCCCAGAACGTCGGCCCCGCCCGACTCGCCGGAGTCGTCGGGCGCGCTCTGCCCGTTGTTCTCGGCGGCCAGCAGCCCCTGTTCCTCGGCGGCTTCCAGTTCACCCAGTTCCACCTTGAACGTACTCTGCGAGCCGTCGCGCCACACTTCGACCGGCACCTCGGCGCCAACCGCCGTCTCGGCGACGATGCGGGGCAGCCGGCGCATTTCCTCGATGTCGCGATCATTGAAGGACAGGATCACGTCGCCGGCGCGCAGACCGGCCTCCTCGGCCGGGCCGTCGAGGGTGACGGAGGCCACAAGCGCCCCCCGCGCGTCCTCCAGGCCCAAGCTCTCGGCGATTTCCGGCGTCACCGTCTGGATGCGCACGCCCAGCCAGCCGCGCCGGGTGCGGCCGTATTCCTGCAGATCGCTGATGACCTGCTTGGCGAGGTTGGCGGGCACGGCGAAGCCGATGCCGACGCTGCCGCCGCTGGGGCTGAAGATGGCGGTGTTGATGCCGATGACCTCGCCGTCAAGGTTGAACAGCGGGCCGCCGGAGTTGCCACGGTTGATCGACGCATCGGTCTGGATAAAGCTGTCGTAGGGACCGGCGTTGATGTCGCGGGCGCGGGCGGAAATGATGCCGGCTGTCACCGAGCCGCCCAGGCCGAACGGGTTGCCGATGGCCACCACCCAGTCACCCACCCGGGCGGCATCGGAATCGCCCCAGGGCACGGCCGGCAGCTCTCCGTCCGGCTCGACCTTCAACAAGGCGATGTCGGTCTTGGGATCGCGGCCGACGATCTCGGCCTTGAGGGTCGTGTCGTCGAACAGAGTCACGGTCACCTCGTCGGCGTCGGCGATGACGTGGGTGTTGGTGACGATGTAGCCGGACGCATCGATGATGAACCCGGAGCCGAGCGAGGTCGCCTGACGTGGCCCCGGCATCGGCGACGGTCCACCGTGCCGGTCCATGAAGTCCTCGAAGAAGTCATGGAACGGCGAGCCCTCCGGGAAACCAGGGATCGAGGGGCCGCGCTCGGGACTGACGGTCTGGGTGGTGGAGATGTTGACCACCGAGGGCAGCAGGCGTTCCGCCATGTCGGCGAAACCGTCGGGCGCCGGCCGGGCCTGGGCCAGGGCCGGCACCAGGGTCAGGGTAAGCGCTGACAGCACCAGCAACACGCTGGCGAAGCGCAACGCGGCGTGACGGCGCTCTTCACGGGCGGACACGGCGCGTGCGGTGGCTGTGGAAACAGAGCGACGAGACAAGGGCGGTTCTCCCGGATGGCTGGCGGCTTCGGCGGTGTTTGACCACGGTGTGGCGCCGATGCCGACGGACTGGTGCTCAGGATGTAGGCCGCGCCCCGGCATGGATCAAGCGACCGATGGTTCGCGTCGACGGATGGGGCGCGTGTCATACGAAATCCGGAAGATCCATTCGCACCCGCTGGCATGATGAACGGTTCTGGCAGAGTTCGCCGCCCGGACTCCCTCCCCTGGATGGGGGAGGGCGGGGGTGAGGTTGATATCGGAAACACGCGGGGGTGGAGTTGCAAGCACCGCCAGCGCGAAAACGACCTCGCCCCTCTTTCAACCTCCCCCCGACGGGGGAAGGAGACAGCCAACGCCCACCGAACCGGAACGAATCAAGCGGACTTCGTACATACCCATGATCTCCGGGACCACGGCCGAATTGCGGCAGGTTCCGGGAATGTTGTTGGAAAGAGCATGGCAGGCTGCTGGGACCTCGCGCGCCCTGTCATACCGGGCCGCGATCAGAATGGCACTTCCGGCCAGAGTCACTTCGGTGCGCTGACAAAGCTGAGTCTTTGATTTTCTCGCCGCAGCGCCCCGTTGGGGCGCGCGGCTCCGCCGCCCCGGCCGCCCAAAAGGCGGCCATCCTTAAATCGGCGCCGCGAAGCGGCGCCGTGGGCGCCGGCCCCCATTTTGGTGAAGCTGGCATCGCGAAGCGATGCCAGAGGCGCGCCGGCCGCCCTCCGAAAAGGTCAACCTTTTCGTCGGGCGGTATCACCCCGACCTCAACGTCCGTACCGCCGCGTCGCGCTCGAACAGGTACAGCAGCACGCGCAGCGCCCGGCCGCGCTCGTCTTCCAGATCCGGGTCGCGGGCCACGATCAGCTTGGCGTCGTCGCTGGCCATGGCCAGCAGGTCGGCATGCGCCTCCAGGTCCGCCAGCCGGAAGTCGGGCAGGCCGCTCTGGCGGGTGCCCAGCACCTCGCCGGCGCCGCGCAGCCGCAGGTCCTCCTCGGCGATCCGAAAACCGTCCTCGGTCTCGCGGATGACCTTCAGACGCTCGCGGGCGATGTCGCCCAGCGGTCCCTGATACATCAGCAGGCAGGAGGACTTGCCGGACCCGCGCCCGATGCGGCCGCGCAACTGGTGCAGTTGCGCCAGCCCGAAGCGTTCGGCGTGTTCGATGACCATTACCGTGGCGGCGGGCACGTCCACGCCCACCTCGATGACCGTGGTGGCCACCAGGATGTCCACGCCCTCGCCGGAGAAGCGGGCCATGACCGAGTCCTTCTCCGCCGGCTTCATGCGGCCGTGCACCAGCCCCACCCGACCGCCGAAGCGCGCGCGCAGATCTTCGTACCGGCTTTCGGCGGCGGCGAGGTCCAGGGTCTCGGAGTCCTCTACCAGAGGGCAGACCCAATAGACCTTGTTGCCCCCGCCGATGGCGCGGCGCAGGGCGTCCACCACCTCCGGCAGGCGCTGAGACGACAGCAGCACGGTTTCGATGGGCTGGCGGCCCGGCGGCTTCTCGTCCAGGCACGAGACATCCATGTCGCCGTACATCGTTAGCGTCAGGGTGCGCGGGATCGGTGTCGCGGTCATGACCAGAACGTCGGCGTCCCGCCCCTTCGCCGACAGGCCGAGCCGCTGATCGACGCCGAAGCGGTGCTGTTCGTCGATGACCACAAGACCCAGGTCGCGGAAGGTCACGTCGGCCTGGAACAGGGCATGGGTGCCGACGAGCACCTGGATCCGCCCCTCCGCCAGATCGGCCAGGGTCTCCTCGCGCGCCGCGCCCTTGTCGCGCCCGGTCAGCAGGGCGAGTCGCACGCCGGCCGCCTCGGCCAGCGGCGCCAGCGTGGTCCAGTGCTGGCGGGCCAGGATCTCGGTCGGCGCCATCAACGCCGCCTGGGCGCCAGCCTCCAGTGCGCCCAGCATGGCCAGCCATGCCACCACGGTCTTTCCGCTGCCGACATCGCCCTGAAGCAGGCGCAGCATCCGTGCCGGTTTGGCCATGTCGGCGGCGATGTCGTCCAGTGCCCGCCGCTGCGCGCCGGTCAGGTCGAACGGCAGCGCGGCCAACGCCGTGTCGCGCAATGACCCGTCTCCGACGCGGGCGCGGCCCGGTCGCTCGCGCATCTTCGCCCGCACCACGATCAAGGCAAGCTGGGTCGCCAGAAGCTCGTCGTAGGCCAGCCGTTGGCGCGCGGGCGAGTGGAGCGACAGGGCGTCCTCGTCCTCGGGGTGATGCGCCGCGCGCAGGGCTTCGCCCCAGGCCGGCCAGCCGTGGCGCTCCAGCACGCTGGGGTCCAGCCATTCCGGCGTCTGCTCGGCCACTTTCAGCCCCGCCGCGAGCGCCGACTCCACCACCTTGCGCAGCGTCTTCGGCGTCAGGCCCTGGGTCAGCGGGTGGACCGGCTCGACGGTCTGGATCTCCGCCAGTTCCGAGACCGGCGCCACATGGTCCGGGTGCGCCATCTGCGGCAGGTCGTTGTAGTATTCGATGCGGCCGCTGACCGCGCGCTGCTCGCCGATGGGCAACAGTTTCATCATGTAGTCCCGGCTGGCGCGGAAGAACACCAGGGTCAGGGTGCCGGTCTCGTCGGAGGCGGCAATCCGGTACGGCGCCCGGCTGGCCGGCGGCGGCGGGCGGTGCTCATCGACGGTCAGGACCAGGGTGGCGATGCGGCCGGGCACAGCCTCCGCGACCTTGGGGCGGTGGCGCCGGTCGATGACACCGGTCGGCAGGTGCCACAGCACGTCCACCACCTTCGGCCCGGCCAGCTTCTCGATCAGCGGTGCCACACGCCCCCCCACACCCTTCAGGGACGTGATGGGCTGGAACAACGGATAAAGCAGTTCGGGGCGCATGGCGGCTCGGGCTTTGGACGTCGGCAAATGGCTGACAGACACGACATGACCGGATATACCATGTCCGGACGGCGGGCGCCGCCGCCGTCGTGGTCGCGGCCGGAGCGCATCATGGACGACCGACGCAAGCGCATACTCTACCGCGCCAAGCTGCGCGGGATGAAGGAAACCGACCTGATCCTGGGCGGCTTCGCCGAGGAGTTTCTGGCCGGCATGTCGGACATCGAACTGGACCAGTTCGAGACCCTGCTGGAGGAGCCGGACGCGCACATCATGGACTGGCTGTTCAACCGCAAGCCGGTGCCTGCGGAATATGACACGCCCATCATGACGCGCCTGAAGGACTTCCGCCTGATGCCGCCGGAGTGAGGCGGTGGCGGGGCGGTCAATCCGGGGCCGGGTCGTCGAAAAAGGGGAGAGCGGGTCCAGGGTGCGCGCGCAGCGGCCCGAGCCGCGCATGCCCCGCCGACGTCAGATCACCAGCATCACGGCCAGATAGATGAGAACGCCGGCGTTCAGCAGCATCAGCGCCGGCACCGCCACCGCCATGGCGCTCCGGAACCGGGTCGCGGCCACCCCGCCGGCGACGCCGACCACCAGCAGGCTCGGCACTGTGGCGAGCCCGAACACGGCCATGGCCAGGGCACCGGTCAGGATCTCGCCGCTGGACGCCGCCGCCGCCAAGGCTCCGTACAGCAGTCCGCACGGGATGAACCCCAGCATCACGCCCAGTCCGTAGCCGCGCCAGCCCACCGGGTCGCGCATCAGGGGGCGGGCCCGTCGCCCCACATGGTCCGACCACCAAGCCTCTGCCTTGGCGCCGCCGGGCACGCTCACCCGCAGGCGCGGCAGCGCGTAGCCGATGAACAGCAGGGCCGCCACCAGCAGCAGCGCGGCCGAGATCCAATCCAGCAGTCCGGAGCGGTTGATCGCCCCGGCGAGCCCGGCCAGGGCCGCGCCGAGCACCGCATACGTGGTCGTCCGCCCCAGGTGGTAAGGCACCAGCGCCGCGCCGGTCAGACGGTGGAGTTCGCGCATGCGGTTAGCGGGAATGGCCTCCAGGCGCGCCGTCACCTGGGCCAGCACGAACGGTCCGCACATGCCGGCGCAGTGGGTGAAGCCGCCGGCCAGTCCGGCCAGCGCCAGACTGGATAGCAGCCCGCCCTCGTCGCTGATGACCACATGACAATGCGCCAGCCCGGAGGCCAGGACATCCATCAGTTCGGCTTGCGGGTCCATGCCGGGTCAGGTCTCCCGCGTGGGGTCCGTTGCTTTCTTCAGGTGGCGAGATCGGTGCGGGTCAGGCGACCTCCGCGTCGACCCGCGCGTCCAGCGCCCGCGCGTCCGAGACAAGGTGTGTGTGCGCCACCCACCAGTCGGGCTGTTCGCAGGCGATCCGGGCGTGGGCGACCTCCGCTTCCGCGTCCTGCGAGAACAGGGCAAAACAGGTCCCGCCGCTGCCCGACATCCGGGTCAGCAACGCGCCGTCCTGGTCGGCGAGCAGGGCCAGCGTCTCGCCGACCTCGTCGCACAGCGAGCGGGCTGGTGCCTCCAGATCATTCCGGCGGCCGGCCAGCTCGTTGGCCAACGCCACCGCGTTGACCGGCCCGTCACGCAAGGGATACGGCCGGGAAAACTCGCCCGTGCGCTGGCGGAACACCTCCGGCGTCGAAACCGGAACGCCGGGATTGACCAACAGCATCGGCACCGGCGGCAGCGGCGGGGCCGGATCCAGGGTTTCGCCGATGCCGCCGACGTTGGCCGCGCGGCCGAAAAGACAGATCGGCACATCGGCACCGAGCCGCAGCGCGAGACGGAGCATCGTCCTGTCGTTCAGGTCCAGGCCCCACATCCGGTAAAGGCCCCGCAGGGCGGCGGCCGCGTCGGCGGAGCCTCCACCGATGCCGCCGGCCACCGGCAGCCGCTTGGTCAGGGTCAGGCGGGCGTACGGCTCCAGCCCGGCGGCCTCGGCCAGGCGGCGGGCGGCCCGCATCATCAGGTTGTCCTCGGGATCCATGCCCGCCAGCGCGGACGCATGCGGCCCGTCGATGTGCAGCGACAGGTCCTCGGCCGGCGCCACCGTGACAATGTCAAAGACGCCGGCGAAGGCCATCAGGCTGTCGAGCAAGTGATAACCGTCGTCCCGCCGGCCGGTGACGTGAAGATGCAGGTTGACCTTGGCCGGCGCCGCCAGACGGATCGGCGCGGCATCGGGCACGGGGTCGGCGCCGGTCAATGGGCGACCTCCCGCACGACGGTCTCCGCCGGGGGCAGGCCCTCGTCGATCTTGGTCTCAATGGCCTCGATCTTGTCCTCGTTCGGCTCCAGGCTGAGTGCCCGTTCCCACTGGAAGCGGGCTTCCAGGCGCCGGTCGACGCGCCAGTAGGCGTCGCCAAGGTGGTCGTTGATGGTCCAGTCCTGGGGGCGGAGTTCGACGGCGCGTTCCAACTCCCGCACCGCTTCCTCGTAACGCCCCAACAGGTAGAACCCCCATCCCAGGCTGTCGACGATGTACCCGTCGTTGGGCCGCTGGCGCACGGCGTCCTTGATCATGGCCACGGCGCGCTCGATGTGCAGGCCCTGGTCGAGCCAGGAATAGCCCAAGTAGTTCAGCACTTCCGGCTGATCCGGCTCCAACTCCAGCGCGCGCAGGAAGTCCGCTTCGGCGGGATCCCACTGTTTGGCCCGCTCATAGGCGATGCCCCGGCGGTACAGTACGGCCCAGAGCGTCGGATCGCCGTCGGCCATCCGGTCGATGGCCGCACCGTACGCGGTGGCGGCCTCGTCGTACCGTTCCGCGCGGCGCAACAGGTCGCCTTTGTCCACCAGCGGCTCGACCTGATCGGGATGTCCCTCGGCCAGCGCGTCGTAGCGGGCCAGCGCCTCGTCGATGCGCTCCAGGTGTTCCAGGTTTTCGGCCTTATACAACTGGACCACGTAGTCCAGCCCGGGCTGTCCGGAGGCGTCCAGGTCCCCCAGGACCTCGTTGGCGGCCTCGAAACGTTCCATCCGGCGCAGGGTCTCGGCGATGGCCAGCGTGGCGCGCGGGAAGTCCGGCTTGACCGCCAGGGCCAGACGCATCAGCACGATGCCCGTCTCCGACCCCTGACCCTGACCGAGCATCAGCCCAGTGTGGTACAGGGCCTCGGCGAACCCGTCGGTGGCATCGTTCACCAGCATCGGCATGGCTTCGGCGCCGTCCGTTTCCAGTCCGTCGGCGAGACTGGAAATGGCCAGCGGCACCGGCCCCGCCGCCACGAACTCGGACACCATGTCACGGGCCTGGTCCAGCCGGCCCAGGCGGACCAGCATCATGGCCACCAGTTCCAGGGGACGCGCGTTCTCGGGCGGGCCGTCCTCCAGATAGGCGTCGAGGCGCTCCAGCGCCTGCTCGGCGTCCCCGGCCCTTTCCGCCAGCAACGCGGCGTGAAGATCCACCAATCGCCGCGCCGACATCAGGCCGCGCGCCGGGTCCAGGGCCTTCAGCGCGGCCTCCAGGTCGCCGGCGCCCAGGTGCGCCCAGGCGGCCAGGAGGGGCTGCAGAAAGCCATTCAGACCGCGCGGGGGCAGGCCGTCCAGAATGGCGACAGACTCATTCGGCGCGTTCCGGCGCATCGCGTCGGTGGCCAGCAGCAACGGGGCGAAATCTTCGTCCGGCAGAACCTCAACCGTGCGTCGGGCCACCGCCACCGCCTCGTCGAAACGCCCGTCGGCGGCAAGGTAGTAGTAGGCCCGGCGCATCAGCAGGACATTGTCGGGGTCAGCGGCCAGGGCGTCCGCGTAGAGGTCGGCGGCCGCCGGAATGTCCTTGGCGTGCTGCGCGGCGCGGCCGGCGAGGTACTTGCCTAGGGCACGGCCGAAGCGGGCCGCCTCGTCATCGTTCTCGCCGAGGGTCGATCCGGCCCGGGGGGCCAGCGCTGCCTCCGGGCTGAGATCGCCGGCCGCCAGAACCGCGCGTCCGGCCTGACCGCCATCACCGGAGGCCGGCGGTTGGGCACAGGCCGTCGGCACCATGGCCAGGGCCAGCCCCAGCGCGACCACCGAAGCGCGAACCGCCGCCCGGGGTGCGGTCAGCGCGCCCGAACCGGAACCGACCGGATGAAGGCGCGTCCTCAGGGTGCCGTCGTCACGCAAACGCTTTGGTTCCTTTCGTGAAGGGTGTCTCCGGTCCCGGGGCGGGCGGCGCGCGCCCTACATGTTCGGATAGTTGGGACCGTCGCCGCCCTGCGGCACCACCCAGTTGATGTTCTGCGTCGGGTCCTTGATATCACAGGTCTTGCAGTGCACGCAGTTCTGGAAGTTGATTTGCAGGCGCTGGCCGGCGCCGGCCTGATCCTCGACGAACTCATACACCCCGGCCGGACAGAACCGCGCCTCCGGTCCCGCGTACTCGGCCAGATTGATCCGGGTCGGCACCGTATCATCCTTCAGCGTCAGGTGACACGGCTGGTTTTCCTCGTGATTGGTGTTCGACAGGTACACCGACGACAGGCGATCGAAGGTCAATTTGCCGTCCGGCTTCGGATAGTCGATGCGCGGGCACTCGGAGGCCTTTTTCAGGGCCGCGTGGTCCTCGTGGTGGCCCAGGGTCCAGGGCATGGCCCCCCGGAACACATAGGCCTCCAGCGCCGAATACCCCAGGCCGCCCCACAGCCCCCACTTGAACGACGGACGGATGTTGCGGACCTTCTTGAGTTCCTGTCCCAGCCAGGAGGCCTGCACCGCCTCCTGGTAGCCGCCCGCCGCGCCGGCCTTGTCGGCGGTCAGGTGATCGAACACCGCCTCGGCGGCCAGCATGCCGGACTTCATCGCCGTGTGGGTGCCCTTGATCTTGGGCACGTTGAGGAAGCCGGCGGTGTCGCCCACCAGAACGCCGCCGGGGAACGACAGCTTGGGGATGGACTGCCAGCCACCCTCGGCCAGGGCGCGGGCGCCGTAGGCCACACGGCGGGCGTTCTCGAACGTCGGACGGATGGCCGGGTGGGTCTTGAAGCGCTGGAACTCGTCGAACGGACTGAGATGCGGGTTCTTGTAGTCCAGGCCGATGACGAAACCGACGGCCACCATGTTGTCGCCGAAGTGGTACTGGAACGAACCGCCGTAGACGTCGCTGGGCACCGGCCAGCCGATGGTGTGCTCGATCAGGCCCGGCTTGTGAACCGACGCATCGACCTCCCACAATTCCTTGATGCCGATGCCGTAGGTCTGCGGCTGTACGCCCTCGCGCAGATTGAACCGGCTCATCAGGCCCTTGGTCAGGGAGCCTCGGCAGCCCTCGGCGAAGATGGTCTGCTTGGCGTGCAGTTCCATGCCGGGCTCGAACTGTTCTGTGGGCTGACCGTCCTTGCCTACCCCCATGGCGCCGGTGGCCACGCCTTTGACAGACCCATCGTCGTGGAACAGCACCTCGGCGGCGGCGAAGCCGGGGTAGATCTCCACCCCCATGGCCTCGGCCTGCTCCGCGAGCCAGCGGCAGACGTTGCCCAGGCTGACGATGAAGTTGCCCTTGTTATGCATCTGCGGCGGCGCCGGCAGGGGGATGGCCCGGCCCTGGGTCAGGAACAGGAAGCGGTCGTCGCCGGCGGGCTGATCCATGGGCGCGCCCTTGTCGCGCCAGTCGGGGATCAACTCGTCGAATGCGCGGGGCTCGATGACGGCGCCGGAGAGGATGTGCGCGCCCACCTCGGAGCCCTTCTCCAGCACACAGACGCTGAGATCGTTCCCCTTTTCCACGGCCAGCGTGCGCAGGCGGATCGCGGCGGCCAGCCCGGCCGGTCCGGCGCCCACGATCACCACGTCGAATTCCATCGCCTCGCGTTCCATGTCCTTCCTCCCTCCCCTGAGGTCCCGCGCATCAAACGTGCCAACTGTGACACCCCTATAGCACAGGACATCAAAGGGGGACAAAGGGACACGGTCGGCCACCGGCTCGCCGCCGCGCGCCGGGTCTGCGGCCACAGCGGTCGTCAGCGTCGGTGTCCGGGTTCGGCGTGGCGGAGCTTGACGTCAGGACCGCATGGCCTGGACGTGGCTCATCATCGCCTGGGGATCGACGAACCACCCGAGCAGGATGCTCAGCAGCACCAGCACGGCCGCCTCGTCCCAGCGCGTCAGGTGGGGCGCGGTCAGCGACTCGCCGACGAACGCCGCCAGCATGGCCGAGATCATGGCGCCGATCCACAACAGCGAACTGAGCGAGGCCGCCATCAGGTCGTGCGGCAGGGTCGACGCGATCAGGAAGGCGATCGATCCGAACAGGCCCAGACGCAACAGGCTCGCCGCGTTCATGTCATCGCGGTGGCCGTCAGGATGCCCCCTCGCGTTGCCAGACATGGTGTCCTCCTCAGCACGCGGGAACAGCGGCACGTTGGCCGCTCCTCTTTTCAAGATGGGGACGGGGCCTGATCGGATCAACAGGATTCGACGCCGGGCGCCACCATTTCGGGTCGCGCCCCTTGCGCCCTACCCCCCGATCCCCCACGGCCGCGCCCAGCGCAGGCCGGGCAAGGTGCCGGCGCGGGGACGGTATTCGCACCCGATCCAGCCGCCGTAGCCGTGCGCGTCCAGCAGGTCGAACAGATAGGGCCAGTTGATCTCACCCTGGGCGTCGGGCTCGTGGCGGTCGGGCACGCCGGCGATCTGGATGTGGTCAATGTGGGCCAGCGCGCGTTCCAGGGTGTCGGTCAGCGCGCCCCGTTCCATCTGGGCGTGGTAGACGTCGTATTGCAGGCGCAGATTGGGGTGGTCGATGTCCTCAATGACCTGAATCGCCTCCTCCGGCCGGGTCAGGAAATAACCCGGCATGTCCACCGGGTTGATGGGCTCGATCAGGATGCGCACTCCCTGCTCGCGCGCCCGGTCGGCGGCCCAGGCGAGGTTCTCCAGATAGGTGTCCAGGGCCGGCTCCCAGTCCTCCTCCGCCACCACGCCGGCCATGACGTGGAGGCGCGGGCAGTCCAGGAACTCGGCGTAGTCCAGCGCCAGGTCGACGCCGTCGCGGAACTCCGAGTCGCGCCCGGGCAGCGCCGCCAGCCCGCGTTCGCCGGCCGCCCAGTCGCCGGGCGGAGCGTTGAACAGCACCATCGACAGGTCGTTGACCGCCACCAGGTCGCCGGCCTGTTCGGCGGAGAGCTGATAGGGGAACTGGCACTCCACCCCCTTGAACCCGGCGCGCGCGGCGGCCGCGAAGCGCTCGGCGAGGGGAACTTCGGTGAACAGCAGGGAGACGTTGGCGGCGAAACGGGGCATGGCGGCGGGTGTTTCCTGTTGCGTTCCTGTTGACCGGGCCGCCCGGACGGAAAATATAGGTTTTTTCCGGACCCGCGCGGGTTAGAGTGGCGCCCTTCAGGACACGACGGCCCTTCAGGAACCGACGGATACAGACATCATGACGATTCAGGACCTGGCCGCGAAGTACGATCTGCGGCTGCCCCGGTATACCTCCTATCCCACCGCCCCGCACTTCTCGCCCGACGTGGGGCCCGAGACCTATGCGCGCTGGCTGTCTGAACTGGATCCGGCCACGCCGCTGTCGCTGTACACCCACGTCGCCTATTGCGAGGAGATGTGCTGGTTCTGCGGCTGCCATACCAAGATCGCCAAGCGCTACGATCCCATCGCCGATTACCTGGAGGCGGTGCTGGCCGAGATCGACCTGATCGCCGGCCTGTTGCCCGCCAAGATGGGCTTCAAGTTCATGCACTTCGGCGGCGGCAGCCCGACCGTGCTGAAAGCCGAGGACTTCCAGCGCCTGATCACCCACCTGCGCGCGCGCTTCGACATGCTGGACGGCGCCGAGATCGCGGTGGAGATGGACCCGCGCACGGCCACCGAGGATTACGTCAAGGCCATGGCCGCCGTCGGTGTCACCCGCGCCAGCATCGGCGTGCAGGATTTCGACGCGCAGGTCCAGGAGGCGGTTCACCGCATCCAGCCTTATGAGAAGGTGGCCCAGGTCATCGAGTGGCTGCGCACGCACGGCATCACCGACATCAACATGGATCTGATGTACGGCCTGCCGTACCAGACCACCGAGAGCATCGAGCGGACCATCGACCGCGCGCTGGCGCTGAAGCCGCACCGGGTGTCGTATTTCGGCTATGCCCATGTGCCGTGGATGCGCACGCACATGAAGATGATCCCGGAAGAGGCGCTGCCCAGCGTGCCCGAACGCTGGAGCCAGTACCTCAACGGCTCCAAGCGGTTCGAGCACAACGGCTATGTCACGGTGGGCCTGGATCACTTCGCGGCACCCGACGACGAACTGGCGCTGGCCCTGAACAAAAAGGCCCTGCACCGCAACTTCCAGGGTTACACCACGGATACCGCGCCGGCCCTGATCGCCTTCGGCGCGTCGGGTATCGGCTCGTTGCCGCAGGGGTACGTTGGCAACCAGGGCGAGATCGGCGCCTACAAGCGCACGGTGCGCGCGGGCACGCCGCCGATCACGCGCGGGCTGGAGGTCAAGCACGAGGACAAGCTGCGCCGCGCCATCATCGAACGCCTGATGTGCGACATGGGCGTGGACCTGGAAACGGTGGCGGCGGAATACGGTGCCTCGCCCGCCGACTTCGAGACCGAGCTGTCGCAACTCGCCGATCTGGAGGGCGACGGCGTCGTGGTGCGCGACGGCTGGCGGCTGCGCGTCACCGACCTGGGCCGGCCGCTGGTGCGGGCGGTGTGCGCCAAGTTCGACAAATACCTGAACGTGGGCGAGAAACGGCACAGTCAGGCGGTGTAGGGGGGCGATGCCAGCGATTTCGAAGGACATCCCCAAGGAAGGACGCGGCATGGAGCGTGGAGCCGATTCCAATGTCCCATCGTTCGATCAGCTGTTATGGCCCACCCTTGTAGCCGTGAAAGAAATTGGTGGCTCGGCCTCCAACGAGGAGATCCTGGCCCGTGTGATTGATGTCGCGGGTATTTCTGATGACGTTGCGTCGGTCATGCACACCGACGGACGTCGAACAAAGGTTGGATACAACTTAGCGTGGGCTCAGACTTATCTGAAAAAGGTCGGTGCACTTGAGAACAGCTCGCGCGGGGTTTGGGCTCTAACTGAATATGGCGAACATTTGAAAGAAAGTGATGTTTGCAGCATCCCTAACCGTGTGCGGCAAAAGTATAATAAGAACAAAAACGATAGTAAATCACATGATCCCAATAATCCTCGACTGGATCTTCCGGCCAGCCCAGATGAGATCGAGGGCAGCGATCAAGCAGAGTCCTGGAAGGATAGCCTTTTATCGGCGATCAGGGCTATGGAACCGGCAGCCTTTGAGCGCTTGGCTCAAAGGCTTCTCCGCGAATCTGGTTTCGTCCGCGTCAACGTTACTGGTCGCTCTGGCGATGGTGGAATTGACGGCGTCGGTGTTCTTCGTTTGAATTTGTTGAGTTTCCACGTCCTGTTTCAGTGCAAGAGGTATTCCGGCTCTGTCGGGGCCAGGGAAGTTCGTGATTTTCGGGGCGCCATGATCGGCAGGAGCGACAAAGGACTTCTCATCACTACGGGAACTTTTACAAGTGAAGCAAAAAAGGAAGCGGCGAGAGACGGAGCTCCTCCACTTGAACTTATTGACGGTGATAATTTGTGCAAAATGATGAAGGAGCTGAAGCTGGGCGTAAGAGTCGAATTTATTGAAGCCGTTGTTGTGGATGAAGAGTGGATTCAAAAGATTTAAAGAGAAGAATAAGCATTAAACCGACTAAAGGTCGTTTCGCTTTAGGCCAGTCCGCTTCGCGATTCGGGCGAGCATGCGAGGACCGATTTCTTCCCGATCATGAAACGCGAAAACGAAATCTGACCACCCGTCTTTTTCCAGCACTCGGTGCGACCCTCGCGCCCCACGTTTGAGGCGCCATCCGCTTCTCAACAATGCGGCATATACGGCGCGGGCGGATTTGGACGGCCAAGCGGTCATGCCGATTGCGCGAACAAGGGATCGATCTCCATGACCGCCTCCCCATGTTCCAGCCGATCCGCCATCACGCGCAAAGCCAGTGCCTTGGCGGCCGTGATGGCCCGTGCCCGCGTCTCGCCGTAGGCCATGACCCCGGGCAGGTCCGGGATCTCGGCGATCCAGCGGCCATCGGCCTCCTGTTCGGTCTCCAGGCGCATGGCGATTCCCTTTCCTGGTCACGGCCCGCCAATCCTACCACCGTCCGCCGCGAAACTGTATGGGGTCCGGCGCCCGTCCTCCAGGCCGCGCGGCGGGTCCCGCGCGCCTACCGCCAACGCTGCTTCCCGATTGACCGCGCCGGCCGCGTTGGCTCCAATGGGCACCGCAAGCCGAGCAGGGATCCAGGGATGACGCCGGAAGACTTCGTGACCCGATGGGCGGTCGTAACGGGCGCGCAGACCGAAAAGGCGGTCGCGCAGAGCCATTTCCTCGACCTGTGCCGGCTGCTCGACGAGCCGACGCCGACCGAGGCCGACCCCAGCGGCGAGACCTATGCCTTCGAGATGGGCGCCACCAAGGCGACCGGCGGCAACGGCTGGGCCGACGTCTGGAAGTCCGGGCATTTCGCCTGGGAATACAAGACGGCGGGCAAGGACCTCGACGCCGCTTTCGCGCAGCTTCAGCAATACGCGGGCGCGCTGGGCAATCCGCCGCTGCTGGTGGTCAGCGACATGCAGACCATCCGCATCCACACGGCGTGGACCAACACGGTCACCGAGGTTCACACCATCCACCTCGCCGACCTGCTGGAGGCGGAGCCGCGCCGGCGGCTCAAGGCGGTGTTCTCCAACCCCGATGTGCTGAAACCCGGCCTGACCCGCCAGGCCCTGACCGAGCAGGCGGCGGAGCGCTTCGCCACGCTGGCGCGGCGCCTGCGCGAACGCGGCCACGACGCCCAGCGGGTGGCGCACTTCGTCAACCGCATGGTGTTCTGCCTGTTCGCGGAGGACGTGGGCCTGTTGCCCAACCGGGTGTTCCAGCGACTGCTGGACTCCGGGCGCCAGCGCCCGCACACGTTCGAGGCCATGGCGCGGGAACTGTTCGGCGCCATGCGGACGGGCGGCGTGGCCGGTTTCGAGGCCGTCGACTGGTTCAACGGCGGCCTGTTCGACGATGACGACGCCCTGCCGCTGGAGCGCGACGACATTCTCCTGTGCCTGGAGGTGGCCCGCCTGGACTGGGCGGAGATCGACCCGTCGGTCATGGGCACGCTGTTCGAACGCGGCCTCGACCCCGACAAGCGCAGCCAGCTCGGCGCCCATTACACCGACCGCGACAAGATCATGCTGATCGTCGATCCGGTCATCGTCGAGCCGCTCGCCGCCCGCTGGGAGGCCACCAAGGCCGAGATCGCCGCCGCCCTGGACAAGGCCGACCGCGCGCGCGGCGCGGCGGCGCGCACCAAGGCGCGCAACACGGCCGCTGCCCTGTACCGCGCCCACCTGGACCGCCTGCGCGGTTTCCGGGTGCTGGATCCGGCCTGCGGGTCGGGCAACTTCCTCTATCTCGCGCTGCTGGCGTTGAAGGACCTGGAGCACCGCGCCGGCCTGGATGTCGAGGCCATGGGCCTCCAGCGCGAACTGCCCGGTGTCGGGCCGGAGTGCGTGCGCGGCATCGAGATCAACCCGTTCGCCGCCGAACTGGCGCGGGTCAGCGTCTGGATCGGCGAAATCCAGTGGATGCTGCGCACCGGCTACGCCTTCGGCCGCGACCCGATCCTGAAGCCGCTGGACACGATTGCCACCCAGGACGCGATCCTGGACCTTGAGACCGGCACCGAACCGGTCTGGCCCGAGGCCGACGTGGTCATCGGCAACCCGCCCTTTCTGGGGGGCAAGCGCCTGCGCGACGTGCTCGGGGACGCCTATGTCGACGGCCTGTTCGACCTGTACCGCGACCGCGTCCCCGCCGAGGCCGATCTGGTCTGCTACTGGTTCGCCAAGGCCTGGGCGGGCATCCGCGCCGGGCGGTTCGACCGCGCCGGGCTGGTGGCCACGAACTCGATCCGGGGCGGGGCCAGCCGCCGGGTGCTGAACCCCATCGTCGAGGACGGCGTGATCTTCGAGGCCTGGGACGACGAGCCGTGGGTGATCGAGGGCGCGGCGGTGCGCGTGGCGCTGGTCTGTTTCGCCGAGAGCCCGCCCAACGGGCACATCCGCCTCGACAACCGCGACGTGACGCGCGTCCACACCAACCTGACCGCCGGCGACCTGGACCTGACCCGGGCGCGCCGGCTGGCGCAAAACCGCCATGTCGCCTTCATGGGCGACACCAAGGGCGGCGCCTTCGACGTTCCGGGCGCGCTGGCGCGGGACTGGCTGGCGCTGCCGCTGAACCCGAACGGGCGGCCCAACGCCGACGTGCTGCGCCCGTGGGTCAACGGCATGGACATCACCCGCCGGCCGGCCGACAAGTGGATCATCGATTTCGGCTGGGAGATGTCGGAGCGCGAGGCGGCGCTGTACGAGGCGCCGTTCCAGCACGTCCTGGAGACGGTCAAGCCGATCCGCGCCACCAACAGGCGGGAGCACTACCGGACATATTGGTGGCGGCATGTTGAGCCCAGGCCCGGGATGCACAAAAAGCTCAAGGACCTTCAGCGCTTTATTGTTACGCCGGAAGTTGCGCGCCATAGAGTTTTCGCTTGGTTGAGCTTCCCGACCTTGCCGGACCATAAACTCCAGGTTGTTGCGCGGGATGACGATACTGCGTTTGGCATTTTATGCAGCAGGTGGCACGAGGTCTGGTCGTTGGGAGTTGGATCCTGGCATGGCGTCGGGAACGACTCGCGGTACACGATCGGAACGACCTTCGAGACCTTCCCGTTCCCGGAGGGCCTGACGCCGGACATCCCGGCCGCCGAGTATGCCGCCGATCCACGCGCCCAGGCCATCGCGGCGGCGGCGCGGCGGCTGGACGAGGTTCGCCGCGCGTGGCTCAACCCTCCCGACCTTGTCGAGGCGGTGCCGGAGGTCGCGCCGGGCTTCCCCGATCGCCTCGTGCCCCGCGACGACAGGGCCGGCGCCCTGCTGAAAAAGCGCACCCTGACGGCGCTGTACAACGAACGGCCGGCCTGGCTGGCGGATGCGCACGCCGACCTCGACGCCGCCGTCGCCGCCGCCTATGGCTGGCCGGCGGAGATCGGCGAGGACGACGCCCTGGCCCGCCTGCTGGCGCTCAATCTTGAGCGGACGGAGGGCTGACACGCCCGCGTCGGACGGGACGCGGCGCCGAAAACGGCACGCCGTCGTCAGCCTTCAGGGAACGGTTGCCGCGCGCCACGATGGCCCCGGTACCGAAGCTCCCGACTCATTCGATGACACCTCGCGGCGGCACTATAAAATAGTTGCAATAATGACCTGTGGCACTTTTGCTATTGGGACTCGCGACATCATTGTATACAATTAAATGACGCCCCTTCTTGATATTGACCTTCGCGTGCTTTCCCATGGACTTGAGTCTTATCGTCGAGGACTTTCTGGCCTCGGCCCACAACCGCGGTTTGTCCGACCATACCGTGCGGGCCTACCGTCAGGACCTGACCGCGTTTTCCCGCTGGGCGCGGGCGGCACAACCGGAGCCCGTGTTCGGCCGCGACGCCGTGCTGGACTGGGTCGCCGCGATGCGCGCCGAGGGCTACGCCGCCGCCACCATCAAGCGCCGGCTGGCCTGCATGAAGGTGCTGTGCCGCTGGCTGGAGGATGAGGAGCGCCTGGAGACCAACCCGTTCCACCGGCTGCGCCTGCCGGTGCCGTTGCCGCGCCGCCTGCCCCGCAACCTCAAGCGGGAGGAGGTGAGCGCGCTGCTCGACGCCCCGCCGCACCGGTCCCCCCCGGCGCCGGACGACGCGGACGGACAGGCCATGGCGACATTGTCATTGGCCCTGGAACTTCTGTTCACCACCGGCATTCGGGTGGGTGAGTTGTGCGCCATCCGGCTGCCGGACATCGACCTGGAGGCCGGGACCATCGCCATCAAGGGCAAGGGCAACCGCGAACGCCACGTGTTCCTGGTGGACGACACCATCACCGCGCAGGTCCGCGCCTATGTCCACACGCGCCGTCCGGCGGTGCCGGGCCTTGACGCGCTGCTGCTGACCCCGCGCGGAGTGGCGGCGGATCCCAACCACATCCGCCGCCTGTTGCACCGGCATGTCGAGACTCTGAACCTGTCGCGGCGGATCACGCCGCACATGCTGCGCCACACGGCGGCGACCGAACTGCTCGACGGTGGGGTCGATATCCGCCTGGTGCAGAAGCTTCTCGGGCACGCCAGCATCTCGACCACCGAGATCTACACCCACGTCTCGGACGCCACGCTGCGCACGCGCCTGCGGGCGGTCAATCCTCGGCAGCGGTTGAGAGCACGGCAGCAAGAGGGGTAAGCCTCTATCCCGCCCCCAGCATGCGGCCGACGGCCTCGTCCTCCACCGGACGGCAGGTCACGACACTGCCGGGGTCGGCAATGATCCCCTCGAACCGGGCGCGGTCGTCCGGCCGCGCGAACTCGAAGCCCATCAACGCCCGCCCGATGGTCTCGCCGGTGTAGCGGTAGTTGAAATAGCAGATGCTGGCGACGTCGGAGGCCTGGCGCAGGAAATCCCGCAGCGCGCCGGCCCGCTCCGGGAAGTGAACCCGCAGCAGAAGCGGATCCCGGAACAGATCGGCGACGTAGGGAATGACGCCGTAGCGGATATCGGCGTGGCCGGTGACGTCCTCGAACGACAGGCCGTGCGCGGCCAACTGCTCGTGCAGGTGGTCGATCTCCTGCGGCGTGCCCTGAAACGCCAGCACCGGCCACGCTTGGGTCTCGTCGGTCTTGCCGTACAGGAAGGCGGCGATGCTCACGTCCGGCACGTGGTCGAGCAGGCGCAGCAGGCCGCCTCGCTCCTCCCCGATGCGGAAGCGGAAGTAGCGGCGGGTGTGGGCGCCCACCGCCGCCCCGCCGGCGATCAGCGTCAGCTTGCCGAAGTCCATGTTGGCGCCGCACAGGATGACGGCGACGCGCCGGCCCGCGATCTCGTCCGGGTGGTCCTCGGCGAACCGCACCAGCCCGGCCAGCCCCATGGCGCCGGACGGCTCCGGGATGACGCGGCGCAGCTCCCACAGCGTCTGGATGGCGGCGCAGACCTCGTCGTTGGTGACGGTGACCACCCCGTCCAGCGCGTCCCGGCACAGCGCGAAGGTCAGGTCGCCGGGCCGGGTGACGGCGGTGCCGTCGCAAAAGCGGTCCACGTCGGGCAGGGTGACCGGCTGGCCGGCCGCCAGCGAGGCCTTCATGCTGGCCTGATCGACTCCCTCGACGCCGATGATGCGGGCGTGCGGATAGTGCAGCTTCAGCCAAGTGCCGACCCCGGCCGCCAGACCGCCGCCGCCGATCTGCACGAACACGAGGTCGAACGGCCCCTTGCCGGACAGGATCATCTCGTCGGCGATGGTGGCCTGCCCGGCGATGGTATAGAGGTCATCGAAGGCATGGATGAACACCATGCCGTGCCGTTCGGCGTGGGCGTGGGCGGCTTCGGCGGCCTCGTTGTAGGTGTCGCCGACAAGCTGGACCTCCACGTCCGGGCCGCCGTGCAGACGCACGGCCTTCTGCTTCATCTCCGGGGTGGAGCGCGGCATGAAGATGCAGGCCGGCACGCCCAGCCGCCGCGCGCTCAGCGCCACGCCCTGGGCGTGATTGCCGGCGGAGGCCGCGACCACGCCCCTCGCGCCCGCTTCCTCCACCATGCGGGTGGTGCAGTTCTGAGCGCCGCGCCACTTGTAGGCGTTGATGGGCGACAGGTCCTCGCGCTTGATCCAGGTCTCGAAGTGGGGGCTGAGCGGCAGGCTCTCCAGCGGCGTCGGCTGGCCGACGCGGTACACCCGCTCGCGCGCCTTCAGCACCTCGGCGATCAGGGTGGCGGTCAGGGCGGCGGGGTTCGGATCGTCCGGGGATTGGGGCATCGATTGGCGGATTCCTGTCCGGGGGGCGCGGATCGCCCACCATAGTCCGCCCCGGCCGGCCGGAGAAAAGGGTTTGTTGGGGGGCGGCGGGCGAGAAGCCCGCACCCGCCCACACACTGCATCATCGGTTGACCGCCGCGGGCGTCTCGGGCTAATGCGGGAAGGTGGGCCGCGCGAGGGGGATCACGGTGGGCACGCTGACCGACAACCTGGGGAATGTCGCCGCGCTGTGCGTGGGTGGCGCGGCCGTGGCCGTGGCGGCCTCCACAGGGACATTGGGTCTTGCCCCGGGCGCCCTGGAAACGACGGCGGCGGCGGCTGGCGGCCTGATCGGCGGCGTGCTGGGGCGCAAGGACCGCTTCGGGCCGGAGACCGCACGGGTGCTGACGGCCCAGCGCAAGGCCGTGCTGGAGGGGTACGCCGCCTTCGTGGCGGCCGAGGGCGACGACTGGGCCTTGAGGGCGGATCTGACCGCCGCCGACAGCGCCCTGGCCGAGGCCCTGAAGGGCTGTGTGCTGGACCGCCAACGGCTGGCCAAGGCGGCCGTCTCGCCCGAGGGCTTCGCCGAGGCCGCCACGGCGGCGGTCATGGAGGCCCTGGGCAAAGAGCGCCCGGATCTGTTCGGCCCGGAAAAAGCCAAGACCCTGCCCTATGCCTTCGCCCGCGCCGTCATCACCGCCGGGCTGGCGGCGGCATGGCAGAACCGGCGATTCTACGACGCCCTGGAACCGGCCCTGATACTGGAGATGGCGCGCGGGATCGGGGTCCTCGACGAGCGGACCCGGCGCATGGAGGCCATGCTCGCCGATCTGGTCGCGCGCGGCGGCACCGGCGAAGCCCGCGAGTTGCTGGAGAAACTGGCCACGGGGTTCGAGGCCGAGAATCCGAAGGCCGGCCTCGCCGACCTGGAAACCTTCCTGACCGCCAAGGTGGCGGAGTACAAGGGCCTGCGGGAGCGCCTTGCCGCCCTGACCGAGGCCGACGAGCGGGTGCAAAACATCGTCGCGGCGGCGCAGGACGCCATCGACCGGGGCGCCTTCGACGAGGCCGACGCCCGGCTCGCCGACGCCGAGGCGATACAGCAGGAGGAGCGCACCTTGCGTGAGGTGCGCCAGCAGGTGCAGATTCGCGCCACCCGCGCCCAAACCAAGCTGCTGGCCGGGGATGCCGACGCCGCCCTGGCCCATTTCCAGGCCGCCGCCCGGATGCTCGATCCCTTCGACCCCGACGAGGGGGCGCGGGCGCGAGACACGTTCTTGCAGCCCCTGCGCGACCATGGGTTGCGGTTTGGTGGCGCCGGCCTTGCTGGCGCGGCGACTCTGGCGCGGGAAACGTTGTCGCACTGGACCGAAGCAAGGCACGCCTCGCCCTGGGCTCGGACGCAAGTCTGGCTTGGCCTTGCGCTGCAAGAGCAAGGTGGGCGCACCGCCGGACCGGACGGCGCGGCGCTGCTGGCCGAGGCCGTGGAGGCGTATCGGGCCGCCCTGCGAGTGTATTCCGAGGCCGGCCATCCGTTGGACTGGGCCACGACCCAGAACAACCTGGGCAACGCGTTGCGGAACCAGGGCGAGCGCACCCCCGGGCCGGCGGGCGCGGCGCTGCTGGCCGAGGCCGTGGACGCGTACCGCGCCGCCCTGCGGGTGTATTCCGAGGCCGACCATCCGCTGAACTGGGCCGCGACCCAGAACAACCTGGGCAACGCGCTGAGTGTCCAGGGTGAACGTATGCCATGTCCGGACGGCGCGGCGCTGCTGGCCGACGCCGTGGACGCGTACCGCGCCGCCCTGCGGGTGTACACCGAGGCCGACCATCCGCTGGACTGGGCCACGACCCAGACCAATCTGGGCGTCGCGTTCAGCAACCAGGGTGGGCGCACCCCCGGGCCGGCGGGCGCGGCCCTGCTGGCCGAGGCTGTCGATGCCTACCACGCCGCCCTGCGGGTGTATTCCGAGGCCGACCATCCGCTGGACTGGGCCATGACCCAGACCAACCTGGGCGTCGCGTTGAGCAACCAGGGTGAGCGCACCGCCGGACCGGACGGCGCGGCGCTGCTGGCCGAGGCCGTGGACGCGTACCGGGCCGCCCTGCGGGTTTACACCGAGGCCGACCATCCGCTGGACTGGGCCGGGACCCAGAACAACCTGGCCACCGCGTTGCAGAACCAGGGCGGGCGCACTCCCGGGCCGGCGGGCGCGGCCCTGCTGGCCGAGGCGGTGGACGCGTACCGCGCCGCCCTGCGGGTCTACGATCCGGAACACACGGGCTACTACTTCGAAAAGTGCTTCGCCGCCCGCGACCGCGTTGCCGCCCGCCTGCGCGCCCTCGACGGCGACGACGAAGAACCGGTCTAGCGTCGTCCTGCGGGCGTCGCGTCATCCCGAAACGTCCGAAGGACGCGAGGGATCTCCATCCGGATCGAGCCTGCGTCCCGGCGGCATGCCCATGCGGGGGATCCCTCGGCCGCTCCGCGTCCTCGGGATGACGTCATGCCGCCGGCGTCACGCGCGCCACGGCGTTCCGGCCCCGGCCGCTCACCCCGCCCCCCTACCGCGTCAGTACGCCCAGGAAGCGCTGGAACCGGTCGCAGGTGCGGTTGATGGGCGGCGAGACGTTGCAGCCGCAGGCGAAATAGTCCCAATCCACCGTGGCGCAGTCGCGGCCGCGCAGCCGCTGGCGCACGCCCCGCGCGGTGCAGATCTCCTGGGCCTCCCGCGCCGAGTCCATGGGCTGGAAGCTGCCGCCGGGACCGACGTAGTAGAAGATCGACGCTTCGGACTCGTGCCAGACGAAGGTCGGCTTCTTGCTCCGCGTCGTGCATTCGGTGATGTCGGTGGCCGACGCGACCCCCGCGACTCCCCCCGTGATACCCACCGCGACCAGCGCGGCGACGGTCCAACCCAGTCCACGACCCATGAGATTTTCCCCTCCTGCCGGCTGTTCAGCCCTTGGCGGGCCCCATGACACCGGCTTCGCTGATTGTCGACCCATCCCTCTCGCGCCCCACCCGGCTCTCCGACGACACGATGCGGGCGCGGGGGCCGGACGAGGCCGCAGGATCGAGCAAAACATACCAGAAATGAGAGGCGATCTCCGGTTTTTCTGTGTGACGGAATGAAGGCACCAGCGAGACGCATCGCCGCCCGCCCCTAAATCCTCAGCGTCCGGCCCCGGGGGGTGAACGCCGTCAACGCGACCCGCGCCTCCTCCGACAACGCCCGCTCCAGGGAGCGCCGGGTGTGGCCATCATGCAGCATGTGCGCCAGCCGCACCGACGGCTTGGCCGTGAACAGAACGCTGCCGACCACGAACAACCAGATGGCCGGGACCTCGGTCCGGGGCCAGAAGAACAGCACGCTGCCCACGGTGAAGGTCAGCCCGGCCAGGAAGTCGACCGTCAGGTGGCCGAAGGCGTACAGGTCATGCAGGCGCTGCAACCGGTCGCGGGCGGCGTCCAGCGCCGCGCCGTTCGGGTCCGGCGCAGCCCCGCCGGCGGTCTGGTGGTTCTCTGTCGTCGTGTCGGTCATGAGCGTCTCTTTGCTTCTCCTGCATCAGCCGATCATTGGCGGGACAGGCAGCACCACCGCCGGAGCGGCCGCGGCCTTTCCCGGTGCTCGCCATGGATGGTCGGGATTTGGGAGCGACGGCTGCCCCGCGAAAGGGGGCGCGACGCCCGATACCAAGGCCACACGGTTCCCACGCGGCATCAACGGCGTTAGGATGATTGCCGGCTCACCCGATCCCGACAACATCCGCTCCCGATCCCGATCCCTCTCGCCGCCTGGAGGTCCCATGCCGCGCGCGCGCAAATCCGCTGCTCCGTCCGCCGCTTCCCTCACCGACTCCCCGGCCTGGGCCGCGCTGGCCGCCCATCGCGACGCCCTCGCCGGCACGACTATGCGGGAGATGTTCGCCGCCGATCCGGATCGGCACGCGCGGTTCTCGCTGCGCCTGGGCGAGGTGCTGCTGGACTATTCCAAGAACCGCATCACCGAGGAGACGGTGCGCCTGCTGCTCGACCTCGCCGCCGAGACCGGGGTGGAGGCCAAGCGCGACGCCATGTTCACCGGCCAGGCCATCAATACCACCGAAGGCCGGGCGGTGCTGCACGTCGCCCTGCGCAACCGGTCCAACCGGGCCATCCTGGTGGACGGCGCCGACGTCATGCCGGAGGTCAACCGGGTGCTCGACCAGATGCGCGACTTCTGCGCGGCCGTGCGCGACGGCACCTGGACGGGCGCCACCGGCAAGCCGGTCACCGACGTCGTCAACATCGGCATCGGCGGCTCCGACCTGGGGCCGGTCATGGTGGCCGAGGCGCTGAAGCCCTACTGGCACGACCGCATCCGGCCGCATTTCGTCTCCAACGTCGACGGCACCCACATGGCCGAGACCCTGCGCGGCCTGAACCCGGAGACCACGCTGTTCCTGGTCGCCTCCAAGACCTTCACCACCCAGGAGACCCTGACCAACGCTCACACCGCGCGGCGCTGGCTGACGGCGGCCCTGGGCGAGGGCGCGGTGGCCCAGCACTTCGCGGCGCTGTCCACCAACGCGGCCGCCGTCGAGGCGTTCGGCATCGACACCGCCAATATGTTCGCCTTCTGGGACTGGGTCGGCGGGCGCTATTCACTGTGGTCGGCGATTGGGCTTCCCGTTGCCATTACCATCGGCTTCGACCGGTTCGTCGATCTGCTCGACGGCGCCCACGCCATGGACGAGCACTTCCGCACCGCCCCCCTGGGCGAGAACATGCCGGTCATCCTGGCCCTGCTGGGGGTGTGGTACACCAACTTCCACGGCGCGGCGGCGCACGCCCTGCTGCCCTATGACCAGTACCTGCACCGCTTTGCCGCGCATTTCCAGCAGGTGGACATGGAGAGCAACGGCAAGCGCGTCACCCTGGATGGCGCATCGGTGACCTATGACACCGGCCCGGTGATCTTCGGCGAGCCCGGCACCAACGGCCAGCACAGCTTCTATCAGCTCATCCATCAGGGCACGCGGCTGATCCCCTGCGACTTCATCGCCCCGGCCGTCAGCCACAACCCGATGGGCGACCACCATCCGATCCTGCTGTCGAACTTCTTCGCCCAGACCGAGGCGCTGATGAAGGGCAAGACGGAGGACGAGGCCCGCGCCGAACTGGAGGCGTCGGGCAAGTCCGCCGACGAGATCGCCGCCCTGTTGCCGCACAAGGTGTTCCCGGGCGACCGGCCGACCAACTCCATCCTGGTCAAGCGGATCGACCCGCGCGTGCTGGGCAAGCTGGTGGCGCTGTACGAGCACAAGGTGTTCGTCCAGGGCGCGGTGTGGGGTGTGAACAGCTTCGACCAGTGGGGCGTCGAATTGGGCAAGCAACTGGCCAAGGCCATCCTGCCCGAACTGGCGGGCGACGGGCCGGTCTCGGGCCATGACGCCTCCACCAACGGCCTCATCAACGCCTACAAGGAGATGCGGGACTCGTGACGGGCGTGATCCGGGCGCTTCCCGAAACCCTGGTCAACCGCATCGCCGCCGGCGAGGTGGTGGAGCGGCCGGCCAGTGCGGTCAAGGAACTGGTGGAGAACGCCATCGATGCCGGGGCGTCCCGCGTGGACGTCACCCTGTCGCGCGGTGGCAAGGCGTTGATCGCGGTGGTGGACGACGGCCGGGGCATGACCCCGGACGACCTCGCGCTGGCGGTGGAGCGCCACTGCACCAGCAAGCTGACCGCCGACAGCGACCTGACCGACATCCGCACCCTGGGCTTCCGGGGCGAGGCGCTGCCGTCCATCGGCTCGGTGGCGCGGCTGGCGATCACCAGCCGCCCGCCGGGCGCCGATCAGGCGTGGCGCATCGCCGTGGAGTCCGGTGCCGTGGGCGCGGTGGAACCGGCCGCGCACCCGCCGGGCACGCGGGTGGAGGTGTGCGACCTGTTCCACGCCACGCCCGCCCGCCTGAAGTTCCTCAAGGCCGACCGCACCGAACAAAACCACGCCGCCGACATCCTGAAGCGGCTGGCCATGGCCCACCCGGAGGTGGCGTTTTCCCTGTCGGACGGCACGCGGGGGCTGCTGAAGGCGCCGGCGCTGACCGGCGGGCTGTTGGACGACCCCCACGCCGCCCGGCGAGAGCGGCTGGGCGCCGTGCTGGGCCGCGACTTCGCCGCCAACTGCGTGACCGTGGACGTGGACCGCGAGGGTGCGCGCCTGACCGGCCATGCCGGGCTGCCCACCTTCCACAAGGCCACGGCCCAGGACCAGTTCCTGTTCGTCAACGGCCGCCCGGTGCGCGACCGCCTGCTGCACGGGGCGATCCGGGGCGCCTATCAGGATTTTCTGGCGCGCGACCGGCATCCCGTGGTGGCGCTGTATCTGGACCTCGACCCGGCCGCCGTGGACGTGAACGTGCATCCCGCCAAGACCGAGGTGCGCTTCCGCGACGCCGCCCTGGTGCGCGGGCTGATCGTTTCCGGGATCAGGCATGCTTTGGCCGGGGCCGGGCATCGGGCGAGTACAACGGTCGCGGCGGGCGTGCTGGGGCACGCGCGGCCGGAGGGCAGGGAGGAGCGGCCGGCGCCGCGTCTGGCGCTGGGCGGCGGCGCGTGGCGCGGCGGCCTGCGGCCGGCGTCCGACACGCTGGAGACGGCACGGGCGTGGCAGGCTCCCCCACCCGACGCCGGGTTCGCCGAGGCGCCCGCCCCAGTGGCCCAGGCGATGCCGGACGCGGAAACCGACGCGCCCGACGCCCCACTGGGCCGGGCGCGGGCGCAACTGCATGCCACGTATATCGTCGCCGAGACCGTCGACGGGCTGGTGATCGTCGATCAGCACGCCGCCCACGAACGCCTCGTCTACGAACGCATGAAGGACGCGCTGGCCAACGGCGGCATCGCGCGGCAGGGCCTGCTGCTGCCCGAGGTGGTGGACCTGGACGAGGGCGCCGCTTCCCGGCTGGTCGCCCGAGCCGACGAACTGGCCGACCTGGGCTTGGTGGTCGAGGGCTTCGGCCCCGGCGCCGTGGTGGTGCGTGAGGTCCCCGCGCTGCTGGGGCAGGTCAACGCCGCCGGGCTAGTCCGCGACCTCGCCGACGAACTGGCCGAATGGGGCCAGACCCTGGCGCTCAAGGACCGCATGGCCGATGTTTGCGGCACCATGGCCTGCCACGGCTCGGTGCGGGCGGGCCGGCGGTTGAACGAGGCCGAGATGAACGCCCTGCTGCGCCAGATGGAGGCCACGCCGCATTCCGGCCAGTGCAACCACGGCCGCCCGACGTATGTGGAACTGCGGCTGGCGGATATCGAGCGGTTGTTTGGGCGGCGGTAGGGGGGATGAGATCCCTATGCGTCCGGGATTTCGGCGCCCGGGTCAGGGCCGGGCCAGAGAAGCTGCTGGGCCTCCGGGATGGTCTCGGGCTGGCCCTTTGCGACGCGGGTCTCGCGGATGAAGGCGTCGATCTCGTCCTGCAAGGGCAGCGTGTAGTCTTGCGCCGGATCGCACGCGGGCACCGGCGGCGGCGTTTCGCCCAGCGCCCGCAACAGGGCCTCCGCCCGCTCCAGGTGCCAGCGGCGGACGAACGGGTCGCCGTCGGCGACGGCCCAGGTGTGGGCACGGCGCGCCTCAATGACGGCCTCTTCGGGTCGGTTGAGCGCGTGCCACAGATGGGCCACGTCCAGCGCGTCCCGGTCCCGCACGCCTGTCAGGCGTTCGGCCCTGTCCAGGGCGCCGGCGCGGTCGCCGCATCGCAGATTGGCCAGGGCAAGACAGGCCTCCAAGCCCGGGTCCGTCCGGCCGACCTCACGGATCATCCGAAGGGCGCCGTCGAATGCCTCGGCCGCGTCCGTGAAAGCGCCCCGGTCCAGGGCCCAGCGACCCCGAAAAACCAGCAAACTTTGGCGAGCCTCCCAGTGGCGCCCGGCCCGTGCCGCCACCTCCGCGCGGGAGAGGTCGTCTTCAGTCAGCGTCCCCGCCAGAAACCGGCTCCAGGCTTCTAGCCCTTCAAGGCTCCCGGGACGGTACAGCGCACGATCCGTCGGTGGTCGCAGGGCCCGCAGCCGAGCCAACCATGACGCCGCGTCCCGGGGGCGGCCCAATCCCAGCAGAAATTCGGCGAGGGCGAGCATAGACATAAAAAGACTGTCCGGACCCACGGCCCCGACCAGATGATAGTTCCGCCGGGCACAGGCCCAGGCGCGGCGCATGTCATTCACCGCCTGATACCTGAGAACTAGGTTATTGAGACAGACCCGGACGTTGACGGCGTCGCCGTGCCGAAGGGCGATCTCCAGGGCGTTCCCTTGTTGATGCAAGGCCTCACAGTGCAATCCCAATTCAGAGAGGGCAATGGACGCATCATTTGTGAGGGAGGCCGCCACCATGTCGTCCAGTTCCTCGGGATGCCCATCCCACCCACGCGGGAAAAAGGGCGCCAGCAGGCCCAGGATCTCGGCCTCCGCGCCAAGGTTCCAGCTCATTGCGGTACTGAGGTCACCTTGGAATATATTGGCCGCTTCCTTCAGCCGGCCCATGCGGCACAGCACGCGGACCATTTCGATGGCGTCAGCCAGATCCGCCAGGGTCTCCGCGTTCTCGAAGGCGGGCTTGGGGCGGCTGTTGAAATGATCGACCACGTGTTGGCCGAGGGTTCGTGTTTCGTCTTCGTCCAGGCGCCCGGCCACGACGCCCCGCACCACGGGATGCAGGTCATAGCGGTTGGTGTGGGGATCGTGCTGCAGAAATCCGCGTCGCTTCAGCGTGCCGACCTTTTCTTTCAGACGGGCGGGCGCAGCGCGCACCGCATCCGACTTCTGCCACGCGGTGAGGGCGCGTTGATAGGCCGCTTTCGCAGCTCGCTTATTCTTACGATTCGCGGTGCGCCAAAATTTTTCGTTTTCAGGGTCGATGGGTTCCCCTGGTCGACCGGGGTCGATGGCGGTCAGGGTTTCATACTCAATGGCCGTGGACAAAAGGGACATCGCCCCCAACAGGGTCCGGCCCTCGTCCGGCAAGGCGCGAAGGCCGCTTTCCAGAATGTGATTGCGGCGCTGTTTCAGGTCGAGCGATCCAAGGTTCAGGGTCTTGCCGCCCTGGGGGTCCTCCGCCCAGGCATCGAAGTTGCCGGGTGCCGACAGATGCTCGTTGATCAGGCCCGCCAGCACCCCGATGACCAGGGGGTGATTGCCGCAGTTTTCTTTCAGATAGCGCTGCATCTTTGCGCCGCTGCCCGAGACCCCGCAGGTGCGCAACAGGGCCTCGGCGTCCTCCGGGCTCAGACCCTGGAGGAGAACGCGGTCCACGCCCGGCAAGGGTTGATGCGCTGGGTTCAGAAGGGCTCGTGGCGTCAGACGCGACGACACCAGCACGCGGGACGGCGCCGCCGCCGTCAATCGGCGCAACAGGTCGTCGTCCTGGGGGCGAATGGCGTCGCACGGATCCCGGTTGGCGATGGGGTCGGCGGGGGTCTCCACGTCCTCGTCGCGCAGGTGAGGGGCGTCCGATCGATTGTAGGCGACCAGGACCCGCTCCAGGCCGTCCAGCACCAGCAACAACGGCCGCGCGTGTAGTTCCGTCATCAGCCGGTCGGCCAGATCCGGCGCCGGGGTCTTGCGCAGCGTGTCCGGATCCACGCCGGTCATGTAAGCCACCGCATGGCGGCAGAAATCCACCAGGGTCGCGCCGCGTTCATAAAACGAATACCAGAAGCGGCCGGCCCAATCATCGCGCACCGTCACCGCGCGCTGCCCCACCCAGTGCCACGTCAGGATGCTCTTGCCGCTGCCGCCGATGGCCTCGATCAGCATCAGCGGCGGCGCGTCAGCGTCCATGGCGCCGGCCCAGGCGTCGAGAGCCCGCAGTTCCTGTTCACGCCCGAGGAACCGATGAGAGCCGATGTAGTCCGGCACCGCGTGGAACGCGGGCGGGTGCGGCGCTCTGGGCGAGGCACTGGCGAGGGCGACGGGGTCCGGGGCGGCGGCACGGGGTTCCAGATCAGAGGCAAGGTTGCCAATGGCGGGTCCGACCTTCTCCCCAAACTCTTCCAGGCTGTTGAAAACGACGTAGACACGATGAAGCCGGGATCCGTGTCCCATCTGCTTGGCGCGTTCCCTGAAGGCCTCAAGTTTGCGCCGCTTCTCGCCGTCCAACTCAACATTGGCCGGCTCGACCCGGTGCTTCTCTCCCATGATGAACAGCAGGATGGGCCGATTCAGGTCCAGCGCGCGGTTGAACTCCAGCTCCGTGATGGACAGGTCATCCGGATTGCGCTCGGGGTCGGGCGGAATCTGGCCGTATTTGTGGCTGATGACGCCGATGTAGGCGGCGGCGTCATCGATCATCCGCAGGGACTCCGTCAGCACGTCATTCGGGCTGGCGGTGGCGCCCTGAACCTCCATGGCGACCGGATAGAGGCGACGCCCTTCAATCGCCTGGATCGCCTTGGCGCGGTGCTCTTCAAGGTCGGTGAAGGTACTCGACACCATCACGCCGAGGTACTGGCGGGGCCGTGAGGCTTCGGAAGACGGCATATGATACTCGGCGCTATCGAGAAACGGGCGGGTAACGCCGCTCAGTCTGCCACCCGGATGGGTTTGGAGCAACGGCCGGGTGGCAAGCGGCGGCACCCACACGCCTCCCGCGCCGGCCCGGAACGGGCAGCATCCGGGCGCGTTAATCCGATCGCCGGGCGGCCTTGTCCCTGGTCCGCCGGATCGGCTTCCGGTCTGATTCCGGCCGACGATAGAATTGACTCGTCCGGCTCTGGGGCACTTTGGGGCGGCGTTGATTCTGAGCCGTTCGTTTGTCTCGCTGTAGCGCCCCTTCGGGGCGCGCGGCTCCGCCGCGTCGGCGCGGTCACACCACCCGGCCCCGCTGGTGCGACCGAACCTGATTGCGGCCGTGTTCCTTGGCTGCATACAGGGCTTCGTCCGCCCTTTGGAACAGCGAGGCCGGGGGGTCGGCCGGGTCCAGCGCGGCCACGCCGGCGCTGGCGGTCAAGGCTTCGCCGACATCCGGCAGGCGGGTGGCCGCGATGGCCGCGCGGATGTCTTCCATCAGCGTGCGGGCGCCGTCCAGGTCGGTCTCGGGCATCAGGATACAGAATTCCTCGCCGCCCCAGCGCGCCACGGTATCGGCGGAGCGCACCCGCGCCGTCAACACCCGCGCCACCGTTTCGAGCACCCGGTCGCCGCAGGCATGCCCATAGCGGTCGTTGAACCGCTTGAAATGATCGATGTCGACGATTGCCATGCTCAGCGCCTTGTCGTAGCGCTTGGCCCGTTCCAGTTCCTTGACGAGGGTTTCGTCGAAGAAGCGCCGATTGCACAGGCCGGTCAGGGCGTCGGTGGAGGCCATGCGCTGGATGATGGCGTTCTTTTCCAGCAACTCGCGGTTGGCTTCCTCGGTGATGTCGTTGGCGCGGCGGAGTTCGACGGCCTGGGCTTCCAGTTCGATCTGAATCTTGGTGACAGACTCGTACGCCTCGGACAGTTCCGACATTTTCTCCTGCAGTTCCCTGGTTCGTTCCGCCACCCGCGCCTCAAGCTTTTCGTAAAGACGGGCGTTTTCCAGCGACACCGCGATCTGACCGGCGAGCATGTCGAGGACGGCCACCCGCTGCTCGGTGAACGCGTTCGGCGTGACCCGGTTCTCCAGGTACAGCAGGACAACCACCTCGTCCCGGGCGCGGATCGGCAGGCACAGGGCGGAGCGGATGTGGTGGCGTTCCAGCGGAACGTCGAAACCGGCCCGCCCTTCGGGCGCGCGCGCCGGCACGATCACGGTCTCGCGGGTGGCCCTCACGCGGTTGACCAGGGCCAGGGGCAGCAGCCCCTCGGTCACCGGACCATCGGCATCGGGACGCACCCGGGTTGGTTCGCCGGCTTTCTTCTCGGCCCACAGCGTGATGTCGCTGCCGGCTTCGGTCCGCAGCAGCATGCCCCGATCCGCCCCGGCGTTTTCGAGAACGGTCTGCATCATGCGGTCCAGCAGCCGGCTGAGCACGATTTCGGCGCCGATGGCCTGGGATGCCTTCAATACGGCGCCCAGGTCCAGGTCCAGGTGGGTGATGGACTCCCGGGGCTCGACCTCGCCGGCGCGCTCGCCGCCCGGCCCGATGCCCCCGTCGATGGTCAACAGGGGGCCGTGCCTCGCCTTCATGTGCGCGACCTTGGCCCCCGCCCCCCACGATGCATAGGCGCGGGTCGCGTCGCGAAGAGCCATGGCGCCAACCTGGAGGCGGCCCTCTTCCAGGCAAACGCGCCCCAGCCACTCCTGGATCACGGCCTGATCCCAGAGGTAGCCGTGCCGCTTGGCCCCATCGATCGCGGCGTCGAGCAGGTCCAATGCGCCGTTGCGGTCTCCGTCCAGCCAGGCCAGGAGCCCGGCCATGGCGGCATGCTTGTGGGCGAAATTCATCGGCCCGTGTTCCGCCCACTGGCGCATGTCCTCGACCTGGGCGTCCATGGCGGCGCGGATCTCGCGGCGTTGATCCGGCGTGGGCGGCGCGTCGGCGTCGCGCAGCATCATCACCCGTCCCATGAACCCGAAGAACTGGAACACCGGCACGATGACGATGCCGTTGCAGGCCGCGAGAAACTGTCGGCCCGTCTCCACGTGATCGGGAATGCGCGCCTTGTCCTCGAACGTGACCGCCAGGATCAGCTTGCACAGGTGATACAGCAGCACAAAGGTCTTGTCGGGCTCGTCAGGACCCGGCGCGCTGACCCGCTCGTCGAAGATCTCGCCCTCAAGCGCGACCGGATCGGCCGAGCCCGCGCGCAGACCGCGGACGGTCTGCTGGAATAGGCGGGTCCAGCGCCCGATTTCATGATGCCCGCAATCGTCTTCGATCACCGCGAGGCGTTCGGCCATGGTGGCTTCGACCTCGGCCAGCCGCGTGCCGACCCACAACGTATGATGGCAGTAAACGTGCGAGTTCAGTGACGCATACAACACGTCGCCATGGCTGTACGCCTGACGATACCCCTCCATCAAGGGTGCCAGGGTTTCGGTCAGGTGGTGGCGCCAGTGATGCACGAACAGATAGACGTTCAGATACAGCCGGCCCTTGACGTGTCCGGCCTTGAAGCGATCAGCCAGTTTGAACGCCAACTCACCGAAGGCCTGTCCCTGCTCATACTGGCGGGCCACCACGCACAAGGCCATGGCATAGGTGGAATAGCCGGCCACCGCGTCGGCGCTGTTGCCGTGCCTGACGAACCATTCGACCTGCTTGAACACCATGCACAGGAACAAGGTCGGCTCCGAGTTGAACGTCGGGCCAGCCATGGCGTTGCAGATGCGCATGAACCGATGCGCCGTGGGGTCGGTCATCTCGGGCAGCGAGGCCAGATCCTCGATGGAGCGATCCGCCATCACCGCCTGAACCCGCCCAAGGCCGGCGCCGATGTCCTCGCCAGTCGGGTGGCGCGGGAATGACACCCCCAGCTCTTCCAGGAACGCGAGGCCGATATCGATGGATTCAGCCATGGCGCCATCGGCGTTGGCCCTGAGGATCTGGTATTGGACCACCAGGGTTTTGTCCAACGGCGTGGCGGCGTGATCCAGTACCGCCTGAATGATAGCGTCCAGAACGTCGGTTTGGTGGGTGATATAGGCCCCGGCCACGGCTTGCTCATGCAGGCCAAGGGTCAGGGTGTAGGCAACGTCCCAGGGGGCCTCTGGCAACAGCGCCAAGCCCAATCGCGCATACTCCAGCATTGGCCCGAAGCCGCCGGTGGTGGCGGCCTTCCGGCTGGCGAGCAGGGCCAGACCGGCTACCTCCAGGCGCTCCGACGGGTCGTCCAGCAGGGCCCGCGCCCACTGGAAGTGATACATCAGTTGAAAGACGTGATCGTCGATGGCGAGGTCTGACAGGGTGTCGCGCAGAGTGCGCCCGATCCGCAGGTGCGCGGCCGTGCGCTCGTCGCGGTCAAGCAGGGCGAGCGCGGCTTCCTGGATCCGGTCGTGGACGAACCGGTAAGAGGCATCGGGATGCTCCACCGAAGGGCGACCCGTCGCCCCGATCCCGGCGTGCCGCCCGGTGGGCTCCACCAGTCCGGCGTCCATGGCGTGGGCCATCGCCCGCACGGTTTGGGTCAGCGACTGATCGCTCAGCGCGGCCAGGGTCTTCAGGCCGACGCCGGCATCGGCGCAGGCGTTCATGACCAAGACCCGCTTGGTCGCCTCCGGCAGGGAGTGCAGCCGTTCGACCATCAGGTCGGCCACGTTCTCGGCGGCGGCCATTCGCTCGACGCAACCGGGAGACCAGTCCCATCGGCCCCGCCGATGATCGAAGGCCAGGCGGCCGCCTCGGATCAGGGTTTGAAGGAACTGGGTCAGGAAGAACGGATTGCCCAGGGTCTTGTCGAAACAGACACGGGCCAGGTCCGCGACATCCTCGACCGGTCGGCGCAGGCATTCGGCCACCAGGTCGGTGACGGACCCTCTCCCCAGCCGGGAGAGATGGACGGTGGACAGCCCGACCGGGGCTTGTTCGAGATCGGCCATGGCGTCTCGCAACGGATGGCCGGCCTGAACCTCGTTGTCCCGGTACGTGCCGACGATCAGCAGATGATGCAACTCGTCGTCGCGGCCGAGGGCGGCCAGGGTCTGCAACGAGACGACGTCGGCCCACTGCAGGTCATCGAAGAACAGCACCAGCGCCCGACCGTGGGCGGTAAAGGCCTGGAGGAGCTCACGAACAATGAGGAAAGCGCGGGCCTGGGCCTCGTGAGTCGGGACTTGCTGGGCCTTGGTCGCGGGGGGCAATAGGGTCGCGAGGCCGGGAACCAGTTCCGCCGCCAGCGCCGCGTTTTCGTCCAGGCGCCGAGGCAGGCTGTCACGGAACGCCGCGACCGCCTCTTTGTCCTGGGCCAGCATGTCGGAGACCAACTGCCCCAGGGTCTCGCGGATGGGCAGGTACGGCACGGAACTGGCGGACGGATCCAGCTTGGCGGACACGAATCGGTCGGTCGATCCGTCCAAAGCGACTTCCAATTCGCGGACCAGCCGGGTCTTGCCGCTGCCGGATTCGCCGGCGATCAACACCACCTCGAACCCACCCAGGCGGGCGCGGTCGTGGGCGATCCGCAGCGTCGCGATCTCCTGGTTTCGGCCGTGGGCCCGCGCCGGCGGACGCAGGTCGCTCGGAGGGTCCGCGGCGTGTAGGCGCACGGTCTCAAGCGGCTCGTCCGTGCGCGCTTGGGCCAGCAGAGCCTCCAGGTCGGCTCGCAAGCCGAACGCGCTCTGGTAGCGGTCGTGGGGGTCCTTGGCCAACAGCCGGCCGACCACGGCGGCCACCGGTCCGGGGACCCGTGGGTCGAGGTCGGACACATCGGGGGGCGGTCGGGTCAGGTGAGCATGAACCACCTCCAACGGTTCTTGGGACCGAAACGGAACCTCCCCGGTCAGGCCTTCAAACAGCATCACGCCCAGGGAATACAGATCGCTGCGGTGATCGATGGGAGAGCCGGTTCGCCCCGTCTGTTCCGGCGAGATGTAGGACAACACCCCCACCAAGTCCTCCGACTCGGCGGAATAGGGCAGACCGGGGTCGCGTCTCACCGCCACCGCCGCATCCATGAGGTGCACATTGTCCGTTTCAGCGGACCACAGGAAGCTCGTCGGATTGACGTTGCGATGGACGATCCAGGCGCCATGCAGATCCTGAAGGGCGTCGGCGATGTCCACGGCCCAGGACAGGACCCGCGTCCAGGGAATCGGAGCCTCCCTCAGGGCCTCTGACAGCACCCGGCCCGGTTGATCGTCGAACACGATGGCCCTGGCCCCATTGAACAGGCCAAGCGCGTTCGGCCGCAGGATGCGGTCCCCATCCCCCAGCGAGAGAACCTGGAATTCCCGCTCCAACGCCTTGTGACAGGCTTGGTAGGTCGCTTCCGGGAGATCGTCGGCGTTCATCGCCTTGACGATGACGCGTTGTCCACGCTCGTGATCAAACGCCCGCAGATACCGGAACAGGTGGCCTTGGTAGATCAGGTCCTCGACTGCATACTGTGGCATTGTCTTGGGTCTGAGGTTGTTGCCGGGTGGAAGGGTACGCGAGCGGAAACGGACCTGGGATTATACTACTGCTGTGCCGAGCTTCGACTCAAACCAATTATGGGCACTCGCATGACGTTGTCGGAAAAGAAATGATTAATCGCGACGCGGATTTATTCTGTGGTTGGCTATGGAACGGTCGGGCAATTTCGATGCGGAAACGATCGCCGCCTGGCTGAGGTGTGCGCGCATGGGTCGGTGCCACGCCGCCAAAACGACCGATGCGACATCGCCTTGAACGCGATAGGGCCGCCGATGCCGTCGCTCTGGGGCCGGGCAACGACGGCCTATCTTCTCGACATCGGTACGCCGAATGACTCGTTGCCACCCCTTTTGACCGCCCGCAAGAGCCAAAGGGTCAGAATCGGCCCGACGCATCTCGCCTTGCGGACCGATCCGCCCCTTTGGGGGCGCCACTCCTCGCAATAGCTCGACACCTTGGCGGATCCCTTGCTGCGCCTGCCCTCTGGCGTCCCGGGCGCGGTCGTGCGACAACCGCCGCCGTCCGTCCCCACTGACCGAGCCCGCCGTCATGTCCACCGTCCGCGTCCGCTTCGCCCCCAGTCCCACCGGCCGCCTGCATGTCGGCAACGCGCGCGCCGCCCTGGTCAACTGGCTGTTCGCCCGTCGGGCCGGCGGCGTGTTCGTGCTGCGCTTCGACGACACCGACGCGGAACGCTCCCGCCCCGAATTCGTCGAGGCCATCCGGGAGGATCTGCGCTGGCTGGGCCTGACCTGGGACGAGGAGGCATTCCAGTCCGCCCGCGCCGACCGCCATGCCGAGATCGTCGGGCGCCTGACGGCCGAGGGGCGGCTGTACGCCTGCTATGAGACGTCGGAGGAACTGGAGTACAAGCGCCGCCGTCAGCGGGCGATGGGCCGGCCGCCGATCTACGACCGTGCCGGGTTGTCGCTGTCCGACGACGAGCGCGCCCGCCTTGAGGCCGAGGGCCGCCGGCCGCACTGGCGCCTGAGACTGGATCACGAGGACATCCGCTGGGACGATCTGGTGCGCGGACCGTGCCACTACGACTCCGCCCACCTGTCCGACCCGGTCCTGGTGCGCGAGGACGGCACGCTGCTCTACACCCTGCCGTCGGTGGTGGACGATATCGACATGGGCATCACTCATGTGGTCCGGGGCGAGGACCATGTGGTCAACACGGCGGTGCAGATCCAGCTTTGTCGCCTGCTGGGCGGGGAGCCGCCGGCCTATGCCCATCTGTCGCTGCTGACCGATGCCGGCGGCGAGGGCCTGTCGAAGCGCCTGGGCAGCCTGTCGCTCGCCGATCTGCGCGCCGACGGCCTGGAGCCGATGGCCGTCAACGCCCTGCTGGCGCGTCTGGGCACATCGGACGATATCGCGCCGGCTTCCAACCTGGCGTCCCTGGTTGACGGCTTCGACCTGTCGCACTTCGGGCGGGCGACGCCGAAGTTCGATCCGGCCGACTTGGCGCGCCTGAACGCTCGGCTGCTGCACGCCATGCCCTACGAGACCGCGCAGCCGCGGCTGAGGGCGCTGCGCGCCGACGGTGGCGCGGCGTTCTGGGAGGCGATTCGCGGCAACCTGGACCGGCTCGCCGACGCCGGGGAATGGCACGCCGTTGCCTTCGGCGACATCGTCCCGCGCGCGCGCGCGGCGGAAGATGCGGGCTTTCTGGGCACCGCCCTGGAGGCCTTGCCCGAGGAGCCATGGGACGGGGCCACCTGGGGCGCCTGGACCGGGGCCCTGAAGGCCGCCACCGGGCGCAAGGGCAAGGGGCTGTTCATGCCGTTGCGGCTGGCCCTGACGGGGCTCGATCACGGTCCGGAACTGGCGGCGCTGCTGCCGCTGATCGGGCGCTCGCGAGCCGCCGGCCGTCTGGAGCGGGCCGCCGCCGCTGCCGGATCCTCGCGGGATCATACGAAGTCCGTTTGATCCGTTCGCAAATGCGTAGGTTGGGGTGAGCGCAGCGAACCCCAACATCGGTCGGATCCGTTGGGGTTCGGTGCGTGGCACTTCACCCCAACCTACGGAAATCCGGTCGAAGAACGCGAACCAATCAAGCGGTTTTCGGATCAGATCAACTGAAGCGAGATCGACCGTCCCAGCGCCCGCGCGGCGCGGCCCAGCACCGACAGCGACACGGTGTCGGCGTTCGGATCCAACAGGTGGTCCAGGTCGTTCTGGCTGATTTCCATGCGTCGGGCCATGGCGTCGCGGGACAGGCCCTGCTCTTCCATGGCCTCCACGAGCTTCGAGGCGAGCACGCGCTTGATGGCGCGTTCTCCCGGAAGGTCCCACGGATCGGGGTCTGGGGGTCGTTTCATGGTCAGGTCGATGTCTCCCAGCGTTTGTCGGTCATGCGATACCCGCGTGATGGGGTCGCGCGGAGCGGGGGGCGGCGCCAGCCTCCGCGTCACGCCTCCGGTCACAGAAAGAACAGCAGCAGATACAGCAGCAGGAATAGCGCCACCATGCCCGCCGAGGCGTTGATCGGCCAGGCGCGGCCCAGGGCGCCGTACGGGCCGTGGGTGCGCGCGATCAGCGCGATCAGACCGCCGATGCCGCGCCGCGCGGCGCCCAGTCCGCCGGTCCACACCGGCCCCACCGTGCGCAGCAGGAAGTTCGCTGTGGCCGGCCCGGCGACCCGCCACATCCAGTCCCAATCCAGGGTGAGGGTCAGGGTCCGCTTCATCAGCGGCAGCAGGATGAAGAACGCCAGTCCGGAGAACAGCAGCAACTGAAGCTGGGTGACCACATGGGCGCCAGTGTAGGACTCGTACTCGACCGGGTACGGCAACAGCATGTACAGCGGATCCGGCCACACGCCGATGAAGATGCACAGTCCGGCGAACAGCAGCATGGCGAAGATCATCGGCAGCGGCGCTTCGTCCGGGCGCAGGCCGCTGTCCTTCTGGAAGAACACGAACCAGGGGAACTTGATGCCGGCATGCAGGAACACGCCCGCGCTGGCCGCCTGCAACAGCATCCAGGCCCACATCATGTGCTCGTCGGCAGCACCCTGGGTGATCATCGACTTGGTGACGAAGCCGGAGGTCCACGGGAACGCCGAGATGGCCAGCGCGCCCACGATGCCGCAGAACGCGGTGATCGGCATGGTCCGGAACAGCCCGCCCAGATCGGTGCATTTGCGCAGGCCGGTCATGTACAGCACCGAGCCCGCGCTCATCAGCAACAGCGCCTTGTAGATGATGTGGGCGAAGGCATGGGCGGCGGCGCCGTTCAGCGCCATCTCGGTGCCGATGCCGATGCCGCAGACCATGAACCCGACCTGGTTGATGATGGAATAGGCCAGGATGCGCCGCATGTCGTTTTCCAGCAGCGCGTAGATGATGCCGTAGAACACCATGTAGAGGCCGACCCAAATCAGGATCTCGGTGCCCGGGAAGCCGCGCAGCAGTACATAGACGGCGGTCTTGGTGGTGAA
Source organism: Rhodospira trueperi (assembly GCF_900101965.1). Taxonomy (GTDB): domain Bacteria; phylum Pseudomonadota; class Alphaproteobacteria; order Rhodospirillales; family Rhodospirillaceae; genus Rhodospira; species Rhodospira trueperi. The sequence goes on along the minus strand of NZ_FNAP01000003.1, from coordinate 137,466 downwards.
GGCGGACAGGAAGACGGTGCCGCTCCACGAGCCTTCCGGATAGGCGTCGGGCAGCCACGCCGTCAGCGGTGGTGCCCCGGCGTTGATTAGGAAGCCGATCAGGATCATCCAGGTGGCCCAGGAGTCCGCCTGCATGGCGGTGAAGTCCGCCGAGCCGGTGGCCGTGATCTGGCCGGTGATCCCGGCCATCAGCACCACGCCGCCCAACAGGTGGATGAAGACATAGCGCAAGCCGGCGGCGCGGCTTCTGTCGGTGTTCGACGACCAGATGACCAGCGTCGAGGCGATGGCCATCAGCTCCCAATAGATGAACACGCCCAGCAGGTCGCCGGAGAACACCACCCCCATGGCGCCGCCAGCGTAGACCAGGGCCGAGGCACTCTCCAGGACCTTCTTCTGCGGCAGCGCGTAAAGACCGCCGACCACGGCCATCAGTCCGAAGATGGTGCCGAACAGGCGCGACAGGGCGTCGGCCTCCACCAGTTCCAGGGTGTAGCCCAGGTACTCGACAGAGGAGGCGACGCCGTCGGGCAGCGTCCAGACATGGGCGAGGCCGATCAGCGGCGCCAGCAGCGTCATGGCCATGCGGCCGCCGCGCGGCAGCATCGGCAGCAGCAGCCCGCCCAGGATCAGGAACAGACCGGGGGAGACGTTACCCAGCATCGTAGTACGTGTCCTTGCGCTTCAGGGCCACGCCCAGGCCCTTGGCGAACAGCACCATGGCGACACAGCTCAGGAAGCCGAACCAGGCATGGAAGCCGAACCAGCCATCGACGCCGAAATGCGGATGCAGGTGGACGAACACCTCGGCCAAAACGGTCAGCGCCAGCACGATGCCGAACCCCCACCACAGGATCCGGATGCCCTTCGGCGTGACGAACCAGGGCTGCTTTTCGTCGGGCGCCCGGGTCAGCGGCATGGTGCCGCACGGCGGCAGTTCGGTCACCTGAACGATGCGCGGCGCGTCGGTGCCCGTGTCGGTGTGGGTCACGGTCGTCCTCCCACAAGCTGTTCGGCCAGGGCCAGGAAGGAATCCGGGAAGAAGAACAACAGCAGGCTGCCCAGGGCGGTGAAACTCAGCGCCACGACGATGGGTGTCGGCGCCTCGCCGTGGTCGTGCTCCGGGTCCACCGGGGCCGGCCGGGTGGCGAAGGCGCGATGGACGATGGGCAGGAAGTACGACGCATTCAGCACCGTGGAGGCGAAAATGACGGCGATGGCCGCCCACGCCTGGGCGTCGTAGGCCCCGGACAGCATGAACCACTTGGAGACGAAGCCGGCCGTCGGCGGCACCCCGATCATGGACAGCGAGCCGATGAAAAAGGCGCCCATCGTCACCGGCATCTTCCAGCCGATGCCGTCAAGCTGGCTGATCTCGGTCTTGTGCGCGGCGGTGTAGATGGAGCCGGCGGCGAAGAAAAGCGTGATCTTGCCGAAGGCGTGCGCCATGATGTGCAGGGCCGCGCCCATCACCGACAGCGGCGCCAGGATCAGCGCGGCCAGCACCACATAGCTCAACTGACTGATGGTGGAATAGGCCAGTCGGCGCTTCAGGTTGTCCTGCCGCAGGGCGACGAAACTCGCCGCCAGGATGGTGAACCCGGCGAAGGCGGCGATCCACTCGGTGCCGGCGGTGCCGTTGAGCAGGTCCAGCCCGAAGACGTAAACCACCACCTTGACCACCGTGAACACGCCGGCCTTGACCACGGCGACGGCGTGCAGCAGGGCGGAGACGGGCGTCGGCGCCACCATGGCCGCCGGCAGCCAGCGATGGAACGGCATCACCGCCGCCTTGCCGATGCCGAACACGAACAGCGCCAGCAGCACCAGCACCGGCCAGCCCTCGATCTTGCCGGCCAGCAGCCCGCCCGGCACGAAATCCAGGCTGCCCGCCAGCATCCAGCAGGCGATGATGGCCGCCAGCTGCAGGCCGATGGACGTGCCCATCAGGATGCCCAGATAGACGCGTCCCGACCGTTTGGCCTCGTCTGTGCCCTTGTGGGTGACCAGCGGCACGGTGCTGATGGTCATCAGTTCGTAGAACAGGAACAGCGTCAGCAGGTTGCCGGCGTAGGCGATGCCCATGGCCGAGACGATGGCGACGGCGAAACAGGCGTAGAAGCGGGTCTGGGCGTGCTCGTTGTTGCCGCGCATGTAGCCCACGGAATAGATCGTGGTGACGATCCACAGCAGGCTGGCGATCATGGCGAAGATCTGACCCAGCGGCTCGACGGAGAAGGCCAGTGGCACGCCGGGGATGACCTCCCACAGGGTCAGGCCGGGACGCGCCCCCACCAGCACCGGGCCGAGCAGCGAGAACACCATGGCCCCCAGGGCGAAAGCGACCAGCAGGGTCGCGCCCTCGCGTACGTTCGGCCAGCGGCCGAGCACCAGCGTCAGCAGCGCCGCCAACGCCGGCAGGATCAGGCTGGCGCCGATGGTTTGCGTCATGTCGAGGCCGAAAATCACAGGTCCACCCCCGGCGCATGGGCGCCCTGTTCGGCTTCGGGGACATGGCCGCCGCCGTGCCCCGGTCCATGGTCGGCCCCGTAGCCGTGGCCATCATCGAACAAGGGATGTTCCCAGGTCGGTCCCTCGCCGGGCACGTAATTCAGGATGAAGTCCGCCGCCGCCTCGGTCAGGCCGACGCTGTAGGTCGTCTCCAGCCCGAAATAGATGTTGGCGAGGGCGAGGATCCACAGCGGCGCCAGCATGACCAGGGGCGCCTCGCGCACCTTGGGCGCGTCGGCCGGCGCGGCGCGGAAATAGGCCACCTCCAGCACCCGCCAGATGTAGATCACCGCCAGCAGCGAGGACACCAGAACGGCTGTCACCATGACCCAGTTCTGGGCCTCCATGGCGCCCTTCACCAGATACAGCTTGCTGATGAAACCCGACGTGCCGGGCACGCCGATCAGGCTGAGCGCGGCGATCACGAACGCCGCCATGGTGACCGGCATGCGATAGCCCAGGCCGTCCAGGCGGCGGATGTCGCACGCGCCGATGCGCAGGATGACCGCGCCCAGCGCCATGAACACCGCGCCCTTGATCATGGCGTGGTTGATCATGTGCACCAGCCCGCCCGTCATGCCGGTGATCGAGGCCATGCTGATGCCCAGGATCATGTAGCCCACCTGGGCGATGGACGAGTAGGCGAACAGCCGCTTCAGATTGTACTGGAAAATGGCCACCGCCGAGCCCGACAGCATGGCGAGGATGGCCAGGATGCTCACCACCTGGGTTTCCGACATCGCCGCCGGCAGGGTCTGAAAGGCGTCGATGGGCCCCAGCACGGTGAAGAAGATGCGCACCAGGACGTAGATCGCCACCTTGGTCGCCGTCGCCGCCAGGAAGGCGGTGACCACCGACGGCGCGTGGGTGTAGGCCCCGGGCAGCCACTTGTGCAGCGGGAACAGCGCCAGCTTCAGCGCCAGCCCCACGGCCAGGAACGCGATGGCCACCGAGATGGTCCGGGTCTCCCCCACCTCGGGGATGCGTCGGGCGAGATCCTCCATGTTCAGCGTGCCGGTCATCATGTACAGCAGACCGATGCCGATGACGTAGAACGTGGCGCCCAGCGAGCCCAGGATGAGATAGCGATAGGCCGCCGTCAGCGCCCTGGGATCGCGGCCCATGGCCACCAGGGCATAGGTGGACAGCGACGAAATCTCCAGGAAGACGAACAGGTTGAAGACGTCGCCGGTGGCCACCATCCCCAGCAGACCCGTCAGGCACAGCAGGAACAGGACATAGAACACCGGGATCTGGCCGCGCGGGATCTCCGCCTCGACGCTGGGACCGGCGTAGATCAGCACCAGCGTGGCGATGCCCGTCACCAGACACAGCATGAACGAATCCAGCGGATCGATGACGTACTCGATCCCCCACGGCGCGGCCCAGCCGCCCATCTCGTAGTTGAAGGCGCCGTTCGCGGCGACGGCGCCGACCAGGGCGACGGCGATGGCAAAGGCGGCGCCGCTGACCGCCAGCGCGAACAGCCACGCCAGCTTCGGCGGCCGCAGGAACAGACACAGGGGCGCGGCGATCAGCGGCAGCACGACCTGAAGCGCGGGCAAATTCTGGCTCAGCAGGGAGGGCATCGGCGGCTCAGGCCTCCCCGTCCATGCGGTGTTCAAGCGCCAGCACCTCGTCCTCCTCCAGCGTGCCGAAGGACTCGCGGATGCGCACCGCCAGCGCCAGCCCAAGCGCCGTGGTGGCGACACCGACGACGATGGCGGTGAGGATCAGCACGCTCGGCAGCGGGTTGGAGTACAGCGTCGTCCCCGCGCCGACGATGGGGGCGGTGCCGCCCTCCACCGCGCCCATGGTGATGTACATCAGGAACACGGAGGTCTGGAAAATGTTGAGGCCAATCACTTTCTTGGCCAGATTGCCGCGCGCGATGACGGTGTAGAACCCCGCCATCATCAGCACGATGACGATCCAGTAGTTGTACAGGCCGAGAACGGTCTCAAGCATGGCCGTCCTCCTCGGCGTCGGGGTCGGCCGCCGCCTCGCGCTGGGCGTGGCGCTCGACGAAGGTCAGGAAGATGGTGACCATCACCGCCCACACCGTCAGGCCGACGCCCAGTTCCACCAGAAGGATGCCCAGGTGCTGGCCGTGATGGGGATCGTGCGCCAGCATGTTGTAGTCGAGGTATGTGCCGCCCAGCAGCATGGTGGCCACCCCGACGCCGGCGTACAGCAGCACGCCGAGCGCGCACATCGGTGTCGTCACCCACTCCGGCGCCACCCGGCGGGCGCGCGCGGGGCCGAAGATCAGCGTGAACAGAATGAAGGCGACGGCGAAGATCACCCCGGCCTGAAACCCGCCGCCGGGGCCGTAGTCGCCATGGAACTGCACATACAGCGCGAACAGCATGATCGGCGGCATCAGCAGCTTGGTCGAGGTGCGCAGGACGGAATGGGTCCTCATGGCCGCGTCTCCCCCGTGTCGGATCCGGGAGACGCCGGGTCGCGCCGCTTCCGCCGTCGGCTTCTCAGTCCGCCCAACAGCACCATGACGCCCATGCCGGCGGTGAAGATCACCGTGGTCTCGCCCAAGGTGTCATAGCCGCGATAGCTGGCCAGCACGCTGGTGACCATGTTGGGCGGGCCGACCTCGCGCGGGCTGTCGACGATGTAGCGCGGGGCCACATGCTGGTGGATCGGCGCGTCCGGATCGCCGAAGTGGGGCATGTCCAGGGTGCCGTAGATCAGAGCCGCGCCCGTGACCGTGACCACCGCCAGCGGCAGCAGGGCGTGACGGCGGGGCCGGGGGCTCTCCTCGCGCGCGGTCAGGGCCAGGGTGCCCAGCATCAGCACGGTGGAGATGCCGGCGCCCACGGCGGCCTCGGTGAAGGCCACGTCCACGGCGTCCATCACCACGAACAGGGCCGCCGACAGCAGGCTGAAGATGCCGGACAGCATGACCACCGCGAACAGATTGCGGAGGTGGATCATGGCCAGGGCGACAACCACCATGAACGCCAGAAGGACGATGTCGATGACCTGTTCCATGGCCGCTATCGCCTCCCGCCGTCGCGTGCGTCGCGGATGAAGGCGTCGTCCTCCGCCGGGTCGTCCGGGTTCAGCGAGCCCTCGGTTGGGCGGCCGTCGCGGGTCCACGGCTTCAGGCCGTCCAGCAGCGCGGCCTGCACCAGGGCATGGGTGGCCACCGGACTGGTGAACAGCAGGAACACCAGGATCAGCACCAGCTTGATGCCCACCAGATCGGCCCCCAGCCCGGCCTGGAGCAGCAGGCCGAGCAGGATCAACCCGGCGCCCAGGGTGTCGCCCAGGCTGGCCGCGTGGATGCGGGTGAAGACATCGGGAAAGCGCAGCAGGCCGACCCCGGACAGCAGGCAGAAGACGCCGCCGGTGACCATCAACGCCCAACTCAGGATGTCGAGAACGAGGCTCATCGGCGGCCCTCCGCGCGGGGGGCGGCGGGCCGCGGCTCTTGTGGCCCCGCCAGACTGCTGTACTTCACGAACTTCAGCACGGCGATGGTGCCGGCGAAGTTGATGAGGCCGTACAGAAGGGCGATGTCCTCGAACTCCGGACGGTCTGTCAGGAAGCCCACCAGCACCAGCACCAGCACGGTCATGGTGCCGAAGGCGTTGACCGCCGCGATGCGGTCATAGACCGTTGGGCCGCGCACGGCCCGCGCCAGGGCCAGCGCCATGGTGACGAGAACGAACACGCTGGCCGTGGCTTCCATCAGGCGCCCCCCGTGGTCGGGTCGGTGGTTCGGTCGGCTTGGGCGGGGCGGTCCAGCGAGCCCTCCACCCAGTCGGCGCGGCGGTCCATCTCGCCGCCGAACAGGTCATGGATGCTGCCCGGCTCCAGCGCGTGGACCAGAATGTGCCCGCCGTCCACCTGCACCGAGATCGTGCCCGGCGTCAGGGTGATGGAGTTGGCCAGGATCACCTTGCCCAAATCGGTGCTCTGGCTGACCGGCACCCAGGTCATGCGCGGCGCGATCCGATCCGGATTGAGCACGCACCGTGCCACCGCCAGATTGGACAGCACGATCTGCCACAGCAGCCACGGCCAGTAGGCCAGCGCCCGCAGGACCACGGCGACGGGGACGCCCTCGTGGTCCAGGCCCTCCATGCGCCAGGCGACGAACACCGTCAGCGCCGCCGACGTCACCCCCAGGCCCAGCAACAACGGGTCGTCCCAGTGGCCGGACAACAGCAGCCACAGGACATACAGGCCGACAAACAGGCTGAGGGCGTGCTTCACCGGGGCACTCCGGGGCGGGGAAAGGGCGACATCGATCCGGGCTTCGGCTTACCCGAGCCCGCCGGGCGGTGCAACCCCGAGCCCAGCGGGCGACCAAAACCATCGAGTCCGGCGGGAGGCGGCGACCCGCGCCTACTCGCCCTGACGGCTGATGGCGTCCGTGCCAGCGTCCTTGGCGCCCATGGCGTTCAGCGCCCGGACCACCTTGGCGCAGCGCACCCAGGTCGTCTTGCCGCCATTGAGGACTGTCGTGACGGCCTTTTCCGACAGCCCGGTGAAGCGGGCGAGGCCCTTGGCGTCGGCGTTGGCGGCGGCCGCCAGATCCTTGCCGCTGGCGAGGACGAACTGTCCGCGTTCCTTGATGTTGGCCATGACTCGTCGGTTCCTGATGAGGGGCGCCGCATGCCCGCGCGCCCGGGTTGGCGAGGAAGGGCGGGACCATAGCCCGCTTCCCGCCGGGACGGAAGCCCTGTCGGCCGACGCCGGCCGGCCTCATGAAGGCCGGACACCACGGGACCGGACAACCAAAAAACGAGACCCGCTGACGTCACGCCGCCGCCAAGGCCTGCTCCAGGTCGGCGATCAGGTCGGCGGCGTCCTCCAGCCCGATGGACAGCCGCACCACGTCGTCGCCGGCCCCGGCCGCCGCCCGCTGTTCATCCGTAAGCTGGCGGTGGGTGGTGGACGCCGGGTGCAGGATCAGGCTGCGGGTGTCGCCGATGTTGGCGAGGTGGCTGAAGACGTTGACCCCCTCCACCACCTTCACCCCGGCCTCGAATCCGCCCTTCAGACCGCAGGTGAACACAGCCCCCGGCCCGCCCGGCAGGTACTTTTCCGCCAGCGCCCTGTAGGGCGAGTCCGGCAGGCCGGCGTGTGACACCCAGGCCACCTTGGGGTGACCGGCCAGATACTCGGCCACGGTCTTGGCATTCGCCACATGCTGGCGCATGCGCAAGGGGAGGGTCTCGATCCCCATCAGGGTCAGAAACGCGTTCTGCGGGCTCAGCGTCGGGCCGAAATCGCGCAGGGCCACCGCCCGGGCTTTGGTCGTGAAGGCGAAATCCCCGAAGGTCTCGTAAAAGGTCAGGCCGTGATAGGCCGGCTCCGGCTTGGCCAGGGAGGGAAACTTGCCGCTCTTCGCCCAGTCGAAGCGGCCCGATTCGACGATGGCCCCGCCCAGGGCGTTGCCGTGGCCGGACAGGAACTTGGTGGTCGAGTGGGTGACGATGTCGGCGCCCCACTCGATGGGACGGCACAGGGCGGGCGTGGCCATGGTGTTGTCGACAATCAGCGGAATGCCGGCCTCGCGCGCGATCTCGGCGACCCGCTCCACGTCCACGACGATGCCGCCGGGATTGGCCAGCACCTCCAGGAAGATGGCCTTGCAGTTTTCGGTCAGGGCGCGGCGGAAGTTCTCCGGGTCGGTCGGATCGACGAAGTGGCAGGTCCAGCCCAGTTTCTTGAACGACAGCCCGAACTGGGTGATCGACCCGCCGTACAGGTTGCGGGCGGCGAGGAACTCGTCGCCGGGCTCCAGCAGGGTGAAGAAGGTCAGGAACTGGGCCGCGTGGCCGGAGGCGGCGCAGCAGGCGGCGCGCCCGCCCTCCAGGTTGGCGATGCGCTCCTCCAGCACGCAGACGGTGGGGTTCGACAGCCGCGCGTAGACATGGCCGAAGTTGTGCAGATTGAAGCGGCTGGCGGCCTGGTCGACGTCGTCGAACACATAGGACGTGGTCTGATAGATGGGGGTGGCGCGGGCGCCGGTGGTCGGGTCCGGGGCCGCCCCGGCGTGGATGGCGCGGGTGGAAAAGCCGTAGTCGGTCTTGCCGGCCGCGCCGGCGCCGTGGCCGGGGGCGCGCTTGGCCCGCGAACTGATGACGCCGGAGTTCACCCCGTACCAGCCCAGTTCGCCACCCAGACGGCCGTATTCGATCTTCGGGCAGCGGTCCATGATGGCGGTCAGGCCGGCGGCTTCGGCGCGCTTGGCGGCCGCGTCGTTGCGCACGCCGAGCTGCATCCACACGACCTTGACGCCCTTGTCGGCGGCCACGGTGATGGCCTCGTCCACCACCCCGCCGGCGGCCTCCGAGCCCCGGAAGATGTCCACCATGTCGAACGGCTCGGGCACGTCGGCAAGGCTGGCGTAGACCGTCTCGCCCAGGATGGTGTTGCCGGCCTGGGTCGGGTTGACCGGGATCACCCGATAGCCCTTCTCGATCAGGTACTTCATGACGAAGTAGCTGGGCCGGTTGTAGTTGGCCGAGGTGCCGACCATGGCGATGGTCTTCACGTCGGCCAGGATCTGGCGGATCAGGGCGTCGGGATAGGTCAGCGCGGTCTGGTGCGTCATGGCGAGGCGGAATCCTGTGCGCGAGCGGAACGAGCGTCCACTCAAGCGCGGGACTGGGTGTGGGTCAATGGGGTGGCGCCTTGTGGATGGGCGGCCGAGTTTCCGGCATACAAGCTGCGGATGACCCCGTCCTGAGCCGCTCGCCCCATCCTGTGTTCACCATGACCGCGCCGGCCTCTTGACCTCCCGCTGGAACCAAAGTAGAACGAAAGAAGGTCGTACCGCCTTTGTTCACCCTTGACGGTGGGCGCGGGCCAATGCGGACGGCCGCCGGGCGACGCGAAGGGCAGGGACAGGAAAGGCAGGGAAGGGCAGCACCCCATGTTGACACGCAAGCAGCACGAGCTTCTCGTCTTTCTGGACCAGCGCCTTGGCGAGTCCGGGGTCGCGCCCAGCTTCGAGGAGATGAAGGACGCGCTCGGCCTGCGCTCCAAGTCCGGCATCCACCGCCTGATTTCGGCGCTGGAGGAACGCGGCTTCATCCGCCGGTTGCCGCACCGGGCGCGCGCCCTGGAGATCCTGCGCCGGCCCGGCGAGGCCGTCCCGGCCGAGAGTGCGGCCGGTGCCCGGCCCCCGGCGGCGCCCACCGGTGGCTTCGATGCCAAGGTCATTCGCGGCGATTTCGGCGGTCACGCCCTTGCCGGGGCCGCCGTTCCCGACGCCCTTGAGGCCGTGCAACTGCCGCTTCTGGGCAAGATCGCCGCCGGCACGCCCATCGCCGCCCTGTCCGACACCTCCAACCTGATCGACGTCCCGGCCGGCCTGCTCGGCCGGGGGGATCACTACGCCCTGACGGTGGAGGGCGATTCGATGATCGGGGCCGGTATCCTGGACGGCGACACGGTGCTGATTCGCGGCTGTGACACCGCCGAATCCGGAACCATCGTCGTGGCCCTGGTGGACGGTGAGGAGGCCACGCTGAAACGCCTGCGCCGCAAGGGGCAATCCATCGCGCTGGAGCCCGCCAACCCGGCCTATCGCACCCAGGTCCTGCCGGCCGACCGGGTCAAGGTCCAGGGCCGGCTGGTGGGGCTGCTGCGGCAGTACTAGAGCAAATCCCGGGCGATCCGGACCAGATCGCGACCACGATTTGCATCACGATCAAGTCAACCCGCTTATTCACTTGGCTCCGGCAACCCCAACATGTGTGCCAGAGCGGGATTGCATCGCACCATATCGGAGTCTGCCGGAGCCAAGTGAATAAGCCTTCAATTCAATAGGGCGCGTTGCGTGAGTCAGACCCCACGCAACGCGCTCGAGCGGGGTGCGGAAAAACACCTGGGCCCTCTTCAGCACCGCACGCGGGTCAGGACCGTCGCACGTCTCTCGTCGAGATCCCTCGCGTCCTCCGGACGCGTCGGGATGACGCGTATCGCCAAGGAATAGGGCGTCATCCCGAACGCCCCAAAGGGCCGGAGGGATCTGGGGAGCCAAGACAACGACGGTTCGGCGAACGGGTCACGGCATCGGCCGGACGGTCTCAGTCGGTGGCGCGGACATCCCCAAGGAAGCGTTCGACGAGTCCCTTCAGGTGCGTGGACTGCTCGTTCAGCGACTGGGTGGCCTGGAGCACGGTCTCGGCCGCCGAGCCCGCCTCGCGGGCCGCGTCGGTCACGCCGACGATGGTCTCGGAGACCTCGGTGGTGCCCTGGCTGGCCTGCTGGACGTTGCGCGCGATCTCCTGCGTCGCCGCGTTCTGCTCCTCAACCGCCGAGGCGATGGTGGAGGTCACCTCGTTGATGCGGTTGATGATGTCGGCGATGGATTCGATGGCCGACACGGCGGTTCGGGTCTCGGTCTGCACGGCACCGATCTGACGGCCGATATCCTCGGTGGCCTTGGCGGTCTGGCTGGCGAGGCTCTTGACCTCGTTGGCCACGACCGCGAAACCCTTGCCGGCGTCGCCGGCCCGGGCGGCCTCGATGGTGGCGTTCAGCGCCAGCAGGTTGGTCTGGTCGGCGATGTCGGTGATCAGGTCGACCACCTCGCCGATCTTCTGCGCCGAATCGGCCAGCCCGGAAACGACGTCGTTGGTCCGCCGGGCTTCCGCCGCCGCCTGACTGGCGATGTCCGTCGACTGTTGCACCTGACGCCCGATTTCGCTGATCGACGAGGACAGCTCCTCGGCCGCGGACGCCACCGTCTGGACGTTGGTCGAAGCCTCCTCGGAGGCGGCCGCGACCGTGGTCGCCTGGGAGTTGGTCTCCTCGGCGATGGAGGCCATGGTCTGCGCCGTGGTCTGCAGTTGTGTCGCCGCCGAGGAGACGGTCTCCAGCACGGCGCCGACCTTGCTGTCGAACTCGGTGTTGATCTGTTCGATCCGCTGCGCCCGCGCGTCCCGCCTGCGCGCCTGCTCCGCGGTCTCGGCGGCGAGATCGTCGGCCTTCTGCATGCCGTCCTTGAAGGTCTGCACCGCCTTGGCCATGTCGCCGATCTCGTCTTTGTGGTCCTGGGCCGGAATCGTCGCCCCGTAGTCCTTGTTGGCGAGCCGCCCCATGGCCGCGGTCATCGCCTGGATCGGCCCGCTGATGCCGGCGCCGATCATCCACGCGGCGGCGACGCCTATGACGAGCGCGCTCACGGTCAGGATCAGGCTGATGACGATGGTCTGGCCGATGGACTGCTCGGAGCGGTCACCCAGGACGGCCTGTTCGCTGCGCACCTCGGCCTTGAAGTCGTCGATGCGCCCGGCGATGGTCGGGCCAATCGTATTCAGCGTGTTGACGATGATGTCGTTGCGTTCGGTGAGGCGGTCGCGCAGGGTCCCGAGCTCTTCGCGGTAGGTCAGGCCCAGGTCCCTGGTTTCGGCCGCCAGGGAGACCCGCTCCGGGTCGGACAGCATGCCCGCCAGCTGGTCCAGCCGCTTGGCGTAAGCATCGAGGTGTCCCACTGCGTCCTGGTAGGCCGCGTCTTTGCCGTTCTGAAGAAACGCATAGGCCGAGAGGCGGGCCAGCAGGAAGCGGCGCAGGCTGAGGCCGCAGATGTAGGCGGCCGCGGCGTCGTTGTCTTCGTTCGCGGTGCGCATGATCGTGTCCAGCGCTTCCTCCGCCGCGCGACCCACGGTCTGCAGCGTCGAGACCACCTCGTCGCGCTGGGCCTGCAACGCGGTAACCCGGCCGAACGCGCTCGTGTACTCATCCAAGCGATCGGAGATCTGTTCCAGCAGTTCCAGGGCTTCCTGATCCCGCGTCAGGCGGCGCGTGGTCGCGATGGCGTCCTGCGTCTCGGCGGCCCGTTCGTTGACCCGCGCAACGGATTGGGTGCTGCCGTCGATGACGAAGTCCTTCACGCCCAGGCGCATCATCAGCATGTTCGCCTGAACCTGCCCGATTTCGTTGCCGGACTGGGTCAGGTCCCGATAGTCCTCGAAATCCGTGTCGACACCCGACACCGAAAGGACCGTGCTGACGCCGAGGATGGTCAGGAGGACGAGGATGACACCGAATCCCCCGTACAGCTTGGTGCCAATGCGGATTGACTTGAGCATTTGCGGCCTCGTTGTTTCTGTCCGGCAGAGCGTCGCCGGGTGTGTGGTCCCGCGAGAAGGAGAGGTGACACCACTGACTAGGAGCGTTAGCGTACAAATAACCTAAAAAGGCGAGATGCCTTTGGCAGGACCTATGGTCGCTGGAGGACCATTTCAATCTCGATACTATGGAAAAGTGGGCCGACGGCCCCTCTCCGGAGGGTTCCGGCGGGCGCACGGCACTCCTCCGGAAGAAGCGGCGCCCGTAAAAGGCGCGTGCGCATGAATGAGCCCGTATCCCGATGATGTTGAAGAGCTGCCCCGATCGGCTACGATGCGGTGCCATGCAACCGGCGCCGGGGCTTCAACCTGGGCGCACCCATCCGGAGGGACCGTCCGATGACGATATCCTGGAGGGCCACCGTCGCGGCGGCCGCCCTGATCACCGCCACGGCGATGGCGCCCGGCCTTCTGAAGGCGCAGGAGGTCACCCTGACCGTGCATCACTTCCTCAGCGCCAAGGCCACCAACCAGGCCGCGTTCCTGGAGCCCTGGGCCGAGCGGATTGAGGCCGAGTCCGGCGGGCGCATCGCCTTCGAGTTCTTCCCCTCCATGACCATGGGCGGTGCCCCGCCGGAGCTGTACCAACAGGCGCGCGACGGCGTGGCCGACATCATCTGGACCGTGCTGGGCTATACGCCGGGCGCGTTTCCCCATGCCGAGGTGTTCGACCTGCCCAGCGTCCACGGCGGCAGTGCGGTGGTCACCAATCTGGCCATTCAGGACCTGATGGATGATTTCCTGGCCCAGGATTTCGAGGACGTGCATCCGCTTCTGGTCCATGTCCACTCCGGGCAGGCACTGCACACCGTCGACACGCCCGTGCGGACGCTGGAGGACGCGGCCGGCCTGAAGCTGCGGGTGCCGTCCCGCACCGGCACCTGGATGATCGAGGCCATGAACGCCGAACCGGTTGGCATGCCGGTGCCCGACGTGCCCCAGGCGCTGTCACGCGGGGTGCTGGACGGGGCCTTCATTCCCTTCGAGGTGGCGCTGCCGTTGCGGGTCATCGACATCGCCCGTCACCACACCGAACTGGCGGGCGGACACCGCTTCGGCACCACCACCTTCCTGCTGGCGATGAACAAGGACCGCTACGAGGCCCTCCCCGACGACCTGCGGGCGATCCTGGACGCCCACACCGGGCCTGATCTGGCGCGCGAGGCCGGTGCGATCTGGGACGCGGTCGAACCGCGCGTCATGGAGATGGCGGCTGCCAACGGCAACGAATTGATCACGGTGTCCGAGGCGGAGACGGCGCGCTTTCTGGCGACGTTCGAGGCGGTCGAGGACCTCTGGGTGACCGACGCCACGGAACGTGGCATCGACGCTCGGGCCCTGCTGGAGGCCGCCAAGGCCGCCGTCGCCCGCCACGAAGCGGCGGAGACGAGGGCGGATTAGAGCAAATCCCGAGCGATCCGGACCGGATCGCGACGACGATTTGCTTGGAAAAAGAATGGCCGGAGCAAATCCCGAGCGATCCGGACCGGATCGCGACGACGATTTGCTTGGAAAAAGAATGGCCGGAGCAAATCCCGAGCGATCCGGACCGGATCGCGACGACGATTTGCTTGGAAAAAGAATGGCCGGAGCAAATCCCGAGCGATCCGGACCGGATCGCGACGACGATTTGCTTCAATTGCAAAGGGCTAGGGCACGTTAGGTGATTCTAGATTAACGCAACGCGGTGTGGCGGCGACGATAGGCCATGATCGAGGACGAGGCGGGCCCGCGCCTCAGTCCAGGCCCCGCACGGCCTCCAGCACCGCCTCGGCATGGCCGGCGACCTTCACCTTGGGCCAGACCCTGCGCACCACGCCGGCGCCGTCGATGAGGACGGTGGTGCGCTCGATGCCCATGTAGGTCTTGCCGTACATGCTCTTTTCCGTCCACACGCCGTAGCGTTCGCAGACGTCGCCGTCGGCGTCGGAGGCGAGGGTGAAGGGCAGGTCATGCTTGGTCTTGAACTTATCGTGCTTGGTCACCGGGTCCTTGGAGACGCCGACGATGACCGCGCCGGCCGCCTCGAAGTCGGCCAGTGCCTCCTTGAACGCGATGGCCTCCTTGGTGCAGCCGGAGGTGTCGTCCTTGGGGTAGAAGTACAGCACGACCGTCTTGCCCTTAAGATCGGCCAGCGACACGTGGCCGCCACCGTCGGTGGGCATGGAGAAGTCGGGCGCGGGCTGGTCGGTCTCGACGGACATGGGCGTCTCCATTCCAAACAAGAAGGGCGGGCCGCCAAAGGCTGCCCGCCCCATCATGTAGGGATCCCGTGGCGATAGACCAGGGACTCGGCCTACCGATCATCCAGGGGCACGAACTGCCGCTGGGTGGGGCCGGTGTAGAGCTGCCGCGGCCGGCCGATCTTCTGCGCCGGATCCACGAACATCTCGTTCCACTGCGCCACCCAGCCGGTGGTGCGGGCGACGGCGAACATGCCGGTGAACATCGAGGTCGGAATGCCCATGGCGCGGAAGACGATGCCCGAATAGAAATCGACGTTCGGGTACAGCTGGCGTTCGACGAAGTACTCGTCTTCCAATGCGATCCGCTCCAGTTCCATGGCCACATCCAGAAGCGGATCCTTGATGTCCAGTTCTTCCAGAACCTCGTGACAGGTCTGGGCCATGATCTTGGCGCGCGGGTCGTAGTTCTTGTAGACGCGGTGGCCGAACCCCATCAGGCGGAACGGATCATCCTTGTCCTTCGCCCGCTTGACGCACTCGTTCACGCGATCCGGCGTGCCGATCTCCTCCAGCATGTTCAGCACGGCCTCGTTGGCGCCGCCATGGGCGGGTCCCCACAGCGAGGCGATGCCGGCGGCGATGCAGGCGAACGGGTTGGCACCGGACGATCCGGTCAGGCGCACGGTCGAGGTCGAGGCGTTCTGCTCGTGGTCGGCGTGCAGGATCAGGATCCGGTCCAGGGCCCGGGCCAGCACCGGATTGACCACATAGTCCTCGCACGGCACCGCGAACATCATCTGCAACAGGTCGGCAGCATAGCGCAGGTTGTTGCGCGGATACATCAGCGGCTGACCCATCGAGTACTTGTAGGCCCACGCGGCGATGGTCGGGACCTTGGCGATCAGCCGGTGCGAGGCGATCATGCGGTGATGGGGGTCGGACAGGTCCGTTTGATCATGGTAGAACCCGGCGAGGCCGCCGACGACACCGCACATCACGGCCATGGGGTGGGAATCGCGCCGGAACCCCTCCAGGAACTTGTGAATCTGTTCGTTCACCATGGTGTGCATGGTGATGGCCTGTTCAAAGGTGTCGAACTCCGCCTTGTTGGGCAGGTCGCCGTTCAGCAGCAGATAGGCCACCTCAAGGAATCGGCAGTTGGGGGCCAGATCCTGGATGGGATAGCCCCGGTGCAACAGGATGCCCTGGTCGCCGTCGATATAGGTGATGGCGGACTCGCAGCTTCCGGTCGAGGTGTATCCGGGATCGTAGGTGAACATGCCGGTCTCGGCGTAGAATTTGCGGATGTCCACCACGCTCGGCCCCACGGTTCCGTCCAGGATGGGCAGGTCGTAGGTCGCGCCGGTGCGGTTGTCGGTGATGGTGACGGTATTGTTTTTCGTCATGTCGGCTGGTCCTTCCGAATCGATGGGGCCCGCCACGGCGTCAAGCAACGTGATGCCGCCACTCGCCAACACGCCCCAAGGGCCGAACCGACGGCGAAACGCGGTTTCGTGCCCGTCGTCATGTTGCCCGCCCGTGGGCCGAATTCAAGCGTCGGCGGCGCGATCCCCCAGGTTTCTCAGAATTGTCGCGCTGGTCTCAGGCCTCCCCGTTGTTGCCCAAGCAGTCGTCCACGCGGGCCAGGGTTTCGTTCCGTCCCATAATCTCCATGACCTCGAAAATGGGCGGCGAGACCGTGGAGCCGGTCAGGGCGGCGCGCAGCGGCTGCGCCACCTTGCCCAGCTTGAGGCCCCGGTCCTCGGCCACGGCCCGGGCGTCGGCCTCCAGGGCCTCGCGGTCCCAGGGTTCGACCGCGCCCAGGCGGTCGCGCAGCAGCGCCAGCGTTTCGGCGCCATCGCCGGTCACCTGCTTCTTCGCCTTGTCGTCCAGCGCCAGCGGCCGGGGCCGCACATAGAACGCGGCGCTGTCGGCCAACTCGACCACGGTTTTGGCGCGTTCCTTCAGGCCCGCCATGCCGGCCAGCAGGCGCTGGCGGCCCTCCTTGTCCACCGGCTGGCCCAGGCGGCCGGCGATCAGGTCCACCAGCCGGGCATCCGCGGCCTGTCGCAGCCAGTGGGCATTGAGACTCGTCAGCTTGACGGTGTCGAACCGCGCCGCCGAACGCCCCACCCCGTCCAGGTCGAACCAGTCGCGGGCCTGGGCGTCGCTGATGATCTCGTCGTCGCCGTGACCCCAGCCCAGCCGCAGCAGGTAGTTGCGCATGGCCTCCGGCAGGAACCCCATGTCGCGGTAGGCCTCGGTGCCCAGCGCGCCGTGGCGCTTGGACAGCTTGGCGCCGTCCGGGCCGTGGATCAGCGGGATATGGGCGAAGGCCGGCGGCTCCCAGCCGATCAGGCGGTAGAGCTGCGACTGGCGGAAGGCGTTGGTCAGGTGGTCGTCGCCGCGAATGACATGGGTCATGCCCATGTCGTGGTCGTCCACGACGACGGAGAGCATGTAGGTCGGCGTGCCGTCGGAGCGCAGCAGGATCATGTCGTCAAGCTGGTCGTTGGCCACGGTCACCCGGCCCTGCACCTGATCCTCGATCACCGTCTCGCCGTCGCGCGGGGCCTTCATGCGGATGACGGGGGGCACGCCCTCGGGCGCGTCGGCCGGGTCGCGGTCGCGCCAGCGGCCGTCATAGCGCATGGGCTGGCCGGCGGCCTTTTGCGCCTCGCGCATCGCCGCCAACTCCTCCTGGGTGGCATAGCAGCGGTAGGCCTTGCCCTCGGCCAGCAGGGCATTCGCTACCTCGGCATGCCGCGCGGCGCGGCTGAACTGGAACACCGGCTCCTCGTCCCAGTCCAGGCCCAGCCAGCGCAGGCCGTCGAAGATGGCCTCCACCGCCTCCGGGGTGGAGCGGGCGCGGTCGGTGTCCTCAATGCGCAGCAAGAAGCGCCCGCCGTGATGGCGGGCGTACAGCCAGTTGAACAGCGCCGTGCGGGCGCCGCCGATGTGCAGGAAGCCCGTGGGCGAGGGTGCGAACCGGGTGACGACAGTCATGGGTCCTCTGTGTGGGTCTGGAATGTCAGGGGTGGGGGCGCGCGACGCGGCGCGCCCGGAAAATCCGATGGTGGAGATCGTGTATCATACCCCGGCGCGCGGCGCAGCAGGGTCGGCGGGTTGAACGGCGCTTCTTCGGTCGCGCTGGCGTGAAGACGCACGCCGGGCGGGCTGCAAGTCCCGTCCGGCCGCTGTGTACAGTCGCAAGCCAGTGCCCGGGGAATAGGTGGAATTCCACCAGTGGTGGAGTCAACCCCTCGCGCCGCCGCGATCAACGCCGGCCGGCGCGGTCCGACAGGCGCCGGTGCGTTTCATCGGGGCAGCCCCTTTTTGAGCCACGCGCTATTTCGTTTGCTTTTTTTGGGGGAGTGTGAGCTTATGTCCGAACAATAGCTGTCAAGGGATATGGGGCGGTCACGACGACATCGCTTCTTCTCTTATGGCTCAGCGTCCGGTTTTCCAAATGTCCGCAGGTTCGGGGCTGTCGTGCCGGTGCACGACGTTGGGTCCCGCCCCCAGGCGTGGCAACGGATTGGACGCCCTCAGACATTCGCCAGGGGCCGACACCTCAAGGCCAAGCAAGGCCCTCCGTCGCGTTCTGGCCAACGAAAGCGTCCGATTGATCCAGTTCACTGACCTCGGCCTCGCCGAGCCTCTCCTTCGTGCCATTGCAGCCGAAGGCCACATCCACCCCACCCCCATCCAGTCGCGCGCCATTCCCCTCGCCCTGTCCGGGCGAGACGTTCTTGGCATTGCGCAAACCGGAACCGGCAAGACGGCGGCCTTTGTCCTGCCGCTGCTGGACCGTTTTGCCCGGGCTTCGGCGCGCGCGGCGCCCGGGGGCTGCCGTGCCCTGATTCTCGTGCCGACCCGGGAACTGGCGGCGCAGGTCAGCGCCACCATCCGCGCCTATGGCCGCGACCTCTCCATCACTTCAACCGTGGTCATCGGCGGCGCCAAGCCCGGCCCGCAGGTGCGTGCCCTGGCGCGAGGGGTCGACATCATCGTCGCGACGCCGGGACGCCTGATTGATCACCTGGACAGCGGCGCCGTCCGGCTGGATGGGGCGGGCACGGTGGTGCTCGACGAGGCCGACCATATGCTCGACCTTGGCTTCCTGCCGGCCATCCGGCGCATCATGAAGGCGGTGCCCAAGCGTCGGCAGACGATGCTGCTATCCGCCACCATGCCGAAAGCCATCCGGATCCTGGCGTCCGAGTTCCTGAACGATCCGGCCGAGGTGTCGGTCGCTCCGGCGGCGCGGCCCATCGAAACCATTGACCAGTCCGTGATGCACGTCGCGGCCGTGAGCAAGCGGGATGTGCTCGTGGATGTTCTTGGCCGCCATCAGGTCGGGCGGACGATCGTGTTCACCCGAACGAAGCGGGGCGCCGACCGGGTGACCCGGCATCTGGAACAGGCTGGCCTGTCGGCCATGGCCATTCACGGCAACAGGAGCCAGCCCCAGCGAACCAAGGCCTTGGCTGAATTCCGGGGCGGGCAGGTGGCCATTCTCGTGGCGACCGACATCGCGGCGCGGGGCATCGATGTCCCCGATGTCTCCCACGTGATCAACTTCGACCTGCCCAACGTGCCGGAGGCCTATGTGCACCGCATCGGCCGCACCGCGCGAGCGGGCAAGTCTGGAACCGCGATTTCGCTGTGCGATCCCACGGAACAGGGCCTGTTGCGGGACATCGAACGCCTGATCGGGTCGTCAATCAATGATCCCGGGGGCCATGGGCATGATGTCCGTCCGTCCCCGGCCTCTCCGTCACCGCCATCGGTGCGGGGACACCGCTCCGACAGCCCCGGGCCATCCGGCCCAAGACGGCGAAAACGCCGGCGGACATCCGGTCCGGCGGTCGCAGGGGTCGCCCGCTGAACGCCTGCCGCGGCAGGATGACGCGTGCGGGCGCCACCCCGCCTCCGGGAAACCCCCAGAGCAAACTTTCTATGACAGCAAGAAGGAGAGACCGACATGGATACCGGTTCGGTCAAATGGTTTAACAGCGCCAAAGGTTACGGTTTCATTGCCCCGGATGGGGGAGGCCCCGATGTGTTCGTGCATATCAGCGCCCTTGAGCGTGCGGGGCTCGATGGTTTGGCCGATGGTCAGGTCGTTAGCTACGATGTCGAGGTTGATAGTCGGCGAGGCAAATCCTCGGCGGTCAATCTCAAGCTTGGCTGATGAAAAGCCTGCGGTTCTGAGCAGAGCTCGTTGATAGGAGTTGCTGGCCATTGGTTTGGTCAGCAATTCGCTTTTTTATTAATGTGAAAACGACTTCTAATACACCCGAATTTATTTACTGGTGCCGCGCGGCGCCGCGCGTCCTCCCTCCAGCACGATGAGGACCGCAGGTCTCGCCCCCCTGATCCGTCATGCTATACTGTCGCCCGTGTTTCGCGACAAAAGGGCGCGCGCCCATGATTCCCCGCCGGCCGCACAGGCCGTCCCGCGCCGTCGCCGTGCCATGGACCGGCGCGCCCGCATGGGCGGCGCCGTTGCAGGGGCTCGCCGCCACGCTGGAGGCGGAGCGGACGCGCTGGCCGTTGTGGCTCCCGGTGGCGCTGGGGACGGGGATCGCCGCCTATTTCGCCCTTCCGGAGGAGCCGCCGCGCCTGACTGGCGCCGTGCTGGCCGGCGGGGTGCTTCTGCTGGTGCTGGTGGCGCGGCGCGCGGTGTGGATCAGCGCCCTGTTGGCCGCCCTGGTGGCGCTGGCTATCGGCTTCGTTGTCGCCCAGGAGCGCGCCCACGGTGTCGCCGCGCCCGTGCTGACCGAGCGACTCGGGCCGGTCCAGACCACCGGGCGGGTCGTGTTGGTCGAGTCCCGTCCGCACGGCCACCGCGTCACCCTGGCCGACGTGTCGCTGGCCGGCCTGCCCCCCGACAGGACCCCGGCCCGGGTGCGCGTGACCCAGACGCGCGGCCCGCCGCCCACGCCGGGGGCGTGGATTCGGACCCGCGCCATCCTGTCGCCGCCGCCGCGTCCGTCGGCGCCTGGGGCTTATTCCTTTCCGCGCCGAGCCTGGTTCGAGCGTCTGGGCGGGGTCGGCTTCGCGGTCGGCGATTGGGCACCGGTCGCCCTCGCCCCGGCGCTGACATGGCTCCAGCGACTGGCCGCCGTGCGCGAGCGGGTGCGTCTGGAGGTGGCGGCGCGGCTGCGATCCGGGCTGCCGGGCGAGACCGGGGCGCTCGCCGCCGCGCTGGCCACGGGCGAGCGGGGCGGCGTGCCCGAGACCGTTCTGGAGAATTTCCGCATCGCCGGGCTGGCCCACCTGCTGGCGATCTCGGGCCTGCACATGTCGATGATCGCCGGCCTGCTGTTCGTCGGCGGGCGGGCGGTGCTGGCCGGGGTGCCGGCGCTGGCGGCGCGCTGGGATCTGAAAAAGCCGTGCGCCCTGCTCGCCCTGGCGGGGACCGCCGTCTATCTGATGCTGGCCGGGGCCACGGTGCCCACCCAGCGGGCCTTTCTCATGACCGGACTCGTGCTGGTCGCGGTGCTCGTGAATCGGGTGGCGATCTCGCCCCGGCTGGTGGCCTGGGCCGCCGTGGCCGTGCTGTTGGCGCAGCCTCAGGCCCTGCTGGGCCCGTCGTTCCAGATGTCCTTCGCGGCCGTGCTGGCCCTGGTAGCCACCTGGGAACTGGCGGCGCCGCGACTTGCCACCCGGCGGCGATCCGACGGGGCGTGGCCGGATCGCCTGGGGCGCGTGGTGCTGCTGTATCTGGCGGGCGTGCTGCTGACGAGTCTGGTGGCCGGCGCGGCGACGATGCCCTTCGCCGCCTTTCACTTCAACCGCGTGGCCGTTTTCGGGCTGGCGGCCAACATGCTGGCGGTGCCGGTGATGGGGCTGTGGGTCATGCCGTGGCTGCTGGCGAGTCTGCTGCTGCTGCCGCTGGGGCTGGAGGGAATGGCGCTGGCGCCGCTGGGCTGGGGACTTGACGCGGTGGCGAGGTCTGCCGCCTGGGTGGCCGGCTGGGACGGGGCGAGCCGCTGGGTGCCGGCGATGCCGGCGTGGGGGCTGGTGGCGGTCGCCGGCGGCGGGTTGTGGCTGTGCCTGTGGCGGCGGCCGTGGCGGCTTGTGGGAGTCGCGGGGCTGGTCGCCGGGCTGGCCAGTCCTTGGACGCAGCCGCTGCCGGACCTGGTCATCAATGACGACGGTCGCGTGCTGGCGGTCCGGGGCGCGGACGGCGGCCTGATTCTCTCCCCCGGGCGGGCGGACGGGTTCGCCCGCGCCGTCTGGGTGGCGCGCCTGGGGGGCGAGAGCGCCGAGTCGTGGCCGGCGCCGGGCGCTGCGGCGGCGGACGGCCGGCTGCGCTGTGATCCGCGCGGGTGCGTGCTGCGGGCCGGCGGGGTCGTGGTGGCCCTGGCCTGGCATCGGGCGGCGCTGGGGGAGGACTGCGCGCGGGCCGATGTGGTCATCAGCCCGTTGCCGTTGGGGGCGGGATGCGAGGGTCCCGGCCTGGTGGCGGACCGGGCGGCGCTGTTCCAGGGCGGCGTGCATGCGTTGTGGCTGCGGGATGGCCGGGCGCGGGTGGAGACGGTGGCGGCCGGCGAGGGCCGGCGGCTGTGGTCGGGCGCCGGGGCGTCCGCTCCAGACGAGTCCCCGTAAATGCGTCTCCACAAACGCGGTCCCAGAAACGCGACACCGCCCGACGTGGCGTTTCGCCACCGGGCGGTATCGTCGAGGCAGACAGGAGTATCTCCGAATCGACCGGGCGCGGCGGGGTCAGCCTCCCCGCGCGCCGGGTCGAGTCGTCATCAACCCATCCAGGCGGTGGCGTAACGCTCGCTGCCGAACAGGATGGCGAGGTGCAGGACGATGCCCAGCACGGTCAGGCCGACGAAGGTCACGGTGAGGCCTTCAATCGGCTTCACGATCTGCCAGAAGCGCCAGTCTTCATTGAAGAAGTTGGGCACCTCGATCTTCTCGTCTTTTTTCAGGCAATTCGGAAGCATCTGCAGTCTCCGGAATCCGGTGTTTTCGTCTCAACGGCTGTGGCCGGTCACGGCCTGACAGCCCCGGCGCAATCAGCCGGCGGTCGGGCCAGGATACCAGGGCATCCAGGACCACAGCAGGAAGTGCGCCAGCAGGCAGATCGCGAAGAAGATCTGGCCGCCACGCTGGAACATCGCGTGGAATGCCTTGGCCTCATCGTCGGTCAGGCCGGTCCGGTTCAGTTTCTCGTACGACACGGCCGGAGCCGGTTTTGCGGAAGCAGGTTTTTCAGCCATTACGTCATCCCCTCAGCAAGGATTGATCCTCAATCCGACCCGGATTGTCCTCGACATGGCTCCGCGACGCGGAACCATCGCCGCACCACGAACGCCCCGCCTAGGGCCGTCTGTCAGCCATTTCCGTCTCATGAACGGAATTCGGCGCGCCAGGAGCGTTCGCTGCATCTCCACAAACTGGAAGCAGTTTTCCCCCATTGGCATGGGGGTGTCAACATTGGTTTTCGTGTCTGATGTCATTCGCGATTGACACTGGGGGCGCACGGCTGGAAAGCGTCGCCTTATCTCATCGAAAGGTTGGACCGGCGGGGCATCGCATGCGGTCGTCCGGGGGGCGCTGGTCCCGGCGGGGCGGCGGCGCGGTTTCGAGTCGGGCCATCCGCGATCCGCGCAGATTAACAATTCTTCATATTGCGGACGGAGCATCGTTAGGGGCACCTCAGCACTATAAAGGGGTCGCGGGTCATCGGCGAGAGCGGTCTCAGGTCGGTGCGTCCGTTGACACGGATTGCCAGCGCGCCCGTGCCTCCAATCGAACCGGCGCCGCCATCCGGGATCACCGCGTACCCACCGATCACCGCGTCTGTTGTCTCGTTGCTTTCGTCTCACACCACGTACATGACCTTTCCGGGTACCGGCGGCGCGCCCTGATCGCGCCGCCGGTTCGCTTTTGTATCGCCGTCCGAAAAGGGTGACCCTTTCGGAGGGGGCGGCGCGGCGGGTCAGAAAGCGGCGGGTCAGAAAGAAGACTCGTCGCCTCCGGTTCGTTGCAATGATCCCGAGATCGATGCGTCAATCCTGTCGTCGGCCGGTCCCCGTTCTCCCGCGTTCAGCGGGCCAGCACGCTCTTCACCGTTTCGGCCAGCAGCTTGAGGCTGAACGGCTTGGGCAGGAAATGGGTGCGCGGCTGGTCCAGGATATCGCCGCGCGCGCTGTCCTCCGAATACCCGGAGATGATGATCACCCGTAGGTCCGGCCGTTGTTCCCGCGCCGTGCGCGCCAGCGTGGCGCCATCGACGCCGGGCATGACCATGTCGGTGATGAGCAGGGCGATGGGGTGCGGCTCGCCGAGGATGTCCAGGGCGCTTTCGCCGGAGCGTGCCTCCAGCACGGTATAGCCCTTGTTGCGGAGCGCGCGGGCGGCGAAGGCGCGCACCGGGTCCTCATCCTCGACCAGCAGAATGGTGCCGGCGCCGGACAGATCCTCGATCTCCTCGTGTGATGGCGGCTGATCCGCGCCGGGTTCGGCGTCGTCCAGCCCGGCGCTCGCCGTGGTGTCCGCCGGAACCGGTCCCGCGCCGTCGGAGTCGGCGTGACCGTCCGCGTCGGCCTGGGCGGTCCAGCGCGGCAGCCGGATCGTGAACGCCGTGCCCTCACCGGGGGCCGACTCGACGTCTATGAAACCGCCGGTCTGGCGTAGGATGCCGTAGACCGTGGACAGGCCCAGGCCGGTGCCGGCGGTCGAGCCGCCCTTGGTGGTGAAGAAGGGCTCGAAGATGCGGGCCACATGCTCGTGATCGATGCCCTTGCCGGTGTCGCGGATCTCGATGACCACGTACTCGCCGGACGGCATGGTCTCCACACCCCGTTCCACCGGTTTTTCAACCACGTCCAGGCGGGTGGCGATGGTCAGGGTGCCTCCGTCCGGCATGGCATCGCGGGCATTGACGGCCAGATTGATGATGACCTGATCGAACTGGCCCGGGTCGGCCACCACATGGTCCACGTCCCGGCCGTGCAGCAGGCGGAACTGGATGGTCTCGCCCAGCAGCCGGCGCAGCAGATGCGACAGTTCCGACAAGGCGGCGGCGACATCCAGGCGGCGCGGCTGTAGCGGTTGGCGCCGGGAAAACGCCAGCAACTGACGGACCAGATTGGCGGCGCGGTTGGCGTTCTGGCGGATCTGCATGATGTCGGCGAAGGACGGATCGCCGGTGCCGTGGCGTTGCAGCAGCAGGTCGGAGTATCCGATCATGGCCGTCAGAAGGTTGTTGAAGTCGTGGGCCACGCCCCCGGCGAGCTGACCCATCGCCTGCATTTTCTGGGCTTGGGCGAACTGCCGCTCCAGGCTGCGTTGCGCGCTGGTGTCGATCAGGTGGGCGACGATGCCCTCGACCACCGGGGGTGCGGGGGGCGGCGCGTTCTCTTCGGGACCGTGGCCGGCGTCTTCCGTCCCGCCCATGGGGCCGAGAAACAGGGCGGCCGTGACGGGGCCAGAGTCGCTCTGATGGCGGCCGGGACCGGGCGCCAGCGTGACATCGATCTGCTCGCCCGCGTTGGCGGCGCCCCGCAACACGCGGTTCACGGCTTCGGTGATGCGCGCCCGGTCGGGTTCGGCGACCAGGGCCACCAGAGACTGATCGAGAAGGTCGTCGCGCCGCTGTCCGAGCAACGCCTGGAGCGCATGGTTGCAGTCCGTCAGGTGGCCTTCCGGGTCGGTCAATGCGATGCCCACGGGGGCGCCGTCGAACAGCCAGCGGAACATGCGATCCCAGCGCCACGGCCCGACACCATCCTGGCCGACGGCGGCCGGAGGCGCGTCGATGGCATCGCGCATCACAACCGTGCGGGTCAGGAGTTCGCCCGCGTCATCATGCGAGCCCTGGCTGACAAGCGCTGAAAAGCGCC
The DNA here is from genome assembly GCF_900101965.1 of Rhodospira trueperi. Classification (GTDB taxonomy): domain Bacteria; phylum Pseudomonadota; class Alphaproteobacteria; order Rhodospirillales; family Rhodospirillaceae; genus Rhodospira; species Rhodospira trueperi. The sequence goes on along the minus strand of NZ_FNAP01000003.1, from coordinate 111,783 downwards.
GCCCGCTGGCCGAGACGAAGCGGACCTCGCCGCGCCAATCCCCGTCCAGCATCGGCGGTGCCCCGCCATCCACGAGCTTGGACAGCGATGCCTCGCGCAGGGCTTCGGGCTCGCGGTCCAGCCACCGGGCCATGCGCTGATTGACGAAGCGGATGCGGCCGTTGGCGTCGGCGGAATACAGCCCCACCGGCAGGAAGTACAGGAAGTCCGACAGGCTTTCGCGCTCGCGAGTCAAAACCTCGTCGATGGCGCGGCGGGCGGTGACGTCGCGGGCCAGCCAGAGACGGGGCCACCGCGTCGCGGATGAGGCGGCGTCCGGGGTCCTTCCGGCGGGGCGGACCAGACGTAGCGCGACGTCCCACCACTCCGGTTCCTGAAGGGCGGGCGTGTTCGGCGCTTCCGGGTCGTCCGCGTCGTAGGGGCGCAGGGCGAGGGTCAGGTGCTCGCCATATCCCGCCGTGTTGGCTGCGGCCAGTCGGCCGAGCGGTTCGGCTAAATCGTCCAGCCCGGCCAGTCGCAACGGGTCGAACAGGCGCGCGCGCAGATCGGTGGGCGGGTCCAGGGTTGGCCACAGACGGCGCGCGGCGGCGTTGGCCAGCAATACGGTTCCGTCGCAGTCCAGGACCAGTCGGGCTTCCGATTCGTCGTCGAGCATCTCGATCAGGACGCGATTGACGGCGGCGTTCCGCTGGGACTGGGCCAGGACCCGCGCCAATCCGATCAGCGACAGAACCAGCAGGGTCACGCCGACACCCGCCAGTGTCGGCGCGGCCACTTCCACCGTGTCGGGCAGGGCGGCACGCACGGCCGGATGGTCGGCCACCAGCGCCCCGAGAAGGACAAGGGTGCCCATCACCAAACCCCACACGGCCGGTAGTCTAATGAAACGGCGTTTTCCGGAGACGCATGACATACCCGATCACCTCGGCCACCGCCTGATAATGCTCGGGCGGAATCTCTTGGTCCAGATCGACGGTGGCATAAAGCGCGCGGGCCAGGGGCGGATTTTCCACGACGGGCACGTCGTTGTCCTCGGCGACATCGCGAATCCTCAGGGCAAGGCTGTCCTGTCCCTTGGCGACCAGGCGCGGCGCGGCCATGGTCTCCATCTCGTATTTCAGGGCAACGGCGAAGTGAGTCGGGTTGGTGACCACCACGTCGGCCTCGGGCACGGCCTGCATCATGCGCTGGCGTGACCGTTCCGCGCGCAGGCTGCGGATGCGGGCCTTGACCTGGGGGTCGCCCTCGGCGGTTTTGTTCTCGTCCTTGACCTCCTGTTTTGTCATGCGCAGGTCATCGTGGTGTTTGAATCGCGTGTAGACAAGATCAATTGTAGCGATCACAGACATGAACAAAAGAACGCCAACGAGAAGCGCGATGATGGCGTCGCGGAAGTCTTCAAGGCTGGCGACCATGTCCTGGTCAATAAAATGATGTGGCGTTTCTATAACCGGCAGCAACACAACATAGGTCATCACGGCCACGAAGGCCAGCTTGAACAAGCCTTTCACGGTCTCAAGCAGCTGCTTGATTGAAAATATCTTCTTCACGCCCTTGATGGGGGAAATTTTGTCAAGCTTGGGTGTGAGTGGCTTGGTCGTGATCAGCAGGCCCACCTGACCGACCTGGGCCATAACCCCCATGAACATGAAGATGGCCATCGGGATGGCGATATAGGGGAAAACGGACATCACGACGGTCGAAATGCCGGTGGCCATTTCAGCCCGCCCCAACGGGAGTTGATGAGCCTTGCCCAGAAGGCCGGCCAGTTCCAGGGTGATCCGCTCGGCGCTCCATGGCAGCAGCACGATCACGAACAGCGTCGCGCCCAACAGGACGGCGAAGTTGCCCACCTCGCGCGAGTTGGCCACGTTGCCTTCCTTGCGAGCCTCGTCGAGCCGTCGTGAGGTCGGGTCTTCTGTTTTCGATGCCTTGTCTTCTTCGGCCATCGGGGCGACTTTCCGTTGCCGTCACAGACGCAGGAAGGCGATCAGGCCTTCCTCGAAATAGGACAGATAGACCAGCATGATGGCGGGGAGGGTCAGGAACAACATGCCCAGCCCAATCAGGATGATCAACGGCAGGCCCACGAAGAATACGTTCATCTGCGGCATCAGGCGCGCCATGATTCCCATCGCGACATAGAACACGATCGAGAAGATCACCATGGGGGATGCCAGTTGCCAGCCGATGCGGAAGGACCGCGCCAGGACCTCCGTGGAATGGGTCACGAAGTCTCCCGTCGGCGGCAGCAGGCCCGGCGGAAAAATCCGGTAGCTGTCGACCAGGGCGCGAATGATCAGATGGTGCAGGTCCATGGCGAACATCACGACGAGCGCCAACAGCATCAAGAAGGTCAGGATCAGGGCACTGGTCTGGGTCGTGTTGGGATCGAAGGCCTGGGCGTTCATCAGGCCGCCGGCATATCCGATGGCTGTTCCGCCCAAGTGCATCGCGGCCTGCAGCAGGTGGGCCATCAGTGCCAGGAAGGTGCCGATCAGGACTTCGGTCGTGATCAGCAGGACCAGGGCGGCGGCGTTCTCGGGCTCCGGCGGTAGGGCCGGCTCGACCAAGGGCGTGATGATCAGGCACAGAGGAAAGGCAAAGGCAAGGCGCACGCGCGGCGTGACATAGGCGGCACCGAAGCCGGGCAGCAGCATGAAAGCGAATCCCAGCCGGGTGAAGACCAGCATGAGATTGAACAGCGGCGTGGCGATCAGGTCCTCAAGCACGTGCCGGCCTCCCCGCGCCAAAGTCCCGACGGTTTGAGCGGCCCCCCGAATCTCGGTTCCACACGGCAGACCGGTCACGTTTCGCCGCGCCGGGGCGGCTCACGGCAGGCTGATGGCCAGATCCATCAGGCGTTCGGTCAGTTCGACCAGTTGCTGGATCATGAACGGCAGCAGAATCAAAACCGCCATATAGACGATGATGATCTTCGGCACGAAGACCAGCGTCATTTCCTGAATCTGGGTCAGCGTCTGGAACAGTGAGATGATCAGGCCCACGGTCAGTCCCGCCAGCAGAACCGGCGCGGCAATGATGACCATGGTCAGGATGCCGTCGCGGGCGACATCAAGGATCTGGGTCGCCTCCATGGTTCACACGGTCCTCGGATCCCTGGCGGTCGTCTCGACGGGTGGGCGCGGCCTCACAGCGGCATGCGCATGATGGTGTCGTACGCGCTGACGACCTTGTCACGTACCGCCACCATGGTCTGCAGGGTCAGTTCGGCGCTGTTGACCGCCAACACAACGTCCCGGGTATCGGCCAGCCCGGCGATGCCCTGCATGCTCATGCGCTCGCCTTCTTCCAGCGTCTGGACCGACGCCTTCAGGGTGTCCCTGACCATGCCGGCGAAGTTGGAGTCGGGCCCGGCCGCCGCGCCGGCTTTGTCCGCATGTGTTTCGTGCGGCACGATATCCCCGGCATGACGCGCGCTTGCCCGATAGGCGGCGATGGCACTGGAGAAATTGATGTCCGGCATCCTGGTCTATCCTGAATAAGCGGGAGCGCGCCCTGTTCATCGACGCGGTGACGGCCCCTCAGCGCAGCAGCTCAAGGGTTTTTTTCGACATCTCGCGAGCCACGCTGATGGCGTTCATGTTGGCCTCGTAGGAGCGCTGCGCCTCGTGCAGGTCCATGAGTTCGATCAAGGGATTGACGTTGGGCATCATCACGTATCCGTCGGCGTCCGCCGCCGGGTGGTCGGGATCGTGCTCCTTGGGAAAGGGCGACATGTCCTGTCGCACACGATTGACCTCCACGGTTTCGATGCCGAGCTGCCGGTCCACGGCGTTCTGGAACGTGATGACCTGCCGCCGATAGGGCTGTTCGCCCGGACGCTCCCCCACGGACTCGGCGTTCGCGAGGTTCTGGGCCACGATTCGCAGGCGCTCGGCCTGGGCCTTCATGCCCGCCACCGATATGTTTTGCGATCTGCTCAGTTCGTCCATGGGGTACGATCCTCCGGTGTGAGGGCCGTTCCGGCCCGGGCCATGGGACCACGGCCGGTCAGCGATTCGGCCTGATGGCGGTTTTCAGCATAGCCATGTTCCGCTCGAACAGGCTGGCGGCCATCATGTAACGGCTTTTCGTCTCGCCTATCTTCCGCATCTGCTCTTCCAGAACCACGCTATTGTCGTCCAGTGTCGTCTCGAAAGAGCGCCTCTGCTCGCTGACCCTGTACGGGTCCGGGTCCGGCAGCGTTCCCGGAAGGTGATTCGGGTCGGTGCGGACCGCCCCGACATCCGCCGGGTTCCGGCGATGCTGTGTCAGGCTGTCCTGCCGCGCCATTATCTCGCGGAAGTCGGGTTCGCGGACGTCCTGGCCACGATACCCGGGCGTGTTGACGTTGCTGACGTTCTGCGCCAGCACGCGTTGCCTTTGGGCGCCCCATTGCAAGCGGGCATGGACCATGCGAAACAGCGGCAGATTGGTCAGGTCCATCTTTTCGGGTCCCGGGCAAAGGTCGTGGCGGTCTGTCACGACGGTGGTTCGCCGGGGCTGTCCGGCGGGCGGTCTTCCTTCCCTTCACTGTCCGCCGTCGCCTTTAATATTCGGTAAAGCGGGCGAGGGTAGGGTGATCCGGTCGGGGAGGCGCCCACATTGAACGCCGGTCGCCGGCGGCTTTCGCGAACGCGTCGACACATGGTTCGGCGCCGCAGTCTGGAAGCAGGACGCGCCATGCCGGATCGCCCTCCCCCGCAGTCCCACTCCGATCCTTCCGCGCTTGCCGTGGCATTGGGCCATGAGCCGGGGAGCGGTCGGGCTCCCACGGTGCTCGCCAGTGGGCGGGGTGCGATGGCGGAGCAGATCCTCGCGCTTGCGTTCGCGCATGGCGTTCGGGTGCGTGAGGATGCGGATCTGGCCCAGGTGCTGGCGGCGGTCGATGTGGACAGTGAGATTCCGGTCGAGGCAATGCTCGCCGTGGCCGAAATCCTCACCTATGTTTACCGGGCGAATGCCGGCCTCGCCGAGGGACCCGGCGGCGGCGATGGGTGCCGCGTGGCACCGCCTTTGGCGTCGTGGGCCAGCGTGTTTGCCGGGGATGTCCCTGCGACGGGGACGAGGGCGGATGATCGCGGTTCCGGTGAAGGGGACCAGACACCATGACTGGCCGGCGTTCTGAGACGACCATGGAGGTGGCGGCCACGCCGGAAGGCATTGGTGCCGCCCTGACTCAGGTGATCAGCCTGATCGTGACCGCCGAACGTATGTCGGCGGATTATCAGTTGGTGAACCTGAATTCCCTGGACCACCGCGTGGCCGCCGTCTGCGAGGCCATCACGGCCCTGCCGGAGGAAGAGGCGCGCCAGTTCAGATCCGGCATGAGGGCGCTGATGGACGGACTGGACCGTCTTGAGGTGGCGACGCGGGAGGCGTACCGGGCACTGTCCTCGCCGACGGCGGCCGAAGAGGCCGCCTCTCTGACCGAACTGGCGGTCTCCACCCGTGCGTCGGCGGCCTATGCGCGGGCGCTGTCGGTTGCCCCGCCACCGATGTCCGAGCCGTCCCGGCCGGGTGACGAGCGGCGTCGGGTCGACCGCCGATTCCAGGACCGGCGCAAGGGCCAGGATCGCCGCCAGGAAGACCGGCGCGACGGCGAGGCCAGCGAGGCCGGGGGCTGATCCGTGGGCGCATCCGCGCGGTTGGTCAGGCAGACGGGGGGATATCGCCCGAGGCGTACTCCGAGCCCCGCGTTTCAAGGAATGCCGTCAACCGGCCCTCACCGATGGCGCCGCGAAGGCCGGCCATGAGATCCTGATAATGCTGGAGGTTGTGCGCCGTCAGCAGCATCGGCCCCAGCATCTCGCCGGCCTTGACCAGATGATGCAGATAGGCGCGGGAATAGTCCCGGCAGCACGGGCAGTCGCAGGTTTCATCCAGGGGCCGGGAATCGTCGGCGTGACGGGCGTTGCGCAGGTTCACCGTGCCACGTCGGGTGAAGGCCTGGGCGGTGCGTCCCGATCGCGTCGGCATGACGCAGTCGAACAGATCCACCCCGCGCGCCACGGCGGCGATGATGTCCTGGGGCCGCCCCACGCCCATCAGGTACCGCGGGCGGTCGTCCGGCAGCAAGGGTGTGACGCTCTCCAGCACCCGCAGCATCTCGTCATGGGGCTCGCCCACGGCCAGGCCGCCGATGGCGTAGCCGTCGAAGCCGATGTCGGTCAGGGCGTCCACCGATTGGCGGCGAAGATCCTCGTACACGCCCCCCTGCACGATGCCGAACAGGGCGTATCCGTTGCGCTGCTCGAAGGCCGCCCGTGACCGTTTCGCCCAGCGCATGGACAGGTGCATGGACTCGGCGGCTTGGTCGCGTGTGGCGGGGTAGGGGGTGCACTCGTCGAAGGCCATGGTGATGGTCGATCCCAGCAGGTGCTGGATCTCGATGGATCGTTCCGGCGTCAGGCGGTGGCGCGAGCCGTCGATGTGCGACTGGAAGGTCACCCCGTCCTCGTCGAGCTTGCGCAGGGTGGACAGGCTCATGACCTGGAAGCCGCCGGAATCGGTGAGGACAGGGCCGGGCCAGTTCATGAACCGGCGCAGGCCGCCCAGGCGGGCGATGCGCTCTGCGCCGGGGCGAAGCATCAGGTGATAGGTGTTGCCCAGCACGATCTGGGCGCCGGTCTCGGCCACCTGCTCCGGGCGCATGGCCTTGACTGTGCCGGCCGTGCCCACGGGCATAAAGGCGGGCGTGTCGATGGGGCCGTGGGCCGTCTCGACACGGCCCAGGCGGGCGGCGCCGTCGGTGGCGAGATAGGTGTAGCGGAAGAGCGAGGCGGTGGCGGCGTCGGTCATGGCAGGGTGATAGACCGTCGTCGGCGCGTCCTCAAGGAAAAGCGCCGTGGCGGCGGGGGACCGGATCAGTGCCGCGTTCCCCGGAACACCTCGTCGAGAGTGGTGGCGTCCAGGGCGGCGTCGAACCAGGATTGCAGCGTGTCCGGAGATGCGGTCGCGATGTGCCGCCGCGTCGCGCTGGGCAGCGGGCCAAAGCGTCGTTCCAGCAGACGCAGGAGTAGGACCGCCTGTTCCTGGGCCTTGCCCATGGCGATGCCCTCGGCGATGCCCTCGGCCTTGCCTTTGGCGATGCCCTCGGCCTTGCCTTCGTTGAAGATTTCCTCGGCCACGGTGCCCATGACGGCCTCCCAGCGTTCCGGTTTCGTGCGGCGCAACGCGTCCATGACTGTATCACGACTGGTATCGTGCACGGTCAATATATAGGTCATGAGGCGGATCTCGAGAGGGTGTCCATCGGGAACGCCGCTCAGGATCGACTCCAGCACATCGGCCGTTACGCTGGCCTGGAAGGCATATTTGAGCGCCGTCAGGCCGGAGCGCAATAGGCGATCCTGCGACAGATCGGCGACCGTGATCGGCCCCAGGTCAAGCACCGTGTAGCGTAGCGACCGGGCCTGCTCCAAGGCGCCGCCGTCATCTATGGCAAGGCAGTCAAGGGCCGACGGCGGGACCGCCCAGGGTGTCACGCCGTGATAGACAACCAGCGGAAAGATCGGCGGTAGCGCGCGCAGGCGCCCGGCCCTGCCCTCGGCGTAGGCCTCCCAGATGCGCACCATGTAGCCGAGCAACTGCAAAGGCGTCGACGGGTCCGGCGTGCTCTTGTGTTCCAGAAGCACATACAGGAAAGCCGGCCCGCCCGACTTGAGGGGCGTCCGGAACAGCCGGTCGCTCCGCGTCGACCGCAGGGTATCGTCGATGAAGGTGCCGTCGACAGGCTCCGGTGGGACGTCGGCTAGACAGGCCACGACCTCGGCCGGGAGGCGCTCCCGGATCAGGGTCGCGGCCCGCTCCGGGTCGTCCAGCAGGGCGCGGAACAGGCTGTCGTGCGGAGTCTGCGACAGGGCCATGGGCTATTCCTGTCCGGGATGACCCCGGTCATCGCCGCCAGCGGACCCACAGGTCGGTGAGGTGAAACACCAGAGAGACCAGCAGCCACGCGCCCACCCAGGTCCAGTCGGCGCCGCGCAAGGCGGCCCCCAGGGCCATGACCAGGGCGGCGCCAGGGATCAGGGCCAGGACCATGTGCCAGGGCCAGCCGTCCCGGCCGAGCCGGCGGTGAAGCCAGGCCAGCCCGACGGCCTCCAGCACGATGACGGCAACGATCAGGTCGGCCACGAGCCCGGACTCGTGCAGCCAGCGCAGGGTCTCCATTGGCAACGGACCCTCTGACGAGAGCGCGTTGCGTGAGTCCTGACACACGCAACGCGCTCTATTGAATTGATATTGAAGCAAATCGTCGTCGCGATTCGTTCCGGATCGCTCGGGATTTGCTTTAGCCCGCCGCCACGCCGGTGAACGGCGCGTTCAGCCACCATACCCCGGCGTTCAGCAGGGCGGCGAAACTGACCCATGCGAGGTGAGGCATCAGCCACCACGCGGCGATCCGGTCACAGCGGGCGGTCTCGATGATGAGAGTCAGCACCGACAGCCACAGCACCAGCACTTCCGCCAGCGCCCAATCCGGCCGCTGCAGCGTGAAGAACAGGTAGCTCCACAGGATGTTGGCGCCGGCGCTGAAGATGTACGCCATCACCAGGGTGCCGCGCGCGCCGTTGGACGGGGCGCGTTGCCACGCCAGCACCGCCGAGGCGGCGGTACACAGGTAGATGAGACTCCAGCCCGCCGGGAAGGCCCAGTCCGGCGGCTTGAAGTCGGGCTGGGCAAGCCCGTAGTACCAGTCACTCAGAACCGTGACCTGGTTGCCGACGCCGCCGACGACGCCGATCCAGATCAGAATGCCAAGCAAGGGGATCACGACCGATCCGCCGCCCATTTTCTTGCCCTCTTGGGCCATTGCTTCCGTCGTCATGGCTTTACCAATCCCAGCAGATGGGCCAGATCCTTGAAGAAGATGCGCACGTGCGCGAGCGGACTGGTCTTTACCAGGGCCTTGTTCATGTAGGCCTCCCAGGTCAGCCGCTGCACATCGGGATCCTGGCAGATGGACACAAACCGCTCGCGTCGCTTGTCGTTCGTATACCAGAAATCCTGGAGCAAACCGAGGATCCAGAAGACGCGGCCGTGTTCCTTCATGAAGCGCTTGCGGGCGTCGGCCAGATGCGACGACTCGCCGGTGCGCAACATCGCGTCCACCGCCTCGCCGGCCAGCCGGCCGCCGACCATGGCGTAATAGATTCCCTCGCCTGAGGACGGGGCCACGACCCCGGCGGCGTCACCGGCGAGAACGACATCCTTGCCGTTGTCCCACACCTTGAGCGGCCGCAACGGAATGGGCGCGCCCTCGCGGCGCAGCGTCTCCACCTTGTCCAGCCCGGTGCGTCGGCGCAGATCATTGGTCGCGGCGCGCAGGTCGACGCCCTTCTTCTCGGTGCCCATGCCGATGCTGACGGTCTCGCCGTGCGGAAAGACCCAGCCGTAGAAGTCGGGCGAGATGGTGCCGTCGTACCAGACGTCGCAGCGTTCCGGCTCGTAGCCGGGCACCTCGCCCGGCTCCGGCGCGCGGACGATCTCGTGGTAGGCCACCACCATCGGCCGGGTGGCGCCGCCCGGGACCTGGGTCTTGGCGATGGCCGAGCGGGCGCCGTCGGCGCCGATGACGGCGCGGGCGCGGATGCGGCGGACGGGCGCGTTGTCCCCCTCCGTCTGGGGCCGGTAGACGATGACCGCCGTGCCGTCGTGGTCACGCTCGAAGTCCTCGAAGATGGCCGCCTTCCAGTCGGCGCCGGCCTCGGCGGCGCGCGTCCGCAGCCAGGGATCGAAGTCCTTGCGGTCCACCATGCCGACATAGCCGCTGAGGATGGGCATGTCGACGATGCGGCCGGACGGCGAGATGACCCGCGCGCCCTTGACCTTGCTGACAAGGCAGCTTTCGGGAATGTCGAAGTCCTTCATGGCGCGGGGCGGGATGGCGCCGCCGCACGGCTTGATGCGGCCCTCGCGGTCCAGCATCACCACCTTTCGCCCCTTGCGGGCCAGATCCGTAGCCGCCGTGGCGCCGGCCGGGCCGCCGCCGACGACGACCACGTCCACGGTTTCGATGGCGTCCCCGTCTCCGCTCATGGTCGTGCAGTCCTCAATGGTGGGTGAAGCGCTATTGGGCCGGCATGCTTTGATCGGCCGTCGCCTCCCCCGAGCCGCCGCGCAGGCGGGACAGGGCGGCGACGCCACCGACACGGGCAGCCAGCAGCGCGGAAGAGGCGAACAGAAGGCCCTCGGCGGCGAAAACGACGCCGTAGGCGTTGGCCGGGGTATCCATCAGCGCCCGTGTGGCGTCCACCGCCACGGTACCCAGGAACCCGCCCAGGGCGAAGGCGATGGCCTGGGCCGCGCCCCAGACACCCATGCGGATGCCCTCGCGGTCGGGCGCACCGGCCCCGGCCAGGCCCATCATGGTGCTGATAGCGGCGACGGCGAAGGCGCCGTTGGCCACGCCCATCAGGAACACGGTCACGCGCAGCGGCCAGACCTCGGGGAAGTGGCCCGAGACGGCAATGGCCAGCAGGCTCAGGCCGGAGGCGACGCATCCGCCCATGGTCCACAGCTTCAGGACCGCCGGTCGTCCGCCGCCGAAGCCGCTGGCCAGGATGCCGACCAGCAGCATCCCCGCAAGGGCGCCGCTGTGCTGTACACTGGTCAGCTGGGTCGAGGCCCCGACCGTGTAGCTGAACACGGCGCCGGCGAACGGTTCCAGGATCAGATCCTGGATGTTGTAGGCCAGCATCGATACGAAGATGAAGATGGCCAGTCGGCGCGACTCGTCCTCATGCCAGATCTCTGCCAGGGCCTCCAGGAAGCGGGGCTTGGGCGCGGGCGCCGTGGTCGCGGGGGGGGCTTCCGGCGCGGGGGCCGGGGCGCGTCGGCCTTCCACGCCCCACATGGCGAGGGCGGAGACAAGGAAGGCGACGATACAGACGCCGGTGGTCACCACCACCAGTCGGTCGGGCGAATAGCCGCTGCCGCCGTCGGCGACGGAGTCGGCGATGTCCAGAAAGGCGCCGGCGACGGCGGCGGAAATGATGAAGCCGACAAACATCATCAGCCAGACGATGGTCGCCGCCGCCGCGCGACGGGCGGGCGCCACCCGCTTGGCCAGCAGGGCCAGCAGGTTGGTGCCGGCGGCGCCGACGCCGATGCCGATGACGATATAAGAGACGACGGCGCCGATCAGGCCGGTCGTCATGTCGGTGCCCATCCGGGCGGTGGACAGGCCGGCCCCGATGCCGCCCAGGGCCAGCAGTGCCATGCCGCCGACGATCCACGGTGTGCGCCGGCCGCCGACGTCGGAGCCGTGGCCCCAGCGCGGGCGCAGGAACTGGAGTCCTTCGCGAACGGTCACCAGGGCGCCGGGGATCATGGCCGCCAGCGCCAGTTCGACCACCATGACCCTGTTCAGGGTCGAGGTCGTTAGAACGATGATCGCGCCCAGCGAAGCCTGAACCAGCGCCAGCCGGGCGATGAACAGCCAGCCCATGAACGCGGGAGCCGGGGCGCCGCCGCTCATGACAGCCCCGCCACCCCGGCGTCGAAGCGCAACGCGAAGGCGCTGATCATCATGCCTGACACATAGAAGGGAACGCCGATGCCGCTGTACCACAGGGCGTGTTTGACCGGATCCTTCAGGAACCGGATCATCAAAAGGCCCTGCACGGCCAACAGCACGCCCACGAACAGCGCGTGCCACGGGTGCCCCATCCCCAGCAGAATGGCAATCACCACCGCTTGCGGTACGGCCATGACCCAGCAGGAGACGCGCGCGGCGCGCTCGGCGCCCAACTGAACCGGCAGGGTGCGCACGCCGAGCTTGGTGTCGCCCTCGATGGCCTTGAAGTCGTTCAGGGTCATGATGCCGTGGGCGCCGGCGCCGTACAGCAGGGCCAGGGCAATGATCGCCGGATGCGGCAGGCCGCCCACCATGACGGCGGCGCCGGTGAACCAGGGCAGGCTTTCATAACACAGGCCGACGGCCCCGTTGCCCCACCAGCCGTTCAGCTTCAGGCGGATCGGCGGCATCGAATAGGCCCAGGCCAGCGCCACCCCGAACACGGCAGCCCAGAACACCCAGGTGCCCAGCATCCAGGCCCAGGCCAGCGACAGCAGGGTCATGGCGATGGCGATGATCAGGCCCCAGGCGCCGGGGATGCGGCCGGAGGGAATCGGGCGATTCGGCTCGTTGATGGCATCGACGTGGCGGTCGTACCAGTCGTTGACCACCTGACTGGTGGCACAGACCAGCGGCCCGGCCAGAATGATGCCGCCCAGGATGAACAGCGCGTTGGACAGGAACGGCTGTCCCGACGACACCACGCCGCAGGTGAAGGCCCACATGGGGGCGAACCAAGTGATGGGATGCAGGACCTCAAGGAGGGCCGCAGGCTGTATCCGTTGCATGGCTGGGGACACTAGGCCGGGGTCCTGGGTCCGTCAATCAGAAGTGACACGGGCAGACGAGCTTCCGGAGGCGTCCGACGAGGACAGGTCCCCCAGATTGTATCGCCGCAGCTTCACATACAGGCTTTGCCGGCTCAGGCCCAGCATCTCGGCGGCGGAGGCCCGGTTGTCGCCGGTCAGTTCCAGGGCGGCCTGGATGCACAGCTTCTCGATCATGTCGTTGGTCTCGCGGATGATCTCCTTGAGCGAGACGCGGCCGACCAGTTCGGTCAGTTGCTCGACCGAGCGTGGCGCGGTCACCGCCGTGACACCGGATCCGGCGCCCTCCTCGCGGTCGGTGACGGCGCGGATGATGAAGCCCAGACAGGGGCGGTCGGTATGCGGCACCGCGACGGCCGAGATCTCCACCGTGGTGCTGGCGCCGATATCGCCGTGAACGGAGGTGGTGAACTGGCGCACCGTCTCCAGGTCTCGCAGATTGGCGATCAGCCGCGTCAGGTCCACGCCCGGTCGGCCGATGAACCGGCTCAACGGGCGGCCGCGCACCTGGGCCTCGGTGGCCACCTGCACGAAATCCAGAAAGGCGGTGTTGGACGACAGGATGATGCCGTCCATGTCGGTCACCACCATTCCGTCGGGGGCGTTGTCCATGACGTCCAGAAGGCGGGCGCGGGCCTGGGTCACCAGGGTGCCGTCCGACTCCGCCACGCGGGAGGACAGACGCACCAGGAACTGCACGGTCCGCTCGATGCGGAACAGGGCGGCGGAGACCAGCACCTCGCGCCGGGCCGGGCCCAGGCGCACGGCCACATCATCGCCGCGCCCGACAGCGCGCACGCTGGCCAGCAACGTCTCGATGGAATCGGCGTCATCGGTTTCCACGCCGTGCGGGAAGACGCGGTCGATCAGGGATTTGCCGCTGTCCCCAAACAGGGCTTGGGCGGCCGTGTTGGCCTCGACGATGCGGCGCGAGGCCGAGTCGACGAACAGCACGGCCTCGGACGACAGCTTGAACAGCAGGCGGTAGCGCGTTTCCAGGTGGCGCAGCCGGGCGTAGTCCCGCTCCATGGCCTGCTGCGCCAGAAGCAGGCGTTGCTGCATGTTGGCCACGGAGCGCAGGTCACGGCCCATGGCGACGACGCGCCCGTCGGGCCCGATCCGGGTTGCGGCGTACAGCATGGGGAGATCGGCGCCGTTGGGCACCGGATAGGACACCTGACGCCAGCCGGTGGGGACGTCGGCCAGAGCATCGCGCAGCAGGGCGTCAACCTTGGGCCGGCTGTCCTCGGTCACGGTCTCCGCCCAGGGCTGGCCGATCCAGGCGCCGGGCGGGGCGAGGCCCAGGTCGCTTTTGCCGACGGCCATGTCGCGCACCACGCCCTTCGGGTCCAGGATCAAGGCCACATCGGCGGACGCGGCGATGACCCGGGCGGCCTGATCGGCGTCGAGGTCTCCCAAGGAGATTCTGGGTGCGCTGAACTGGTGCACAACGCTCCTCGCCCTTGCGGGACCTCGAAAAGGTCCCGCTTGTTCAGTTATGCTCCAGGCTGGCGTCGAGCAGGCGCTCGGCCCGCAGGACGGCCGCCGGAGCGGTTGCGGCCAGGGCATCAGCGCCGTGTCCGCCCTCATCCAGGGTGTCACCCCTGAAACGGGGGCCAGCGACCAGCACCCTCAGGTTCGGATTGATGGAGGTGCGGCGCAGGGCGTCGATGGTGTTCCTCAGCCCCGCGAGGCAGCCCCTGGCGCCGACCCACAGGCCGACCACGGGATAGGAGGTGTCGCCGACGAAGCCGATCAGCTCGTCGGCGGAGTCGACCACCAAAGCGTCGGTGACATCCCAGCCGGCCCGGTGGAACACGGCCGAGAGCATGGAGACCCCGAAGGTGTGCCCCTCGCCGGGCGCGGCCACCAGCAGAATTCGTCTGTCCAGGCCATACAGCCGGTCGTCCGCGCCGCACATGCGGTCCAGGTCGTGCAAGACCCATTGCAGCCGTCCCAGCCCCAGCGTCAGGTCGGCGAAGTCGCAGGCATCGCCTGCGCAATAGGCCTCCAGAACACAGGCCGCCGGCTGCAGAAGGTCGGCGCAGATGTCTTCGAACGAGGCGCCCCGGGCGAGCCAGGACTCCGCCACGGCCAGGGCGAGGCCCATGTCGTCGTTCAGAATGAACTGGGCGAAGGCCTCAATGTCGTTGGCGGTGGGCGAGTCGTCGGCGTGCTGGCAACCATGGGCTCGGATGCCGGCGTCCCACGCGCCGATGGCCGCCGGTATGCGGCGATCCCCCCTGAGAGGACCGTGCGGCATTCCGCGATGGGGCCCCCGTTGGACCTCACGATGGGCCAGGACCAGGCGCGGGATGATGTCTCCCTCAATCACGCTCGCCAAGGCTCTGTCCTCCCGTGCCCCGGACGCCGGCTTGCCCCGCCACGGCGCTGTGTGCGTCTCCTGCGGAGTTGTATACGGTCGCGGACACCACCCGGACGAGGATCGTCCGACCGTTTGAGCCGGAAAGGGATCGGTCGGCGTGCCGATGCTGGCCCCGCCGACACCCTCTTCCCCTTCCGGGTCCGCGCATCCCCTTTTCCCCCACGGACCGGCGCCGGGAGACCGTTGTCGCGGCCAATCCCGATCCGGCCCTATCGTCGTGTGTGCGATCTCCAGGCCGTTGACGTCGAGGCGCCTTGACTCCGCCATGACGCTGCCCCCTCCCTGTCTGCCGATGATCCGGATCCATGATCATCCGACGGGCTTGCTCCGGTGGCTTTGGCGGTGTCTCCCGGCCCGACCGCCCCACCCTATCGGTCGGGGGATCGGTGGCAACACCAGAACAGAGCCAAACAAACCCGTTCCACACGGACCCGTATCCGCGCAGTTCACCAACAAACAGACCCGGATGCAACGGAAGAGCACCCGAGGAGAGACTGTCACCTCATCCCACGAGGGGGTTTTTGTCAATAGCAATTGACGTCTTGTTTGGTTGACACGTCCCGTCCCTCCCCATAGAGTCAGCGAGGACGGATGGAAGGCTAAGGACGGGGACGGTCGCGCCCAGCGAGAGGGCAATGAGGCGCGGTCTCGTGGGCTCTTTTCCGCATGGACCCACCCCCCCGACATCATGTTAGGACGTCGAGCCATCGCTGGTGGCGCTCGGGTGAGCGACCGCTCGCGTGACGGAGCGGCTTTCACGGAGGGTTGGCTGAGCCATGCTGAAGCTGAATATCGACCGCATGATCGCGACCGTTGACCGGTGTCCCTGGTCGGCTCACGCTGGTCTGACGGTGCCCAACACGGCCAGCCTACCGACTCCGCCGGCCGAGGCGCCGCCGCCAGCCCTGTATACGCCGGAGGAACGCCGCCGCCGCGACGAGTCTCCTTGGACCATCGTTCAGGGCGTGCTGGCGCCGCTACAGTTCGCTGTGTTCCTGGTGAGCCTGTATCTGGTCGTGGATTATCTGCTGACCGGCGAGGGATATGCCATCGCCACGGCTTCCGTGGTCATCAAAACCATCGTGCTGTACGTGATCATGATCACCGGCGCGATCTGGGAAAAAGAAGTGTTCGGGCGCTATCTGTTCGCCCCGGCCTTCTATTGGGAAGACGTCTTCAGCATGCTGGTGCTGGCCCTGCACACGGCGTATCTCGTCGCCCTGTTCCTTGATGTCCTGAGCAGCACCGGGCTGATGGTGCTGGCCCTGGCGGCCTACACCACCTATGTGATCAATGCGGGCCAGTTCGTGCTGAAGTTGCGGGCGGCGCGCCTTCAGGCTGCCGCCGACGGCCGGACCAACACGGATGCGGCGGGTCCGATGGCATGACCGTCTCCTCCGCCGCCCTTGCCGCGCCGTCCCGCCCGGCGCCGGATACCGGCGCATCGGATGCGTCGGACGGCGCCTGCGCCGTGACGGTGGAGCGAGGGCCGCGCGAGGTGTTCTGCGGCCTGACCGGCATCATCTGGCTGCACCGCAAAATCCAGGACGCCTTTTTCCTCGTCGTCGGCTCGCGCACCTGCGCCCACCTGATGCAGTCGGCGGCTGGGGTGATGATCTTCGCCGAGCCGCGCTTCGCCACCGCGATCCTGGAAGAGCGCGACCTTGCCGGGCTGGCCGACGCCAACGATGAGCTCGACCGGGAGGTGACCCGCCTGCTGGAGCGGCGGCCGGACATTAAGCTGCTGTTTCTGGTCGGCTCCTGCCCGTCCGAGGTCATCAAGCTCGATTTGTCGCGCGCCGCCGAGCGCCTGTCCGCCCGACATGCCGGCCGCACCCGCGTCCTGAGCTATTCCGGCAGCGGCCTCGATACGACCTTCACGGAGGGCGAGGACGCCGCTCTGGCCGCACTGGTGCCGGAGATGCCGGCGGCGGCGGCCGAGGCCGCGCCCAATCTGCTCGTGGTGGGGACCCTGGCCGACGTGGTCGAGGATCAATTCGCCCGCTTGTTTGCGGCCATGGGGCTCGACTCCGTCCACTTCCTGCCCGCCCGTCATGCCGACGCGCTGCCGCCGGTCGGCCCCAGCACCCGCGTTCTGCTGGCCCAACCGTTCCTGGCCGAAACCGCCCGCCTGCTGGAAAAACGCGGCGCGCGGCGCATTCCAGCGCCGTTCCCCCTGGGCGAGGAGGGCACGACGCTTTGGCTGTCGGCCGCCGCCGAGGCCTTCGGCGTGGACGCCGCCACCGTCGAGCGGGTGACCGCCCCGGGCCGCGAGCGCGCCCGCGCCGCCCTCGCCCGTCACAAAGGCGCGCTGGCCGGCCGGCGCATCTTCTTCTTCCCCGACTCGCAACTGGAGCCTGCCCTGGCCCGGGTGCTGTCGCGCGAACTGGACATGGTCCCCGTTGAGGTTGCGACCCCGTACCTGCATCGTGGTCTGATGGGGCCGGAGTTGGATCTGCTGCCCGATGGCGTGTCCGTGGTCGAGGGGCAACACGTTTACGAGCAGATGGACCGCTGCCGCGCCGCCCGGCCGGACCTGACGGTGTGCGGCCTGGGCTTGGCCAATCCGCTGGAGGCGGAAGGCCTGACGACGAAGTGGTCGATCGAACTGGTGTTTTCGCCCATTCAAGGGTATGAGCAAGCCGGGGACTTGGCGGAACTGTTCGCCCGTCCCCTGCTGCGTGCCGGGTTGCTGAAGGTCTGAACCCCATGCGCCTGACGGTGTGGACATACGAGGGACCGCCGCATGTCGGGGCGATGCGCGTCGCCACCGGGATGCAGGGGGTGCACTATGTCTTGCACGCGCCGCAGGGGGATACCTACGCCGACCTTCTGTTCACCATGATCGAGCGCCGGCCATCGCGTCCGGCCGTCAGCTACACCACCTTCCAGGCCCGCGACCTGGGGCGGGACACCGCCGATCTGGTGCGCGAGACCGCGCGCGACGCGTGTGAGCGGTTCAAACCGGACGCGCTGCTGGTCGGCTCGTCCTGTACCGCCGAACTGCTTCAGGACGACCCCGGCGGTTTGACGAAGACTCTGGGGCTTTCCGTTCCGGTGGTGCCGCTGGACCTTCCGTCCTATCAGCGCAAGGAAACCTGGGGGGCGGCGGAGACCTTCTATCGCCTGGCCCGCGCCCTTGCGGGGCCGAAGGCGCCGCCGCCGGGCACGGATCGTCCGCCGCGCGCCGAGGGCGCCGCGCCGTCCTGCAACCTGCTGGGGCCGACCGCGCTGGGCTTCCGCCATCGCGACGACGTGCGCGAGATCACCGGCCTGCTGGAGAGCATGGGGATTCGCGTTCACGTCACCGCGCCCCTGGGGGCCACGGCGGCCGATGTGACGCGCCTGGGTGAGGCCGACTTCAACGTCGTGCTGTATCCCGAGATCGGCGAGACCGCGGCGCGCTGGCTGGAAAAGGCGTTCGGACAGCCGCGCACCACCACGGTTCCCATCGGGGTCGGGGCGACCCGCGATTTCGTGCGCGAGGTGGCGGGGCTGGCCGGGCTCGATCCGGAGCCGACGCTGGCCGCTCTGGCGCCCCGCCTGCCCTGGTTCTCGCGCTCCGTGGACAGCACCTATCTGACCGGCAAGCGCGCGTTCGTGTTCGGCGACGCCACCCACGCCATCGCTGCCGCCCGGGTGGCGGCCGAGGAGATGGGCTTCGAGGTGGTCGGCCTGGGCACCTACATGCGCGAGTTCGCTCGCGACGTGCGCGCCGTCGCCAAGGGATACGGCGTCGAGGCGCTGATCACCGACGACTATCTGGAGGTGGAGGAGGCGATCGCCGAGGCCCGGCCCGATCTGGTCCTGGGCACGCAGATGGAACGCCACATCGCCAAGCGGCTGGGCCTGCCTTGCGCCGTCATCTCCGCGCCCGTCCACGTTCAGGATTTTCCCGCCCGCCATGCCCCGCAGATGGGGGTGGAGGGGGCCAACGTCCTGTTCGATACCTGGGTCCATCCCTTGATGATGGGCCTGGAAGAGCACCTTCTGGGCATGTTCCGGGAGGATTTCGAGTTCCACGCCGATGCCGGCCCGTCGCATCTCGCCGGCGCCTCTGGTTCGTCGTCCGTCCGCTCCGTCGCCGAGCCCTCGGCTCCCCCGTCCTCTCCGTCCGAACCATCGGGCCAGGGCGCGGCGGCGGCTTTTCCCTCCCCTGTCGCCGAAAGCGGGTCCGTTGTCTGGGCCGCCGAGGCCGAGCGGGAGTTGCACAAGATCCCCTTCTTCGTTCGCGGCAAGGCGCGCCGCAACACCGAGCGATATGCCGCCGAGCGCGGCGTTCACACGATCACGGTTGAGACTCTGTACGATGCCAAAGCCTACTTCAGTCGGTGAGCAGACGCCCATTCGCGTGGTGATCGTGACCCTGGACGGGCACTTGTCCGGGGCCACGGAGCGCGCGGCGCGGACCCTGCGCAAGGATTTGCCGGGCCTGCACCTGAGCCTGCATGCCGCTTCGGAATGGGGCGAGGACACAGACGCCTTGGGGCGCTGCCTGCATGACATCGAGCACGGCGACATCATCATCGTCACCATGCTGTTCATGGAGGATCACATCCAGGCGGTGCTGCCGGCCCTGAAGGCGCGCCGCGAAACGTGCGACGCCATGGTGGGCGCCATGTGCGCCGGCGAGGTGGTCAAGCTGACCAAGCTGGGGCCGTTCCGCATGGACGCCAAGCAGGGGGGCGTGGGCGCCCTGCTGAAGAAGCTGCGCGGCAGCTTCAAGAAGAAGGACGACAAGGGGTTCGACTCGGGCGCCGGCCAGATGGCCATGCTGCGCCGCATCCCCCAGATCCTGCGGTTCATTCCGGGCAAGGCCCAGGACATGCGGGCCTACTTCCTCACCCTGCAATACTGGCTGGCGGGGTCCGAGGAGAACATGGCCAACCTCGTCCGCTTCATGGTGGACCGCTACGCCGACGGCCCGCGCCGCGTGCTGCGCGGTCAGATCAAGCCGGAGGCCCCGGCCGAGTATCCCGAGACCGGGCTGTATCATCCCCGCTTGCCGGGGCGCATGGGCACCGACGTCTCGCGCCTGCCCAAGCCGGACGGCGCGATCAAGGGCACCGTCGGCGTGCTGGTGATGCGCTCCTACATCCTCGCCGGCAACACCGCGCACTACGACGCCGTGATCGGCGCGCTGGAGGCGCGCGGCCTGCGGGTCATCCCGGCCTTCTCCAGCGGCCTCGACTCGCGTCCGGCCATCGAGACGTTTTTCGTGGAGCGCGAGCGCCCGGTGATCGACGCCATGCTGTCGCTAACGGGCTTCTCGCTGGTCGGCGGCCCGGCCTACAACGATGCCCGCGCCGCCGAGGACCTGCTGTCGCGGCTCGATCTGCCGTACATGACCGCCATGGCGGTGGAGTTCCAGTCGCTGGATCAGTGGCGCGGGTCCGACCGGGGCCTGCTGCCGGTCGAGTCGACCATGATGATCGCCATCCCCGAGCTGGACGGCGCCACCGCGCCCCTGTTGTTCGGCGGCCGCACCGACGAGGCCGAGGGTGAGTCGGCCCGTGACATGTTCCCCGAGCCCGAGCGCGTGGCGGCGCTGGCGGCGCGCGTGGACCGCTTGATCCGGCTGCGGCGGACGCCGAAGGCCGAGCGTCGCGTGGCCATCGTGCTGTTCAACTTCCCGCCAAATTCCGGTGCCGTGGGCACGGCGGCCTATCTTTCGGTGTTCGAGTCCCTGTTCAACACCCTGAAGGCCATGGCTGCGGCCGGCTACCGGGTCGAGGTGCCGGACAGCGTTGATGACCTGCGCGAGCGGGTGCTGGTCGGCAACGCCGCCCAGCACGGCGCCCAGGCCAACGTGCTGACCCGCATTTCCGTGGACGATCACGTCAAGGGCCAGCGCTGGCTCAACGAGATCGAGGCCCAGTGGGGGCCGGCGCCGGGTCGCCAGCAGAGCGACGGCCAGTCGATCCAGGTCCTGGGCGTGCAGTTGGGCAACGTGGTCGTGGCGGTGCAGCCGGCGTTCGGTTACGAGGGTGACCCGATGCGCCTTCTGTTTGAGAAAGGCTTCACGCCGACCCACGCCTTCGCCGCCTTCTACCGCTGGATCTCCAGCCTGTTCGGCGCCCACGCCGTGGTTCATTTCGGCATGCACGGCGCCCTGGAATTCATGCCCGGAAAGCAGACCGGCCTGTCCGGTCAGTGCTGGCCGGAGCGGCTGATCGGCGATCTGCCCAACATCTATCTCTATGCCGCCAACAACCCGTCCGAGGGCGCCATCGCCAAGCGCCGGTCGGCGGCCACCCTGGTCAGCTACATGACGCCGCCGGTGTCGCAGTCCGGGCTGTACAAGGGGCTGTCTGACCTGAAGGGCTCGATCGAGCGCTGGCGCACGTTGCCGCCCGATGACGCCGCCGAGCGGGCGCGCCTGATCCCGCTGATCCAGACCGAGGCCGCCGAACTGGACCTGGCCGAGGCCGAGCCGGCGTGGCAGGACACCCTGGACGCCGCCGGGATCGACGCCCGCATGGACACGCTGCGCGTCGCGCTGCAGGAACTTGAGGATACGCTGATCCCGCACGGGCTGCATGTCGTGGGGCGGGCGCCGACGCTGGAGGAGCGCGTCGATCTGCTGCTGGCGCTGGCCGAGGCGACGCGCGAGATCGAGCTTGAACGCGCGGTGATCGAGCGTCTGGTCGAGACCGGCGATCCCAAGGAGGCCCTGAGCCGGGCGCGCTACGCCGCCGGGCTGGTGGACGACGAGGCGGCCGCCAAGGTGGGGCTGGACGTGGCGTTGTTCGAGGAGCTGCTGCGCATCGACGGTTTGCTGACCACCGATAGCGAGATTCCGGCGCTGCTGCACGCGCTCGACGGCGGCTTCATCCGCCCGGCGCCGGGTGGCGACCTGCTGCGCACGCCGGCGGTGCTGCCCACGGGGCGCAACCTGCACGGCTTTGATCCGTTCCGCCTGCCGTCCGCGTTCGCCGTGAAGGACGGGGCGCTCCAGGCCAAGCTGGTGCTGGACCGTCACATCGCCGAGGGCAACACCATGCCCGAGACCATCGCCATCGTGCTGTGGGGGACCGACAACCTGAAGACCGAGGGTGGCCCCATCGGGCAGGCCCTGGCGCTGATGGGCGCCCGTCCGCGCGTGGACGGCTATGGCCGGCTGTCTGGGGCCGAGTTGATCCCGCTGGAGGATCTGGGCCGGCCGCGCGTCGACGTGGTCATGACGCTGTCCGGCATCTTCCGCGACCTGCTGCCGTTGCAGACGCGCCTGCTGGCCGAGGCGGCCTTCCTGGCGGCGTCGGCCGAGGACGAGCCGGTGGAGATGAACTTCATCCGTAAGCACGCGGTTGAGTACATGGCGGCCCACGGCTGCGACCTGGAGACGGCGGCGCTGCGCGTGTTCTCCAACGCCGACGGGGCCTATGGCTCCAACGTCAACATGCTGGTGGACTCCGGTGGCTGGACCGAGGAGGACGAACTCGCCGAGACCTACACCCGGCGCAAGTGCTTCGCCTATGGCCGCGCCGGCAACCCGACGCAGCGGGCCGAGCAGTTGGGCGAGATTCTGTCGGGGGTCGATCTGGCCTATCAGAACCTGGAGTCCATGGAGTTGGGCGTCACCACCGTGGACCACTACTTCGACACCCTGGGCGGCATCAGCCGCGCGGTGTCGCGGGCCCGGGGCGATGGCTCGTCGGTGCCGGTCTACATCGGGGACCAGACCATGGGCGAGGGCAAGGTGCGTACCCTGGCCGAGCAGGTGGCGCTGGAAACCCGCACCCGCATGCTGAACCCGAAGTGGTACGAAAGCATGCTGGAGCATGGATACGAGGGCGTGCGCCAGATTGAGGCGGCGATTACCAACACGCTGGGCTGGTCGGCCACCACCGGGCAGGTGGCGCCGTGGGTGTACGATCAATTGACAGAAACGTTCATGCTGGACGAGGAGATGCGCAAGCGGCTCGCCGAGCTGAACCCGATGGCGTCGGCGCGGGTGGCCAACCGCCTGCTGGAGGCGCACGAGCGGAACTACTGGTCGCCGGACGAGTCGGTGCTGGAGACCCTGCGCAACGCGGGTGAGGAATTGGAGGACCGCCTGGAAGGCGTGTCCGAGGGCGTCGCGGCCTGAGTGGCGTCTGGTGTTGGATGGTGTTTGATGGGAGCAGTTGTCGGTGCTGGATACAGTAAACCCCAATTCCGGAAGCCCGGGGCGCCTGGACGGTGAAGGCAGCACCCAGGTTCATATGGACCCGTCCTTGCAGATCGACGGGGCGAAGGTCTTTGCCGTCTATGGCAAGGGCGGCATCGGCAAGAGCACGACCTCGTCCAATCTTTCCGTTGCGTTTTCCAAGCTGGGCAAGCGTGTGTTGCAGATCGGCTGCGACCCCAAGCACGACTCGACCTTCACTCTGACCAAGTCGCTGATCCCGACGGTGATCGACGTGCTAGAGGAGGTCAATTTCCACACGGAAGAGCTGCGGCCAGAGGACTTCGTGTTCGAGGGCACCAACGGCGTGATGTGTGTCGAGGCGGGCGGGCCGCCTGCTGGCACCGGCTGCGGCGGGTACGTGGTGGGCCAGACGGTCAAGCTGCTCAAGGAACACCATCTGCTCGACGACACCGATGTGGTGATCTTCGATGTGCTCGGCGATGTGGTGTGCGGTGGTTTTGCCGCGCCTCTCCAACACGCCGAGCGGGCGGTGATCGTCACCGCCAACGACTTCGACTCGATCTTCGCCATGAACCGGATCATCGCCGCCATCCGGGCGAAGACCCGGAACTATGCGGTTCGGGTGGGGGGGTGCATTGCCAACCGCAGCCATGAGACCGACCAGATCGACAAGTTCAACGCGCGCACCGGCATGGAAATGCTGGCCCACGTGCCGGACCTGGACGACCTGCGGCGCAGCCGGCTGCAGAAGCGCACGCTGTTCGAAATGGAGGCCACGCCAGAGGTGGAGCGGGTTCAGCAGGAGTATCTTCAGTTGGCGGCGCGCCTGTACGCGGGCGTCGAGCCGCTGGACGCGCGGGATCTGAAGGACCGCGAGCTTTTTGACTTGTTGGGGTACGACTGATGCCTGAGGCGACCTACGAGGAACGCCGCGGCGAGGTCGAGACCTACTTCGACCGCACCGCCGCCGAGGCCTGGAAACGCCTGACGTCGGACGCGCCGGTCGGGCGCATCCGTGCGACCGTGCGGGCCGGCCGCGACCAGATGAGGGCGACTCTGCTGGGCTGGCTGCCGGCCGACCTGAGCGGCCTGACGGTTCTGGATGCCGGCTGCGGCCCCGGCGCGGCCACCATCGAACTGGCCCGGCGTGGGGCTCATGTGATCGCCGCCGACCTGTCGCCGACCCTGGTGGATCTGGCGCGGGAGCGTCTGCCGGCCGACCTGGGACCGGGTCGGGTTGACTTCCATGTCGGGGACATGCTTGACCCGACGATAGGCATAGTCGATCATGTCGTGGCCATGGACTCATTCATCCATTATCGCCGCGCCGACATCATTGGCGCGCTTAAGACGTTGGCCGCGCGCACGCGCGGGTCCATGGTGTTCACCTACGCCCCGCGCACGGCGGCCCTGGCCACCATGCATGTGGTCGGTCGGCTGTTCCCGCGCGGCGATCGCGCCCCGGCCATCGAGCCGGTGTCCGGTCGCGTGCTGCATCGGATGGTCGCGGTGGAACCGGCCCTGGCGCACTGGCGTACCGGGCGCACGGAACGGGTGACAAGCGGGTTTTATATCTCGCAGGCTCTGGAGTTGACGACGTCATGAGCAAGCGAGTCTCCCCCGCCGTTCGGCTTCTGATGAGCACCGGCACCCGGTTCCTTCCGTTCGCCGACGCCGCGACTCCCGAACTGCCGCTCGGCCGTCTGCTGCGGCTGTCGCTGTTCCAGGTGACCGTCGGGATGGCCACCGTGCTGCTGATGGGCACGTTGAACCGGGTGATGATCGTCGAGTTGACGATGCCGGCGTCGATCGTGGCCGCCATGGTGGCCCTGCCGGTGCTGTTCGCGCCGTTCCGGGCCCTGATCGGCCACAAGTCGGACACCCACCGCTCCTATCTGGGTTGGCGCCGGCTGCCGTATATCTGGCTGGGCTCGCTGTTGCAGTTCGGTGGACTGTCGGTGATGCCGCTGGCCCTGATGGTGCTGGGCCGCAGTATTGAGGACGGCGCCCTGTTCCTGTGCGCCGTGACCTTCCTGTTGACCGGGGCCGGCCTGCACACGACGCAGACGGCCGGATTGGCGCTGGCCAACGATCTGGCGCCACCCGAGGCGCGCCCGCGTGTGGTGGCGTTGTTGTACGTCATGCTGCTTCTTGGCATGGTGGTCAGTGCGCTGGCCTATAGCTTCGCGCTCCAGGATTTCAGCAACGTGCTGCTGATCCGGGTGTTGCAGGCGTCGGCGGTGCTGACCGTCGTCATCAACGTGATTGCGGTCTGGAAACAGGAGGTCCGCAACAAGGTTCTGACCGACCCGACCCGTGAACGGCCGACATTCCGTGAGTCCTGGAAGGCCTTCGCGACGGGTGGGCAGTATACCCGGCTGCTGATCGTGGTCGGGTTGGGCACCCTGGGCTTCACCATGCAGGACATCCTGCTGGAGCCCTACGGCGCCCAGATCCTGGGGCTCTCGGTGTCGGCGACCACGCTGCTGAGTGCCCTTTGGGCGGGGGGAACCCTGGCCGGGTTCGCCCTGGCCGCGCGGTGGCTGTCGCGCGGCATGGGTCCCTACAGGCTGGCGGCCATCGGCTCCGTTGTCGGTGTGTTCGCCTTCGCCTGCGTTATCTTCGCCGCGCCGTTGGAGTCGGCCACCGTGTTTCGGGTGGGCGCCGGCTTCATCGGCCTGGGGGGAGGTCTGTTCGTCCTCGGTACCCTGACCGCCGCCATGGATTCGGCTGACTCTGAGCATGGCGGTCTGGCTCTGGGCGCGTGGGGGGCCGTACAGGCCACGGCAACCGGTGTCGCTGTCGCCCTGGGCGGGGCGATCCGGGATGGAGTGTCCGCGCTTGCTGGACAAGGGGTGTTCGGCGAGGTCCTGCAATCGCAGGGCATCAGCGTTGGATATGGTTTCGTGTATGTCATCGAGATCGGGCTGCTGATCGTCACTCTGGTGGTTATCGGTCCGCTCGTTCGCTCGAAACGGGATATCGGATCCCAACCGGGCCGGCGGCTCGGATTGTCTGATATCCCTGGATAGGGCTTCTTGCTCGTGGAGGATCCGCTATGGAATTGCCGATTGGTGCTTTGACTGCCTATATGGACATCGCACAGGTCGCCCTGTGGACGTTCTGGCTGTTTTTCTTCGGCCTGGTGTTCTACCTGCGCCGTGAGGACCGTCGTGAGGGCTATCCGCTCGAGGCCGACACCACCGGTCGCCTTGAGAAACACGGCTTGATCTGGGTTCCCAAGCCGAAGACGTTCAACCTGTATCACGGTGGTTCGGTCAGCAAGCCGGACTTCAAGCGCGACACGCGCCCCGTGAAGGCCCGCCGCGCCTATCCGTGGCCCGGCTCGCCGATCATCCCGACCGGCAGCAATCCCCAGGCTGATTGCGTTGGCCCCGCGTCCTATGCGCAGCGCGAGGACAAGCCGGAACTGGACATGGAGAACAAGCCGAAGATCGTGCCGATGCGCACGCAGAAGGAGTTCTTCATGGAGAAGAACAGCCCGGATCCGCGTGGCCTGAAGGTCATGGGCAGTGACGGCAAGTTCGCCGGCACGATCTCGGACATCTGGGTTGACGTTCCGGAAATCATGGTCCGCTACCTTGAGGTCGAGCTGTCCGGCGGTGCCAAGCCGGCGCCGAAGGCCGCGGGTGCCGAAGGCGCGGCCCCTGCCGCTCCGAAGGCGAAGACCGTGCTGCTGCCGATCAACTTTGCCGACGTGTGGCGCCGTGAGGGTTACGTCAAGGTCGCCGCCATCCGGAGCGATCAGTTCGCTCAGGTGCCGGCCACCGCGAAGCCCAACCAGGTGACCAAGCTGGAAGAAGACAAGATCTGCGCATTCTATGGCGGCGGGTTCTTCTTCGCCCAGTCGTAAGCACCGGGGGTCCGTATCGTGCATGATGATTTCGCCGTCGAGCCGATCCCAGGTCTGCCCGAAAGGCCGCCGGACGGTGAAAGGATCCTCTGGCAGGGCTCGCCTTCTTGGCGAGCCCTCGCCAGACACATGTTTCATCTGCCCTTGATCGCTCTGTATTTCATCGGTCTGTCGATCTGGAGCGGTTACAACGCCGTCGAGGATGGGTATGGCACCGGCGCCGTTGCGCTGTCGGCTGTCAGCATGCTCGGCGTCGGCGCGGGGTTGATGATCACGCTGACCTTGTTGGGGCTGTGGATTGATCGCACGACGGTCTACACGATCACCAGCGAGCGTGTTGTGGTCCGTTACGGCATGGCCATGCAGATGACCGTGAACTTTCCGTTCAGGGTGATTCGAGAGGCCACGCTGAAGGTGTTCAAGAGTGGCAGCGGGAACGTGAACATCAATCTGATGCCGGGTCACGGTGTGGCTTGGCTCATCCTGTGGCCACATGTGCGTCCATGGCGCTGGTTGCGCACCCAGCCGATGCTGCGGGGCGTGCCGGAGGCCCGGACGGCTGCCGAGGTTCTTGCCAAGGCTTTGGCCGCGCATGCCACCCGGGATCTGCAGGCCGCCGACGCGGCGGAGACCGAAGGTGGTGGGTTGCGGGTCGCCGTCAGGGGAGAGCCGAGCGAGGCGCCCGCCGCCTCCGCCGGCGAGTAAGCGTTGATCCACGGGGGCCCTGTTTCCGGGCGGGCTGCCGTGTGATTTCGTGTCGATATCCGGTCCCGGACCCTCGCGCGGCCGGCCGCCAGTGGTGGCCGCCGGCCCGCCGGGGCCCCACGCCGTCCGCCGCCGTCACGGCGGTGATCCTGCTTAAGGAGACTGAGGTATGAGCGGTGGTGTCGATCGCGACCCCCGAACCCATAGGGACGACAATCCCACCGAGGATGACGAGGACCTGTCGCCCGAGGAACTCGCCCGGTTGCGGGCCGAGATCCTGCGCGAACGCAACAAGGCCCTCTCGCCGCCGGCCCCCCTTCTGGTGGCCGCCTTCGGGACCGCGTTTCTGAGCGTCATTCTGGCCGCCGTGTACGTGTTCTGGCTGAAAGACGAAAATCCCTACGCCAACATGGCGTATATGCGCACCCAGGACTTCCTGATGCTGCCGCTCAAGCGTGGCCCGGAGCAGGAAGACCTGCACCTTGAACTGCGTCTGATGCCCGAAAACCGGTCCATGGGCATCCTCACCGGACGCGTTGGCCGCTTCCTGCAAAGCATGATGGTCGGCCTGGACCGGCAACGCGTGGTCGCCGGCCTGACGGACGCCGATCCGCTCTACAATCTGACGCAGTGGGACCCGCGCCACATCACCCTGCAGGACAAGATCACCGGCGAGCGGGTGGCCCTGGAATCCTATGGCAGCCAGAACATGTTGGGGCTGAAGGAACTCATGGACCTCGCCGAGGCCGTGGCGGGAGGCGAGGACCCGGCGGCCGCCGCGGAGCGCATCGGCGCGTTGGACCCGCCCCTCTCCTGGACGCCCCCACGCAGGCCCTGACGTGACCGAAAGACGCCGGACAGGACGGCCGGGCCGGCGGGGCGACAGGGTCTGTTCGTCCCGCTCCCCCGTTCCGTTCGGCAGGACAGGCCCGGGTCGGCGCCGGGCGAGCGGGCAGGCGGGCCGTAACGGAGGCAGGTTCGGTGGCAACCTATATCCTGCCGGTTCTTCATGCCATCTTCATTTGGTGGCTGCTGACCGGCCTCATTCTTTACATTGACGGGCTGCCCGCGCGCACCTTCAAGTGGAGCATGCTGGCGTGCACTGCCGCGTTCGTGTTCTGTCTGTACGGGCTGTGGACGAGCGCGGGGGACGACACCGTCTCGGGCGTCTATGCCGCCTTCACTTACGGGCTGCTGGTGTGGTCGTATCAGGATCTGACCTTCTATCTCGGGTTCGTCACCGGGCCACGAAAGAAGGCCTGCGAGCCGGGCTGCCGGGGCTGGCGGCACTTCGGCCACGCGCTTGGCGCCAGCCTGTACCATGAACTTTCGATCATCGTGACCTTGGGGGTGGTGGTGGCCCTGACCTGGGGTCAGCCCAATCAGGTCGCCCTGTGGACCTATCTGGTCCTGTGGTGGATGCATGAAAGCGCGCGCCTGAACGTGTTCCTGGGGGTGCGCAACGTCAGCGAGGAGTTCCTGCCCGACCACATGGAATTCCTGAAAAGCTTCCTGAACAATTCCAAGACCATCAACCTGTTGTTCCCGGTCTCGGTGACCGTCTCCACCGTGGCCATGGTGTTGATGGTGCTGGCCATCCTGGATCCGGCCACGACGGAGGTGGAGGCGGTCGGCCTGACCTTCGTCGCCGCCATCATGGGACTGGCGATCCTGGAGCACTGGTTCCTGGTGCTGCCGCTTCCGGTCACCGCGATGTGGAACTGGTCGTTGCGCTCGCGTACGCCGCATCCGGCGGTCACCGAGGTGGAGATCGTCGCCGGCTTCCTGGGCGCGGGAAAGACCACCGTGCTGCGCCAGCGTCTGGAGCATGCGCGCAACCGCGCCGGCAGTGTCGCGCTGGTGACGGACTGCGCGGTGCTGTCGCCGGACGGCACGGTCCAGAATACGCCGGACGGCAAGCGCGCGGACCTGCCCGGCGGGGCCGTCTGCCTGGGGCTGCGCGACGATCTGGCGCATCAAGTCAAGGAGGTGATCGCCAGCCGCCAGCCCGACCACATTTTCATCGAGCCCAGCGGGCTGGCCGACCTGGGCCTTCTGGTCCGCGTGCTGAACCGCGCCGACATCCGGCCCTCGATCAAGGCCGTGCATCTGACCGTGGTGATCGACGCCAGCGCCTTCATGGGCGATTACGCCCGCCTGCCGGAGTTCCTGAAGGCGCAGGTTCAGGCGCGCGGTCAGGCCGAGGACACGCCGGCCGGCACGCCGGTGCCGCTGTTCATCGTCAACAAGGCCGACATGGTGGACGCGGTGGAACTGGCGACCGTCACCAAGACGCTGCGGACCCTCAACCCATCGGCGCGGATCGTCACGGCCGTGCACGGCGTGCCCGAGGGCGCGTCCGGGGCCGCCGCGAACGACGACACCGGGGCCGCCGCCGACGATCTCGAATCCGGGATCGGGGCCCCGGCCCTGCCGCGCTCCGGGGCGCTGGTGCATCACCATCATCACTACCACCACCACCATTACCATGGGGGCGGACCGGACGAGGCGGTGTCCGCCAAGATGACGGGCGGGGCCGACGCGTCGGCCGAGACGGTGGTGCTCGACCTGCATCCGTGGACCGACGCCGATCAGGCCGCCGGCGCGGATCGCGAGCGGCTGACGGCGGTGCTCGAGGCTGTTGCTGGGGGCCGGTTCGGCGCGGTGGATCGCCTGTCCGGCACGCTGCGAGCCGGCGGGGACTGGGTCGAACTCGCGGTCAGTGATGGTCAGGCCAGTGTCACACCCTGCGCTGCGCCGCGCCCGGACGCGCGGGCCCGGGTGGTGGCCGTGGGCCATGCGCTCGACGGCGTGCGGCTGCGTCAGGCCTTTGATGGCGCCGGCGCGGTTGCGGTCGCCGTCGGCGAACCGGCCTAGGGGGCGCGAGATGGTGGACCACGCCGCGCCGGACCAGCCCCCGCGCATCGGCCCCAACAGTATCACCCGCATGGCCGAGGCGCTGACCGCGCACCGGGGCGACGACGAGACGGCCGCGCTGTTCGCGGCGGCCGGGCTGGCCCACCATTGGACCGCGCCGCCCGAGTCGATGGTCCCCGCCGACGACGTGACGGCCTTGCACCGCGTCCTGCGGGCGCGGCTGGACTCCGACATGCTGGCTCTGATCTGCCACGATGCCGGGGTGGCCACGGCGGATTACCTGTTGGCCCACCGCATCCCCAAACCCGCCCAGGCGATCCTGAAGCTGATGCCGCCAGTGCTGGCGGCGCGAATGCTCATCCAGGCCATGGGCAAGCACGCCTGGACCTTCGCTGGCGGCGGCCGGTTCCATGGCGAGCCCGGTAAGCCGACGCGGCTGGTCATCGCCGACGGGCCGATCCAGGCGGCGGTGCCGGACGCGACGGAGCCGCTGTGTGCCTACTATGCCGCCGTGTTCGAGCGTTTGTTCCGGGTGCTGGTGGCGCGCAAGACGACGGTGCGCGAGACCGCTTGTCAGGC
This sequence comes from Rhodospira trueperi, assembly GCF_900101965.1. GTDB lineage: Bacteria > Pseudomonadota > Alphaproteobacteria > Rhodospirillales > Rhodospirillaceae > Rhodospira > Rhodospira trueperi. The sequence goes on along the minus strand of NZ_FNAP01000003.1, from coordinate 80,820 downwards.
CGTGGGCGCCCCGGCCTGCGTGTTCGAGGCGGTGTGGTAGGGGGGGCGGCCCCCTACCCGGCGCTCGGCTCGCCGAACGGCAGGCGCGGCATGCGGAACGGCAGCATCAATTTGACGATGGTCATGTTGAACCGGTCCATGTCGAGGTTCTCGTGCATGGCGCGCACCGGCTCGCCCAAAATGTGGGTGTCCAGGATCGAGCGGGCGTAGAACGGCGTATCCTCCACCGTCCGCGCGACCGACGGCGCATGCCCGGCGTCGGCGCGGGTCGCGCGGCCGATGCGCCAGACGCCGGTCGAGGGCAGGGCGGCCTCCGGCGGCGCCTCGAACGACTCGGCCTCGCCGCCGGGCGGGAAGCGCAGGGCGATTCGGGCGCCGTCTCCGCCGCCGCGCGGGGTGGTGTCGTACAGGATGGCCGCGCCGCCGTCGGCGAGGGGCGCGCGCGTCCACCACCAGCCCTTGAACCCGGCCTCCAGCGACTCGGTCCCCCAGTTGGAATCCCAATAGCCCTCACCGGTCCAGGACAGGCTGGGTTGGGTCATCTCCACGGAGATTTCGGAATGCGGCGCGATCGGCCACCAGCGGTGGCGGTCGTTGGGATCGAGCGAAAACGCCTTGGAGGTGACCTTGCGCGGTCTCAGCACCACCCGGCCCTCGACCGGGAAGGGCAGGGGGGCGCAGCGCTCCTTGATATGGAAGGTCAGCGCCGCGCCGTCCCACTCCACCCGGCTGGGGCCGATGGTCAGCCGGCGCGGCGCGCGGGCCACCTGCCCCTTGCCGCGTTCGGTCATGGCCCAGCGGCCGCCGGGGCCGTACAGACAGACGTTCAGCACACAGTGATTGAGTGGATCGCCGCGCCCCGACCATGCGTAATAAGGCGAGAACACGCTGCCCAGCATGGCGATCAGGGTCAGGGCGTGGCGTCCGTCGGAACTCAGGCCGTCGACATACCACCAGCCATAACCACCCGGGGGGATCGGCTGGTCGAGCGAAGGTCCGTCAGGATGCTCGAAGCGGCCTGCCGGCCCGACAGCGTTGCCATCGGTATCCCCGGCCCCGGGTGTACGCTGCCCCCCGCCACGTACAGGCCCGGCACCTTGGTCCGCGCTCCCGGACGGGTGAACGACGCTTGCCAGCCGTGAGAGGCCCGCCCGTACAGGCTGCCACCCGACGCCGGGAACAGGTGCTCGAACTCCCGGGGACTGGTGATCGTCACGCTGTCCGGATCCGGATGGACCGTCAGGCCACAGCGTTCCAGCAGGGCATGGCTTCGGTGCAGGCATGCGTCGATCTCCGCGCGGTCGAGGGACGGCGACGCGGTGTCGCCGGTGGGCGGCGCATTGATCAGCAGCAACAGGCGTTCAGCCCCGGACGGGGCGGCATCCTGGTCGGTGCCGTCCATGCGGTCCTGGGCACAGATATAAGTCGTGGGCTCGGCGGGCAAGCGATTCCGTTCGAAGATATCGCGGAACTCGCCCTTGTAGTCGGCGCCGTAGAAGACGTTGTGCCGTGACAGCGGGAAGCCCTCGGCGCGTGCATTCATGGTGACCGCCAGCAGCGACAGCGACCGGGCGCGCTGCGGCACCGGCGGCACGGCGCCGGTCACCTCCGGACCGAGCAGGCCGGAGGCCAGCGCATTGACCTCGCCGTTGAAGACCACGGCGTCGGCCTCGATGCGGCTGTCGTCGTCCAGGCGGACGCCGGTGGCGCGGCCGCCGGACACCTCGATGGTCTTGACCCCGCGCCCGTAATGGAAGGTGACCCCCCGGGACTCGGCCAGAGCCGCCAACCCGCGCGCCAGGGCGTGCATGCCGCCGTCCACGCTCCAGACGCCGGACTGCTCCACATGCAGCATCAGCATCAGGACCGCCGTGGCATGGTACGGCGAGGAGCCGCAATAGACCGAATAGCGCCCGAACAACTGGTGCAGGCGCGGATCCCGGAAATACTTACCCAGCACCGACCACATCGTGTCGAACGGCTTCGTGCGCAGAATGGAAGGGCCGGCGCGCCGGATCAGGCCGGGCATGCTGGGGCGCGAGGCCTGCATGAAGGTGTGGTCGAGGGCGCGGAAGGTGCGTTCGGAGTCCGCCAGCAGGTTGCGGTACCCCTTGGCCTCGGCGGCGCCGGCGAAGTCGCCGATGGCCTCCTCGGTGCGCTTGGGGTCGGCGAACATGTCCAGGCTCTGACCGCGGTCGCCATAGTCCCAGGCGTTGCGGCCCAGAACCTCCAGCGGGGTCATGGAGACATGGTCCTCCAGGCGCGAGCCCACGGCGCGCAGCAGGTCCTCGAACACCCAGCGCATGGTCAGGATGGTGGGACCGCCGTCCACCTGGGCGTCGCCGGCGGCGACCTGCCGCATCTTGCCGCCGGGACCGGGCAGGCGCTCGACCACCTCGACCTCGAATCCGCGGGCGGACAGCTCCAGGGCGGACGCCAGCCCCCCCATGCCGGCGCCGATCACCACAACCTTCTGGTCCGTGGGTCCGTTACGAGGCATCCTCAGACTCCTTCCGTTGGTGTGCCGGGCTTGGGGTTTGCCCCTAGGCGGCACATGGCCGTTGACTCGACAGACCCGGATGTCCACTCTGGATGACACTTCGGTGTGACCATCAGAGTTGACACTTGGTGCCGACGGACGTCTCGGGGAGCGTGCGCCGCACCCGGCGCCGCACCCGCCGCGCGGGTCCTTTGGTCACCCTTACGGAAACCGTGGGGAGATGGATCATGGAGTCTGGTCAACGGATCGAGGCCGCGCTGGAGCGCGCATTCGCCGCCATTGAGACGCCGGCGGGTCCGCCGCGTCTGGCGGCGGCCATGCGTCATGCCGCGTTCGGCGGCGGCCAGCGCATCCGTCCGCGCCTGTGTCTGGCGGTGGCCATGGCCTGCGGCGACGATCGGCCCGAAGTGACCGACGCCGCGCTGGCGGCCATCGAGGTTCTGCACTGCGCCTCTCTGGTTCATGATGATCTTCCCTGCTTCGATGACGCCGATACCCGCCGGGGCAAACCCACCGTGCATCGCGCCTTCAACGAGCCGTTGGCGGTGCTGACCGGCGATGCGCTGATCGTGCTGGCCTTCCAGACCCTGTCCCGGGGTGCCGCCGGGGCGCCGGATCGCATGGCCCGTCTGGTGGACATCGTGGCCGCGGCCATCGGGGCGCCGACCGGCCTGTGCGCTGGGCAGGCCTGGGAAAGCGAGCCCGACGTTGATCTGACCGAGTACCAGCGCGCCAAGACCGGCGTGCTGTTCGCCGCCGCCACCGAGGCCGGCGCCACCGCCGCCGGGGTCGGCTCGCCGACGTGGCGGACGTTGGGCGCCCGTCTGGGCGAGGCCTATCAGGTCGCCGACGACCTGCGCGATGTGGCGGCCGACCCCGAGAAGCTCGGCAAGCCGGTGGGGCAGGACGAGGCTTTGGGGCGTCCCAACGCGGTCAAGGAACTGGGCGTGCCCGGCGCCATCGCGCGCCTGAAGGCGTTGGTGACCGAGGCCGTCGACTCCATTCCCGAGTGCCCGGGGCGCGAGCCCTTGCGGACGCTGATTCTGGAAGAGACCGGCCGGTTCATCCCGGCCTCGCTGGCGCGGGAGGCCGCCTGACCATGACCGCCGCCGCGTCCGCTTCTTCCTCTCCGTCTTCCCCTTCCTCCACATCATCAAAGACCGACGTGACTCGCCCGATGACACAGGATGACCGTGCCCCCCATGGGCTGACCGACCGCTTTCTGGCGTTCCGCGACCGCAAGGTGTCCGATCCAAAGTTCCAGCGCTGGGCGGCCGAGACGCCGCTGGTTCGCCAACGGGCGAAGGCGCGGGCGCGCGATCTGTTCGATATCGTCTCGGGGTTCGTCTACTCTCAGGTGCTGCTGGCGACGGTGCGGCTGAAGCTGTGCGAGATCCTGGCCGACGGGCCGATCTCGGTGCCGGCGCTGGCCAACCGGCTGGCCATGACCGAGGACGCCACCCGCCGCCTGCTCGACGCCACCACGGTGTTGGAGTTGACGGCGCGGCGGTCGAATGATCGCTTCGGCCTGGGCGAGCTGGGCGCCGCGTTGCTGGGCACGCCTGGGCTGGCCGCCCTGATCGAGCATCACGCCATGTTCTACAAGGATCTGGAGGATCCGGTGGCGCTGCTGCGCGGTCATGCCGGCGAGACCAACCTGTCGCGGTACTGGTCCTACGCCCGTTCCGAGGATGCGGCGGCCGAGTCCGGCGACGCGGTGGCCGAGTACTCCGAACTGATGTCGACCTCGCAGGAGATGATCGCCGACGACATCCTGGCCGCGTTCCCGCCGACCGGGGTCAAGCACTGGATGGACTTGGGGGGCGGAGAGGGCGTCTTCGGCGCCGCCGTGGCGCGCAAGGGGCCGCATGCGAAGGTTACGGTCTTCGATCTGCCGGCGGTGGCCGAGCGGGCGCGCGAGCGCCTGAAGGCCGCCGGGCTGGGCGACCGCGTGCAGGCCGTCGGCGGCGACTTCCGCTCCGGCGATCTGCCCAAGGGGGTCGATGTCGTCTCGCTGGTGCGGGTGATCCACGACCACGACGACGACGTGGCCCTGGAGGTGCTACGCGCTGCTCGACAGGCCCTGGTGCCCGGGGGGCGCCTGGTGATCGCCGAGCAGATGGCGGGGACTCGGGGCGCCGAGCCGCTGGGCGGGGCCTACTTCGGCTTCTATCTGCTGGCCATGGGCAGCGGTCGTCCGCGCACGCCGGAGGCGCTGCGGTGGATGGTCGAGCGGGTCGGGTTCCGCGATGTGGTCCTGCCGCGCACCCGACAGCCGCTGTTGACGCGGCTGTTGGTGGCCCGGGCGCCGGATGCCCCTGGCCAGACGGCGAGATCGTAACGGATCCGCTATGACTTTTGGGAGGGGGGATTGTAAGTCGGGATTGACATCCCCCCCAGTCAAGCTAGACTGACAACACTCACTCAAGGCTTTGAACGGCACATCTTGGGGCAGTCGCCGCGAGGGTCCATGCACACCGACGCGATCGTCATTGAACAACCGGAGCGCCTGTCGCTGACACGGCTCGACCTCGACCCGCCCGCCGACGCGGACGTGGTTGTCGAGATTGAGTGGAGCGGCATCAGCACCGGGACGGAGCGCCTGCTGTGGACCGGGCGCATGCCGCCGTTCCCCGGGATGGGGTATCCGTTGGTGCCGGGATATGAATCGGTCGGGTGCATTGTCTCGGCCGGGCCGGAGTCCGGTCGGACGGTGGGGGAGAGGGTCTTCGTGCCGGGCGCCAAGTGTTATGGCGAGGTGCGGGGCCTGTTCGGTGGCGCGGCGTCCCGCATTGTGGTGCCGGGCGCGCGCGTGCTGCCGGTGCCGGCCGATCTGGACGAGCGGGCCGTTCTGCTGGCCCTGGCCGCGACCGCGCGGCACGCCCTGGCCGGCAACGACTCGATGCTGCCGGACCTGGTGGTCGGGCATGGTGTTCTGGGCCGTCTGGTGGCCCGGCTGATTGTCGCCATGGGCGGCGCGGCTCCGGTGGTCTGGGAAACCAATCCCGCCCGTGCCGATGGCGCCATGGGGTATGCGGTGGTCGATCCGGCCTCCGATGAGCGGCGTGACTATCGTTGCATCTGCGACGTCAGTGGCGACGCCGCGATCCTCGACAGCCTGATGGCGCGGCTGGCCAAGGGCGGCGAGATCGTGCTGGCCGGGTTCTATGAGGGGTCGCTGAGTTTCGATTTCGTCTCCGCATTCCTGCGCGAGGCTCGTCTGCGGGTTGCCGCCGAATGGCGCCCCGAGGACCTGGGCGCGGTGATCGCCCTGATCGAGGAGGGCCGCCTGTCGTTGGACGGCCTCATCACCCACCGGGCGGGTGTGGACCGAGCCGAAGAGGCCTACCGCACCGCGTTCGGTGACCCGACGTGCTTGAAAATGATTCTGGATTGGAGAGCCCGCGCATGACACCCGGACCCGGCGCCAGCACCACCGCACAGGCGAAGCCGGAGACGGCGCGCGGTCTTGGACCGCGAGTCGAGTCCGCCCTGGATGACGCCGCCGCCAAGCGGCCGCAGGTGATCGCCGTCTACGGCAAGGGCGGCATCGGCAAGAGCTTCACGCTCGCCAACCTGTCCTACATGATGGCCAGCCAGGGTCGGCGGGTGCTGCTGATCGGCTGCGATCCCAAGAGCGACACCACCTCGCTGCTGTTCGGCGGTCGCAACTGCCCGACCATCATCGAAACCTCGTCGCGCAAGAAGCAGGCCGGGGAAGACGTGACCATCGGCGACGTTTGCTTCAAACGCGACGGAGTCTACGCCATGGAGTTGGGCGGCCCGGAGGTGGGGCGCGGCTGCGGCGGACGCGGCATTATCCATGGTTTTGAAATCCTGGAATCGCTCGGATTCCATGAGTGGGATTTCGATTTTGTTCTCCTAGATTTTCTGGGGGATGTCGTCTGTGGCGGGTTCGGCTTGCCGATCGCCCGCGATATGTGTCAAAAGGTCATCGTCGTTGGCTCCAACGATCTGCAGTCCCTGTATGTCGCCAACAACGTCTGCTCGGCCGTGCAGTACTTCCGCAAGCTGGGGGGTACGGTCGGTGTGGCGGGCATGGTGATCAACAAGGACGACGGAACCGGGGAGGCGGCGGCGTTCGCCGAGGTGGCGGGCATTCCCGTTCTGTCGGCCATTCCGGCCGATGAGGACATCCGCCGCAAGAGCGCGAACTATCAGATCGTCGGTCATCCCGACAGCCCGTGGGGGGATCTGTTCTCCTCGCTGGCCGACAACGTCGCCGAGGCCCCGCCGGTCCAGCCCGCGCCCCTGTCGCAGGATGCGCTGCTGAACCTGTTCAAGAGCGAGGACGTGGGCCGCGACGTGGTGCTGGAGCCGGCGACGGCCGCCGACATGCGCGGCGGCAAGGTGATCGAGCGCAAGTCGCTCGAGGTTGTGTACGATACTGTGTGATTGACCGTGGAGAGCGAAAGGCAAGGGCCCGCATCGATGACCGATTTCACCGCCACACGCGACGATGATCGCGCCGCGGAGGCCGCAGAGACGGCCTATGACGCGGCCGGTGTGTCGTCGGCTGACGCCGGGGCCGAAGGCGCCCGGGGTGTCGGCGTGGCGGGGTGTCATGGCGGTGCCGAGCCGACGCTCAGCAACAGCGAGGCCCTCGCCCGCGTTGCCCGGTCTCACCGACCGGGTCCGCACGGGCGCCCGCAGACCATGTGCCCGGCCTTCGGGTCGCTGCGCGTCGGGCTGCGCATGCGGCGCACGGCGACGATCCTGAGCGGCTCGGCCTGCTGCGTATATGGTCTCAGCTTCACGGCGCACTTCTACGGCGCGCGACGGTCCATCGGGTATGTTCCGTTCGACTCCGAGACGCTGGTCACCGGCAAGCTGTTCGAGGACATCAAGGAGTCGGTGCACGATCTGGCCGACCCCGAGAAGTACGACGCCATCGTGGTCACCAATTTGTGCGTCCCGTCGGCCTCCGGCGTGCCGCTGCGGCTGTTGCCGCGCGAGATCAACGGCGTGCGCATCATCGGCATTGATGTGCCCGGGTTCGGGGTCACGACCCATGCCGAGGCCAAGGACGTTCTGTCCGGCGCGATGCTGGCCTATGCCCGCGCCGAGGCCGAGCAGGGCCCGGTGATGGCGCCGCGCGGTGGGCTGATCGAGAAGCCGACGGTGACTCTGCTCGGTGAAATGTTCCCGGCCGATCCCGTGGGCATCGCCCAGATGATCGAGCCGATGGATCTGGCCATCGGGCCGGTCGTGCCGACCCGCGAGTGGCGCGAACTGTATGCCGCGCTGGACTGCGCCGCCGCCGCCGCGATCCATCCGTTCTATACCCGTTGTGTGACCGAGTTCCAGACCGCCGGACGCCCGGTGGTCGGGTCGGCGCCTGTGGGTGTCGAGGGCACCGCCTCCTGGCTGGAGGCCATCGGCAAGGCGTGCAACGTGCCGGCCGACAAAGTTGACACCGCGAAGGCCCGGGTGCTGCCGGCGGTCAAGGGTGCGCTGGAAAAGACCTCGATTCCGCACCGGGTGATCGTCTCCGGGTACGAGGGCTCGGAACTGCTGGTCGCGCGCGTGCTGATGGAGGCCGGCGCCGATGTGCCTTACGTCGGCACGGCGACTCCGCGCACGCCCTGGTCGGCCGACGACGAGGCTTGGCTCCGGGCGCGTGGTGCACACGTCGAGTTCCGCGCTTCGCTGGAAAAAGACAAGCAGGCGGTGGACGCCTTCTCGCCCGACGTGGCCATCGGTCCGGTGGTCCAGTACGCCAAGCAGAAGGCCATTCCGGCGCTGTACTTCACCAACCTGATTTCCGCGCGGCCCATGATGGGACCGGCCGGCGCTGGCTCGCTGGCCCAGGTCATCAACGCCGCCGCCGCCAACCGCGAGCGGTTCCGCACCATGCATTCGTTCTTCTCGACCGTGGGCGGCGGCCGCAGCATCGACGTGGGGAGGGACGGCTGATGCTGGTTCTCGACCACGACCGCGCGGGCGGCTACTGGGGTGCGATCCACGTTTTGACCGCGATTCGCGGGCTTCAGGTCATCATCGACGGCCCCGTCGGCTGCGAGAACCTGCCCGTGACCGCCGTGCTGCACTACACCGACGGTCTGCCCCCGTTCGAGCTTCCGGTGGTGGTCACCGGGCTGGGCGAGGAGGAGTTGGGCCAGTTCGGGACCGAGGCGGCTATGGTTCGCGCGCGCAATGCGCTTGATCCGGACAAACCCGCCGTGGTGGTCACCGGCTCCATCGCCGAGATGATCGGTGGCGGCGTGACGCCCGAGGGGACCAACATCCGTCGCTTCCTTCCGCGCACGATCGACGAGGATCAGTGGCAGTGCGCCGACCGCGCGCTGGTGTGGCTGTGGAAGGAATACGGTCTGGTCAAGGGCCGTTGGCCGGAGCCGACTCAGCGCCAGCCGGGCGACACGCCGCGCGTCAACATCATCGGCGCCATCTACGGCATGTTCAATTCCTGGTCGGACGTGGCGGAGGTTGAGCGGCTGGTGCGCGGGATCGGCGCCGAGGTCAACCTGACGTTCCCGGTTGGCGTGCCGCTGGAGCAGGTCGGCCGACTCACGGATGCGGATGCGAATATCTGCCTGTACCGCGAGGTTGGCGAATCGCTCTGCGAGGCGCTGGAAAAACCGTGGCTTCGCGCGCCGTTCGGGCTACACTCGACCACGCGGTTCCTGCGGGCGCTGGGCGAGGTGCTGGGCCTGGATCCGGAACCGTTCATTGAGCGCGAGAAACAAACGACGATTCGCCCGATCTGGGATTTGTGGCGGTCGGTGACCCAGGACTTCTTCGGCACGGCGAGCTTCGGCATCTCGGCCACCGAGACCTATGCCAGCGGCGTGCGGGGGTTCCTGGAAGACGAGATGGGCCTGCCCTGCGCGTTTTCGTTTGCGCGGCGGGCGGGCGAGAAGCCGGACAACGCGGCCATCCGCAAGGCGGTGCAGGAGAAAACGCCGCTGATCCTGTTCGGCAGTCACAACGAGCGTACGTACCTGGCCGAAATCGGTGGCCGGGCGCAGTATATTCCCGCGTCGTTTCCGGGCGCGATCGTGCGGCGGCATACCGGCACGCCCTTCATGGGGTACGCCGGCGCCACGTACATCGTGCAGGAAGTCTGCAACAGTCTGTTCGACGCGGTCTTCAATATCCTCCCCCTGGGCACGGACCTGGATGCCGTGGACGCGACTCCATCGCGGCTGCACCGGGAACTGCCCTGGGACGACGAGGCCAAGGCGCTGCTGGATTCAAGCGTCGAGGCCCGGCCCATGCTGGTGCGAATCTCAGCGGCCAAGCGGCTGCGGGACATTGCCGAGCGTGAGGCCCGTCGGACCGGGGAGGAAATCGTGACGAGGGCGCGCGTTGCTGATACACTCGCCGCCTTCGCGGAGGGGCAACTGACATGACGGTCGCCACGTCGATCCAGGTTGCTTCTTCCGTACCCGCTCCATTGTCCCGAGGCTGTGTCGTGCTGACGGCCGCCGCGGGGCACGGAGGGTCCACCCGAAAACGTGGTGCGGGTGGGCCAGTCACACTGGACATGTTTCGGTTCGGTTTCGACCGGCCGGGATGTGCCTGGAACTGGCCAACTGTGGCCAACTACTAGGAGGTTATGGATATGGCTGAGAGCGCAGCGAACAACACCGGTCTGACCGAAGACGAAGCCAAGGAGTTTCACACCTTCTTCACCCAGGGCATCAGCTACTGGTTTGGCCTCGTCGTGGTTGCGCACGTCCTGGTGTGGATGTGGTGCCCGTGGCTGACGGACGCCCTGTGCAACGCCACCGTGTAAGACGGGCGTGCAACGATACTGTGTAACGAGGAGTTAGAACTATGCATAAGCTCTGGATGCTGCTTGATCCCGCCCGTACCCTGGTTGCGATTTTCGTTTTCCAGACCCTGGTCGGCCTGCTGCTGCACTTCATGCTGCTGAGCACGGACCGTCTGAACTGGTGGGAAGGCCCGCAGGAGATGGTTAACGTGGTGCTGCCGTACACCACGATGATCTCCTAAGGCTGATGGAGGTCGCGGTCCTGTCTAGGGCCGTGTCTCGTTGGTAGCGGTTGGGTCTCCGGCGCGAGGCCCGGAACCCGCCGCTACTGATCCTATTGTGGAGGCGGCCGGCTGCCGCCTTCTGGCCGGAGGGTCCCAACAATGGCCATGCTGGATTTCGAGCGAAAGTATCGTGTCCGGGGAGGGACGCTAGTCGGCGGCAACTTGTTTGATTACTGGGTGGGGCCGTTCTACGTCGGCTTCTTCGGGATCGCTGCTGTTGCCTGTGCCGGACTTGGCATCGCTCTTATGTTTTTGGGGGCTATCCAAAGCCCCGCCACTACCCTGTGGAACCTGAATATCGAACCGCCGGACCTGAGCGTGGGTCTGGGCGTGGCGCCCTACATGGAAGGGGGCATGTGGCAGATCATCTCCCTGTGCGCGGCTGGTGCCTTCATCTCGTGGGCGCTGCGTGAAGTCGAGATCTGCAATAAGCTGGGCATCGGCTATCATGTGCCGATCGCTTTCAGTGTTGCCATCTTCGCGTATCTGTGTCTGGTGTTCATTCGCCCGCTGCTGATGGGCGCGTGGGGTCATGGGTTCCCCTATGGCATTCTGGGCCACCTGGACTGGGTGTCGAACGTCGGCTACCAGTACCTGCACTGGCACTACAACCCGGGACACATGACCGGCATCTCGTTCTTCTTCGTGACGTGCTTCGCCCTGGCGCTGCACGGCGGCCTGATCCTGTCCGCGGCCAACCCCGGCAAAGGGGAAAAGGTCAAGCTGCCCGAGCATGAGAACACGTTCTTCCGGGATTTCATCGGTTACTCGATCGGTCCCCTCGGCATTCACCGTCTTGGCCTGTTCCTGGCCCTGACCGCGGTGCTGACGAGCTGCGTGCACATTCTCATCGCCGGTCCGCTCTGGACCCGTGGTTGGCCGGAATGGTGGATGTGGTGGCCGAAGATGTGGATCTGGCTTGCACCTGCTGTGTCGTGAGGGGGTCAACACGATGGCTGAATATCAAAGTATCTTCACGCGGGTTCAGGTGAGGTCTCCAGCCCACCTGGGCGTGCCGCTCTCGGAGGGGATGTCCCAACGCGTCGGCACACCGATCTTCTCGCGTGTCTTGGGGTGGATCGGCGATGCGCAGATCGGCCCCATCTACCTGGGCTTCTTTGGCCTCGCCGCGCTGTTCAGCGGGTTCATCGCCGTTGAGATCATCGGCCTGAACATGCTGGCGAGCGTGGACTGGAATATCTGGACGTTCATGCAGAAGTTCTTCTGGCTGGGTCTGGAGCCGCCGGCTCCCGAGTACGGCCTGAGCATTCCGCCTCTGAACGAAGGCGGCTGGTGGATCACCGCCGGCTTCTTCCTGACGCTGGCGCTGGGTCTGTGGTGGTGGCGGACGTACACCCGCGCGAAGGCGCTGGGCCTCGGCACGCACGTGGCGTGGGCCTGGACCGCCGCGATCTGGCTGTACTTGGCCCTGGGTCTGATCCGTCCGGCCCTGATGGGGGCGTGGAGTGAAGCGCCGCCGTTCGGTATCTTCCCGCACCTGGACTGGACCGCCGCGTTCTCTATCCGGTACGGCAACCTGTACTACTGCCCGTTCCACATGCTGACGATCGCCTTCCTGTACGGTTCGGCTCTGCTGTTCGCCATGCACGGCGCGACGATCCTGTCGGTCTCCCGCTACGGCGGCGACCGCGAGGTCGAGCAGATCACCGACCGTGGCACGGCGGCGGAACGTGCCGCTCTGTTCTGGCGCTGGACCATCGGCTTTAACGCCACGATGGAATCCATCCACCGCTGGGGCTGGTGGTTCGCGATCCTGACGCCGCTGAGCGGATCGATCGGCATCATCCTGACCGGTACGGCTGTGGACAACTGGTTCCTGTGGGGTGAGAAGCACGGCATCGTTCCGTTCATTCCCGACATTCTTCCGCCCGGGTCTGACCCGGCGCTGGTGAGCGGGGGGGCGCAGTAATGGCTTATCTTCCCAAAGGAAACAAACGCATCTTCGGCTTGGCCATCTGGGCGGCCGTGATCACGGTCCCGCTTGGACTGCTGTTGTACACCTATGCGCCCCGGTACTACGTGAACCAGCTCGGGTATCGTGGCCAGCAGCTCGGCGACATTCAGAACATCAATGCGGTTGCGGCGCGCAACGCCGAAAACGTGGCTCCGGAACTCTGGCCGGCGATGGAGGGCGAAGGCCCCCTGGCCTCCGAGGTCTACGAGAACGTTCCGGCGTTGGGTCACCTGACCCAGGCCAACTTCGACCGCCTGATGACCCTGATCACCGAGTGGGTGGCTCCGGACGAGGGCTGCGCCTACTGCCACGTCGGCGAAGGCACGGCGGTGGATTATGTCAGCGAGGACGTCTACACCAAGATCGTTTCGCGCCGCATGGTCCAGATGGTGCAGCACGTCAACGCCACGTGGGGTGACCACGTCTCTCCGGCGGGCGTGACTTGCTACACCTGCCACCGTGGCCAGCCGGTTCCGACCGAGCTGTTCTACACCGACCCGCGTCCGGTGACCCACGCGAACAAGAACGCGGGCAACCGTCGTGGTCAGAACCTGCCCCGTCGCGACAACGCCTATGCGGCGCTGCCGTACGAGACCTTCACCCTTTTCCTGTCGGAAATGGATGACGGCGTGGGCGATATTCGCGTGACGTCCAACACGGCCCTGCCGACCGTCAAGCAGGTGGAGCCGGACATCAACGCGGCCGAGCGGACCTTCGGTCTGATGATGTTCATCTCCGAGGCCCTGGGCACGAACTGCACCTACTGCCACAACTCCCGTGCGCTGGAGCAGTGGAACCAGTCCCTGCCGGCCCGTATCACCGCGTGGTACGGAATCCGGATGAACCAGGACATCAACGAGCACTTCCTGATCCCGCTGCAGCCTGAGTATCCGGCTGACAAGCTGGGTATCCTGGGCGACGCCCCGAAGGCTCACTGCGCGACGTGTCACTACGGGGCCACCAAGCCTCTGCTGGGCGCGGACGTGATCAGTGCCTACCCGTCCCTGCAGGGGCCGGGCGCGGACGTCGATCTGCGGACGGCGGCGTACCACCTGGACGCCATCGCCGAGGAAGCCGCTGCTGAGGAAGCGCCGGTCGCCGAGGAAGCCGCTGCTGAGGAGGCTCCGGCCGCCGAGGAAGTCGCTGCTGAGGAGGCTCCGGCCGTCGAGGAAGCCGCCGTCGAGGAAGCCGCTGCTGAGGAAGCGCCGGTCGCCGAGGAAGCCGCTGCTGAGGAAGCGCCGGTCGCCGAGGAAGCCGCTGCTGAGGAAGCGCCGGCCGCTGAGGAAGCCGCTGCTGAGGAAGCGCCGGCCGCCGAGGAAGCCGCTGCTGAGGAAGCGCCGGCTGCTGAGGAAGCGCCGGCCGCTGAGGAAGCCGCTGCTGAGGAAGCGCCGGCCGCTGAGGAAGTCGCCGAGGCGACCGAGGAAGTGGTCGAGGAAGCTGCCGAGGTTGTCGAACCGGAAGAGACCCCGGCCGCCCAATAAGGTGGTACCGCCACTCTCTACGCGGACGTATGTACCTGGGAGTTTGGGACCCTCCCATCACGGCGGGGCTGATCGGTGGCCCCGCCATGATGGGGCCCGCTTCAGGCGGGCGCGCAACCCCGGCACTGGGGCCCAGACTGTGACATGGGGACCCGTACCTTCGGTCGGTGGGAGGGGCGGATTGCAGAGGACCGGATCGTTAAGACTGTTATCCGAGCCTGACACGCCGACGAAGAACCACCCGGACGCGAACGTCGCGTGCCGGGTGTTCTTTGTTTTGGGGATCGCGCACGGGGGGCGGCCGGACGGGACGATAGAGGCAGTCCCGAACAATCCGGAACGGATCGCGGCGACGAATAGCTTCGATCAGAAATGGGTCGGGCGCAGTGCGTAATTCGGAACGCCCGCGACGCGTGCGCCAAAAAGGTGTGTGCGATCCGGGACGGATCGGTAGGATGATCAGTTGAAACAGGTATGAGTCGGGGCTTGTCGCGCGAGGTAGAGGTCACGGCAAGCGCCCTGGGACGGCAGCCGTCGCGCCCGCCACGCGGCACCGATGCTTCTGGACCAAAAACCAAGCGATCCGGAACGGATCGCGACGACGATGTGATTCCATCTCGAGGGGCTAAGGCGCGTTGGGTGCCCCAAATGAAACGCAAAGCGCTTGAGTGACGAATCGTTTTGGGGGACGTGGCGCCGCCGCTGGGGGCCGGTCGCGCAGCCTGTCCGCATGGCCCGGAGTCGCGGTCGGCGGCGCCGCCGGGCCCCCGATCTCCCTTGCATGGGCCCGATGATGGCACCTCTTGGTCCCCTGGTGAACGGAGACAGCCCATGGAAATGCATCAGGTGCGGTATTTCCTGGCTCTGGCCGAATCGCTGAATTTCACGCGCGCGGCAGACATGTGCAACGTCTCCCAACCGGCGTTGACCCGGGCGATCCGCAAGTTGGAAGAAGAGCTGGGCGGGCAGTTGTTCCGGCGCGAACGCACCCTGACCCACTTGACCGATCTCGGGCATTTGATGAAACCGCACCTGGAAGCCGTGATGGCCGCCAGCGCCGCCGCGCGCACGGAGGCCCTGGGGTTCCGCCACCTTGAGAAGGCTCCGCTCAAGCTGGGGGTGATGTGCACCATCGGCCCGCGTCGGCTGATTCGATTCTTTCAGACCCTGGAGCGGGACATTCCGACCCTCGAGGTCGCGTTGCGGGAGGGGCCGGCCGACTGGATCATGGACCGGATGCTCCACGGGGAATTGGATCTCGCGCTTCTGGCGCTGCCCTGTTTCCCGGATCGCCTTGAGTCCCGGGTTCTGTTTTCGGAGCGCTATGTCGTTGCGTTCCCAGAGGGGCACCGGTTCGGGACCTTGAACGCCGTATCATTGTCGGACCTGGACGGGGAGGACTATTTGAACCGGTCCAATTGCGAATTCGGGGAATACATGCTGGCCCGACATTCCGAACAGCCCGAGCCAGCGCTGCGCGTGCGGTATGAAACGGAACGCGACGATTGGATCCAGGCCATGATCCTGGCGGGCATGGGGTGCGCGATCATGCCAGAGTTCCTGCCCATCATGCCGGGGGTCGTCACGCGCGACCTGGTTGCCCCGGCGGTGAGTCGCGAAATCAGTCTGGTGACGGTCGGGGGCCGGCGCTTTTCTCCCGCTGTCCAGGCCGTGATCAGCCTGGCGAGGCGGTTTGATTGGACAGTGGACACCGCGTGACGCACAGTGCGGCCCCGTTTCACGCCGACCGCGATGCCACCGCCATGCGCGTTGACCTGTTCGACTTTGACCTCCCCGCAGACAGAATCGCGAGCCGCCCGGCCGATCCGCGCGACAGCGCGCGGTTGCTCCGGGTGACCGCCGATGGTGGCCTCGAAGACCGGGCGGTGGCGGATCTGCCGTCGGTGTTGTCGCCGGGGGATGTCCTGGTGCTGAACGATACCCGTGTCATTCCGGCGCGGTTGTTTGCTCGCGTTGGACAGGCCCGGGTCGAGGTGATGCTCCATCGACGGGTCGGCCCGGACGCGTGGTGGGCCTTTGCCCGTCCGGCCAAGAAGGTGCGCCCGGGAACCGACCTCCTGTTCGCTGAGGGCTTCACCGGGGCGTGCGCGGAGAAAGGCGAGGGCGGCGAGGTTCTCGTACGGTTTGACCGGGCCGGCGCCGCGTTGACGGCGGCCCTGGAGGACCATGGTCATGTGCCCTTGCCGCCCTATATCAAGCGGCCGGATGATCAGGCGGACCGGGAGACGTATCAGACCGTGTTCGCCCGGGCCGACGGCGCGGTGGCCGCGCCCACGGCCGGTTTGCATTTCACGGAGCGGCTGTTCGCGGCCTTGGACGAGCGCGGGGTCAGGCGGGTGACGGTGACACTGCATGTGGGCGCCGGGACGTTTCTGCCGGTGAAGGCGGAGGATACCGACGAGCACCGCATGCATGTCGAGGACGGCGAGATCTCGGCCGCGGCGGCCCAGGCCATTTGCGAGGCCCGCGCCGGCGGTGGTCGGGTCGTGGCGGTGGGGACGACCAGTCTGCGCATCCTGGAAAGCGCGGCCGCGCCGGACGGGACGCTGGGCGCGTTCTCGGGCGGCACGGACCTGTTCATCACGCCGGGATACCGCTTTCGCGCGGTGGACCGCCTGGTGACCAATTTCCACCTGCCGAAAAGCACGCTGTTCATGCTGGTCTCCGCCTTTAGCGGGCTGCGGACCATGCAGGCCGCGTATGCCCACGCCATCGCGGGCGGCTACCGGTTTTACAGTTACGGCGACGCCTGTCTATTGGACGGTCGCCCTCGGGAACGGTGTGATTGACGGCGCTGGGGCGCGGGCCTATGTGCCTCACGTGTCGCCGCCGCTCGCCCCCGCCCCCGCCGACGCCTCCGGAGCCCACCCGCATGATCCGCATTCCCCAACGCCACCGCATCGCCATGGAGGCCGTGCTGGATATCGCCTTCCATGGCGGGGCGGCGCCAGTGCGTGGGGCGGAGGTCGCCGATCGGGTGGGCGTGCCGCGCCGCTCTCTCGAAAACACGTTTCAGGCCCTGGTCCGGGCCGGCGTGCTCGTGGCGCAGCGCGGGCCCCGGGGCGGCTACCGACTGGCCCGGGAACGTCGGCGCATCGGGGTCGGAGAGATCGTCCAGGCCCTTGACGGTCTTGACGGCGACGGCGACGGCGCCGTGCCCGAGGCGGCGGGACCGGCCCTTTCATCCGATCTGGAACGGGCCGTCATCGCGCCGCTGGCGGAGGCGGCCGAGCGCGCGCTACAGGCCCACCTGGACACCCTGACGGTGGAGGACCTGTGTCGCCGGGCCAGGGAGAGCGGCGTGCGGGCCGTCCGCGATGGTCCCGCCGACTTCGCGATTTGATGTCCGGCGCCTCGGTTTCATGCCATCAACCGGCTGATGAGGAACGGTTTTCGGGTCGTCGGACGAAAAAGGTCCGCGATTCCATTCGCGCGTCACTTGCTCTAGGATGCCGCCCGATCTTCACCCCGGGAGAGACAGGGCATGACGAACAATAGCGGCACACCGGTCATCGGCGTCATTGGCGGATCAGGTCTATACGAGATCGATGGGCTGACCGACACCAGATGGGAAACCATGGACTCGCCCTTTGGCACGCCGTCCGACCAGATGCTGTTCGGCGATCTCGACGGCCAGCCCATGGTGTTCCTGCCCCGACACGGACGGGGCCACCGGATTCCGCCGTCGGGCCTGAACTATCGCGCCAACATCGACGCCCTGAAGCGCGCCGGGGTGACGGAGATCCTGTCGGTCTCGGCGGTCGGTTCGCTGGACGCCGACCTGCCGCCGGGCACGTTCGTGATCGTCGATCAATTCATCGACCGTACCTTCGCCCGCGAAAAGAGCTTTTTCGGAGAGGGTATGGTGGCCCATGTCTCCATGGCCCACCCCACCTGTGGCCGGGTGGGCGACGCCGTGGAGCAAGCCTGCCGCGACCTCGACATTCCGCATCAGCGCGGCGGCACCTATCTGGTGATGGAAGGGCCGCAGTTCTCGACCCGGGCCGAAAGCGAACTCTACCGCGCCTGGGGCTGCGACGTGATCGGCATGACCAACATGCCGGAGGCGAAGCTCGCCCGCGAGGCCGAGATGTGCTACTGCACGGTTGCCATGGTGACGGATTACGACTGTTGGCACCCCCACCACGACCACGTCACCGTGGATGCCATCATCAAGGTTCTGATGGACAACGCCGAGAAGGGCCGTGCCTTGGTCAAGGCAGTGGCGCCGCGTCTGTCGGGCCGGACGACGGCCTGTGATCGGGGGTGTCACGCGGCCCTGGAGACCGCGCTCATCACCCATCCGGACGTCCGAGACCCGGGCATGCTGGCCAAGTTGGACGCGGTTGCCGGGCGGGTGCTGGCGTAAGCGGCCCGACGGGCCGGTCGGTCGGCACCGGGGAAAGGCAGCGCCGCCATGCGGGTCGTGATCGCGCCGGATTCCTTCAAGGGTTCCGCCACCAGCCTACAGGTCGCCCGCGCCATCGAGTCCGGCCTGGGCCGGGCCGGGGGGGCCGTCGACGCCGTCCTGGTCCCGCTGGCCGACGGCGGCGAGGGGACGGTGGCGGCACTTCATGCCGTGCTGGGCGGCGAGATCGTGACCGTCACCGCACGGGACCCGCTGGACCGGCCGGTCAGTGCCTCCTATGCCTGGGTTCCCGGGCGGCGCCTCGCGGTGATCGAGATGGCGGCGGCCTCCGGTCTGCCGCTGATGGGCGCGACGCTTGATCCCCACGCGGCCTCCAGCCATGGCACCGGGGACCTGATCCGCGACGCCCTGGATCGCGGCGCCGAGCAGGTGATCCTGGGACTCGGCGGCAGTGCCACCGTCGATGCCGGCACCGGGCTGCTGGCCGCCCTGGGAGCGCGGTTTCTGGACGCCGAGGGGCGCGCGGTGCGGGGCGCGGGCGGCACGTTGGGGCGCATCGCCGCCATCGATCTGTCCGGCCTGGATGCGCGGGCGCGGCGGGCGCGCCTGACCATCGCGTCGGACGTGTCGAGCCCGCTGTTGGGTCCCAAGGGAGCCGTTGCCGTCTTCGGCCCGCAGAAGGGCGTTGCGGAGGACGAGATCGCCGCCTTCGAGGCCGCCATGGGCCGCTTTTCCAACTTGGTCGTCGAAACGACGGGGCGGGATGTGCGGGACGCCGCCGGCAGTGGCGCCGCTGGCGGCATCGGCTATTTGTTGCGTTCGATCCTGGACGCGGAGACCCGCGACGGCTTTTCCCTGATCGCCGGCCTGGCCGACCTTGAGGCCCGGATCGCTGGTGCCGATCTGGTCATCACCGGCGAGGGGCGGCTGGATGCCCAGTCGTTGGTCGGCAAGGTGCCGGTCAGCGTCGCCCGCATGGCGCGCGCCGGCGGGGTGCCGACGGTCGCCCTGGCGGGGTCCGTCGAAGGGGACGCGGCCGCGTTCGTCGCGGCGGGGCTGTCCCTGGTCGTGCCCGTGGTCGACCGCCCGATGACCCTGGCCGAGGCCATGGCCGACGCGTCGGGCCTGATCGAACGGGCGGCGATGCGTCTGATGACGGCGGTGCGGCTGGGCGGTGCGCTGGCCGGGCGGACCGGTTGACGGCGGTTTCGCTTGCATCACCCCGGCGGCTTCGCCATATCCGCCGACATGGAACAGCCTTCCGGCGCCGCCGCCGCGCCCTCCGACGTGCCACCGGTCAACGGGTGCTTCCTGGACCGTCTGCTGCTGATCGCCGCCGCCCACGGGTTGGGCGGGGATCGCGAGGTCCTGGCGCACGCCCACGGCATTGTCGGCGACGGCTTTTGCCTGCGCACCGTGCTGGCTGTGGCCGATGACCTGGGCCTGAACGCGTGCCACGCGCGGCTGTCATGGCGGGATCTCGGGGTCGTCGCGCCCGCGCTGCCGGCGCTGCTCATCTTCCGGGACGGGGCCACCGCCATTCTGGACGCGCTGGAGCCGGCGCGCCCGGCGCCCGGTCAGGGGCCGGACCTCGCCCGCCTGCGCGACGAAGGCGACCCGGCGGCCGATCCGCCCCGGCACCTGGACCTGACGGAGGGCGACCTCGCGCTGTTCTGGGCCGGGGATGTGATCGTGGCTGATGCGGCCCGTCGATGAATGGTGACGCGGCTCGGCCTCACGCCACCCGCTGCGGGAATGGCCGCACCTCGCGTTCGATGTCGCCGGCCATGACCTTGCCGGTGACATGCAGGTCGAAGCGGCTTTGCAGGTTCATCCAGTACAGCGGCGAGGTGCCGAAATAACGCCCAAGCCGCAGCGCCATGTCGGCGCTGATCGAGCGCTGCCCGGACAGCACGTCCTGCAGCCGGCTGACCGGCACGCCCAGGTCGGCGGCCACACGATCCGCGTCGAGGCCGTTGGGCGCCATGAACCGCTTACGCAGCACGGTACCGGGATGCTGGGAGCTGTCGCGATGGGCCATGGGTTGGCATCCGCCTGAGGGGCCGCCTTCCCGGTCCTGGCCGCACGAAAACGCGTCGCGCACGGGCGACCGGACGGGACGGGTCGTTTCGTCGGGTGATCGGGGCACGCCGCCCACGATGTCTCAAGCTAGGCCGGCGTTTGGGGGAAGTCAATTTCCCCTGGCCTCCACCACGGCTCCGACCTCGGGGGATCGAAAAATCACAAGGGTGAGGACCGCAGCCCGTCGAGGGAGAACTTCCGCGCCCTTAGGGTGTTCAGGATGACGCCATCGCCTCGAAAGAACGTCATTCCGACGGGAGCGCGGCGGTCGAGGGTTCTCCAACGGTAGGTAAAGGGTGGTCTGAAACGGATCCTCATTCGGGTTCGGAACCCTGGCGCCTCCAGACCCCCGGGTCCTGTTCACGACTCTGGCCTGGGTCCCGGATCCGGGGTCCGAGATCCTCCGTCGGGGCTTTGCGCAAACCCATCAAACCGTTATGGTCTTGTCTCCGTCATGGGGGTGACTCACACGATGACGTTTCGGTTTCGGTCCTGATCGCTTTCGGCTAAGGTCCCGCCCATCCAGGCGTGATTGGGCCCGGGCGACGCGTTCCGGGCCGAGGGGCGCCGACCGAACGGACATCACCGGATCAAGCAAGACGGCCTTGCAGGCCGAACAACAGGGGAGGACGGTTTCATGTTCAAACGGATGACCAAGGGGCTTCTGGCCGCCACGGTGGCGGTGTTCGCGCTGGGTGGCACCGCGCCGGCAGTCGCGCAGGACGACCCCATCCGCATCGGCTCGTTTCTGGCCGTGACCGGGCCGGCGTCGTTCCTGGGCGACCCGGAACTGAAGACGCTGGAGATGTACATCGCGCGCATCAACGGCGCCGGCGGACTGGTGGGCCGTCAGCTGGAACTGATCCACTACGACACCGGCGGCGACGCCAACAAGGCGCGCACCTTCGCCAAGCGCCTGCTGGAGGAGGACGAGGTCGACGTCATCCTGGGCGGCTCCACCACCGGCACGACCATGGCCGTCATTCCCCTGGTCGAGCGGGCCGAGATTCCGTTCATCTCGTTCGCCGGCGGCGTGGTCATCATCGACCCGGTCAAACCCTGGGTGTTCAAGACCCCGCACACCGACCGCATGGCCTGCGGCAAGATCTTCGAGGACATGCAGGCGCGCGGCATCTCCAACGTCGGCCTGATTTCCGGCACCGGCGGCTTCGGCAAGTCCATGCGCGCCCAGTGCCTTGAGGTGGCGCCGGAGTACGACATTGAGATCGTCGCCGACGAGACCTACGCCCCGTCGGACACCGACATGGTCGCCCAGTTGACCAAGATCAAGAACACCGAGGGCCTTGAGGCTGTGGTCAACCCGGGCTTCGGTCAGGGGCCGGCCATCGTCACCAAGAACTTTGCCCAGCTCGGCTTCGAGGTGCCGCTCTACCAGTCGCACGGTGTGGCCTCGAAGAAGTTCATCGAACTGGCCGGCGAGGCGGCCGAGGGTGTGCGTCTGCCCGCCGCCGCGCTGCTGGTGGCCGAGAAGCTGCCGATGGACGACCTGCAGCGGCCGATCGTCATGGGGTACATGACCACGTATGAGGCGGAGTACGGCGCGGGCTCCGTGTCCACGTTCGGGGGCCATGCCTACGACGGCCTGATGATGTACAAGGCCGCCGTCGAGGCCGCCGGTAGCGCTGACCCGGCTGCCGTGCGTGAGGCCCTGGAGGGCATCAGCGGCTTCATCGGCACCGCCGGCGAGGTCAACATGAGCGCCGACGATCACCTGGGCCTGGACCTGTCCGCCTTCCGCATGCTGGAAATCCAGGGCGGCGACTGGACCCTGGTGGAATAACCCCGATCCGAGCGGCGGGCCGGAGCCGACCCGGCCCGATCCGTCGGGAACGGGCGCGGCGTTTCCAGCAACCGCCCACATATCCCCCTTGCGAGACGCGCGCCGGTGCGGCACCGTGCCGGCGCGCGAGTCGCGTGGCATCTGTCGCCGGCGCGCGCGCCGGATCGACCCGCCAACGGATTCCTCCATGCCCCCCGCGTTCGTCGAACTCCTCCAATTCCTGCTGTCCGGTGTCACCAGCGGCGCGATCTACGCCCTCGTGGCGCTGGGATTCGCGCTGATCTACAACGCCAGCCACGTCATCAACTTCGCCCAGGGCGAGTTCGTCATGCTGGGCGGCATGGTCACATGGGTCCTGCTCAGTCAGGGGATCGACCTGCCGCTGGCCGTGCTGGGGGCGGTGGGGCTGACGATGCTCGTCGGTCTGCTGCTGGAGAAGCTGGCCATCGAGCCGGTGCGCAACGCCAACGTCGTGACCCTGATCATCATCACCATTGGCGCCGCGATTTTCCTGCGCGGTCTGACCAGCGTCACCTTGGGCAAGGATTTGCACGCGCTGCCGGCGTTCTCCGGCAACGAGCCCCTCGACCTGATGGGGGCGACGATCATGCCGCAGAGCCTCTGGATTCTGGGCACCACGGCGCTGATCGTCCTCTTGCTGCACGTCTTTTTCAATTACACCCTGCTGGGCAAGGCGATCCTGGCCACCAGTCACAACCGGCTGGCCGCGCGCCTGATGGGCATCAACGTGAATTTCGTGCTGTTGCTGAGCTTCGGCCTGTCGGCCCTGCTGGGCGCCATTGCCGGCATCCTGATCGCGCCCATCACCGCGACCCATTTCGAGGTCGGCATCATGCTGGGCCTGAAAGGCTTCGCCGCCGCCATCCTGGGCGGGCTGGGCAGCGGCCTGGGCGCCATCGTCGGCGGCCTGCTGCTGGGGATCATTGAAAGCCTGGGGGCCGGGTACATTTCGTCCGACTACAAGGACGCCATGGCCTTCGTGGTCATCCTGGGCGTGCTGTTCCTGATGCCGAGCGGGTTGTTCGGCAAGCGCGGCACCGAGCGGGTCTAGGGGGCGGCGATCATGGCGGACATCAGGCCCAGCGGCTACAGCAAGCACCGCAAGAAGCAGACCTACACCCGGCGCCTGGGCACGCGGGCGAGCCCCTTGCAGATGCTGATGTCGGAGCGCGTCGGCGGCATGCTGGCGCTGTTGCTCGTCATCGCCGTGCTGCCGCTGGTGCTGGCCAACAACTATCAATACGACGTGGCCATCACCATCGGCATCAACGCCATCGTGGTCATCGGTCTCAACCTGCTGATCGGCTATGCCGGCCAGATCAGTCTGGGCCACGCCGGCTTTTTCGCGCTGGGGGCCTACGCGTCGGCCATCCTGACGTCGCGGTACGGCCTGCACGGGGCGCTGGCGATGCCGCTGGGCGCGCTCGGCGTCGGCCTCTTGGCCTATATCATGGCCCGGCCCATCCTGCGGCTATCGGGGCACTATCTGGCCATGGCGACGCTGGGTGTGGGTGTCATCATCAACATCGTCATCAGCCGCGAGGCCTGGCTGACCGGCGGGCCGGACGGCATGTACGTGCCGGCGATGGAGGTCTGGGGCGTGGAGCTTTACGGCGGCCAAATCTGGTACTGGATCGTCGCCGCTTTCCTGGTCCTCGCCATCTGGATTTCGCTGAACGTCATCGACAGCCCGGTGGGGCGCGCCCTGCGCGGCCTGCACGGCGCCGAGGTGGCGGCGGAGGTGGCCGGCGTAGACACCACCCGCTACAAGGTCATGGTGTTCGTGCTGTCGGCGGTGATGGCCTCCGTGGCCGGCTCGCTCGCGGCGCACTTCTCGGAGTTCGTCACCCCGGAGAAGGCGAGCTTCTTCCACTCCATCCTGTTCGTCACCATGGTGGTGTTCGGCGGCATGGCCTCCACCTTCGGGGCCTTGGTGGGCGCGGCCGTTCTGACGGTGCTGCCCCAGCTTCTGGCCGACTTCGCCAGCTATGAACACATGATCCTGGGCCTGATCATGATGACCGTGATGATCTTCATGCCCAGGGGGCTGGTGCCGACCCTGTCCGGACTGGCGCGGCGCCGGGGGGCGCGGCGATGAGTCTGTTACGGGTCGAGAATCTGAGCATCCATTTCGGTGGTGTGCAGGCCATCCAGGATCTGGATTTCGCCATTGATGCCGGCACCATCCATTCCATCATCGGTCCCAACGGCGCCGGCAAGACGACGCTGTTCAACCTCATCACCGGGCTGTATCGGCCCAGCGCCGGGGCGATCTATCTGGACGACGTCCAGATCGCCGGCAAGCGGCCGCACGACCTCGCCCGCATGGGCCTGTCGCGGACATTCCAGAACCTGCGCATCATGATGAACATGACGGCCGTCGAGAACGTGATGGTCGGCCGCCATCTGCACCTGAACACCAACCTGCTGGCCTGCATGCTGCGGCTGCCGATGATCGTCCGGGGCGACCGGGCGGCGCGCAAGCGCTGCATCGAGCTGATGGACATGGTCGGCCTGGGCGCCGACATCGACGCCGACGCCGGCACGATGCCGTATGGCGCGCTCAAGCGCCTGGAAATCGCCCGCGCCCTGGCGGCGGAACCGCGCCTGCTGTTGCTGGACGAGCCGGCCGCCGGCCTGAACGAACGCGAGACCAAGGAGATCGACGACGTGATCGTCGCCGTCGCCCGCTCCGGTGTCACGGTGGTGCTGGTCGAGCACGACATGAAGCTGGTGATGGGCATTTCGGACCATATCCTGGTGCTGGACCACGGCCGCAAGCTGGCCCAGGGCACGCCGGAGGAGGTGCGCAACAACCCGGCCGTCGTGGCCGCCTACCTGGGCAACGTGTGAGGGGGAGGCCGCGTCATGTTGCAGATTGAGGGCCTGTCCAGCCACTACGGCCGCATTCAGACGCTCGACGGCGTGGACCTGTCCATCGGGGAGGGGGAACTGGTCTCCCTCGTCGGCGCCAACGGCGCCGGCAAGACCACGCTGTTGCGGTGCGTCTCCGGCGTGCAGCCGGTCAGCGCCGGGCGCATCCTGTTCGACGGGCGCGACATCACGCGGGCGTCCTCCCACCGCCGGGTCAAGTTGGGCATCGCCCAGGTGCCGGAGGGCCGCCAGATGTTCGGCCCGCTGTCGGTGGAGGACAATCTGCGCCTGGGCGCCTTCCGGCGGCGCGGTCCCAAGGTGGCCGACGACCTGGAGCGCATGTACACGCGCTTTCCCATCCTGAAGGAAAAGCGCAAACAACCGGCCGGGACTCTCTCCGGCGGACAGCAACAGATGCTGGCGATCTCGCGCGCGCTGATGTCGCATCCGCGCCTGTTGCTGCTGGACGAGCCGTCGATGGGGCTCGCGCCCCTGCTGGTGAGCGAGATTTTCGACACCATCCGGCTGCTGAAGGACCACGGCACCACCATCTTCCTGGTGGAACAGAACGCCTATGCCGCGCTGGGCATCGCCACTCGGGGCTATGTGCTGGAGACGGGCCGGGTGGTGCTGGCCGACAGCGGCCGCGCCCTGCTTGAGAACGAACGGGTAAAAACGGCCTATCTGGGGTTATAGGGGCGACTCGGCCATAAGATATAGTTTTCTAGGCCTTGCAATGCCCCCGTTCTCCTGTTACTTGAAGATGTGTCGGGCCGTTTGGCGTGTCTTGGGAACGCGTGGTCCTGAACGGTCTGCCCCCTTGTCAGACGGCCAAGGGTTTGGCAAGGTGTAGTTGTGGGTCTGGATGCTGAAAGGCCCCATATGTTGGGAAAGCGCCCGGTCGGGGTGTGTCCCAACCGGTTTCGGAGGACGGAGACCCGAACGTGCGCCCGGGTCGATGACGGGTGTGGTGTTCCGGAGCGGTTCTCCGCCAGTCCCCTCGCGATCAGGGGGCGTAGCGTTGGGAGGGTGCCATGACCGCCACGGCCATTCGCGTGGAAGAAACCTCCGCCAATCCCCTTGATATGGTCGAACAGTTCCTGTCCGTGAAGGATTGGGTGTTTGACCGGCGCGGCGAGGACGAGATGGTGGTCGAGGTGCCGAGCCAGTGGTGCACGCTCGGCCTGTTTCTGGCGTGGTCGGAGGAACTGTCGGCCTTGCACCTGTCCTGCGCCTTCGACATGCGGGTTCCGGACGGCCGCCGCTCTTCGGTGTTCGAGTTGCTGGCCCATCTGAATGAGCGTCTGTGGCTGGGACACTTCGCGCTGTGGAGCGATGAAGGCTCGCCGATGTTCCGGCATACCGTTTTGCTGTCCGACCGCCGCATCGCGCCGGAAGAGGTGCGCGACCTGATGGAGATCGCGGTGTCGGAGTGCGACCGTTTCTATCCCGCCTTCCAGTTCGTCATCTGGGGCGGGAAGTCGCCGGCCGAAGCCATCGCCGCCGCCATGCTGGACACGGTGGGCGAGGCCTGAGCCCATGACTGAGGCGCCCCCATCGGGCGAAATCGCCGCACTATCGCAGGCCGCCCTGGCCGCCGCCCGGCTCTGGCTGGTGGGCGGGGGGAAGATGGGTGGGGCGCTGCTGACCGGATGGCTCGACCACGGGGTTGTTCCCGACCATGTGACCGTCATCGACCCCGCGCTGAGCGAGGGACTGGGCGGCGTGCGGGCCGTGGCGGCGCCGTCGGCCTTGGCCGGCGAGGCGCGCCCGGATGTGCTGGTGCTGGCCGTCAAGCCGCAGATGATGGACGCGGTCATGCCGGACTACCGCGATCTGGGCGGGGGCGGGACCGTCGTCCTCTCGGTGGCGGCCGGGCGGAACATCGGCGGGTTCGAGGCCGCGTTCGGTGACGGCACCCCGGTGGTCCGCGCCATGCCCAACACGCCGGCGGCGGTCCATCGCGGCATGACGGTGGCCTGCGCCAATCCCCATGTTTCCGACACCGCGCGAACCCTCTGCGACGCGCTGCTGCGCGCGGTGGGCGATCTGGCGTGGGTGGAGACCGAGTCGCTGATGGACGCCGTAACGGCGGTGTCGGGCAGTGGCCCGGCCTATGTCTTCTGGCTGACCGAGTGTCTGGCGACCGCCGGGGTCGAGGCCGGGCTGCCGGCCGATCTGGCCGCGCGGCTGGCGCGGGCGACCGTAAGCGGCGCCGGGGCGCTGATGGACACGGTCGAGGACGAGCCGGGCGTCCTTCGCCGCAACGTCACCAGTCCGGGCGGCACCACGGCGGCGGCGCTGGAGGTGCTGATGGCCGCGCAGGACGGTCTGTCGCCCCTGATGACCCGCGCGGTGGCCGCCGCCGCGACTCGCTCGCGGGACCTGGCGGGCTGACCGACCGTCCGCCCCCGTTCGCCCTCGTCCGTCCGTCTGGGTGCCTGGAAAAAACCTTGTCACTCCGGTCTCGACCCTGATACCCAAAAGAGCGTCGGAGGCGGCGCGGCCCCGATTTCCCCTCAACGAAATGGCCGGTTTCATGAGTCGTCTCGTCCTGGTCCTGCGGCACCCGCAACTGAAAAGTCTTTACGACTACTGGCTCGGACTGTGCGGCGACGAAACCCCGCCAATGGCCGACGATGTCGATCCGGCCGATCTGCGGCCGTGGATGGGCCATCTGGTGGTCATCGCGGTGGAGCCGGACCCGGCCGGCTCGATGGCCTCCTACACCTACTCTTTCTACAGTAAGTTCTTCGCCGGCCGGTTCGGCGACGACAAGGCCGGCCAGTCCGTGGACATGCTGCCGGATGGGGCCCGCGACATCATCCGCGCCGAATACGACCGCGTGGTGTCGGAACATATTCCGGTCTCGCGTGTGTATACCGCCGATTTCGACGGTTTGACGCAGACCTGGGAACGGCTGGTGCTGCCGCTGTTCAATATCGACGGCGCGGTGGACAAGCTGTTGGTGGCGGCCTACGAGTTGCCGCGATAGCGAAACCGGTTCGTCGGGCTTCGCCACAAAGCGTGGTGGACAAGGCGGCCCTTTTCATACAGCATGTGGACACTGAGTGGATCCTGAGCGCGCTTTGGGACCGGGCGGGGGGCAGTGTCGCCGCGCCGGAGCCCACCCTGTCTCCGTGCCAAAGCCGCGCCGGTTCCTGGAAGGATGCCTCCCATGACCGTCACACCGCCCTCGCCGTCCAACGATATCGCCGAAGCGGATGTTCTGACCGCCGACGAGTTCAATCTTTGGTGCGCCCTGAACAACATGCCGTTCCGCATGACCGAGCACGTCTGGCCGGACGGTGCCCGGGAATGGGACGTGGAGGTTGACCCCGGCCGCGAGGGCCAGACGGTGGCCTACGGGACCGGGCAGGGGGACGAGGGCGCGGCGGCCGCCATGGCCTTTGCCTTCGTGGCCGGCGTCGAGTGGGCCGACGCCGCCCATCGGGCGGCGCGCGAAGCGCGGGGCGACGGCGAGGCGGAGGCTGAGGCAGAGGTGGGCGAGGGCGATGACGACCGTTTGATGCCGGTCGGCGCGCCAGCCGTGCCGTTCCGGGCGCCGCAGGCCGCGCTGGCCGGGACGCCCGACCCCGGCGACGCAAACGACGACGCGGGCGACGACGGCACGCTTCCGGAAGACCCCCAAAACTCCGCCGATGTCGATCCGGGCGATCCCGAAACCGGCTGGCAGGACGACGGCTGGGGTGAGGGCGAGGGGGCCGCCGACGAGGCGGATTGGGAGCGTCCGGACTGGGAGGACGACGCGCCCGAAGCGGAGGAAGACGGTCCTGCGCTGGACCGTGCGGCCGCGGACGCCACGGCGACATACGCTCCGCCGTCCCTGGATGTGCTCCAGGATCCGGCCGGTGATCCGGAACGGGTGCTGGACGAGGCCGCGCTGGCCGAGCGGGCGCGGGCGCTGGAAACCGTTCTGCGCAACTTCAAGGTGCGCGGCGAGATCATGCAGGTCCACCAGGGGCCGGTCATCACGCTGTATGAACTGGAGCCGATTCCGGGTACCAAGTCGTCCACCGTCATCAATCTGGCCGACGACATCGCGCGGTCCATGAGCGCGGTGACCGCCCGCATCGCCGTGGTGCCGGGGCGCAGCGTCATCGGCATCGAACTGCCCAACGACACCCGCGAGACGGTGTATCTGAAGGGCATCCTTCAGGCCGACGCCTTCGCCGCGTCGTCCGCCAAGCTGCCGCTGGCGCTGGGCAAGGGCATCGACGGCGCGCCGTTCGTGGTCGATCTGGCGCGCATGCCGCACCTGCTGATCGCGGGGACCACCGGGTCCGGCAAGTCGGTGGGCATCAACGCCATGATCCTGTCGCTGCTGACCCGCATGCCGCCGGAACGCTGCCGGCTCATCATGGTCGATCCCAAGATGCTGGAGTTGTCCGTCTATGACGGCATTCCGCATCTGCTGACCCCCGTGGTCACCGACCCCAACAAGGCGGTCATGGCGCTGAAGTGGGCGGTGCGGGAAATGGAAAGCCGCTATCGTGCCATGTCGGCCGTGGGCGTGCGCAACATCGAGGGCTTCAATCACCGCATGCGTGAAGCCCAGGCCAACGGCGAGGTCATCACCCGGCAGGTGCAGGTCGGTTACGACCGTCAGGCCAAGGAGCCGATCGTCGAGGATCGGCCCATGGACCTGAAGACGCTGCCCTATATCGTGGTCATTGTGGACGAGATGGCCGACCTGATGCTGGTCGCCGGCAAGGAGATCGAGGCGGTCATCCAGCGACTGGCGCAGATGGCGCGGGCGGCCGGCATTCACCTCATCATGGCGACCCAGCGGCCTTCGGTGGATGTCATCACCGGCACCATCAAGGCCAACTTCCCGACCCGCATCAGCTTCCAGGTGACGAGCAAGATCGACAGCCGCACCATTCTCGGCGAGGCCGGGGCCGAGCAGCTCGTCGGTCAGGGTGACATGCTGTACATGGCCGCCGGCGGACGCATCGCGCGCATTCACGGCGCCTTCGTCTCCGATCACGAGGTCGAGGCCCTGGTAGCTCAGCTCAAGGAGCAGGGGGAACCGGAGTACGTCCATTCCATCATCGAGGAGGACGAGGACGGCGCCCCGGTGGTGGACGAGGGCGGCCCGGGCGGCGGCGACGCCGACGTCGGCTTCGAGGGATCGGGCGATCACCTTTACGATCAGGCCGTCGCCCTCGTGCTGCGCGAGAATAAGGTCTCGGTCAGCTTCATCCAGCGCTGCCTACAGATCGGCTACAACCGCTCCGCCCGCATCGTCGAGCGCATGGAGGCGGAGGGATTCATCAGCGCCGCCAACCACGTCGGCAAGCGCGACATTCTGGCGCGCGGGCGCATGGGCGGCGATCCCACCTGAGGCGGCGTTGCGAGGAAGGGCGGGTGGCGGAGGGACAACCGCCACGGTGTGTTTGTCCGACGGTGGTCCTGTGACCAGCCGCCTGGTGGTTCGCTCTCTCACAGCCAAGCAGGCTTACACGTGCCGGATGCGGCCTCGCCCATCCGCCGATCATCGGTCCACGCCCGGTGTCCGGAACGCGATTCGACGCGGGCAATCGCTTTGAACACCGGCGTTTCCTTTGATATAGGATGACTTTGCGAGTCATCCGCTCCGTTCGGGCGCCCACGGCCCGACGCCCCGCCCCAAGCGCCGGACAGCCCCTGAATGAACACCACGCCCGCGTCTCAAGACCTTCACACCGTTCGGGCCTTCGACGATGAACTGGCGGCCCTTGACGCCCTGCTGGCCGACATGGGGCGGCGCGTCGGCGACAACCTGACACAGGCGCTGGCCGCCCTGGACGGCCGGGACCGGGACCGAGCCCAGGTCATCTCGGCGGCCGATGCCGATGTTGATGCCCTGGAACAGGCGGTCAATGAAACGGCGGTGCGCCTGCTGGCCCTGCGCCAGCCCGTGGCCGACGACCTGCGCGGCATCGTCGCCGGCCTGCGCTGCGCCACCATGCTGGAGCGCGCCGGGGACTACGTGGCGGGCGCGGCGCGGCGCGGTCTGGCCGAGGCCGCCGCGCCACCGGGCCTCAGCGGCGCGTCGGTCCAGCGCATGGGCCGCATGGTGGGGGATTTGCTGGCCCGGGCCATGCGCGCCTATCTGGACCGGGACACAGAGTCCGCCCGCGCCGTCTGGCAGGCGGACATCGAGGTGGACAACGTCCATTCCAGCCTGTTCCGGGAACTGCTGACTTACATGATGGAGGATCCGCGCGTGATCGGCGTGTGCAGCCAATTGCTGTTCGTGGCCAAGAACCTGGAACGGATCGGCGATCAGGCCACCAACATCGCCGAACTGGCGTGTTATCGCGCCGGCGGGGAGACCCTGGGTCACACTCGCCCGAAGCACGATCTGGCCAACTACGCCAGCGTCGACGTGCCTTAGGCTCCGTCCGCGAGCGGTTCCTCCCGAAACGCCTGAACCACGTTGAACAGTTCGAACCGGCGGCGGTCCAGCATGGCCCAATGCCCCGCGCGGCCCAGTACCGTCAGGCGGCGCACCGGAGTCCGCTCCAGGGCCTCGAACAGGCCGCGCGCCTGATCCGGCGTGGTCTCGCGGTCCCATTCGCCCACCACCAACAACGTCGGGGCGCGGATGGCCTGGGGATCATAGGGAATCTCGCCGACACACCAATGGTCCAGCGCGTCCTGGATGGTGCCGTTGGGCGCCCGAATGGCGGTGGGTGTGCGTCCCCGCGCCTGCGGATCGCTGTCCAGCAGGGCTTCCTCCCACACGTCGAGCCAAGCGTCCGGAACCAGCGCGGCGCGCTCGGCCTCCGGAACGCCGCGCAGCCGCCGGGTCCGCGCCGCCTCCATGGTCACCAAGCGGTAGGCGCCCAGGGTCGTCGATCCAGGGGCCAGCAACATCAGCGTGTCGTGCAGCCATTGCGGCCCGAACAGGATCAGCCGGTCGACCCGGGCCGGCTCCCGCGCCGCCAGACTGGCGCACAGCGTTGTGCCCCAGGACCAGCCGAGCAGCGTGACGGCCACGTGCCCGGTCTCGGCCAGAACGGCGTCCCGGGCGGCGCGGAGGGCCTCAAGCGCCTCGTCGGTGCGGGTCAGCGGGGGATTGACGGTCGCCGGTTTGTCCATGGCCGCCGGACGGTCTGACAGGCCGTACCCGGGTAGGTCCAGGCACCACGCCGACCCGCCGCGCCGGGCCAGCGCGTCCAGCCACGAGACACCCTCAAGGGGAAGGTCAAATACGGCGTGGCCGGGAAACGTGGAGCCGTGGACACACAACACCGGCGACAGGCCGCCGGGACCCTCCGCTGAGAGCCGCCCCCGGAGATGGATGGTTTGTCCACTTCCGCCGACCGAAACGCGCCGTTCAACTCGGATCAGGTCGGTCATGGCGCTCTCCCCCGTTCGTCGCCCAGAGGGCTGACGCCCGTGTGCCCAGGTCGAACCCATCGTCGAGACCATCGTCGAACCCATCCCTGGGGCTTGGCGCCGTCGTCGGGAGGGTCCGGTGACGCCGATCCGGTTCCCGGAAACCGTTTGCCTAGGGCGTGCTTTGCCCTATATCAACGATCCGTGTTCCCGACCGTTGAAGTCCCTTGCGCAGCGGAGACCCCCATGAGCGAGACCTCCTCCCCGGATACGCCGACCGATGTCGGCGGCATCGCCGCCGACCAGCTCCGCTCGTTCATAGAACGGATCGAAAATCTGGAGGAGGAAAAAAGCAACCTCCAGAATGACATCAAGGACGTCTACGCCGAGGCCAAGTCGGCCGGGTTCGATACCAAGATCATGCGCCAAATCGTGCGTCTGCGGAAGCTGGATCGCGACGATTTGGCGGAACAGGATGAGTTGTTGGAACTCTATCGCCGCGCGGTGAATGTCTGATACGAAATGCGGATGATCGATTCGCATCCGCTGACATGGTGTTCGGTTCTGGCGGAGGGCGCTGACCGGACTCCCTCCCCTGGATAGGGGAGGGCTGGGGTGGGGCTGATATCGGAAACACGCGGGGTTGGAGATACAAGCACTGCCAACGCGAAAACCAACGCGCCCGCCTCCCGACCTTCCCCCGACGGGGGGAGGAGACGGCCAATGCCTACCGAACAAAAACGGATCAAACGGACGTCGTATGACAGGCGGGTTCCACGAACGATGACCACAACGAACGCCTCCCCGCCGAGTGCCGCGTCGGGATGGATCGAGCGTCTGGGCCGATTGGTGGAAGGCCCGCGCTTTCAGAGCCTCATCATCACCCTGATCGTGCTGAACGGCATTTCCCTGGGCCTGGAAACGAGCGCCACGGTCATGGCGCTGGCCGGCCCGGTGCTGCTGGCGTTCGACTCACTTGTGCTGGCGGTGTTCGTCGTCGAGATCGGCGGTAAGCTGCTGTACCGACGGGCCTCGTTCTTCCGTGACGGCTGGAACATCTTCGACTTCACCATCGTCGCCATTGCGTTGATTCCGGCCTCCGGGCCGCTGGCCGTGCTGCGCGCGCTGCGCATTCTGCGCGTGCTGCGCCTGCTGTCGGTGGTGCCCGCCATGCGTCGCGTGGTGGGGGCGCTGCTGGCGGCCATTCCCGGACTGATCTCGGTGGGCGCCATCATCCTGCTGGTGTTCTATGTCGGCGCCGTGCTGTCCACCAAGCTGTTCGGCGAGACCTTTCCCGAGTGGTTCGGCACCATCGGCGCGTCCATGTACACGCTGTTCCAGGTCATGACCCTGGAAAGCTGGTCGATGGGCATCGTGCGTCCGGTGATGGACGCCTATCCCTATTCCTGGCTGTTCTTTGTGCCGTTTATCGTGGCCACCAGTTTCGCGATCCTGAATCTGTTCATCGGCATCATCGTCGATTCGATGCAGATGGTTCACAAACGCGAGGACGAAGAGGCCGCAGCGGCCCGCGCCCTCGACCACGATGCGGAGGACACGGCCGACCGCGCCGTTCTGGACGAGCTGCGCGCCCTGCGGGACGATGTCGCGGCCCTGCGCGAGACCGTGACCCGACCGCCGCCGTCGTCCTGATGCTCGGGCGCTTCGTGTCGGATCGGCGCCATGTGGGGTGGCCAGAGCGTCGTCGCGATCTGGTCCGGATCGCTCGGAATGCGCCCTAGGCGTCGCCGGACACGGCGGTTTCCGCGGGGACTTCGTCGTTCTTCGCTGCGTCGGCGGTCACTTCCGCGTCGACCCCCTCACCGTTTTCGGCGGGCAGCACGCGCTCGCGCGGGAAGCGGACGATCACGGTCGTGCCCTCGCCCTCCTTGCTCGACAGGCTGATGTCGCCGCTGTGCAGGCGCATGAGCGAGCGCGTGATGGGCAGCCCCAGCCCGACGCCGTCTGAGCGCCGCGCCAGTGAGCCGTCCACCTGCTCGAACGGGGCGAACACACGTTGCAGGTCGGCCTGGGAAATGCCCACGCCGGTGTCCATCACGCCCAGGGTCAGCCACCGTTTGGTCAGCGCCGCCGTGACGGTCACCGTTCCGCCGGGGTCGGTGAATTTGATGCTGTTGGTCAGCAGGTTGATGAGGACGCGCTTGACCCCGGTGGCGTCGGCGAGAAGGCGCGGCAGGTCCGGCGGCAGGTCGAGGATCACCTTGATGTCGGCGTTGCGCGCGCGTTCGCCCACCAGGCGCAGGACCGTGTCCATCGTCTGGTAGAGATCCACCGGCTCCTCGTGGAGTTCGATGCGCCCGGACTCGATCTTCGACAGATCCAGGATGTCGTTGATGAGGCTGAGCAGATGCTGGCCGCTTTCATGGATGATGCGGCTGTATTCCTTGTATTCCCTATTCAGGATTTCGCCCAGCAGTTCGTTCGACAGGATCTCCGAGAACCCGAGAATGGCGTTCAGCGGCGTGCGCAGTTCGTGGCTCATGTTGGCCAGGAAATCAGACTTGGCCCGGTTGGCCTCCTCCGCCAGTTCCTTGGCGTTGCGCAGCGAGGCCTCGGCCCGCTTGATCTCGTCGATGTCGGTCAACAGCATGAAGACGCCCAGCACCCGGCCCACCTCGTCGCAATGCGGGACCATGTGGTGGGCCATGAAGCGGTGCTCGCCCCGGGCCAGTTGAAGCTGGGCCTCGCCGGACTGCGGGCGGTTCTCCAGCGCGGAGCGCAACGCGTCGCGCAGGCGCCGGTGGTTGGCCCGGCCCAGCAGGGTTTCCGCCTGGGATCCGACGGCCTTGTCGGGGTTCAACCCAAAGGTCTCGGCGAAGTAACGGTTGCAGAAGGTGACCTTCTGGTCCTCGTTCACATAGGCGATGGAGACCGGCACCGAGTCCGTAATCAGCCGCAGCCACTGTTCGCTTTGATAGATCTTGTGCTGCTGTTCGCGGCTTTCCGTCTCGTCGATGAAGGCCAGAATGGCGCCGTCGGTGTCCCCCTGGTTGCTGTGGTGCGGCATGATCCGCATGCGGTAGACGCGGTCCTCGGTCTCCAAGAGTTCCTCGACGCCCTGATCCTTGCTGATCACGGTGTCCAACTGTTCGCGCAGATTGTGAAGGCCAAGGTGGGTCGGAATCGTCGTGATGGCCTGTCCGACGTCCGACGGCAGCAGCCCGAACAGGCGCACGGCCGGCGGCGTGAAACGGGTGATGCGGAAAAACCGGTCCACCACCACCATGGCGAAACCGATGTTGTCCTGAATGTTGATGAGGTCTGAGTTGGCGTCGGCCAGTTCGGTGGTGCGGATTTGCAGCTCTTCGTTGACCGTCGTCAGTTCCTCGTTGGTGGACTGGAGTTCCTCGTTGGAGGTTTCCAACTCCTCGTTGGAGGACTGCAACTCCTCGTTGGCGGCCTGAAGCTCCTCGTTCAGCGCCTGGAGTTCCTCGTTGGAGGTTTCGAGTTCCTCCACCACCGTTTGCAGGTGCTCGCGGGTGGCGACCAGTTCCTGTTCCAGTTCGACGGCGCGAAGGTCGGCCTCGCGGCCCGCCGCAGCGGCCCCGGCCTCGGCGCCGTCCTCGGCGGCCGCCAACAGATCGGCCGCCACCTCGACGGATTCGAACGACACCAGGAACAGCGCGTCGTGGTCCTCCGACGCGCCCATCGGGCGCACCAGTACCCGGACGGTCATGGGCACGCGCCCCTCATGCCGCAACGTGCGGCGCGTCCCGCCGACCTGCACCCCCTCGTTGCGGCATTTGTGAACCAGGGCGCGGGTTTCGGTGCGCAGATCGTTGATGACCATGCGGGCCAGATTCATGTCCGGCTTGCCCTGGGGCATGACCACGAACGGCGACAGGTCTCCATGCAGGAACAGAATGTCGAGGCCCTCGTTGACCACCACGCTGGGCGGCATGGCGGCGTTGACAAATGTCCGCAGGGCGAGAGACTCGACCGTTTCCTGGCTGCGCTGGGGCGCCGGACGCCCCCCGCCGTCGGGCATGCGCGCCCGCAGCGACCCGAAGGGCGGCAGGGCGTGCGCCATGGACTGGGCCGCCCGCTTCTTGAAGATCTTCGTGGACGGCGACTTGATGGGCCGGAACAGTTCGGTGTTCTGGCCCAGGGATTCCGATTTGCCCAGGAACAGGTGAGCGCCGGGGTTGAGGGCATAATGGAAGGTGCGCAGAACCTGATCCTGCAGCCCGGCGTCGAAGTAGATCAACAGATTGCGGCAGCTGATGAGATCGACGCGCACGAACGGCGGATCCTTGGCCAGATCCTGACGCGCGAACACCACCATGTCGCGGATTTCCTTGCGCACCTGAAAGGCCTGCCCGATGGGCTCGAAATGCCGCTTCACGAAACGGCGGTCCAGGCTTTCCACGGTGGTTTCGGAATAGATGCCGCGCCGCGCGTGCGCCATGGCGTCCAGATCGACGTCGGTGGCGAAGATCTGCACCTTCAGCCCGCGCGGATTGCCGGCCATGCGGTCGGCCAGCAGCATGGCGAACGAATAGGCCTCCTCGCCGGTGGCGCAGCCCGGAATCCACAGACGCAGGCTTTCGCCCGCCTGCTTGGCGGCGATGATCTCGCCTAGAACCTCGTCCACCTCGGCGAACGCCTTTTCGTCGCGGAAGAACGACGTCACCGAGATCAGGATGTCCTTGGTCAGCAGGTTGAGTTCGTCGCGGTTGCGTTTGACGAACTCCAGATAGGCGTCCAGGGTCTCGATGCGGTTGGCGGCGAGGCGGCGCTCCAGCCGGCGGCGGATGGTGCTGGGCTTGTACTTAGAGAAATCGATGTCGGTCCGTTCGCGCACCAACTGGAAGATGCTGCCCATGGTGTCGTCGCTATGGTCGGCGTCGCCCGCCGTCAGCATCACCGCACGCGGGAACCGCATGATCGAGGCCAGTTCGGCGCCGATCTCATGGGGTGCCAGCCGTAGGTCGATGCACCCGGTTTCGATGGCCGCCGTCGGCATGCCGTCGTACTTGGCGGTGGACGGCAGTTGCGCGACCGTCAGGCCGCCGTGCGCCTTGATCGCGCGCACGCCCTGGGAGCCGTCGCTGCCGGTGCCCGACAGGATGACGCCGATGGCGTTGGGTCCCCGGCTGTCCGCCAGGGTCGAGAAGAACACGTCGACGGAGGGTTTCGGGCCGTGCGGGGCCGACGGCTCCTTCAGGACCAGACGATCGCCGGACAGCCGGACATCCTTGTTCGGCGGGCAGATGTGAACGGTGTTCGGCTCCAGGAGGGAGCCGTGCTCGATCTCCTTGATGGGAAGACTGGTCTCGCGGCTGAGCAGCTGCACCAGCATGGAGCGGTACTGCGGCGCCATGTGCTGGACGATCACATAGGCCATGTTGGACTGCGCCGACAGATTGGCGACGAACGGGCGCAGGGCCTCCAGCCCGCCGGCCGAGGCTCCGACACCCACGACCGTCAGGCCGTCCTTCTCCTTCGCGGTGCCCCGGGGTTCAATGTCGCCATCGACATCACCGTCCGGGTCCGGGTCCGCGTCCGCATCATCGGGGTCGGACTGGGGATCGGTCGTGTCATCGGGTTCGGCGTCTTCTTCGGAGGTCGCGCCGTCCGCCGGTATGCGCCCAGCGTCGTCAGCCGGACCATCCGCCTCGTGCGCTGTCACGCGATCCACCGAACCGTTCGCGGTGTCCTCGCCGTCTTCCGGCAACGCGTCGTCCGAATCGTCTCCGATTGGCAAGACCATTGTCGCTTCCCGTCGTCCTGACCGCCCGTGTTCTGATTGAAAAGATTGCGCACCGAAAAACCTAGCCACCCAAACGGGCGCCGAGCACGCCGCCCAGCCCGTACAGACAATGCTTCCCCGCCAGTCTTACGCGTTTCATATCGGGGTGGGAAGCGCGATTCTCAAGGCTCGGCCATGCCGGGATCACCACTGGCGCGGCGCCGATCAAAGGGGGGGCGCCGTCCCGTCGGGCCGCAAACGTGACTTTCGTTCGCAGCCGCAAACGGCTACAGTCCGCGCGGGAGAATGGGCCAGGTCGAGGAGCGCACAGGACGAGGGATGGAATCTGTGCAGAACCATGACGCGCCTCGGGACACCCCAGGCCCGCGTCCCGCCGAACAGCACCGCGCCCACCGGAAGGAGGGCGCGGGAGAGGACGTTCGGAGACAGGCTCGCGATCTGATCACGTTTCTGGCCTCCCTGGAACGGCGCATCGCCACCCTTCGGGACTCCGGTCATGTGTTGGAGGCGGACGAGGACCATCCGTCCCGGTTCACGGACTACGCTCGCACCCGCAACCTGACGTCGGAGTGTCTGGCGTTTCTGATCGTCATTGATCGACGCATTGATGCCCTGCCGGACCACATGCAGGCCGAGCCGCGCGGGATCCTCGAGTCTCACACCATTACCCTTTGGGGCACCTTGCTGGAATGCTCGCTTGCGTTCCTGCGCACCATTGCTGATCAGGCACAGTTGCCGCTCGGGTCACGAGAGGTTTTCGTCCGCGAGATCAAGACACTGCACGATGCGCATGCGATCCTGTCTCAGGACCGGTTCGCCGGCAAGGTTCCGCAGTCCACCATGGACAAGCAGACTCAGGCCGAGCGCATCCTCAATGAAGTGATCGATCGGGCGCCGCGACTGCTTGATCTCGGGTAGCGGGTTGGCGACACTGTTAACACGCCTAGCCTGACCAAAGCGCGTTCTTCGGTGCTGGCCGGCGCCGGCCGGGATGGGCATGTCGCGGCCGGGTGCGGCGCGAACAGGGACCAGACGACACATGACGCACGTGCCCGAAGGGCTTCAGTGGAAACATGGTCTGCGCTTTTCCGCCCCCCCGGCGGAAGGGGGCGGTGGCACAGCCGAGCGGCGGGGCAGTCCGAGCCTGCGGCCTCGGGTGCAGGCCGGGTTCGAACGCCTTGTCGCCATGTTGCGGAAGGCCAAGCGCACCGATGTCCTGGCGGGCATCGGCGACCTGACCCGCGTGGATGATGTGTTGCGAGAGCGGCCGACCCAGGTGCCGATCCTGCTGGAACTGGGATGGCAGTTGCGGGATACGCCGGACTTCAAGGGCTTTTTCCAGCGGGCCGACGGCAAGGGACTGGTGACCGAGCGCGGGCAGCTGATCGCCCCGTGCGAGCGCACCTATGACCAGATCATTCGCGCCCATCTGCACGGTGCGGCCCGCTTGGTGTTCGAACAGCGCGAACGGGCCTGGATCGAACGCCGGGCCCGCGCCGAGCGCGCCCAGCAACGCGAGCGCCGCAAGAAGGAACCCCGCGGGGGGCTTCAGTCCAAGCTGATGGCGCCGCTCAAGGGCATGCTGGAGGGCGAGGCTGAGATCGACCCGGATCAGTTCCGCCCGGAGTATCCCGGGTACGGGCTGTATGCCGTTCTGAAACCGTCCCTTCGCGCGTCGTGGCAGTTCGCGTTCCTGCAAACGTACGCGCGCCTGGGCACGCCTCAGGCGCGGGCGTTCGGCCACTTGCTCGACCGCGTGAAGTCGCCCGAGTTGTTGGAGATCCTGGTCAACCTGAGCACCGACGACGTCGGCCTGATCCGCACCGTCTGCCGTGTCTTCATCGAGGTGCGCCATAAGATCAAGCTGGACAAGTCGCCGAACTGGCAGCTCTCGGTGGAGACGCGGGAGGTGAACGAGGCCGCCGAAAAGCGCATCTCCGAACTGGAGGACGATGTCGTTGAATCCCTCATTCTGGAGCACCCGGCCGCGCTGGGGATGATCCAGCACCTCGGCATCAATGTCGGGCCGGACGTGGTGCGCCGCCTGACCCCGATTTTCGGAAACGAGATTTGGAGCGTGATGGAGGACGCCCAGGAGTTGGAGAACGCCCGCTCGGTGCCCGACTACCTTCTGCCGGTCCTGGGAACGGTCAGCCGTTACGCCGCGCCCGACATCTCCATTATTCTCGGCCAGATCCAGGATCGCACGCTGGCCAAGGACCTGATGACGATGGCCAGACAGGCTTTCCCGGA
This sequence comes from Rhodospira trueperi, assembly GCF_900101965.1. Taxonomy (GTDB): domain Bacteria; phylum Pseudomonadota; class Alphaproteobacteria; order Rhodospirillales; family Rhodospirillaceae; genus Rhodospira; species Rhodospira trueperi. Next base: position 40,316 of record NZ_FNAP01000003.1, on the reverse strand, counting down.
CGAGGAACTCGCCCGCTATCTCGGCGACCCCGAACGCCGTCCGATCTGGAACACCCTGCCAACCAAGTTCAACAACACCTATCGCTATCAACGGGATGCCCAGACCGGCGGCAATCTGCGCAACGAGGACGACCTGCGCACGGTGAGCAGGGGCATCTTCCAGTCGCTGCGCCTGGGTCATCTGGAGACGTTCTGACCATGGCGGTGGGCTGACCATGGTGGCGGGCCGGCCGGCGAAAGGGCGGGCCGGAGGCGCCGGACGCGCCGGACGTAAGCGCCCCGTTCCGTCCCCGGGTTGGCGGCGCCGCGCCCGCGCTCTGCTGGTCGCGGCACTGGTGCTGGCGCTGGCCCCCGTTGGGCTCGGATTGGCGGCGTTCGGGTGGCTGCCGGTGCCGGTGACCCCGCTGATGCTGGTGCGCGTCGTGCAGGGCGAGGGGCTGCGGCAGGAGTGGGTCGCCCTGGAAGACGTGTCGCCGGCCCTGGTGCGCGCGGTGGTCGCCAGCGAGGACGCCCGATTTTGCGCCCACGCCGGGTTCGACTGGCGGGAGGTTCGCAATGCCTGGGACGAATGGTGGGGCGGCGGACGCCTGCGCGGCGCCAGCACGCTCAGCATGCAGACGGCCCGCTCCGTGTTCCTGTGGCCGGGCCGCGATCCCGTCCGCAAGGGACTCGAAATCACGCTGACACCGCCGTTGGAATGGCTCTGGGGCAAACGGCGCATCCTGGAAGTCTACCTGAACATCGTCGAATGGGGGCCGGGCGTGTACGGTGCCGAATCCGCCGCGCGGTACTACTTCGACCAAGCCGCCGGCGACCTGTCGGGCCGCCAGGCGGCGTTGCTCGCCGCGATCCTGCCGGCGCCGCGCCGCTGGTCGGCGGCCCGACCGGGCTCCCATGTGGACGGACGCGCCCGCACCATCCAGGCGCGCGCCGGGCGGGTGGCGTTGGGCGATCGCAATGACCCCTGTCCGGCTCCCCGATAATCCACGGACTGGACCCGTCTGGGTCAGGGCGTTACATTAGCGCCTTCAAATATACCGGTGGTGCGGTGGAGCGCCGTGTATCCGCCGTTTGTTCCGACACAGGAGACCGCACGATGTACAAGGATTGGCCGCAATATACCAAAGACCTGTCCGGCGCCATGCAGGACTGCCGCAAGGGGATTCCCGAAACCTGGGGCGCCTTCTCCAAGCTGGCTGCCGCCGCCACCACCGACGGCGCCATCGATCCCAAAACCAAGGAACTGATCGCCATCGGCATCGCCATCGCCATGCGCTGCGACGGCTGCGTGGCCTTCCACGTCCGCACGGCGGTGCGCCACGGCGCTACCCGCGAGGAGATCCTGGAGACCATCGGTATGTCCGTGTACATGGGCGGCGGCCCGTCTTCGGTCTACGGCGCCATGACGCTGGAGGCCTACGACCAGTTCGTGGCGGCACAGGAAGAGAAGAAATAGCCTCCGGCGGACCCGAGACGGGGTTTGGGTCGCACCACGACGACATCCGGGGTTGGCAGCGGCGGGTCGGGACGGTTAGGCTTTCCTCAAGCTTGTGGGGGACCGGCAAGCCCGACGGAGCAACCGGCGGGCACCACCGCACAACCTTGGATCCGGCCCGCACCCTGGGGCCGCCTCTCCGATCCCCCCGTCCGCCTCCGACGCACCCCAGGCTCCACCGGAACAGGGACGATCTCAACATGAACACGCTGTTCGCGGGCGCCGCCGCGCTGCTGGCGTCGTCGGTCGCCGTTGCGGCCATGCCCTCCACCGCCCGGGCCGCCGACGCGTGCGGCCGGGTCACCATCGCGGAGATGAGCTGGAACTCGGCCGCCACGCTGGCCCACATCCAGAAAACGATCCTTGCCGAGGGCTTCGGTTGCGATGCCGAACTGGTTCCCGGCGACACGGTGCCGACCATCACCTCGATGACCGAGAAGGGCGAACCGGATCTCGCCCCCGAGATCTGGCCCAACGCCCACCAGGAGGTGATCGGCAAGGCGGTGGACGAAGGCACGGTGGTCATCGCCACCCACACCCTGGAGGACGGCGGTCAGGAAGGTTGGTTCGTGCCGTCCTACATGGTCGAGGAGCATCCCGAACTCGCGACCATCGACGGCATCCGCGCCAACCCGGACCTGTTCCCGGACCCCGAGGAGCCGGGCAAGGGTCGCTTCTATTCCTGCCCGGCCGGCTGGCAGTGCCAGATCGTCAACGAAAACCTGATTCGCGCCTATGGCCTGGACGAGGCCGGCTTCACGGTGTTCGATCCCGGCTCCGGGCCGGGGCTGGCCGGGGCCATCGCCAAGGCCTACGAGCGGCGCGAGCCGATCTTCACGTACTACTACGGGCCGACGGCCGTTCTGGGCCGATACGACATGGTCATGGTCGGCGGCATGGACCACGACCCGGAAACCTGGGACTGCGTGACCAGCCGGGACTGCCAGGACCCGCAACCGAACACCTACCCGCACTCCGACATCCTGACGCTGGCCGCGACGCCGTTCGTGGAGCGTGCCCCGGCGGCGTACGCGTTTGTCTCCAGCTTGTCGGTGCCCAACGCCGTCATCAACAAGGTGCTGGCGTGGCAGGAGGAGAGCCAGGCCACCGCCGAGGGCGCGGCCCTGCACTTCCTTAAGACCTATCCTGAGGTGTGGACCGAATGGGTACCCGCCGACGTCGCCGAGAAGGTCAAGGCGGCGTTGTAGGTCCGGGTTGATCCGTAGGGCGGCTGGCCCACGGACAGCCGCCGTGAGACCGCGTGGCGGCGGGTGACCGTCGGTCACCCGCCCTACGAGTTCCGTTGCCGGCCCGTCCGGCACTGAAGCTTCGCGCGGGAGCCTCCCCACCCATGGCCGAGCCCAACTGGCTGATCGACTTTCCGGCGCTGGATGAGTCGACGCTGCGCGCCTTCAACCGCGCGGTCGACGACGCCTATCTGTCCTTCACCCGCACCTACGGCGCGACCATCGAGGACGCGTTCGATCCCCTGCTGCGGTTCATGGTGTGGTTCGAGCACCTCATGCTCGGCGCGCCCTGGTGGCTGGTGATTCTGGCCGTCGCCGCGCTGGCCTGGGGCGCCAGCCGGGGCTGGAAACTGCCAGCCCTCGTGGTCGCCTCGTTCCTGGCCATCGGCGTCATGGGCATGTGGGAAGACACCATGCGCACCATGGCCATGATCTCGGTCTGCACCCTGATCGCCGTGGTCGTGGGCATTCCCACCGGGATCCTCATGTCCCGCTCCGACCGCATGAAGGCCGGCGTGGTGCCGGTGCTCGACATCATGCAGACCATGCCCAGCTTCGTCTACCTGATCCCGGTGGTCATGCTGCTGGGCCTGGGCAAGGTGCCGGGGTTGCTGGCGGTGGTGATCTACGCCATTCCACCGGTGATCCGCCTGACCGATCTGGGGATTCGGCTGGTGGACAAGGAGGTGCTGGAGGCCACCGACGCCTTCGGCGCCAGCCCGTGGCAACGGCTGTGGGGCGTGCAGGTGCCGCTGGCCATGCCCAACATCATGGCCGGCATCAACCAGACCATCATGATGGCGCTGGCCATGGTCGTGGTGGCCTCGATGATCGGGGTCAAGGGCCTGGGCCAGCCGGTGCTGCGCGCGGTCACCAACCAGTATTTCGCCATGGGCCTGCTCAACGGGTTGGCCGTGGTGCTGCTGGCCATCCTGTTCGACCGCGTCACCCAGTCCTACGGCCGCCGGATGCAGAGGTACCGCGATGAGTCCCGCTGACCGCGCCAGCGCCAAGATCGTCATCCGGGACCTGTACAAGATCTTCGGCCCCAACCCGGCCGCCGTGCTGCCGCTGGTGCGCGACGGCGTGGGCAAGACCGACCTGCTGGAGGCGCACGGCCACGTTCTCGGCCTCGACGCCATCAACATGGACGTTCGCGCGGGCGACGTGCATGTGGTCATGGGCTTGTCCGGCTCGGGCAAGTCCACCCTGATCCGCCACCTCAACCGCCTGATCGACCCGACCGCCGGCTCGATCCGGGTCGAGGACATCGAAGTGACGCGGCTGAACGGGCGGGATCTGCGAAACTTCCGCCGCCACCGCGCCAGCATGGTGTTTCAGCGCTTCGCCCTGCATCCCCACCGGACGGTGCTGGGCAACGTCGCCTACGGGCTGCGGGTGCGGGGCCTGAGCCGCGCTGGGGCGGAGGAGAAGGCCCGGGCCTGGATCGAGCGCGTCGGCCTGACCGGGTTCGAGGACCGCTATCCGGCCGCCCTGTCCGGCGGCATGCAACAGCGGGTCGGGCTGGCCCGCGCGCTGGCCACCGATTCCGACATCATGCTGATGGACGAGGCGTTCTCGGCACTGGATCCGCTGATCCGCACCGACATGCAGGACATGCTGCTGCGCCTTCAGGCCGATCTGAAAAAGACCATCGTGTTCATTACACACGACCTGGACGAGGCGTTGCGCCTGGGTGATCGCATCGCCATCCTGCGCGACGGGCGGGTGATCCAGGAGGGCACCACGCCCGAGATCGTCATGCATCCAGCCGACGCCTACATCGCCGACTTCGTCAAGGACATCAACCGCGCTCGTGTGCTGCGGGTCAAGGCGGTGATGTCGGCGGCGACGGACGGGGCGCGGGGGCCGGCGCTGTCGGCCCAGACCACGCTGGAGGAGGCTCTGACCGGGTTCCACGACGATCCCTCCGCCCGCCGTCCGGTGGAACGGGCGGGGGAGGGGATCGTGGGCTCCGTCGGGCTGCCCGAGATCCTGCGGGCCATCGAACGGCCCGGAACGACCGGCGGCACGAACGGGCCGGGGGCCGGCGCCTCAGCCTTTTGAGTCGCGGCGCTTGCCCGAGGGCTCGGTCTGGCCGCCGCCCGTCGCCCTGAGCTGCACCGCCCCGTTCCGGTAGGCGCTGGCGCAGTCACTGGCATCGGCCTGGATGTTGCCTTCGTACAGCTTCGCCGACGTCATGCCCGGTCCCTCAAAGCGTGGATCGTCGCACTCGCCGTCACGGGCATACACGCCGGAATCCTGACCGAAGTCGATGCCATCGACCACAAGCGGGCGGCCCGGCTCGTAGTCTCGGGGTGTGAGGGCACCGGACTGGTAGGCTTCGCGGCAATCCGTGGCGTCGGCCTTGATGTTGCTGTCGTAAAGGGTGGAGTCCGTCATGCCCGACCCCTCGAAGCGCGGATCGTCGCATTCGCCGTCGCGGGAATAGGGGCTGGAGTCGACGCCGAAGTCGATGCCGTCGACCACGACCGGGCCGGCCGTTCCCTCGCCCCGCATGGCCAGATTGCCGGCCCGGTAGGCGCCGACGCAGTCACTGGCGTCGGCCCGGGTGCTGCTGTCGAACAGTTTTGCCGCCGTCATGCCCATGCCCTCGAAGCGCGGATCGTCGCACTCTCCGTCGCGGGCGAAGGGGCTGGTGTCGAGCCCGAAGTCGATGCCGTCGACGACGACGGGGCTGCCCGGCTCGTAGGGTGTCAGCGTGAGGGACCCGGCCCTGTACGCCTGAAGGCAATCCGTGGCGTCGGCCTTGATGTTGGCGTCGTACAAGGTCGAGCCCGTCATGCCCATGCCCTCGAAGCGCGGATCGTCACATTCGCCGTCGCGTGAATAGGGGCTGTTGTCGAACCCGAAGTCGATGCCGTCCACCACGACCGGCCCCGCCGGCCCATCTCCGCGCATCCTCAGGTTTCCAGCCTGATAGGCGCCGGCGCAGTCCGTGGCATCGGCCTTGATGTTGTCGTCGGACAGGACGGAGGCCGTCATGCCCGCCCCCTCGAACCGGGGATCGTCGCATTCATCGTCCCATGTGTACGATCCCGAGTCGGTGCCGAAGTCGATGCCATCGACGATGATCGGTTCGTTCGGCGCGTTCCCCTTCAACCAGACCGCGCCGCGCTCGAACGCGCTGCGGCAGTCGGTGGCGTCGGCGCGGGTGTCGCTGTCGAGCAGGGTGCCCGCCGCCATGGCCGGCCCCTCGAAGCGCGGGTCGTCGCACTCGCCGTCACGGGCGAACCCGCTGGAATCGTCGCCGAAATCGATGTCGCCAGCGGATTGGGGCGTGGTTGGCGCGTCTTCCCTCAGCCACAGCATGCCGCGTTCGAACGCGGTGCGGCAGTCGGTGGCATCGGCACGGATATCGCTGTCGAGCAGAATCGTGCCGGTCATGCCCGGCCCCTGGAAGCGCGGGTCGTCGCACTCGCCGTCATTGGCGTATTCACTGGAATCATCGCCGAAATCAATGTCCTGGGCCTGGGCGAGCCCGACCGGGCCTCCGCAGCACAGGGCGAGCGACAGGAGCCAGCGCGTTATCATGTTCATTGATCATTCCCCATGCATCGGCTTGGGTGCCCTAACCCGCAGTGTCTGGCAGGCCAGCATACCCTACTGCCCGACAGGGTGAAGAGGAAGAGTGTCCGAAAGACGGCGTCGGACCATGATCGGCGGGGTTTCTGGGCAGGGCGTTCTGCGATAGACAGGTCGTGTTGAACCGCTGGAACCTTGAGACCGGGAGGTGCGCCATGATCCTTAACCGCACGACCATCCTTGCCGCGTTCGTGACGCTGGGGCTTGCCCCGGCCGCGTCGGCGCAGACCGTGCCCGACCCGCGCACCGTCGTCACCCTGCCGGCGCCGGTCGCGGAGGCGTTCCGGGCCGAAATGCGCGGGCACATGCGCTCGCTGGATGATGTGATCTTCGAATTGGCGGAGGGCAACTACGACGCGGCTGCGGCTCTGGCCGAGGTGCGGTGGGACTTCGGCCACCGCATGTGGGAGGCGATGGAGGAGCAGGGCATGACGCCCGAGCAGATCGCCCGCGCCAAGCAGCAGGTTCAGGAGGCGATGGGCGGTCCCGGCATGATGGAGCGGGGCATGGGTCGGGGCCAGGGCGCTGGCATGGGGCGCGGCATGGGCTTCGGCCGCTTCATGCCGGAGGCGTTCCGGATGATGGGGCAGGGGTTCCACGAGGCCGGCCAGCGCTTCGCTGACACGGCGCGGGCCATGGGCGACGATCCGGACGCCGCCGCCGTGTCGGGCCTGCTGTCCAGCCTTCAGGAGGTCACGGCCACCTGCCGCGCCTGCCACGATGTCTTCCGGATCGTGGCGGAGGGGGAGTGATCGGAAACCGCTTGATGGGTTCGCGTGCGTCGGCCGCCTTGCTGTAGGTTGGGGTGAGGTGCGAGGCACCGAACCCCAACGGAGCCGGCCCACAGAACCGAATGACGTTGGGGTTCGCTCCGCTCACCCCAACCTACGGGCTGCCACGATGTCTTCCGGATCGTGGCGGAGGGGGAGTAGGGACGGCTCGGCGGGCGTCGCGTGACGCCCGCTGATCGACCTTACGCCCCCGCCATGGCGGCCTCGCGGGTTTCCATGGCACGACGGTTATTGTCCGACGCGTTGCGCAACACGGCCTTGCGCACCTTCTCGAAGGCGCGGTTCTCGATCTGGCGCACGCGCTCGCGCGACACACCGTATTCCTTGCCCAGGTCCTCCAGGGTCTCGGGCTCGGAGGCCAGACGGCGCCGGGTGAAGACGTCGCGCTCGCGGTCGTTCAGGCCGTCCATGGCGCCATCCAGAAGCGCCATGCGATAGCCCGACTCCGACTGCTCCATCAGGATCTCTTCCTGGTTGGGGCTCTCGTCCTTCAGCAGGTCCATCATCTCGATGTCGCCGTCCTCGCCGACGACGCGGTTCAGCGAGCCGTCGCGGGCGGCCATGCGCCGGCTCATATTGGTGACGTCGGTCTCGGAGACGCCGAGTTCGCTGGCGATCAGGGTCACCTCGTCGGGCGACAGGTCGCGATTGTCGAGCAGGCCCAGGCGCGACTTGATCTTGCGGAGGTTGTAGAACACCTTCTTGTGCGCCGACAGGGTACCGATCTTCACCAGCGACCAGCTGTTGAGGATGTACTCGTGGATCGACGCCTTGATCCACCACATGGCGTAGGTGGCGAGGCGGAAGCCCTTCTCCGGGTCGAACTTCTTGACCGCCTGCATCAGGCCCAGGCTGCCCTCCGACACCAGGTCGGCGACCGGCAGGCCGTAGTGGCGGTAACCCATGGCGATTTTGGCCACCAGACGCAGGTGACTGGTCACCAGGGTGTGGGCGGCCTCCAGGTCATCATGATCGTGGAAGCGGCGCGCCAGCATGTATTCCTCCTCCGGCGCGAGGATCGGAAACTGGCGCACGGTGCGCAGATAGCGGTCCAGGCCGCCTTCTTCCGAGACGGCGGGCAGGGACGAGAGGGTGGGGGTTGACGCGGTCATCGCGGGGTCTCCTGGCGGCGGACCCGTGGTCCTCGCCGGCCGGTTCCATCCTTGCGGAGACGGCGGCGGGATCAGGGTCGGGATCTGTATCGTGGCGTGCGGGCGAGTCAAACGGCGCGCACCCACGGGCGCGGGCCGTGCGCGCGGGTGCTACAAGGCGCCCTCGCTCCGTCGCACGGCGACGTCAGGCGCACACAAACGATGCCAGGAGGGATTGAACGCCGCATCCGCCGATCCGGCAGTGCCGCGCGTCACATCGGGGACGTGACCGTCCCGGGTCTCAAGTCTCAGCATGGGTCATCCTCCTGCGAAGCGATGACAGGGTCCCGGCACCATGCGGCCGTCGGGATCACCCTAAGAACCGGACCCGCTGGGCAGCATCCGACTCGCGTATAGTATAAGCGCACCGTGGTCGGTTTTCAAGGTCGGGACCCGGCGATGGCTTGGCCCTCAAGCTGCGTTCGAGGGGCGGGAGCGGGTCCGCAAGTGCCTACGGTGCGGGCAGATTGCCTGCGCGTCGTGCAATCTGCGCCCTCATGTAACGGCAAACGGCATTTGCCGCGAATTCCCGACAATGATGGGATTGCGTTACCCCATCGGGTGGTTAAGTTACTTAATAGGCGCATGGCATGTCTGTTGCTGTGGAATGCCGACGGGCACGTTTCGTGCTTATCCGTCGGGCCGCCAGCGACCGGCCCGCGCCCGATCCCGGAGCCACCCCTCCCCGGCGCTCCGGGTCCGGACGCGTGCCATGCGAGCAGAACAGACCGTCCGTTTCATCATGATCTGAAGATCTGACAACAGAGAGGCTCTCATGAAGGGTATTGCTGCCGCCCTGGTGGCCGGAGTGGCCACCGTCGCGCTGACGACCACCGCCGCCTTCGCCGACGAGACGCTGGACGCCGTCAAGGCGCGCGGCGAACTGGTCTGCGGCGTGTCCACCGGCCTGCCCGGGTTCTCCAATCCGGACGAGGACGGCAACTGGTCCGGCATCGACGTCGATGTCTGCCGCGCCGTGGCCGCCGCCGTGCTGGGCGACGCGGACGCCGTCAAGTTCGTGCCGCTGACCGCCAAGGAGCGCTTCACCGCTCTGCAGTCCGGTGAAATCGACATGCTGTCGCGCAACACCACCTGGACGCTGACCCGCGATACCTCGCTGGGCCTGAACTTCGCCGGTGTGAACTACTACGACGGCCAGGGCTTCCTGGTGAAGAAGGACCTGGGGGTCTCCAGCGCCACCGAGCTGGACGGCGCCTCCGTCTGCATCCAGGCCGGCACCACCACCGAGTTGAACCTCGCCGACTACTTCCGCTTCCAGGGCATGGAATACAGCCCGGTGGTGTTCGACACCTCCGACCAGACGGTGCAGGGCTTCGCCTCCGGCCGCTGCGACGTGCTGACCTCCGACCAGTCGCAGCTTTATGCGCTGCGCACCAAGCTGGACAACCCGGACAGCGCCGTGGTGCTGCCCGAGGTCATTTCCAAGGAGCCGCTCGGCCCCGTGGTCCGTCAGGGCGACGACCAGTGGTTCAACATCGTCAAGTGGTCGCTGTTCGCCCAGGTCAACGCCGAGGAACTGGGCGTGACCAGCGAGAACCTTGAGGAGATGATGGACTCCGACAACCCGTCCATCCAGCGTCTGGTCGGCACCGACGGTGACATGGGCGAGAAGCTGGGTCTGTCGGCTGACTGGGCCGCCAACATCGTCGCCCAGGTGGGCAACTACGGCGAGATGTTCGAGCGCAACGTCGGCATGGATACCCCGCTGGCGATCTCCCGTGGCCTGAATGCCCTGTGGACCAACGGCGGCATCCAATACGCGCCGCCGATCCGATAGGTCATGTTGTTCGTGAACGGGTCGTCCCCACGGGGGCGGCCCGTTGCGCCTTCCCCGAGTTGTGTTGAGGTTTTTCATGACGCGTTTTGTTTCCGCCGTCGCGGCCGGGCTGGCCACTCTTGTCGTGGGCGCCGCCGGGGCGCAAGCCGCCGAAACCCTGGACACCGTCAAGGAGCGCGGCGAGGTGTCGTGCGGCGTCACCACCGGGCTGGCCGGGTTCTCCATGCCGGATCAGTCGGGGACGTGGTCGGGCATCGACGTGGACTTCTGCCGCGCCGTCGCCGCCGCCGTGCTGGGAGATGCGAGCAAGGTCCGCTTCGTTCCCCTGACCGCCAAGGAGCGTTTCACGGCGCTGCAGTCCGGCGAGATCGATATCCTGTCCCGCGTCACGACCTGGACGTTCACGCGCGATACGTCACTGGGCCTCAATTTCGTCGGCACGACGTTCTATGACGGCCAGGGCTTCATGGTGAACAAGGACCTGGGCGTCTCCAGCGCCAAGGACCTGGACGGCGCCTCGATCTGCGTCGGCGCCGGGACCACCACGGAACTGAACCTCGCGGACTACTTCCGCATTCAGGGCATGGACTACAACCCGGTCGTGTTCGCCGCCATCAGCGAGACCGCGCAGGGCTTTGAATCCGGCCGCTGTGATGTGCTGACCTCCGACCAGTCGCAGCTTTACGCCATCCGCAGCAAGCTGGAAGACCCGTCCAGCGCCGTCGTGCTGCCCGAGGTCATCTCCAAGGAGCCGCTGGGCCCCGTGGTGCGCCAGGGCGACGATGCATGGTTCAACGTCGTCAAATGGGTGCTGTTCGCGCAGCTCAACGCCGAGGAATTGGGCGTGACCAGCGACAACATCGAGGAGATGACGGGGTCCGACAATCCGTCCATCAAGCGTCTGGTCGGCACCGACGGCGACATGGGCGAGAAGCTGGGCCTGTCGGCCGACTGGGCCGCCAACATCATCGCCCAGGTCGGCAACTACGGCGAAATGTTCGAGCGCAACGTCGGCATGGACAGCCCGTTGGAGATCGCGCGCGGCCTGAACGCGCTGTGGTCCGAGGGCGGCATCCAGTACGCGCCGCCGGTCCGGTGATGTCCCACCGTCGGGACGGGCCGGCTCGGTGGGAGCGGCCCGCGCCCGGCGGTGTTTCGCGGTCCTCTGTTCCCCTTCCGCAATCCTGGAGATGCCGTCCATGGCCGAGCCGGCCGTTCCCGCCCCGCCCCAAGGTCCCGCGCCGTGGCGAAACCCGCGCGTGCGCGCCGTGGCCTTTCAGGTTGTGGCGCTGCTGTTGTTGCTGTGGTTCTTCTGGACCATCTTCAACAATACCCTGACCAATATGGAAAGCCGGGGCATCACCACCGGGTTCGGCTTTCTGGACAACACGGCCGGGTTCGGCATTCTGTTCTCGCTGATCCCCTACGACGAGACCAACACCTACGGCCGGACCTTCGTCGTCGGGCTGCTGAACACCCTGCTGGTCTCCGGTCTGGGCATCCTGTTCGCCACCATCATCGGGTTCATTCTGGGCATCGCGCGGCTGTCGCCCAACTGGCTGATCGGCAAGATGGCGCTGGTCTATATCGAGATCACGCGCAACATTCCGCTGCTGCTGCAAATCTTCTTTTGGTACTTCGCGGTCCTGCGCACCGTTCCGGGACCGCGGGAGAGCGTGGAATTTCCGCTCGGCGCGTTCCTGAACAATCGCGGCCTGTATGTGCCGGCGCCCCAGGTCGAGTCCTCGTTCTGGTTCGTGGTCGCCACCTTCGGCGCGGCCATCGTCGGCGCGGTGGCCCTGCTGCGCTGGGCCAAGAACCGTCAGGACACCACCGGGCGGCGCTTTCCGGCGTGGCCGGTGTCGCTGGCGATGGTCGTGGGGCTGCCCCTGCTGGTGTTCTGGATCATCGGCGCGCCCCTGACCTGGGACATCCCGGAACTGAAGGGCTTCAACTTCAAGGGCGGCATGCGCCTGATCCCCGAGTTCATCGCCCTGTGGCTGGCCCTGACCCTGTACACCGCCAGCTTCATCGGCGAGATCGTGCGCTCCGGCATCCAGGCGGTCAGTCACGGCCAGACCGAGGCCTCGCAGGCGCTGGGTCTGAAGCGCGGCCAGTCGCTGCGGCTGATCGTCATCCCGCAGGCGATGCGGATCATCATCCCGCCGCTGACGAGCCAGTATCTGAACCTCACCAAGAACTCGTCGCTGGCCACCGCCATCGGCTATCCGGATCTGGTGAGCGTGTTCATGGGCACGAGCCTGAATCAGACCGGGCAGGCGGTGGAGATCGTCGCCATGACCATGGCCGTTTACGTGGCCATCAGCCTGACGATCTCGCTGTTGATGAACCTGTACAACAGGGCCGTGGCCCTGAAGGAGCGCTAGGCCATGGCGCAGACCCCGACCACCGGCGCCGCCGCCGAGACCTTCCGTCCCATCGCCCCGCGCCCGCCGCCGTCGAGCGCCGTCGGGCCGCTGCGCTGGGCGCGGGACAATCTGTTCTCGTCGCCGCTAAACGTGATCCTGACGCTGATCGGCCTCTATCTGGTCTGGCTGATCGTTCCCGGGGTGATCGACTGGGCCATCCTGTCGGCCGACTTCACCGGCTCGACCCGGGATGACTGCCCCAGCGACGGCGCCTGCTGGGTGTTCATCCTCCAGCGGCTGGATTTCTTCATCTACGGCTTTTATCCGGACGCCGAGCGCTGGCGCGTCGATGTCATGTTCCTGATGCTGGCGGCGGTCCTGGTGCCCCAGTTCATTCCCGGCTTCCCGGCCCGAGGGCGCACGTGGCTGGGGATCTTCGGCCTGACGCTCTACCCGGTGATCACGGGCGTGCTGCTGCTGGGGGGACTGTTCGGCCTGCCGTTCATCGAGACCGGCAAGTGGGGCGGCCTGATGCTGACCCTGGTGCTGTCCTACGTCGGCATTGTCGCCGCCCTGCCCATCGGCATTCTGCTGGCGCTGGGGCGGCGTTCCTCCATGCCGGTGATCCGCACCATCTGCGTGATCTTCATCGAGCTGTGGCGCGGCGTGCCGCTGATCTCCGTGCTGTTCATGGCTTCCGTGATGCTGCCCCTGTTCCTGCCCGAGGGCGTGAACTTCGATAAGCTGCTGCGCGCGCTGATCGGCATCGTCATGTTCCAGTCGGCCTACATGGCCGAGGTCATCCGGGGCGGCCTGCAGGGCATTCCCAAGGGGCAGTACGAGGCCGCCTCCGCACTGGGGCTGGGCTACTGGCGCTCCACCGCGCTGATCATCCTGCCGCAGGCGCTGAAGATGGTCATCCCGGGCATCGTCAACACCTTCATCGCCCTGTTCAAGGACACCACCCTGGTGCTCATCATCGGTCTGTTCGACATCCTGGGCACGGTGCAGGCGGCGATCGTCGATCCGGCCTGGGGCCGCGTGGCCGTGGAGGGTTATGTCTTCGCCGCCTTCTGCTTCTGGGTCTTCTGCTTCGGCATGTCGCGCTACAGCCAGGGCCTGGAGAAAAAGCTGCACACGGGCCACAAGCGATGACCACAGGCCGGATCGTTCCCTTTCCACAGACCGCTCGCCAAGGACCGACGCCCATGACCGAGATCGACACCCTGCAGGACGCCAACGGGCTGTCGGAGCGCCGCCCCGTCGAGCATCAGGTCGGTGCCGAGGCCATGATCCAGATCACCGACATGAACAAGTGGTTCGGCAGCTTCCATGTTCTGCGCGACATCACCCTGACCGTCCACAAGGGCGAGCGCATCGTCGTGTGCGGCCCGTCCGGCTCCGGCAAGTCCACCATGATCCGCTGCATCAACCGGCTGGAGGAACACCAGGCCGGCTCCATCGTGGTGGACGGCATCGAACTGACCGAGGACATCAAGAAGATCGATATGATCCGCCGCGAGGTCGGCATGGTGTTCCAGCACTTCAACCTGTTCCCGCATCTGTCGGTGCTGGAGAACTGCGTGCTGGCGCCGATCTGGGTGAGGAAGGAGCCGCGCCGTCAGGCCGAGGAACGGGCCATGGCCCTGCTGGAGCGGGTCAAGATCCCCGAGCAGGCGAAAAAGTACCCCGGTCAGCTCTCCGGCGGTCAGCAACAGCGCGTGGCCATCGCCCGCGCGCTGTGCATGAACCCCAAGCTGATGCTGTTCGACGAGCCGACGTCGGCCCTCGACCCGGAGATGATCAAGGAGGTGCTCGACGTCATGGTGCAACTGGCCGAGAGCGGCATGACCATGGTGTGCGTCACCCACGAAATGGGCTTCGCCAAGACGGTGGCCGACCGCGTCGTGTTCATGGACGACGGCCAGATCGTGGAGCAGGCCCCGCCCAGCACGTTCTTCACCAACCCCACCAGCGACCGCACCAAACTGTTCCTGAGCCAGATCTTGAAGCATTAGGGGGGGAGAAGGGTGGAAACGCGAGTAGCTTTCTCATCAAGCGTATTTCGCCAGAATTTGGAAATGTGAAGGGGCGGTGTGTAGCCACAACCGCCCCTTCGGGAAGCTCAGTTATCCGAACCTGACATTATGAAACGGGGCATCTGGCATGCCTAGAGTCCCCTCTGACAGTGTTTTACAGGATTACGGAATGCCGTGGATCCAGGATAGCTTGAATTTTACCCTCAGACCCACCCACACTATCACGATTTCTAGCATGGTTGTCCTCCTTGTGAAAAGGAGAACCCGGTGCGGATGCCGCCGGATTTGCCCTTGACGCTTTGCTTTTCGCTAAGTAGGAAAGGGCGGCACAATAATCCAAGCACACTCGCACCGGGTCCTGTGTGGCCCGGTCTTTTTTTGTGTCCGTTTGAAGACTGCCGAACCGCAAAGGCAAGGTACTCACGGACGACGACTCCCGTGTGACAGGTTTGTGAATGTTTTGTTACTGCAGTAGATAAATATTATATTTGTTTATCGTCACGCCGGGCGGGAGTTGTACTCCCGCCCGGAACGGAGTTCTGGGCCATGGGGAAAAAACGGTTCCGGACGGCGCTGCAAGCCCCGTCCGGCCGCCAGCCACATGTACGGTCGCAAGCGGTTCCGTTTTATTGCGGGTCCGTCCTATCTGTTGACAGCAGCGCCACGATCGCGCCCGCGCCGAACGTAAAAATGTGCTCAAACATCAGAACAACTTTCTTCTGCTCTTCTCTGCTCGGGTCTGCGAGAAAAGCGAGGATCGCTGCTGCAATGCCAGATGAGATCGTGAGCAGTGTCACCACGCAAAGGACGACATAGAACTGCCGGCTATCCATAGGTCCCCTTTCAGGGCGTTCTTGTCTTGCCGTTTGGGTGCAAGGCACCTTTCGGCAAGCGCATTCACGCGCCGTCGAGAAAGACCTGAATAGCCCACCGCGTGGGGATACACAGGCTATCCTGAATTGCCGGTCGTTCCGGCGCAGCTGGGTTCGGGATTTCCCGCGGTAGTCGATACGAGCCCCAAGACAAAGTGCCGTTTGGTTTACAGGGACGGCTAATCCCAATTGCTGCCTGCTCATGATATCCGAAAAGTCATGAGCACGAAAGAGTAAAGATGAGCCCACGAAGCACTCACGCCGTGCGGGAGTTGTCCTCTCGCCCGGCCGGGTCGGCCCACGCCACTCTGGCGGCGGATCGGCGAACCGAGCCGGTTGGCGCGACGTCTCTGTGTCCTCCGTGTCTCCGTGGTGGTCCGCCTCGCCGTCGCGAGGAGTCACCACAGAGACACAAAGACCACGGAGCGAGCGTCACCCGGCCGGCCCAGAGTGGGCCGCCGGAGCGTCGGGAGACGACGCGCATAGCGAATCCGACCATGGCGGGCTAGGCCTTCGGCGCGAACCCGCCCTACGGAATCCGGCTAATTCCCATTGCACGCGCACCCCGGCGGGCGGTGGCAGGTGTAGGCGCGGTTGATGCAGGAATCGCCGCAGGCCTTGCCCCGGCGGCAGATGCGGCAGCAATTGCGGGCCATCTGCTCCAGCGATCCGCCGTCGAGGGCCGTGCCGTCCATCAGCGCCGCGCCGGGCGTCATCGGCAGCGGCGCCGCCCCCTCGGCGACAAAGGCCCCCTCACCCGGCGCGCCCTCCGCCGCCTGGGCGAAACCGGGCACAACAAGGCACGCGGCCCACCAGGGCCATGGCGAGCAGGTGGGGGAGGGCAAGACGGCGGGCGACGCGGGCGCGGATCATGGCCGGGGCCTCCGGTTTCCGGTGAACAGACGGATCACCGGAAACCGGCGCGGGCATTTTTATCTTGTTGTAATGTTGGGGAGCATACACGTATCTCCGTCATGCTGTTGAGCGACGGACAGAACTTTCACCCGTGATCGGCGCTGGGGCGCGCTCTGGCGCCGCAAAATCATGGTGGATCGAGGGGACTGACGGGCATGGCGCGGGCGCCGGAGTCGCGGCGACCGGGATCAGGCCCGCTCCAGCCCGCACCAGTCGGCGATGAACAGGGCGATGGTTCCCGTGACCCGGCGCAGCGAGGCCAGACTGACGCGCTCGTCGAAGGCGTGGATGGCCTCGGCGCGCGGCCCGTACACCAGGCACGGCGTGTCCTGGTAGAGCACGAACACCCGGCCGTCGAGATAGCTGGTGGTGGTGAAGGCCTCCAGCGATTGCCCGTACGCCGACGCATGGGCGCGGCCCAGGGTCCGTTCCGCCTCGCTGCCCTCCTCCAGCACATAGCCCTCGGCCATGAAGCCGTTGTAGGTCACCTCGGGCGGCTGGTTGGCCATGAAGGGATCGGCGGCCGCCGTGCGGCGCAGGCACTCCTCGATCTCGCGGGCGGCGTCGCGCGGGCTGACCCCGGGATAGAGCCCGAACCGCCCGTCGAAGGTACACCACGCCGGCACCGACGAGGCCCAGTCGCCGCCCGCGATCTTGCCGGGGTTGAAGGTGATCGGGGCGTCCAGGTGGTCGAAGTGGGGGTGATCCCCCTTGCGGGCGTTCCAGTCGGCTTCCAGCCCGCGCAGGCCCTGGATCAGGCGGAACGCCGCCTCGATGGCGTTGGCGCCCTGCCCCGCCTCGCGCACATGCGCCGGCGTGCCGCGCACCGTGACCTGGAACCAGATGACGCCGACGTTGGCGCGCACGAGCTTGTCGTCCTCGGGCTCCGGGATGATCGCTGCGTCGGCGCGGTAGCCGCGCGCGAGGCAGGCGAGGGCGCCGTTGCCGGTGCACTCCTCCTCCACGACCGATTGCTGATACAGCGGCGCCGCCGGCCGGTAGCCCAGCCGCCGCAGCGCGTCCACGGCGAAGACGTTGGCCGACAGGCCGGCCTTCATGTCCCCCGCGCCGCGCCCGTACAGCCAGTCGCCGTCGCGGCGCGGGTCGAAGGGCGGGCTGGCCCACATATCGACGGGGCCGGTCGGCACCACGTCCATGTGACCGTTCAGGATCAGGGAGCGGCCCGCCGTTTCCCTCGGACGGTGGCTGCCGACCACGTTGAGCGCGTGGCTGTAGTCCACGGTCACCGGCGAGAAGCCCGGATGGTGCCGGATGGACTCGACGTCGATGGTCCAGCGATCCATGGCATAGCCGCGCGCCGCCAGGGCGTCGTGCATGAAGTCCTGGGCGGTGTGCTCCTGCCCGCGCACCGACGGGAAGCGGACGAGGTCCTCCAGAAAGGACACTTGTTCCGCAAAGCCGTCGTCCACGGCGGAAAGAATGTCGCGGCTCAGGGTCGGGTCAAGCGCTGGCATACGGGGTCTCTTACCGCCTCACATCTGTCCGCGCGCACCCTCGCGCGCCATTTCCTCGTACAGGTGGTACTTGTCGAGCACCTGTTTCTGCGCCTGGGCCATGAGCACGCGCGCGGTTTCCGGATCGCTGGCCGACAGCGCACGGTAGCGCAGTTCGTTCTGGGTGTAGGCCGACAGGGCAATGCGCGGGCGCGGGCTGTCGAGGATGAAGGGGTTTTCCTCCGCCTCCTTGACCGCCGGGTTGTAGCGCAGCAACGGCCAGTAGCCGCTCTTGACCGCCAGATCCTGCTGATCCATGCCCTTGTCCATGGCGATACCGTGGGCGATGCAGTGGCTGTAGGCCAGGATGATGGACGTGCCCGGATAGGCCTCGGCCTCGCGGAAGGCGGTCAGCACATGCTGCGGGTTCGCCCCCATGGCCACGCGGGCGACATAGACGTTGCCGTAGCTGATGGCCTGGAGCGCCAGATCCTTCTTGCCCACGCGCTTGCCGGCGGCGGCGAACTTGGCGACCGCGCCCACCGGCGTGGCCTTGGACATCTGGCCGCCGGTGTTGGAATAGACCTCGGTGTCCATGACCAGAATGTTGACGTCGCGACCGCTGGACAGAACGTGGTCGAGGCCGGCGGACCCGATGTCGTAAGCCCAGCCGTCGCCGCCGACGATCCAGATCGAGCGGCGCACGAGGTGATCGACCACCGACAGCAGGTGGCGGGCGTCGCCGTCCTCCATCCCTTCCAGGATACCGCGCAGCGTCTCGACCCGGGCGCGCTGGGCCACCAGGGCCGATTCGCTGCGCTGATCGGCCTCCAGGATGGCGGCGGCCAACTGTTTGCCGACCACCGGGGCCAGCCGCGCCAGCAGGTCGCGGGCGAGCCGCACATGGTTGTCGGCCGACATGCGGAAGCCGAGGCCGAATTCGGCGTTGTCCTCGAACAGGCTGTTGGACCACGCCGGGCCGCGCCCGGTTTCGTCCACCGCCCACGGGGTGGTCGGCAGGTTGCCGCCGTAGATCGACGAACAGCCGGTCGCGTTGGCCACCTGCAGGCGGTCACCGAACAACTGGGACAGCAGCCGCACATAGGGTGTTTCGCCGCAGCCCGCGCAGGCGCCGGAGAACTCGAACAGCGGGCGCAGGAACTGGGCCCCCTTGACCGTTGAATAGTCCACGCGCGAGCGGTCGTTGATGGGCAGCGTGTCGAAGAAGGCCTGATTGGTCTCGACCTCACCGCGCACGGTCAGCTTGTCCTCCATGTTGATGGCGCGGTGGCTGGCGTTGGTCGGGTCCTGGACCGGGCAGACGCTGACGCACAGGCCGCAGCCGGTGCAATCGGCGACCATGACCTGCAACGAGAAGCGGATGTCGGGGAAGCCGCGCGCCTCCACCGGCGCGTGGGGAAAGCTCTCCGGTGCCCCCACCAAGCGGGTCTGGTTGTAGAACTTGGTGCGGATGACGGCGTGCGGACAGACCATGGAGCAGTTGCCGCACTGGATGCACAGCGTGGGATCCCAACGCGGAATCTGGGTGGCGATGTCGCGCTTTTCGTACTGCGTCGTGCCGCTGGGGAAGGTGCCATCGGCCGGCAGGGCGCTGACCGGCAGGGTGTCGCCCTTGTCCGCCAGCATGGCGGCGGTGACGGTGCGCACGAAGTCGGGCGCGGTATCGGGCACCGGCGCGCGCGACGGCACACGGATCGTGTCGGCGCTTTCCGGCGGCAGGGGCACCTCGCGCAGGTGCGCCAGCGCCATGTCCACGCCGGCGTGGTTGCGGGACACCACCTCGTCGCCCTGGCGGGCATAGGTCTTGGAGATCGCCGCCTTGATGCGCTCGATGGCCACATGCGGCGGCAGCACTTTCGACAGCGCGAAGAAGCACACCTGCATGATGGTGTTGACGCGCCGGCCCAATCCGGCCTCCCGCGCCACCTTGACCGCGTCGATCACGTGCAGTTTCAGCTTTTTCTCGCGGATGGCCCGGCGCATGGTGTCGGGCAGGCGCGACCACGTCTCATCGGGCGGATAGGGGCTGTTGAGCAGCACGTCGGCGCCCGGCGCGGCGCGGTCCACGATGTCGATCATGTGGACGAACTGGAACTGGTGGCAGGCGACGAAGTTGGCCCGTTCGACCAGATAGGGCGCGGTGATCGGCTCCGGGCCGAACCGCAGGTGCGAGACGGTGCGCGAGCCGGATTTTTTGGAATCGTAGACGAAATAGGCCTGGGCGTGTCGATCCGGCTCGCCGCCGATGATCTTGATGCTGTTCTTGTTGGCGCCCACGGTGCCGTCGGAGCCCAGGCCATGGAAGATGGCGCGGACCACGCCGTCCGGCTCGATGGAGAAGTCGGGATCGACGGCGAGGCTCAGGTGGGTGACGTCGTCGGTGATGCCCACGGTGAAGCGCGGCTTGGGGTCGGCCTTGGCCAGTTCGTCATAGACCGCCTTGACCATGCCCGGCGTGAATTCCTTCGACGACAGGCCGTAGCGCCCGCCGATCAGGCGCGGCATGGTCTTCGTCGGCAGCCGGTCATAGGTCTGGGCCTCGGCCAGGGTGGCCAGCACGTTCAGGTACATCGGCTCGGCCTGGGCGCCGGCCTCCTTGGTGCGGTCCAGCACCGCGATGGCCCGCGTGGACGGCGGCAGCAGGGCGAGCAGTTTGGTCGCCGACCAAGGGCGGAACAGACTGACCTTGATGACGCCCACGCCCGCGCCGGTGGTCTCGTTGAGATAGTCGGCGGTGGTCATGGCGGTCTCGGCGCCCGAGCCCATGATGACGATCACCCGTTCGGCGTCGGGCGGGCCGTGGTAGGTGAACGGCGCCAGCGGTCGCCCCGTCATGGCCGACAGGCGCGCCATTTCCGCCTCGACGATGTCCGGCATGCGCTCGTAGAAGGGATTGCTCGCCTCCTGGGCCTGGAAGTACACGTCCGGGTTCATGGCGGTGCCGCGCACGAACGGCCGCTCCGGGCTGAGCGCGCGCAGGCGGTGGGCACGCACCAGATCGTCGTCGATCATGTCGCGGATGACCGCGTCGGGGATCAGCGTGATCTTGTTGATCTCGTGCGAGGTGCGGAAGCCGTCGAAGAAATGTAGGATCGGCACGCGCCCGCGCAGGGTGGCAGCCTGGGCGACCAGGGCGTGGTCGTGCGCCTCCTGCACCGACGCCGAGGCCAGCAGGGCAAAGCCGGTGGTGCGCGCCGCCATCACGTCCTGATGATCGCCGAAGATCGACAGCGCGTTGCGCGCCAGAGAGCGGGCCGCGACATGGATCACGCAGGCGGTCAGCTCGCCCGCGATCTTGTACATGTTCGGCAGCATCAGCATCAGGCCCTGGGAGGCCGTGAAGGTGGTGGCCAGCGATCCGGCCTGCAACGCGCCGTGCAGCGCGCCGGCGGCGCCGCCCTCGCTCTGCATCTCCATGACGTCCGGGATGGTGCCCCAGATGTTGGTCTTGCGCTGCGAGGCCCATTCGTCGGCCAGTTCGGCCATCGTCGAGGACGGCGTGATCGGATAGATCGCGCACACCTCGTTGACCCGGTAGGCAACGTGGGCGCAGGCCTCGTTGCCGTCGATCATGACGCGCAGGGGCTCGTTGGGGACCTCGCGCGCCGCAGCGGACTCCGAGGTGGACAGCGCGGTGGTATCGGGCATGGCTGGATGTCCCTCTAGTTCCCTGGGCTTCCGTCCCTGGCACGGCGTCTGGGCGCTCTTGCGTGGCGCGCTTGCCGTCTCGGCGGGGGGGGGGCGAGCGGGTGGAGCCGCCCGCCCGGGGGGTCAGTGGTGCGGTTCCGGAATCATCTCGATGGCGTGGACCGGGCACTGGTCGTGGCACACGCCGCACCCGGTGCAGCGTTCCAAATCGACCCGGTACCCCTTGCCCGACCCCAGCTTCTGGATGGCGTTTTCCGGGCAGGCGCCCTGGCAGCCGTCGCACTCATAGCAGTTGCCGCACGACAGGCAGCGCTTGGCCTCGTAGTGGGCTTCCAGCGTCGACAGGCCGCCGACCACCTCCTCGAAGCCACTGGTGGCCTCCTCGGCGCTACGGTGGGGCTGTTCGCGGGGATCGGCCTCGACATAGTACGGCACTTGCAGGTCGGCGAAGCTGACCGCCGGATTTCGCGGCGGGCGCTGGAACAGACCGCCGCGCAGCCACGTATCGATGCAGCGCGCCGCCTGCTTGCCGTGGCCGACGGCAATGGTCACCGAGCGTTCGGAGGGCACCATGTCGCCGCCGGCGAACACGCCGGGCGCGCCGGTCATCATACGCTCATCAACCCGCACGGTGCCGTCGCGGTCGAACGACAGGCCCGGCACGGAGCGCAGGAAACTGGTGTCGGTGTCCTGACCCAGGGCAAGGATCAAATCGTCGGCCTCGATGGTTTCGGTCTCGCCAGTGGGGCGGGGTCGGCCGCGGTCGTCCAGTTCCATGATCTCCACGGTCATGGAGGTCTGGTCCAGGCTCTTGATGGCGCGCAGCCAATGGATTTCCACGCCCTCGTCCAGCGCCTCCTGGGCCTCGAAGTCATGCGCGGGCATGTTCTCGCGGTCGCGGCGATAGACGATCAGGGGCTCGTGCCCCAGCCGCTTGACGACGCGGGCGGCATCCATGGCGGTGTTGCCGCCGCCGTAGACCGCGACGCGACGGCCCAGGCGCGGGCGCTCGCCGGCCTCGACGCTCTTCAGGAACGACACCGCGTCGAGCATGGTGCCGGCGTCGCGCGCCGGGATGTCCACCCGCTTGGAGAGGTGCGCGCCGACGGCGACGAACACGGCGTCGAAGGCGTCGGCCTGACGTTCCTTCTCCAGGTCGGTGACCTTGTGATTCAGGTTCAGGGTGATGCCCAGGTCGAGAATGCGCGTGATCTCGCCGTCCAGCACGTCGCGCGGCATGCGGTACGCCGGAATGCCGAAGTGCATCATGCCGCCGGCCATGGGGCCGGCCTCGTGGATGGTCACGGCGTGTCCGGCGCGCGCCAAGTGATAGGCCGCCGACAGGCCGCTGGGGCCGCCGCCGACGATCAGCACCTTCTTGCCGGTGGACGCGGCCGGGGGATCGAACGCCCATCCCTTCTGCAGCGCCAGATCGCCCAGGTAGCGCTCCACGGCGTGGATCGTGACCGAGGCATCCAGGTCCTTGCGGTTGCAGGCGTCCTCGCACGGGTGATAGCAGACGCGCCCATGCACGGCCGGCATCGGGTTGTCCCGGACGAGCTCGCGCCAGGCCGCCTCATCCTCGCCGGCCTGGGCCAGGGCCAGCCACGCCTGGATGTTTTCGCCGGCGGGGCAGGCCTGATTGCAGGGCGGCAGGTGATCGACGTAGATGGGCCGCCGCACCCGTTCCGGGCCGGTGCGCCGCTCATGGCGAAGGTCCAACGGACGGGTCATGTCCGTCGGGCGGTGCAGGGGAGCCTGTCCCATGACGTATCCCTTCCCGGTGGTGACGCTCTTGACGGCGCTCACTGTTCCTGGATCGCGCGGACGGGCGGGTCGGGCCACCAACAGGTGATGCCGTAACCGCCGGGCCGTGTGTTGGCGTCATCGTAACCGAAAGGGCCGGCCGGACCACAAGGGAATAATGACCCGACGCAAAACCTTCGTCGAAATGGTTCAGGCCGGCCGTTCCGGGCTTCAGATTCCTGTCTTGAAGCGGTTCCACAGGCGGGTGCGCATGCGATCCACCGCCTGCGAGGAGGCCCGATCCGGGAACAACCGCGCCAATACCTCGTCGTCGGGATAGATGCGCGGATCGTTCAGGATCGCCTCGTCCATGAAGGGCGCGGCGGCGTCGTTGGCGTTGGCGTAGGCGACGTAGTTGGAGATGGCGGCCGAGACCTCCGGCTCCAGCAGGTAGTTGATCATCGCATGCGCGGCGTCCGGATTCGGCGCGTCGGCGGGAATGACCAGCGTGTCGAACCACATCAAGGTGCCTTCCTTGGGAATCACGTAGGTCACGGTGACGCCGTTGTCGGCCTCGGCGGCGCGGTCGGCGGCCTGGAGCACGTCGCCGGACCAGCCCAGCGCGAGGCAGATGTCACCGTTGGCCAGGGCGTTGACGTATTCGGACGAGTGGAACTTGGTGATGTGGGGGCGGATGGGCATCAGCAACGCGGCCACCGCCTCGAAATCCTCGGCCCGCTCGGTGTTGGGATCGAGCCCCAGGTAGTTCAGCGCGATGGGGATCAGCTCCGTCGGCGCATCCAAAACATGGACACCGCAGTCCGCCAGCTTCGACACCTTCTCCGGGTCCAGCAGCAGATCGTAGCTGTCCAGCGCCACGTCCTCGCCGAGCCGTTCCCGAACCATGTCCACATTCAGGCCCAGGCCGGTCGTGCCCCACATGTAGATCGCGGCGTGTGCGTTGCCGGGATCAAGTTCGGCCAGATACCCCATCAGCTTCGGGTTGAGATGTTCGAGGTTCGGAATCTGAGACGTGTCGAGCGGACGGAACACGCCGGCCTTGACCTGCCGTTCCATGAAGATGCCCGTGGGCACGACAAGGTCATAGCCCGTGCTGCCGGCCAGCAGCTTGGCCTCCAGCACCTCGTTGGAGTCGTAGACGTCATAGGTCACGTCGATCCCGGTCTTGGCCTCGAAGCCGGGAATCGTGTCCTCGGCGATGTAATCCGACCAGTTGTAGAAGTGCAGCTGGCCTTCGGCGGCGGCCGGCGTCGGGGCGGCGGCACCGACGGTCAGGGCCACGGCCGTGAGACCGGACAACAACAGGGTGCGCGGATCGGCCATTGCGGGTCCCTCCATCCAGGATTCGTTCGGTGAGCCGGGGGTCTCAACGCATTAGGGCATCAGGCGGGGCAAGTCGCGTTTGGTCTGGTCCAGAGCGCGGGACAGGGTGTCCACCAGGGTGTCGATCTCCGCGCGGGTGATGATCAGGGGCGGCGCCATCACCATGGTATCGCCGACCGCGCGGATGATGGCGTTGGCTTTGAAGCACAGATCCCGGCAGTGTGTTCCGACCCGGCCGACCGGCCTGAAGACCCCGGGACCGGCCTTGTCGCGGACCAGTTCGACGCCGGCCATCAGGCCCCGGCCGCGCACCTCGCCGACCAGGGGGTGACCGCTCAACCCCTCCAGCCGCTCCATCAGATAGGGACCGACATCCTCCCGCACGCGCTCCACCAACCCCTCGCGGTCCAGGATGCTAATGTTTTCCAGCGCCACGGCGCAAGCCGTTGGGTGCCCGGACGACGTGAAACCATGGGCGAACTCGCCACCCAATTCGATCAGGGTGCGAGCCACCCGCTGTCCCACCATCACGGCGGCGATGGGCATGTAGCCGGACGACAGACCCTTGGCGAGGGTCATGATGTCCGGCCGGATATCGAAGGTCTGGCTGCCGAACCAGTGGCCGGTGCGGCCGAATCCGCAGGTGACCTCGTCGGCGATCAGCAGAATGCCGTGATTGGCACAGATGCGCTGGATTTCCGCCCAGTAGCCGGGCGGGGGCACGATCAGGCCGCCGACGCCCTGGATCGGCTCGCCGATGAAGGCGGCGACCCGACCGGGACCGATGGCCTGGATCGCCTCCTCAAGCCATCCGGCGGCCGTGCGACCGAACGCCTCCGGAGACTGGTCGGGGCCATTGCGGAATCGGTGGGGGTCGCGGATGTGCTCGAAGTCGGGCACCGGCCCGCCACCCTGCCGGTGCATGGCCTTCATGCCGCTCATGGCGGCGGCGGCGACCGTGGAGCCGTGATAGCCGTTGTCGCGTCCGATGATGACCGTGCGGGCGGGCTGGCCCTCCAGCGCCCAGTAGTGGCGGACCATGCGGATCGCGGTCTCGTTGGCCTCGGATCCGCTGTTGGTGAAGAAGGCGTGGCTCAGGCCGCGCGGGGTGAGGTCCGCCAGCCGGCGCGCCAGTTCGATGGTCGGCGGCGTCGCGGTCCTGAAGAACTGGGTGTAGTACGGCAACTCGGCCATTTGCCGCGCCGCCGCGTCCGCCAGTTCGCGGCGGCCGTAGCCGACGTTGACGCACCACAGCCCGGCCATGCCGTCCAGAATCCGCGTGCCTTCCGAATCCCAGAGCCAGACGCCCTCCGCGCGGGTGATGATGCGACACCCCTGCTCCGTCAGCGCCTTGTGGTCGGTGAACGGATGCAGATGATGGGCGGCGTCCAGCGCGCGCCACTCGGGCGCGGTGCGATCCGGAACGGGGGTCGGGGGGGCGGCGGTCATGGTCCGGTCGGTGTCCCTGCTCTTTATCAAATGGGCGACCATTGTATCAAATGGGCGACCATTGTGCGGTGCGTTCGTCCGCGCTTCCTTTCTGACCGAGGCGAGGGGTTTTGGAAAGGGCGGCGACATCATCCCGGGTGGGATTGTTTTGATCGCAGGAACCGGAATGCTCATCCGGCGCGGCCCTGATATGGGTCGGGACACTCGGATGATCGAGGTGATGGATCAAGGAGTCCCATGATGAGTGTCGCCGGTGTGCCCGTCTCCCCCACCATGGGGCTGAAGGAATGGGCCATGCTGCTCAGCCTCTCCCTGTTGTGGGGCGGCTCGTTCTTTTTCGTCGGCGTGGCGGTGCAGGCGCTACCGCCGCTGACCATCGTGGCCGCGCGCGTCGGGCTGGCGGCGCCGGTGCTGTGGATGGCGGTGTTCGCGCTGCGGCGGCCGATTCCCCGCGATCCCGCCGTCTGGGCGGCGTTCGCCGTCATGGGGGTGCTGAACAACGTGATCCCGTTCAGCCTGATCGTCTGGGGGCAGACGCAGATTCCGTCCGGCCTGGCGTCGATCCTGAACGCCACCACGCCGCTGTTCACGGTCGTCGTCGCCGGCCTGCTGCTGGCCGACGAGCGGTTCTCGGCGCACAAGGGGCTCGGCGTGGCCATCGGGTTCGCTGGGGTCGTGGTGCTGATCGGCGCCGATGCCCTGTATGTGCCGGACGCGCCGGTGCTGGCCCAGATGGCGGTGCTGGGCGCCGGCCTGTCCTATGCGTTCGCCGCCGTCTTCGGGCGGCGATTCCGGGGCATGGGGCTCGATCCGCTGGTCACCGCCACCGGACAGGTGACCTTCTCCGGCCTGATCATGGTGGCGCTGGCCGTTGGCATCGACCGGCCGTGGACGCTGCCGATGCCGGCTGTTCCCGTGCTGGCCTCCCTGCTCGGGCTTGCGGTGCTGTGTACGGCGCTGGCCTATGGGCTGTACTTCCGCATCCTGGCCACGGCCGGGGCGACCAATGTGATCCTGGTGACCTTCCTGGTGCCGGTGACGGCAATCCTGCTGGGCGTGACGGTACTGGACGAATCGCTGCGGGCCAGCCATCTGGTGGGTATGGCCGTCATCGGCGCCGGTCTGCTGGTCATGGACGGCCGGGTATTGCGCCGGGTCGCGTGATGGAGGGCGGCGGCATGAGGGTGGTTGATTCGGGTCAGGATGACGTCCGCTGGCGGGCCGTGGTCGACCGACTGCCGATGCCGGATCAGGTGTTCGTCTACGCGGTGACGACGACCCGTGTGTATTGCCGTCCGGGATGCCCGTCGCGACGCCCGAATCGCGCCAACGTCGTGTACTTCGACCGGCCCGAGGAGGCGCGGGCGGCGGGGTTCCGCGCCTGCCTGCGGTGCCGACCGGACGAGCCGGCGGACACCGGCGTGGCGCGGTGCGTCGAACGGGCGCGCCGACGCCTGGACACCGACGAGGCGGAGCCGACGCTGTCCGAACTGGCCGCCGAAGCCGGACTCAGCCCGGGGCATTTTCAACGGCTCTTCAAGGCCTGGGTCGGCGTCAGTCCCAAGGGGTATGCCCGCGCGGTGCGGGCGACGCGGTTGCGGACGGCATTGGAGGAGGGCGCGACGGTGACGGAGGCGATCTACGGCGCGGGCTACGGGGGGCCGGCACGCGCGCACGGCGAAGCGGGGGCGGCATTGGGCATGAGCCCATCGGCCTATCGCAAAGGCGGAGCCGGCGAAGTGATCGACTACACGATGGGTGATTGCGTGCTGGGCCGGGTGCTGGTGGCGGCGACACCGCGCGGGCTGTGCGCCGTATTCCTGGGGGACGACGACGCCGCGTTGTACGACAGTCTGCGGGCGCGCTTCCCCAGGGCGGATGTTCGGCCCGACGGCGACTCGGCGCGGGCCGTGCTGCCCACGGTTCAGACGCTGGCGGCGGAACCGGGCCGGCCGTTTGACGGGCCGCTCGACGTGCGCGGCACGGCGTTCCAACTGAAGGTGTGGGACGCCCTGCGCCGCATTCCCCCCGGCGAGACCCGCACCTACGGCACCATCGCCGGAGACATCGGTCAGCCCACGGCGGCGCGGGCGGTGGCGCGGGCCTGCGCCGACAACCCGGTGGCGATGGTGGTGCCGTGTCACCGCGTGCTGCGCGGCGACGGCTGCCCGGGCGGGTACCGCTGGGGCACCGCGCGCAAGCTGGCCCTGCTTGAGGCGGAGCAGGACTCCCAGGACCAAGGGTAGGGCGGATTCGCCCGACTCTGTCGGGCAATCCGCCGCTCCGCGGCGGTCGAGTGCGCCCCGCCGTCTTGTGTCTTCGCGCCGGGACAGGGAGCTGGCGGGTCACTTCGACCCGGACGCGGAATCCTTCCGCAGCGCGGCGCACGCGGCCCGCGCCAGAGCGTCAACCCGCTCATTCTCGGGGTGGCCGGCGTGGCCGCGCACCCACTCCCAGCGAACCTGGTGAGGGGACAGCGCGGTGTCCAGGCGGCGCCACAGATCCTCGTTCTTGACCGGCGTCTTGGCCGCCGTCTTCCAACCCTTGCGCTTCCAGCCCGCGATCCATTCCGTGATGCCCTTCATCACGTACTGGCTGTCGGTGACGATCCGCACCGGACAGGGCCGCTTCAGGGCCTCCAAGCCGGCGATCACGGCCATCAGTTCCATGCGGTTGTTGGTCGTCTCGGGCTCCGCGCCGGACAGTTCCCGCTCAACGCCCCGGTAGATCAGCAGCGCTCCCCAGCCGCCGGGTCCCGGATTGCCGGAGCAGGCCCCGTCTGTGACCAGGGTGACCTCGGAATCGGTGCCATCCCCCACGTCCTCACTCCAGTCCGTAGGCGCCGGGGCCGGCGACATCGCGATGAAACCGCAGCTTGTACAGGTACTCGCGCGGGTCCTTGGGTCGAACCAGGGCACCCTCCGGCGTGTTCACCCAGTCGAACAGGCGCGTCAGAAGAAACCGCATGGCCGCCCCCTGTGCCAGCACCGGCAGTGCCTCCATCTCCCCCGCCTCCAGCGGACGCACGGCGCGGTAGCCGTCCAGCAGCCGGCGCGCCTTGGTCACATTGAACTCGCCCCGGGCCTCGAAACACCACGCGTTCAGGCACACCGCGATGTCATAGGCGAGGAAATCGGTACAGGCGAAATAGAAGTCGATCAGCCCCGAGATCTCGTCACGCAGGAAGAACACGTTGTCCGGAAACAGGTCGGCATGGATCACGCCGAGTGGCAGACCACCGGGCCAGGCGGCCTCCAGGTCGGCCAGGGCCGCATCCAACTCCGCCCCCAGGCCGGGCTCCACGTCATCGGCGTGGTCGGCGCAACGTTCGAACAGCGGCCGCCAGTCGCCCACGCCCAGCCCGTTGCGCCGGGTCATGGCGAAGTCCCGCCCGGCCGCGTGCAGGCGCGCCAGCGCGCCCCCCAGGCGGTTGCAGTGGTGCGGGGTGATGCGGCGCGGCCACATGCCGGATAGGAAGCTGACCAGCGCCGCCGGTCGCCCGGCCAGTTCGCGCAGGGTCTCTCCGTCGTGGCCCCGGATCGGCGTCGGGCAGGGAATGTCGCGCGCCGCCAAATGGTCCATCAGGCCCAGGAAGAACGGCAGGTCGCCGGGATCGACCCGCTTTTCGTACAGGGTCAGGATCAGCGGGCCGGTTTCCGTCTGCACCAGGTAGTTGGAGTTCTCCACCCCCTCGGCGATGCCCTTGCACGACAGCGCCCGCCCGACCCGGTATTGCTCCAGGAAGGCGTCCAGCGCATCGTCGGTGACTTCGGTGTAGACAGCCATGAACCCGGCGGACAGAAAACGGAAAACGGAAGACGGGGTGGGCGGGTCGCGCCCCACCGATCCCAACATTTTCGGGCAGACGGCGGCGGGCGACCCGGGTATGGTGGGCGCGCGCAGGGGATCTCGACGCCGGGCCGTTGTAGCCGATCCGCCCGCCGGACGCCACCGTCCCGCCGTGGGTTCCGTCGCGCCGTCCACCCGTGCCCGCCCCTCCCCCTGATCGGAAATCGTTCCCATGGTCGCCCCCGCCTCCAATTGCCGCCCTATTCCCGTCCGTCTCGGAGTTTTCGCAATCCTTGGTCTCATGCTGTCGGCCTGCTCCGGCCCGGTCTTCGAGCGGGAGGAAACCCGGCCCTGCCCGCCGGTGCGGATGGAAGCCACCACCGTCGACCTCACCCGGTTCCGGCCGGGACCCGGCCGTGACCTGACGGATGTGGTGCTGGAGGCGGAACTGACCGGATACCAGGGCGAATGCCAGTACGACGACGATGAGCAGTCGGTGCGTGTCGATCTGGTTCTGGCCTTCTCCGCATCGCTGGGGCCGGCGGCCACGGAGCGCCAGCAGGCCTTTGAGTATTACGTGGCCATCCCGCGTTTCTATCCCGATCCAAGGGGAAAGCAGGTCTTCGAGTCCACCATCGTGTTCCCGGAGAACACGAACCGCGTGCGCTATGTGGGCGAGGAACTGAGCATCGAGGTTCCGCTGGGGGCCGACGGCGCGGCGGCCGAGGTTCCGGTCTACATCGGCTTCCAGCTCACTCCGGAGCAGATCGAATACAACCGCGCGCACGCGACCGGCTCCCGATAGCCGCACGGAGGAGGCATGGCGACGCCGCCCGTTTTCGAGGAACAGGCCCCGCACGAACAGGGCTTCGCCGAGGTCTTCGAGACCCGGATCCTGCCGGTGATGCAGAATCTTCAGGTCGAACGGTGCAGGGCCAGCGGCAAGGGGCGGCGAGCGGCGGCGCTCGTCGCCGGGCTGGGCGCGGCGGCGGCTGCGGTGGTTGCGGTGCTGGCTCCGCCCGGGCCGGCCTTGGCCATGGGGCTTGGGGTCGTCGCCGTGGTCACGGTGGGAGGCACCGTCGGACTGCTGAAGACCATGCGCAACCGGGTCAATCGCCGCGCGGCCCGGCGGATCGCGCCCATCCTGTGCGAGTTCATGGCCATCGACCGGTTTCGCCAGGAGATCGGGGTCGACTTCATCGACCCGGCGTGCTTCCAGGATCTGCGTCTTGTGGAGGCGTTCGACACGGCCGCGCTGGAGGATGGGATCGAGGGGGTGTGGCGCGGCGTCCGCTATCGACTGGCGGAGGCGCGCCTGAGCCGGCGACAGGATCACCATGACAGCGGCCGGCCTCAACAGCCGGTCGAGGTGTTCCGGGGCCTGCTGATGTGGGTGGAGACCCCGTCGGAGATGCCGACGATCCTGTTCCTGCGCAAACGCGGCAAGGTGCTCGGCTGGGTGCGCGAGCAACTCGCCGGCCTGGAGGACATGGAGCGCCTTCCCTTCCCCGATGCCGAGGTCGAGGACCAGTACGACGTCTACACCAGCGACGCGGCGGCCGCGCGGGCGGCGGTGTCGCCGGCGTTCGGCCGCACCCTGCTGACCCTGCGCGCGGACCATCAGGGGAACGAGGGACACCTCGCCGCCGCCTTCCAGGGTCGCGGCCTGTATCTCGCCATCGCCCGCACGGACCCGTTCCTGCGACTGGATGCCGCCGACGGGGAGCCGATCCGACTGGCCCGGCGGATGCGCGCCGCGCTGGCCGATCTCGCCATGCCGCGCCAGGTGGTCGACACCCTGACCGGCGCGGGGGGTGGAGAGGGTGGGGCAGGGTGAGGGTGACCGGTCTGAACCGGGCGAGCGACGGGTCCCTGTTTCTTTCTCGTTCGCCCAGGCGCCGCCCTACACCCCCGCCATGGCGCGGAACTGGCGGCTGGCAACGGTCAGCATGGCGAGATCCACACCGCCCGACGTGCCCTGCAACTCGCCGATCAACTGCGCGGCGCGGTCGACGGTGACGGGCGTGGTCTCGATCCAGGCGGCGATGGCGGCGTCGGGGTCCTCCAGGTCGCGACCGTGCTCGATGATTCGGTGCGTGATCTGGCGCTGGTGGCTGTAGAACTCTTCGGCCAGGGCGGAGACCGCCAGCTTGGTCCAGTGCCCGCCGGTCTCCAGTTTCTCGGCGGTGCGGCGCAGCCAACCGATTCCCAGCCGGGTGCCGACGGCGAAGTACAGCCGGGCCACGCCCTCCATCGGCAGGTCATGGGCGGCGGTGATGCGCACGATGTCGCCGGCCGCCGCCATGATCATCAGGCAGGCCACCCCGGCGGCCAGCGGCGTCGGCACGCCGGCCTCGACCCAGGTCTCCATGCGCGCGGTGGCGCCTTCCAGGGTTTCGGCGGTGGCCAATTCGTCCAGGTTGGTGGAAAGCGTCTGCACCGCCGGGGCCAGTTCCGTTACCGTGGCGGTGACGTCCAGCGGCCACGTGCCGTGGCGCAGCATCCACTGCGTCTGACGGGCGACGAGTTGGTTGACGGTGTGCAGAAGCTCCATCTGCACGGGGGCGGCGACGCGTCCGTCCAGGGCTTCGATCTGGTCCCACAGTGCGCGCAGGCCGTACACCTCGCGCACCGCCATGTAGGCGCGGGCGATGTCGGCCGGGCGCATGCCGGTCTTTTCCATCATCTCGGTGACGAAGGCGGCGCCGACCCGGTTGATCATGGAGTTGGCGATATAGGTGGCGATGATCTCGCGGCGCAGGCGGTGCCCGCCGATGCGGTCGCGGAATCGGGTCTGGATGGCTGGCGGGAAGTAGTACGCCATGGTCTGATTGAGCATGGGGTCCTCGGGCATATCGGAGCCCATCACCTCGTCGAAGATCCACAGCTTGCCGTAGGGGATCAGCACCGCCAGTTCCGGCCGTGTCAGGCCGCGCCCGGCGGCCATGCGTTCGGCAATCTCGTCGTCGCCGGGCAGGAACTCGACGGCGCGGTCGAGGCGGCCGCTGCGTTCCAGCACGCGCATGAGTCGGTGTTGATGGTCGAGAATGCCGGCCGCACCGCGTTCCATCAGCGAGATGGCCTGGGTCTGGAGGTAATTGTCCCGCAGCACCAGGGCGGCGACGTCGTCGGTCATCTCGCCCAGAAGCTGATTGCGCTGCTTTTCGGTGAGGTCGCCGGCCTCGACGATGCCGTCGAGCAGGATCTTGATGTTCACTTCGTGGTCGGAGCAGTCCACACCGGCCGAATTGTCGATGGCGTCGGTGTTGATGCACCCGCCCCGGCCGGCGAATTCGATGCGCGCGCGCTGGGTGACACCCAGGTTGGCGCCTTCGCCGATCACCTTGACCCGCAGATCGTCGGCATCGACGCGGATGGCGTCGTTGGCGC
The DNA here is from genome assembly GCF_900101965.1 of Rhodospira trueperi. Classification (GTDB taxonomy): domain Bacteria; phylum Pseudomonadota; class Alphaproteobacteria; order Rhodospirillales; family Rhodospirillaceae; genus Rhodospira; species Rhodospira trueperi. The sequence goes on along the minus strand of NZ_FNAP01000003.1, from coordinate 7,192 downwards.
GGTCGCCCGCGTCGACGTGGGATTCCTGACTGGCCTTGACGTAGGTGCCGATGCCGCCGAACCACAGCAGGTCGGCCGGGCCGCGCAGCAGGGCGCGGATCAGTTCGGTGGGGGTGACCACGTCCTGACGGATGCCCAGCATGTCCTTGATTTGGGGGGTCAGGCGGACCTCCTTGGCGCGTCGCGCGAAGATCTGGCCCCCTTCGGACAGCAGACCGTGGTCATAGTCCGCCCAGGAGGAGCGGGGCAGGTCGAACAGGCGCTTTCGTTCCTCCCACGAGACTGCCGGGTCGGGGTTCGGATCCAGAAAGATGTGCTGGTGGTTGAAGGCGCCGATCAGGCGGATGTGTCGTGACAGCAGCATGCCGTTGCCGAACACATCGCCGGACATATCGCCGACGCCGATGACGGTGAAGTCGGCCGTTTGGGTGTCGTGCCCCATTTCGCGGAAGTGACGCTTGACCGCCTCCCAGGCGCCGCGCGCGGTGATGCCCATGACCTTGTGGTCATACCCGTTCGACCCGCCGGAGGCGAAGGCGTCGCGCAGCCAGAAATCGTACTCCGCCGAAATGGCGTTGGCGATGTCGGAGAACGTCGCCGTGCCCTTATCGGCGGCGACGACAAGATAGGGATCGTCGCCGTCGCGCCGACGCACCCGGGGCGGCGGAACCACTTCCTCGCCTTTCAGGTTGTCGGTGATGTCGAGCAGGCCGCGCATGAAGGTCTTGTAGCAGGCGATGCCTTCGGCTTGGACGGCCTCGCGGCCGGCGTCGGCGGGCGGCGGGCGCTTGACCACGAAGCCGCCCTTGGAGCCAACCGGCACGATGACCGCGTTCTTGACCATCTGCGCCTTCATCAGGCCCAACACCTCGGTGCGGAAGTCCTCGCGCCGATCCGACCAGCGGATGCCGCCGCGCGCCACCTTGCCGCCGCGCAGGTGGATGGCCTCGACGCGCGGGGAATACACGAACACCTCGACCCAGGGGCGCGGCAGCGGCAGGTCGGTCACCGAGCGGCTGTCGATCTTCAGCGACAGCCAGGGCTTGGGGGCGCCGGCCTCGGTGGTCTGGAAGAAATTGGTGCGCAGGGTCGCCTTGATGAGCCCGTGATAGCGCCGCAGGATGCGGTCCTCGTCGGGGTTGGTGACCTCGTCGAGCCCGTCCACAATCGCGGCTTCGATGTCGGCTTCCGCCCGCGTGGTGTCCTCCGGGGGCTCGGGGTCGAAACGGGCCTCGAACAGCGCCACCAGTCGGGCCGATATGGTGGGATGGGTGGCCAGGGCCTGGATGATGTAGCTCTGGCTGAAGATGAAGCGGGTCTGTTGCAGATAGCGCGCGTAGGCGCGCAGCACCGTCACCTGCCGCCAGGTCAGCCCGGCCTCAATGACCAGTCGGTTGAAGCCGTCGTTCTCCAGGTCTCCGGTCCAGACCCGGCGGAAGGCCTCCTGGAACGGGTCGCGCACGCGGTTCAGATCCACCACCGCGCCCGACGCGGCCGTCATGGCGAAGTCGTGCAGCCAGACGGTGGTCGCGGCGGTGGTCGTCCCGGGGGCGGGCTGGTCGTCGTCGCCGACCGTGCCCCGGCTGGGGCGCAGTTCGAAGGGCACCTCGCCGATGACCCGGAACCCCATGTTCTCCAGCACCGGCAGCATGTCCGACAGCGGCACGGCGCCGCTGGGCTGATAGACCTTGAAGCGAACCTCTGACCTGGGGGTTTCGACCGGGCGGTGCAGGTTGAGCGACAGCGTGCCCGTGGCCAGCGCGGTTTCGATGCGGGCGATGTCGGCGACGGCCGCCTGGGCCGAGTGGCGCTCCCGGTAGCTGGCGGGAAAAGCGGTGCCGTGGCGCCGCAGCAGACGCAGTCCCTGTTCCTCGCCCTTGGCGGCGACCAGGGCGTCGGCCAGATGGTCGCTCCAGGAGCGCGTCGCGGCGGCGATGCGGGCCTCGATCTCCTCGGTGTCCGGGGTCGGAACGGAGCCCGGCGTGGTGCGCAGGATGGTGTGAAGGCGGGCGAGGGGAGTCTCGTCCACCTGTGTCGACCAGGTCTCGACCCGGCCGCGCAGGCGTGTTTCCAGGATGTCCTGCACGGTTCGCCGCATGGCGGTGTCGTAGCGGTCGCGCGGGATGAAGACGAGGCAGGAAATGAACCGCTGGAACTCGTCCATGCGCAGGAACAGGGCGGCGCGCTGGCGTTCCTGAAGGTCGAGGATGCCCAGCGCGACCTCCAGCAGGGAGGCCTCGTCGCTCTGGATCAGTTCGTCACGCGGCAGCGTCTCCATGATGTGCAGCAGACGCTTGCCGTCGTGGCCGCGCGGGGCGAAGCCGCTCAAGGCCATCACCCGGGCCACTCTGCGGCGCACCACCGGGATGCTGACCGCGCTGTTGGTGTAAACCTCGGCGGTGAACAGGCCCACCATCAGGGTCAGGCCGACCAGCCGCCGCTCGGCGTCGAAGCGCTTGACGACCACGGCGTCCATCGGCACCGGACGGTGGACCCGCGAGCGCATGGCGGTCTTGGTCAGCAGCACAGGGGCTGGCCCGAGCACATAAGCCTGAACGTCCTCCGGCAGGGTCTCCAGATCACGCAGTTTCCCGAACACCCGGACGTCGGGGGCGCGCAGGATGCCCAGTCCGGGCTCCGGGTCGGCGCGGGGGCCGGCCTCGGTCTCAACGAAGGCATAGTCCCGGGTGCCCAGAAACGTGAAATGATTGTCGCACAGCCACGTCAGGAAGTGGGCCATCTCACCCACCATGTCGGGATCGTCCGGGGGCGGGGTCGGCAGTGTGCTGTCGCGCAGGCCCTCGGCGGTGGCGCGGGCCAGTTCGGTCATGGCCGGCCAGTCATCGACCGCCACGCGCACCTCGTCCAGCACCGTGCGGACCGACGCGCGCACACGGTCCAGCACGTCGGGGTCGGTCTGCTCGGCGAACTGAACGTGGATGAAGGATTCGCGGGTCGCGCCATCAGACTCGGTGTCGCACAGCCGAGCCCCGCCGTCATCACGCCGCACCCTCAGGACCGGGTGAATGACCAGATAGACCACCATGCCCAAGCCGGTCAGCGCGGCGGTGACCGAGTCCACCAGGAAGGGCATGTCGTCGGTGACGATCTCCAGCACGGTGTGCTCGATGTGATACCCGTGCTGTTCGTACACGGGATTGAGCACCCGCACCCCGGGTTCGTCCGGCTGGCGCTGGCTTAGGAAATCCAGGGCCGACAGAGCGGCGCCGTACAGCGTTTCCGGGTCGTGGCGGGCCATGTCGCCCGGAGGCACATGGCGGTAGAAGTCCTCGACGAAGCGGACAGCCTGGTCCACATCACCGGGCGTCAACCGGTCGGAGACGAGGGCGCGGACGGCCTCCAGTTGCTCAGCCTTGCGGGCGGCCTGTCTGTGTGGCATGGCGTGTCCTCTCCAATCTGTCCGACCCGATCCGGCGTGGGCCGCGCCGGTGCTCCACCGTCGGGCCATGGAACCGGCCCGCGCGGCTCAATATCGCACGTTCAGGATCGGGTTTCGAGAGGGAGAGGCCGGAAGCCCGGGAAACGGGCCGCGTCTACCCCAGGTCCCGCGCGTCGGTGAGGCGGCCGGTGACGGCGGCGGCCACGGCCATTTCCGGGCTCATCAGGTGGGTGCGGCCGCCGCGGCCCTGTCGTCCCTCGAAGTTGCGGTTGGAGGTCGAGGCGCAGCGCTCGCCCGGCTCCAGCCGATCGGCGTTCATGGCCAGACACATGGAGCAGCCGGGTTCGCGCCATTCGAAGCCAGCCTCCAGGAACACCCGGTCGAGGCCCTCTTCCTCCGCCTGTTCCTTCACCAGACCCGAGCCCGGCACCACCATGGCGCCGATGCCGTCGGCCACCTTGCGTCCCTTGGCGAGGGCGGCGGCGGCGCGCAGGTCCTCGATGCGGCCGTTGGTGCACGAGCCGATGAACACGCGGTCGATGGGAATGTCGGTCAGCTTCATGCCGGCCGACAGACCCATGTAGCCGAGCGCCCGTTCGATGGCGGCGCGGCGGTTGGGGTCGCTCTCGGCGGCCGGATCGGGCACGGTGCCGGTGATGGGCAGGACGTTTTCCGGGCTGGTGCCCCAGGTGACCTGGGGGGCGATGGCGGTGGCGTCGATCACCACCTCCGTGTCGAAGGTGGCGCCTGGGTCCGACTTCAGCGTCTTCCACCACTGGACGGCGGCTTCCCACGCCGCGCCCTTGGGCGCCATGGGCCGGCCCTGGAGGTAGGCGAAGGTGGTCTCGTCCGGCGCGATCAGGCCGGCGCGGGCGCCCGCCTCGATGCTCATATTGCAGACCGTCATGCGGCCTTCCATCGACAGCGCCCGGATGGCGTCGCCGGCGTACTCGATGACATGGCCGGTGCCGCCGGCGGTGCCGATGCGGCCGATGATGGCCAACACGATATCCTTGGCGGTGACGCCTGCGCCCACGCTTCCGTCGATGCGCACCCGCATGTTCTTCGCCAGCATCTGGCGCAGGGTCTGGGTGGCCAGCACGTGTTCCACCTCCGACGTGCCGATGCCGAAGGCCAGCGCTCCGAAGGCGCCGTGCGTGGCGGTGTGCGAGTCGCCGCAGACGATGGTGGCGCCGGGCAGCGTGAAGCCCTGCTCCGGGCCGACGATGTGGACGATGCCCTGGCGGATGTCGGCCATGGACAGGTACTGCACGCCGAAGGCGCCGCAGTTGTCCTCCAGGGTCTGTACTTGCAGGGCGCTTTCCGGGTCGGCGATGCCGGCGGCGCGGTCGGTGGTCGGCACGTTGTGATCGGCCACCGCCAGCGTCGCCTTGGGCGCGCGCACCGCCCGGCCGGCCATGCGCAGGCCCTCGAACGCCTGCGGGCTGGTGACCTCGTGGACCAGATGGCGGTCGATGTAGATCAGGCAGGTGCCGTCGTCCTGACGTTCGATCAGGTGGCTGGCCCAAATCTTGTCGAACAGCGTCTGCGCCATGGTCCGGGGTCTCCGTGTCTGCGGTGGTTCGTCGGGGGCCAGTCATGCCACGCGGGGGAGCGGCGGGCAAGATGGGCGCGGGTTCCCAACGCGAACCGCCCCGGCCGGGGGGCGCGGGGCGGTTGCGGGAACGGGGTCGGGGTGGGGGCGTGCGCTTATTCGCCGCCGGCGGTGCTGGCGATCTCGGTCTGGCCGCGCAAGCTGGCGTACAGGCCGTCGATGGCCCGGCGCTCGGCCTGGAAGCGTTGCAGTTCGGCGCCGGCGAGCTCGATGGCGGGCTGGAAGCGCACGCCCATCGGGTTTACCTTTTCGCCGTTGCGGATGATCTCATAATGCAGATGCGGGCCGGTGGACATGCCGGTCGTGCCGACCCGGCCGATGACGTCGCCTTGTTCCACGCGCTGGCCGTTGCGCACCTGGATGCGGCTCAGGTGGCCATAGGCGGTGGCGAACTCGCCGTTGTGGCGGATGCGGATATAGTTGCCGTAGCCACCCTTGCGTCCGGCGAAGTTCACCACACCGTCGCCGGCGGCATAGATCGGGGTGCCGGTGGGCGCGGCGAAGTCGACGCCGGTGTGCATGCGCGAGTAGCCCAGGATGGGATGGCGGCGCATGCCGAAGCTGGACGACAGGCGGGCCCCGTCGATGGGGGTGCGCATCAGCGGCTTGCGGATGCCCTGGCCGGCTTCGTTGAAATAGTCCTCGCGGCCGTCCTCGGTTTCGAAGGCATAGGCGCTGATCCGCTCGCCACCGTTGGTCAGCGCGGTGAACATCACCTTGCCGTCCCGGACATGGCGACCGTCCTCGGTGACGAACCGCTCATACATGACCTCGAAGGTGTCATCCTTCTGGATGTCGCGCTGGAAGTCGATGTCGTACGAGAGGATTCGGATCATCTCGGCCAGGGCCTGGTCTGAGACGCCGGCATCGATCGCGGCCTGATAGAGGCTGAGGGTGATCGGGCCGCCGAATCGCACCACCTCGCGGCTCAGGGGGGCCTGTTTCTCTTCGGCGCCGTACCCGGTCTCGGTGTCGGGATCGGCCTGGACCAGAACGCAGGTGCCGGCGGTGGGCTCGAAATCGAAGCCCTTGAAGGTCAGGGTGTCGTCGTCCGGTTCGTCGAAGTGGATGTTGACCACGTGACCGGGGCGCATGTGACGCGGGTCGAACACCCCGTCCAGGGCCTTGACCGCCTTGTGGGCCTCGATCCGGTCAACGCCGGCCTCGATGAGAAGGCCGATCAGGGTGTCGCCCCGGTCGATGCGGGCGGCGACGGAGACGGGCGGGGTGTCGTTCGGGCGACCCGCCTGGGGGACCAGGGCCGCCATCTCCACCGTTTCGCGCTCCGCTGCAGAGACGTCGATCACGTCGCCGGCCTGTTCGGTGTTCGCGGTCAAGTCCGGCTTGCGGGCGGGGAGGGGAACCGGTGCGCCCTGAAGGGCCGCGACGACGGCGATATCGGCCGCATGCGGGCCGGAGGCGCTGGCCGCGTGGGGCATCGCCAGCGCCGCGATGGCGGCCACGGCGAGCCCGGCGAGAACCGGACGGCGCGCCGCGCGCGTTGCCCATGCCCGGCGCCGGTGGGTCGGCGGTGTCAATGGCGTGATCCTGGTCCCTGTCCGATCGCTGAGCGGACTACTCATCCCCGTCTCTCCATGTTGGTGCTGGTTATCCGTTCTGCATTGGTCGGCCAGGGCGCGGCCGACGGATTAAGGTGTTCCCCTTGGCGTGTCGATTACCCCTACTGATGAGGCAAGGGTTCCCGTTCTCCGCGATGCGGCAAACACATTGCACACCGTGTCACCATGACCGCCTCGACTCGAACTGTCAACAAAAGAGTCTTTGAAATCAGGTCCCTCTAGCGTGATATTTGAGTCACAGTTTATCGCCCGCGCCTAAAGTGGCGTTGCTGATTTGCCACGGGTCAAGATGATAGATGGCGCCGGTACCGAAGTCTGTCTGTTTGTATGCGCGGGCGTCGCTCTTAAGGGCTCTCGCCCGCCCTCCCGACGTCCGACCTGGTCGCGAGCGGCGCCCAAGGCCGGTTGGCGCGGCGCCGGGAACGGCGGGCCGAAGGCTGATTGGGACGCGGAATGTTTATTCAAATTGTCCGGGTTTGGGCAAGGATTTTGTGACATCCCGCAGGGCAACGGGCTCAGGTTAACGGCCGAGGGCTGATTTCAGTGGCGAACGGGATTCGAGGGTGATTCAACAGGCGTCTGCCCCCCAGAACCGGA
>NZ_FNAP01000036.1 GCF_900101965.1 Rhodospira trueperi | reverse complement strand
GACATGGCCTCAAGCGCCCCCCACAGTTCGCCGGGATTGTCGGGCAACCTAGCTGCCCACTCGGCATGACGGGCTTCGAAGGCCTTGGCCGCCGCACTTTCCGTCAGCTCCAGCGGCTGTATGCCGAGGGTCGAGGATCGCGTCAGGATTTCGAGACAGCTTTCCGCCGCATGAGCATGGAACGCGGCCAGACAGAGGGCATGGACCAGAGCCAGTAACGCCGTCTCCGGGCTGCGGCCCAACGCCTCGCGCAGGGCCAGCGTCCGGAACGCAGTCAGGTCCGAGACCAGCCGGTCGGACAGCGGCCGCAGGCCTTCGTCCTCCGCTTCGCTGTCCGCCGCCGGGGACGCGGCGTCCGGGATCCCGGAAACCTGCCCCGGCGCCGTCTCACCGGGTTCCGGCGCAGAATCGGCCTCCGCCGGATTGGTTTCCGGCGCGTCCGCGCGGGGTTCGTCCTCGGCCCGGACAAAACCGCGCTGCACATGGGCGGTGCCGTCCATGGCGATGGAGATGAACACGCCCGCGCGGGCCATCTCCACCGGATCGTAGACCAGCGGGCGGGTGTCGAGAACCTGAAGCCGGGCCTCAATGTCCTGAACGCGGCGTTCATCGGCATGGGTCAGATCCTCACCCTCACCGTACTGCCCAAGGATGCGGTCGATCTCGGCCAGCAGGCTGTGCCGTTCGTGCTCCTCGGCGTCGGTGCGGGGGGCCGGTTCACCCGTGAGCTGGCGCATGCCGTTGGTGTGGCCATAGGGGAAGTCCGGCGCGGCCTCGACCCACGCCCAGCCTTCGGCCTTGATCTCGCCCGCCAGCGTGGTCGACCGCTCACCGACGAGCCGCTCCAGAAGCGCCATGTCTTCGAACCAACCGCCGTCATCCGTGCTGAACAGGTCGCGCATGATGGTGCCACCGGCGGCCGCGTAGGCGTCCGCCCCCACGAACCGTGCCCGGCGGTCGTCGGCCGGGATCGCCGTTTCCGTCAGCAGGCGGCGGATCGTGAAGGAGGGGCGAACCTGCCCATAGCTGGACAGCGTCTCCCAGACCTGCTCCTGCCGCGCATGGTCGTCGGTGACCGTGAACGCCATGAGCTGTTCGAGATCCATCTCACCTTCAGCGTACTGGGCGAGCAGGCGCGGCGAGACGGCGGCCAGTTTCAGGCGCTGGCGCACCACGGCGGGGGTGACGAAGAACCGCGCCGCGATGTCCTCATCGCTGAGGCCCTTGTCCCGCAACGCCTCGAACGCGCGGAACTGGTCGAGCGGATGCAGCGCCTCTCGGTGGACATTCTCGGCCAGGGAGTCTTCCTCCGCAGCCCCCTCGGCATGGACGATGCAGGGGATTGGCGCGGTCCCGGGCAGGCGCTTGCGCCGGACCAGAAATTCCAGCGCCCGGAAGCGCCGCCCGCCCACCGGCACTTCGAACGTGTCGGTCTCGGTACCGTCTTCGGCCAGCACGGGCCGGACGGCCAGAGACTGCAACAGCCCGCGCCGGGCGATGTCCTCGGCCAGATCCTCAATGGACTGCCCGGCCTTGACCTTGCGGACATTGGCCTGCGAGAGGACCAGTTTGTTGAACGGGATTTCCCGGACGGGGCTCAGGGTGACCTTGCCGGGCTTCGATTTGCGTTTTGTGGTCGTTGTTGTGGTCGTCATGGTGACGTCTCCTTTCTGGTGCTGCGACGGACTGGAGAAGGACCCTCCCTCTCCGTTCAAACTCGTCACAAAACCGAAGACGTCCTCTTCCTCTGGACCGCGCCGCCGGGCGCGATGCCGGGGATATTGCTCACCTCCGCCCCCGCCATCGCCATGGCGCGGGCGATCTCGTCCAGCGGCGCGTAGGACAGCGCATGGCGCGGCGGCGGACAGGGCGGGCGCCCGACGGCGGGCATGGGGCCGCGCACCACCAGATCGAACAGCACATCGAAGGGCACCGCGCGGTCGTCGATCGCCGGCATCCGAGCTATGGTCATTCGTTGTACTTTCGCGGCCCCTAACACCTGAGTGTGGCAGAAGCTTTAGCTTTGGGCGTATCAATTTGCTCCTGGACGTTGTCGGGCTATTGTCCAGCTTAGCAACTCGCATGTGGCATCAAGAGACCCACTGGCAAACTATATACCTTATCCGCTGCGGCTAGCTCGTCAGAGCGCAGTTATATTTCTATAAATTTTACGGAGGTGCTCATCAGACATGTCGAGGATAGGCTCGTACATAAAGGAGTTTAGATGAATATTCTCCGGGGTCATGAGAACGACACGATCAATGGCCGAGATTGCAATGTCACCAGGAAACTCTCTTCGGAAGCGCTTCAGAAGCTCCGTCGTCTGATTTCCGGTTATCGTTCCAGGTAGTGTGGGGTCGTTAATACGCCCCAACATGTACTGTTCTGCGCGTAGGCGTGTTGCAATCGACAGAACAATCTTATTCTCAAAGTTGGCGGCATCGCCGTCCCCGAGACAGTCGTCTGCTTCCTGATAGACTAGGTCGAGAACGGCGCCCGCTGGGGGATCGGCAATTTCTGGTCGTGCGCCGAAAATTCTAAGATAGATGTCGAAGAGATCGCTATCTTGGATGCTCGCTGTACCATCCTTGATATGAAGCAGAGAAGTCAGCGTGGCGTAGTCCGGATCGCCTTCACCCTTCGTGAATTCTACCAAGTTTCGCATGAAAGGTATTGATGCAATTCGCTTTCGTGGTTCGCGACCAAAGTTATTTTTCCAGTCGTTGACAAAAATATTTTTTATCCCAACGGCGTTATTGATATCAATGCCGCTTTCTTTCCTTGTAACCATAAAGCACGATCTGTAGTTGACGAAGCGACTCTGAATTGTTCTGAAAAAATCGAAATTGTGTGTAAGTATGACCTGCCGGAAACGATCGTCCTCAGCGATATCTTTGAGATACTGTATAATCGCATACTTATTTTTATAATCAAACGAGTCCGCAACATCGTCAACTATTATCAATGTTTTCTGACCAACCTTTCGCCGCGCCTCAATCTCGAAAATAATATTAAGTATGTAAAACGCCCTACGCTCCCCGGTACTAAGAACTTCGAGCAGCGCATCCCTTTCGACATCCTTCTGATCACCCCCTTCTTTGAAAGTGAAGCCCAGCTTCGGGATTTTGTCCTCGTTAAGAACAACCGAAACGAGATTTGTTACCTTGAGCTCGAAAGGGACAAAGAACCTTTCATTAAAAATGTCGATGACATCTTGCCATGCCGTCCGCTCGTTGCGGGCAGCTTCTTCGATCTTCTTTCTTTTTTCAGCCGCGGCGCCGATCTCCTTCACTAGATGGTCGAAAGCGTCGCGATGCTTCACCAAGTAGCTCTTCCAGACTTTCTCTTTGAAATCTGCGATATTCGTCAACGCGGGAAGAATGTCTTCGTTCGCAGACACAAAAGAATTGAACTCTCTGACGTTAGCGTTTTTGTAAATAAGCTTTTCTATTGCTTCAAATTTTTTTCGAAGATCGGCGTCTAATGTAATGTTTTCTTTTTCAGCTTTGACGAGCTCTTCCAGTTGCTTCCTCGATGTTATTTCGATCTTCTCACCGGCATTCAGGCTCACACTGTGTGCCGCATCAAAGAAACCGTTGTCAGAAAGAGCTTTTGCGATCACACCCGCATTGTAATAGGTGAACGTCCCGCGCCTAAAATACTGAGACTGGTCAATTAGTTCGTTGAAACGTTTTATATATTCTTCGAGCGCCCCCCGCACCTGCTCCTGCTGAAGCATCTCAACGACCTTTGGATCGAAAACAAGGTCGTAGGGAATTTCGGCAAAGGGCGCCTCCTGCTGCTCGCTGACTTCCCCGGCGATACGACTAATCGCCAGGAGAAACTGTTCGGGGGTCTTTGTGAAGGTCGACGAGATTTCTGCGACGATGTCCTTCCTCGTCCCGGACTGGTCCTTCAGCGCAGAGAGAAGCGTTTTCTTCGCAGCCTCGATCCCCTCGTTCAGCGCCTCATACTCTTTTCGAAGAACTGCGTTGACGAGAAGTGTAGATGTTTTTTCGCTGCCACCAAAATGTTCGTCGTAGGGCCGAATAATGAGTATAGATTCTGGGTCAATTTCGTCCCCGTTATCATCCAATACAGATCTTTTAGTTGGGCGGTCCGGAAACATTCTATCGGATGATTTTTTATTATCAGAGATGTCCTGGAATGTCCTGGCAAGTGACGATTTCATTGCGCCGTTTGGCGCGTACAAAGCGACAGCATTGCATCTCGTGAAGTCAAAGGAGTGCTCTAACTTCCGAATTCCGTAGCAATACTCGAGGTCAAGCTTGAGCGCTCGCATAATGGCCTCCACATCGGTGTGTAGAAGTATTATAGAGCGAACACCGGCGATCAGCAAAGGATTCGTGCAGGACTACCGCAGCGTCCTATAGCAGTCCGTCCCGTCGATCGCCCAGAAAGCTGCCAGCCCCTCCCGGCATGATCAGGTTGTTCAGAAGCAGTATCGGCGATCAACGAGCCTGACAACAGTCCATTTGAGTAAGGACGGCCCTTTGGGTTTATCGGCAGGCGCCTTTTGGGCTACTCAGGCCGTTGTACCGTCATGGTCGGTGAGGACCATGTCGGGCGTCACGCTGACGAAGAGCGGCTGGATGTTGAGGGTGTTGCCATCGTCATCCGGCGTAATGGCGACGATGGCCGAGGCCGGTTCGCCCTTCGCGAAACAGGAGAACAGGGCGAGGTTATCATAGTCGCCGCTGGTCAGTGCTTCGAAGGCGTCGCGGTGGGCGGGGGTGATGTTGGTGCTCATGGTCCCCTCCCTTACGCTGCGATGTGGCCGGAAGCCGCAGCCTCGTCGGCATATCGGCTGATCGGCTTCTTGGCCTTGAAGTGCCGGTCGACCTCAATCGGGAGACCGAGATGCCCGCGCAGGCTGGCCAGTTCCGAGAGCGACACGGTGCCGAGTTCCGGGAAGCCGAGCCCCAGATCGCACAGGCCGAACGCGATATTGGGTTCCTCCGGGTCGATCTCGGTCAGCAGCCAAGTGCAATTGGCGTCCGGCGTGAACAGCTTCACGACGGGATGAAAGTCGATCTCGTCTTCGGTACCGCGCACTGGGTCCTGACGGCGACCGTTGGCCAGCAGGCGGTCATGGATGGATTTCGGCAGAAAAGTCATGGGTCGTCTCCGTTGTTGGTGTTGCGACGGACCGGAGAAGGACCCTCCCTCTCCTTTCGACTCCGTCACAAAACCGAAGACGTCCTCTTCCTCTACAGTCGCGCGGCGGGGCGCGCGTCGATCATTTCAGGCTATGCAAAAGGGGAAATGCTGGCCGATCTAAAAAGTGGCCGGTTCGGAGGCCCGGGGGGAATTCTGCCGGAAAGGCAACCGGATTATGCCGGATCAGGGCGACCATCGGGGTCTGACGCCAAACCATCCGGGGCGGCCTCCGCCGATGCCGAAGCGGACGCGCCTCGCAATGACCGGTCCCGGGCCTGAAGGCGGTCAGCCTCGGCCTCGATCCTGGCCCGGCGCTCGGGCGGCAATTCGGCCATCTTGTCGCGGAGGGATTTCGGCATGGTTTGGCCCCCGGCGGTCATGCGGACACGTAGGGCTTGACGTCGATGGTGTCGGCACGGCCGCGCATGGTGAACACGTCGTGCCACGCCTGCATGCGCAGCAGGGTGTCCATGGACACGCCGAAGGCCTTCTCGATGCGCAGGGCCATTTCAGGCGAAAGCGCGGCCTTCTCGTTGACGAGGTCGGAGAGCGTGGCCCGGCGCACGCCCAGCACCTCGGCCGCCCGGGAGACGGACAAGCCAAGTTCTTCCAGAATTTCTTCGCGGATGAACTCGCCAGGGTGCGACGGTTTCATGCCGATCTTTTCAATGAGTTCACTCATCAGTGATAATCCTCCAAATCCAGGTCGTGTATTTCATTGTCATGCAATACGAATGTCAGCCGCCCGTTGCCGGAGACCGAGATGCTCCAGGTCCCGGTCCCGGTCCCGGTCCCGGACGGTTCTCAGTTTCATACATGCAGTGTACGGCATGGCCGTACGGATTCCAAGAATAAACACGTAAACGGTGTTTTTCTCCCACGCGACACAGCGCCGCGCCCGGGATGGGACGCGGCGCCGCTGTGTCGAGCCGTGGAGGGAACATGCCCGCCTATTCGGCGACCTCGCTGATCTGGGGCATGGGATCCGCCTCGGCGTTCGGCTGAAGGCCGTGCAAGTAATCGGCGGCGCGCTGGGCATGGGCGGCGGCGGAGAAGATGGCCCGCTTGTCGGCCTTCAGGATTCCCAGCCAGTGGTCAATATAGGCTGCGTGATCCTCGCGGACATGCAGCGTCAGGTCGAGATCAGCGCACAGGAACGCCGCGCCCAGTTCGGCCACCAGTTCCTCGCGGGCATAGCCTTCGTCGCCAAAGGTCTTGCGCCCGAAGTCCCGGGCCAACCGGTCGGGGTGGCGAGTCGCGTGCGTTGCCTCGTGGCCAAGCGTCGCATAGAAGCTGTCCGCGTCGCGGAACGCCTCAATTGGCGGGATGCGGATGCGGTCGAGCGCCACGTTGTAGCTGGCCTCGGTGCCGCCGGAGACGATCTTGACGCCGATATTGGCGAAGAAGGCCTCGGCGTGGGCGATGCGCTGCGGCCCATCGGCGCGGGGCGCGGGCTTGGTATAGTAGTGCCCGGGCAAGTCCTCGATCTGCTCGACGTTGAACACGCTGTAGGCCTTCATGAAGGGGATGTGCTGTTCGACCGTCTCGCCGTCATCGGTCTCATCGGTGCGGGTGATCGTGTTGGCGTAAACGACGGGCGAGCCCTTCTCGCCCTTGCGGACGTGCGCGCCGAGTTCCTTGGCCTGCCGGAACGTCATCCACATGGGTGAGCCGAAGCCATGTTCCATGGCGGCCGACCAGAGCATGAGTATATTGATGCCGGCATAGGGGACACCGTTGTGGCGCAGGGGCCGGTTGACCCGACCGGCGGCGTGCTCGGCGCTCCAGGGTTTTTCCCACGGGCGGACGCCCTTTTCCAGTTCGGCGATGATGCTGTCGGTGACCCGGGTGTAGATGTCCTGCCGAGGGGTGGTTTCGCGTGTCATGGTCCGTCTCCTTTGTTTCGTGCGGTCGACGGGCTGGAGAAGGACCCTCCCTCTCCTCTTAAATCCGTCACGAAACCGAAGACGTCCTCTTCCTCTTGATCTTCCTCTGGCTGCCGCGACTGCCGGGACCGGACTGCCGGAACGCCGAATCCTCGTGAACGGAGATCGGCGTCAACCCCGGATCCGTCACCGTGTTTCGGGCAAACCTGGATTCCGTGAGCGATAACAGGGGGCTATCGCGGATTTTGAGCGGCTGATTTTTTACAGGGTG
>NZ_FNAP01000038.1:2500-5000 GCF_900101965.1 Rhodospira trueperi | reverse complement strand
CCTGGCCCCCCTTCGCTGCCCATCCAATCCGTTAAGGATGAACAACTTACGGGGGACGTCACCTCTCGCGGGCCCAGGACTATTCACCTGGTTCCCATCGCCTACGGCTGTCGCCCTCGGCTTAGGGGCCGGCTCACCCCGCGCGGATTGGCCTTGCGCGGGAACCCTTGGACTTTCGGCGGGAGAGGTTCTCACTCTCCTAGCGCTACTCATGTCAGCATTCTCACTTCCGATACCTCCAGCATGCCTCACGACACACCTTCATCGGCCTACGGAACGCTCCGCTACCGCTCTTTCGAGCCCGCAGCTTCGGTGCATGGCTTGAGCCCCGGTACATCTTCGGCGCAGGACAGCTATTAGACCAGTGAGCTGTTACGCTTTCTTTAAAGGATGGCTGCTTCTAAGCCAACCTCCTGGTTGTTTTGGCCGTCCCACATCCTTTCCCACTTAGCCATGACTTCGGGACCTTAGCTGGCGGTCTGGGCTGTTTCCCTCTCGACCTAGGACCTTAGCACCCCAAGTCTGTCCGCCGTGATTGTACTCTTCGGTATTCGGAGTTTGGTTAGGTTTGGTAAGCCTCGCGGCCCCCTAGCCCATCCAGTGCTCTACCCCCGAAGGTAAGACACGACGCTCTACCTAAATAGATTTCGCGGAGAACCAGCTATTTCCGAGTTTGATTGGCCTTTCACCCCTAGCCACAGGTCATCCCCGTCTTTTTCAACAGACGTGGGTTCGGTCCTCCAGTGGGTGTTACTCCACCTTCAACCTGCCCATGGCTAGATCACCCGGTTTCGGGTCTAATCCGCCGAACTCAAGCGCCCTGTTCAGACTCGCTTTCGCTGCGCCTACGCCTACCGGCTTAAGCTTGCTCGACAGATTAACTCGCTGACCCATTATACAAAAGGTACGCAGTCACCCCGCCACCAAATCACTGAGGTGGTTCGCCAACCTTTTTTGACAGACTGTCTTCTGTCAGGCTGGCCTTGATCCGGTCCATCAAAGCCCGGCGGCTTCGGCCGTCGTGCTTTAGAACCGATTCCCGTCGCCGCGCCGCATCGCGCGAGACGTAGGCTTCGTAGTACACAATCCGCCACTGCCGGCCGCGCGTCGACGCATTGCGTCCCTCGTTGTGCGCCACCAGGCGAACCATCAGGTCACCCGTGAACCCAACATAGAACCGCTTTGCATCGGCTTCGTCCTGCAATACATAGACGTAATGCATACCCAAGCCTTTTCAGTGATTTGGAGGCGGGGCTCCTACAGCTTGTAGGCATCCGGTTTCAGGGTCTCTTTCACTCCCCTCATCGGGGTGCTTTTCACCTTTCCCTCACGGTACTGGTGCACTATCGGTCGTCGAGGAGTACTTAGCCTTGGAGGGTGGTCCCCCCACGTTCAGACAGGGTTTCACGTGCCCCGCCCTACTCGAGGACACCATCCATCAACACCGATACGGGGCTGTCACCCGCTCTGGCCGGACTTTCCAGACCGTTCTCGTTAGATGAATGGTGCCACTGGGCTGATCCGCGTTCGCTCGCCACTACTTGCGGAGTCTCGGTTGATGTCCTTTCCTGCGGCTACTGAGATGTTTCAGTTCACCGCGTTCGCCTCCCAACCCTATGAATTCAGGTTGGGATACCCCAAAGGGGTGGGTTTCCCCATTCGGAAATTCCCGGATCAAAGGCTGCTCCCGCCTCCCCAGGACTTATCGCAGGGTGCCACGTCCTTCATCGCCTCTCGACGCCAAGGCATCCACCAGATGCCCTTGTCATACTTGATCCCCCATGCACGGTGGCAAGAAAGAGTCTTGATTTGGATCGCGCCAATTCGGCCCTGCGGGCCTCATGGCGCTCCGGCGCAGTCGCACCGGTTTTCAGCACGCCCCGGCACCGTAGCGCCAATCACGTCCCAAACACCCAAACCATCGTCCCCATTGCTCCGCTCACACGGAACCACACACATTTTGTCTGGACCTGAGTCTTCGTTTCTGAGCGGCCCAGCTTAGCCCTTCGGGCTTCGCGGGCCGCCGCCCCGGTCGGGACGGTGAAACGCACACTCCCGCACCACCCGACCCCAACGCGGGGGAAAGGGTGCGATCCAAACACACCCACGCTCCCGTTCGCCAATCGAACGGAGGCGCGTCACACACTTCGCATACATCAGGCGTTCTCGATCCTCAGCCATCCATGACCAAACCGCCGATCACGCTTTCCCGAAGGAAAGCAGCGACCCACGTCCGATCACGGACCGCAGATCAAAAACATGCCTCTTTACCATGTCAAACAGCCGAGGCCCGTCCGCTCCAACCGGAGCACCCGGGCCACGTTTCGCGCGCCCAGTCCCAAAGGACCGGCACGGAATTTCGTGTCTCGTCTTGCTTTGATGTCCCGCGCCCCAGCGCAAGAGACCCTCTTCGGTCCGGAGGCCGGCCCCAGGTCGTCGGGATGCCAGCACCCTGGGAGACTTGGTGGAGCCGGACGGGATCGAACCGACGACCTCAAGC
>NZ_FNAP01000044.1 GCF_900101965.1 Rhodospira trueperi | reverse complement strand
CCTTTCGGTCGTGTACCACGGACAGCAAGCATGATCTGCCCGTGGCGCCCAACCTGCTGAACCGGCAGTTCTCGCCGGACGCCCCAGGGCGCGCCCCAAGAATCCCCTGGGGTCGCCGACATCTCATACATCCCGACCGACGAGGGCTGGCTGTACCTCGCCGTGGTCCTCGACCTGTTCAGCCGCAAGGTGATCGGCTGGGCCATGCGCGACCACATGCGCACCGAACTGCCGCTGGCGGCCTTGATGATGGCCACCCAGCGCCAAAAGCCTCCGCCTGGCCTGATCCACCATTCGGACCGGGGTAGCCAATACGCCTCGCATGAGTACAGAAAAGCGTTGGAAAACAGCGGTTTGGTCGCCTCCATGAGCCGCAAAGCAAACTGCTGGGACAACGCCCCCATGGAGAGCTTCTTCGGCACCCTGAAAACCGAATTGGTCAACGGACGCCGATATGCAACCCGCGAGGAGGCCAAACGCGATCTGTTCGCCTACATCGAAGGCTACTACAATCGCCGGCGCCTTCACTCAGCGCTCGGCTACATCACACCAGAGCAGGCCGAGCTTCGTGCCGCGTAACCCGGTGTCCACTTTTTCGGGGCAAGGTCAGACCAACAACGCGGCCGAAAGAGCGCTGAGGGGGCTGGCCCTGGGCCGGAAGTCGTGGCTGTTCGCCGGCTCCGACCGGGGCGCGGAGAGGGCGGCGGTCATGTACACCCTGATCGTTACCGCCAAGCTCAACGACATCGACCCGCAGGCCTGGCTGGCCGACGTGCTCGCCCGCATCGCCGACATGCCGCAGTCCCGCCTCCACGAGCTGCTGCCCTGGAACTGGAAAGCCGCCCGCATGGCCCAGGGGAGCCTCGCGGCATGACGTCAGGCGCGCCGGTTGCCCGCATCAAGGTCGTTCTCGACGACGTCACGCCTCCGGTTATGCGTCACCTCGAGATCCCGCTGTCCCTCAGGCTGGACCGGCTCCATACCGTCCTGCAGGTGGCGATGGGATGGACCGACAGCCATCTCTGGGAGTTCCGGATCAAAGGCATCGGCTTCGGCATCCCCGATCCGGATTGGGGATTCGGTGACGGGCCTCTCGACGCGCGCAAGGCAAAACTCAGTGATGTTCTCGAGGACACCGGCGCCAGGTCGTTCAAGTACCTCTACGACTTCGGTGACGGTTGGGAGCATTCCATCAGGATCGAAGGCATCACCGCCGCCGTCGACGGAGGCCTCTATCCCGGATCCGTCACCGGACTTTTTTTGGCGGGTCCGGCGGGTCGATTTCGGTCTTCGGCCCCGGTTTTTCCGGGATCCCGCCTCCGGCCCGGGAG
>NZ_FNAP01000007.1 GCF_900101965.1 Rhodospira trueperi | reverse complement strand
ATCGAAGGTGATCGCGGTTGTACAGCGCCCGGTTCTCGTCCGTCCACATGACCCTCTCCCTGACATCAGGTCCTCTTGGCAGGGAATCAGGCTACGGAGGCGGGATCAACCAAACTCTTCAACTGGTTGTTTTGACTCATGAACCTCCCGGACAGACACTCAGGAATCCCCTCATTTCCGGAGTAAGCAATTAAATCAACGGGTTAGAGAGCAGGCCGGCTCGTAACCGGGGCAAAAGTCCGGGCATCGGCGGCGGTGGAACTCACTTTTGGTTGCGCGGGCACGTGGTTTGTGATTCGCTGGGGACATGGCCAAGCCACCCTTCGACATTGATGCGCTTTTCCCGGCGACGCTGAAGCCGCTGACGCTGGGCTGTTGGAGGAGAACGCCCGGCTGACGACGGAGAACGAGGCGTTGCGCGAGGAGAACGCGCGGCTGAAGGGTCTGAAGGGCAAGCCCGAGATCAAGCCGTCTTCGAAGCCGCCCTCCAAGCCGTCCGGCATGGCCGGATGTTCGTGGAACAGGTGGCCGGATGTTCATGGAATCGGTAGCCGGATGTTCATGGAATACGCAGCCGCCAGAAATCGGCACCTTCGGCGCCGGTCTTGACGCCTTCGTCTGCCATCCAAGCCTCCAGCCTCCGTCGTCACGAAAGCCGAAGCCTGCCCGGCCCGGAACCAAACCGGAAGGTGGGGCAAAACAAACGCTCACCCCCATCGTGCTACTTGATGATCTTGACGTTCCCCGGAGTCTTCATGCGGTACAGCATTGCCGGCCGATGGGCGCCTTCGGCCTTGCGCTCCCCGGTTTCCTCGACGACGTCGAGTGACAGGATCCACTTCCTGAAGTTCCGTTTGTCGCGCGGCCGCCCGGAGACCGTCTCGTAGAGCCCCTGCAGGTCGGACAGCGTGAATGAGTCCGGCATGAACAACAGGCCGACGGTGGAATACTCCATCTTGGCGGTCAGCCGGGCCCGTGCCATCGTGACGATCCGACCGTGATCGAACGCCAGCACGGGCAGCCCGCCAACGGTCCACCAAGCCGCGTCAGCGGCGTCGGTGCCGGAACGCAGTTCGAGGCCCTGCAGCGGAACCAGCGCATAGTACGCCACGCTGATGACCCGCTCGCGGGTATCCCGGTCGGGATCGCCGAAGGTGTAGAGCTGCTCCAGGTAGATGCCCTTGAGGCCCGTCTCTTCCTCCAGTTCGCGCACGGCGCAGGCATCGACGCTCTCGTCGATGCGTACGAATCCCCCGGGCAGAGCCCATTGCCCCTCGTGAGGCGGCCCCTTTCGCCGGATCAGCAGCACCTTCAGCGCCTGGGTTTCCACCGTGAAGACGACGATGTCCGTCGTCACGGCCGGGTGCGGGTGGGTGTAGGTGTATGGCATGGCATGACACTTCGTGTATTGACGACACGAACCTGTTTGTGTATGGTTGACACTAACACGGACGAGGCGGGCCTTCAACGGCCCTCCCACCGGACCGTGCAACGCCCACCAATCAAGGAAGCGAAGTCATGGCACAGATCAAGCGCTATCCTTTCGTCCGGCACCTTCGAGCCGAAGCGGCATCCTCCATTCAGCTCTTCCGTAAGGGCCGGCGGGTCCGTTCCGGGCGCGGGCTGGCTTTCTGGTTCCTGCCCGACGGCGCGTCGATCGTCGAGGTCCCTCTGGACGACCGGCCCATGCCGTTCGTCATCAAGGGGCAATCCGCGGACTTCCAGGAAGTGACGGTCCAGGGCACGGTGGTCTGGCGGGTGTCCGATCCCCAGCGCCTGGGCGACCGCGTCGATTTCACCATCGACTTGAAGAAGGGCCTGTGCATCGGCCAACCGCTGGACCAGATCCACACGGTGCTTCTGGGTCTGGTGCGCCAGTTCACGTTTGCGTACCTCCGGGACCACGGCGTCACCGCCCTCCTGAAGGCCGGTGCCGCCCCCCTGCAGGATCTGTTGAACGCATCCCTGGCCGGACAGCAGACGCTGGCCAAGATGGGCCTGGAACATGTCGGCACCAGTCTGGCCGGGCTTATGCCGACCAGTGAACTGGCGCGCGCACTCCAGGCCCCGACCTTCGAAAGCCTCCAGCAACAGGCGGACGAGGCGTCCTTTGCCCGCCGGGCGCTGGCGGTGGAAAAGGAACGGGCCATCGCCGAGAACGAACTCAACAACCAGATCGAACTGGCCGCCCGGCAGAAGGACCTGATCGCGCGCGAGACGGCCAACGACCGCTCCCGGGTAGAGGCGGAGGCGGCCAACCGGACGATCGAAGCGGAGGCGGAGGCAGCCATGAGCACGATCCGCGCCGACGCAGAGGGGCGTGCCGTGCGAACCGTGGATCTCGCCAAGGCCGAGGCGGAACGGGCGCGGATGGAAGTGTACGCCCAGGTGACGCCCGCCGTGCTTCTGGCGTTGGCGGCGCAGGAGTTCGCCGCGAAGGTCAGACGCATCGACAGCCTGACCATCACGCCCGACGTGCTTTCTGATGCCCTCGCCCGGTTCGGCGGCCTGATCGGCCGGCCGCAGGCGCAGGCGGGGGGCGACCGATGAGCACGCTAGCGCCCCGGGTGGTGGTCGTGACCCGGCCTTCCGAACTGGATGAGTTCCTGGCCGTTCACGCCACCCGGGGCCAAGCCGCGTTCTTCCTGGAGAGGCGCGGCCAGAGCCTCGCCCGGATGGAGCAGCACGATGTCCGTCTGAAGGAGGCCGTCGCACAGACACGGCGGGCCATCCCGGACGACTGGTCGCACGTCCACGTGCTGCGCGCGGACCTGGACCGCTTCTTATTCACACCGCGGGACATCGTCGTCGCCATCGGTCAGGACGGGCTTGTCGCCAATCTGGCCAAGTACCTGTCGGGGCAGCCGGTCATCGGCGTGACGCCGTCGCCGGACCTGTCCGAAGGCGTGCTCACGGCCACGCCCGTGGCGGCGCTGGCGGCCTTGCTGCCCCGCGTCGCCGCCGGCGACATGGACACGCAGCACCGTGCGATGGTGGAGGCCCGGCTTGACGACGGCCAGAGTCTGACCGCCCTGAACGAGCTGTTCCTCGGCCATCGCTCACACCAGTCCGCACGCTATATCGTCAACTACGACGGACACGAAGAGGCCCAGTCGTCGTCGGGCGTGATCGTCTCAACCGGGACCGGCCTTACGGGGTGGGCGCGCTCCATCCTGACGGCGACCCGATGCGAGGCTCAGGTCCGTCCGGACGAGTGCCGCGCCCTGTTCTTCACCCGCGAGCCGTGGCCCAGCGCGACGACCGGATGCGATCTGGTGTTCGGGGACGTCGCACCGGACACCGCCTTGTCCCTGACCTCCCGCATGAACGAGGGAGGCGTCATCTTCGCCGACGGCATCGAACAGGACTACCTCCGCTTCGACTGGGGCGTCTCGGCCACCGTGTCGGTATCCGAACGGGCCCTGAACTTGGTGCGCGCCGCCTGATCGGGCCTTGGACTCACACCCGCCTGCATGGCGGCATCGACTGCGTGGGCTGGGGCACGGTCTTGTCGGTCATACTCTCTACCTCCTGGGGAACACCAAGGTAGCGCAAAGCCCTGTCTCACAAAACCGTGCCCCACCCCACCAACGAGAACGACCTGCTGCGCGTCCTTGATCGGCCGGAGATCCTGCTGCACACCAACGGCTCGGACAATGACATCCGCTGCCAGGTCATCCGCCGCAAGGTCAGCGCCACCACCCACAGCGACGACGGACGGGACTGCCGTGACGCCTTCCTCGGCCTGAACAAGGCATGCCGCAAGCACGGCATCCCGTTCTGGGATTACCTCGGCACCCGCCTCGGCGCCCCCGTCGCCAATCCGGTGCCGAATCTGACCGACCTCGTCACCGCGCGCTGCCACGCCTGACCGCCCGCACTTCTGCCCCGGTTCCGTTTTGCGGGATCCAGATGTCACGCAAAACGCCCGAGACTTGCCCTCACTGATGCCGGCCGGGGTGATCACCCCGGCCTCGACCAGAGCGGCCTCGACGCCGGAAACCGCCCTCGGGTCGCGGTCCCGCGACACCCCGGCTTTTCCCATACGTTTTCTGTCCTCTCCCATAGGCCGCCGCTGTTGCGGTTGCGCGAATACCGGACCTACGTTGCGACGCATTCGCAGCAACGAGATCCCCATGTCCAGCGCCGATCCCCGTCCCGCCGCCGCCGGAGTGTCCTTCCGGTCCCTGCTTCGCGTGTCCCTGCCTCTGGCGGTGACGCAACTGGCCCAAGTGGGCAACGGGGTGGCCGACACCGTCATGGCCGGGCACCTGGGCACTGTTTCGTTGGCGGCCGTGGCCGCCGGGGCCGCGCTTTGGCTGCCCATGATGATCTTCCTGATCGGCCTGCTGTATGTCCTGGTGCCGGTCCTGGGTCACCTGAGGGGCCAGACCCAAGCCGGGGCCGTCGCGGAAACGGCGGTCGTCGGCGTGACCTTGGCGCTCGTGGGCGGCGGGGTGATCGGACTTCTCCTGCTGGCCGCCGGTCCGGTCCTGCGGATGATCGGCGTGGCGCCCGACGTGATTCCGGAAACCGAGGCCTACCTGCGCTGGATCGTGCCCGGGATGCCGGGGGCCGCCCTGTTCATCGCCCTGCGCTACGTCCTGGAAAGCGCCGGCATGACCGGCCGGGTGACCCTCGTCGCCCTCGTCGGGGCGGTGGCCAACGCGGTGTTGAATGCCGTGCTGATGTTCGGCGCCCTGGGCCTGGAGCCCATGGGCGTGGCGGGGTGCGGCCTGGCGACCACGCTCTCCAACTGGGGATGCGCCGCCGCCGTCGCGATCATGGTCGTGTCGGGCAAGGATGGCATCGCCCCCGTCCAGGCCATCACCGCCGCATGGGCACGCGGCCTGGGGCGGAGCGTGATCGCCCTGGCGGCCAAGGGCCTGCCGATCGGCTTGGGGTTCCTCTCCGATTATCTCGTGATGACCGTCGTCGCAATGTTCATCGCCACCCTGGGCGCGGTGCCCATCGCCGGTCACCAGATCGCGTTCAATGTCATGACCGTGCTGATGATGGTGCCGCTGTCGCTGTCCATGGGCGGGACCATCCTGCTGTCCCAGGCCCGGGGCGCCGGGCGGCCCGGAGACGTCGGCGCGGTCATCCGCTTCACCTTGATGCTCGCCCTCGGCGTCGGCGCGATCCTGGCCATCCTGGCGTTCGGCAGTTCGGCCCTGGTGCCGCGCCTCTACTCGCCCGATCCGGCCATCCATGCCGCCAGCGAACCCTTGATCCGGATCGTCGCGATCCTGCTGCCGCTGAACGTCATCGTCGTCGGCACCGGCAGCCTGCTGCGGGGCCTGGGAAACATGTCGGCCCCGTTCGTCATTCCCGCCGCCGCCCATTGGCTGGTCAGCCTGCCCCTGGGCTACGCGATCGGCATGGCCGGCGTTTTCGGATCACCCTTGGGCGCCCCGGGATGGTGGGGCGCCTTCGGCGCGGGTCTTCTGATCGCGGCTCTGGTCCTGTCCCTGCGGCTGTTCCGGGATGCCCGCTCGCCCTCAATGTCCCCATCACGTCCTCGCCCAACGGAGAAGAATACATGACCCTGACGTGGAAGCAGGCCCTGCGGGCCGGCGTACCGATGAGCCTCCTTCTGAGTCCGGTGCCTGTCTGGGCAGAGGAGACGACGACCGGCCCGGAGGTGATTGTTCTGGACGATGTCACCGTGACCGCGCGCCGGATCGAGGAAAGCGCCCAGGACATCCCCGTGGCCGTGACCACCATTACGGCGGACGAGATCCTGGACGCCGATGTCGACACGATGGACGACATTTCGCGGCTCGTGCCCAGCTTCAGCTTCGCCAAGGGATCCCAGTCGCGATACTCGACCTACAACATCCGGGGCGTGGGGTCTCTTGTGCCCGGCGGATTCGAGGATGGCTCGGTCAGCGCGTATGTGGACGGCGTGCCCATCCCGCTGTCGCTGATGGATGACGTCTACACGGACCTGGAGCGCATCGAGGTCCTGCGCGGCCCCCAGGGCACGCTCTACGGCAAGAACGCCCAGGCCGGCGCCATCAACATCACCACCCTGGGGCCGAGCGAGCAGTTCGAGGGCGAAATCGGCTTTGACGTCGGCACGGAAGGCCAGCGGGAGGTCCGGGCCATGGTCGGGACCCCGCTAATCGAGGACCGTCTGGCCATTCGCCTGTCCGCCAACGCCTCGTCCCGGGACGGGCTTGTGTACAATGAGGCCCTGGGGCGAGACACCGGCGACTTCGATCGCGTGAGCGGGAGTGCGACCATCGATGCGAATTGGTCGGAGCGCGTCCAGACCCGCCTGTCGCTGCGTCACGAGGTGATCGACAACGGTGACAACCAGATGGTTCCGGCGGATCGCTATAACACCACGAACGAGCCTTTCGATGCCTACAACGACCAGACCGTCTGGTTCGGCGGCATGACCAACACCATCGCTCTGGCCGACGGCCTGGATCTCAAGCTCATCACCGGCGGCGCTGCCATCGACGGCACTGAGCATTACTCGCAGTCCGTCTTTCAGCACAGCCTCGCGGATTACAACGAGTACCAGTTCTCCCAGGAAGTCCGGCTGGACGGCGTCACAGAGGACTTCACATGGAGTGCGGGGGCGTTCTACAGCCTCTTCCATCAGAACCAGACCATGGACGGCCTGGGGGCGATGGAGTTGAAGAGCACCGGCGACCACGACACCGACTCCCAGGCCGTGTTCGGCGAGGTCACCTACGCCCTGACCGAGACAGTGAAGCTGACGGGGGGCCTGCGTCTGCACCGCACCCATGTGGAAACCGACGAGACCGTGGTCCACCACACCTTCGGTTTCACCCATTCCTACGATGACGAGGATACGTTTCTGGGCTGGAATGGCCGTGTCGCGCTGACCTACCTGCCGACCGACACCGATACCCTGTTCGCCTCCGTGGCCCGTGCCTACAAGCCCGGCGGCTTCCAGACCGCACATGCCAACGCGATCACGGGCCTGCAGGAACCGACAACCGGGTATGGGGCCGCCACCACGCTGACCTACGAGGTGGGCTACAAGGGGCAGTTCTTCGACCGGCGCCTGTCGTTCGATGCCACGGCGTTCTTCTCGGAAACGTCCGATGAACAGGTCGTCGGGTACGATCCCGTGACCTTCGCCGGTCGCTATTCGAATATCGATACCCAGGCCTATGGTCTGGAACTGGGCAGCCGCTGGCGCGCCACCCGGGAACTGACCCTCGGTGGCTCCCTGGCGCTGACGCGGGCCTATGCCGCCCAGGACGGCGACCTGGGTTGGAACGGTCTGGTCGAGAAGGGCGATGACCTGCCCAACACGCCACTGTTGGCCTACACCCTGTTCGCTGACTATCGCGATGACCTTCCCTTCGGACCGGCCGGCACCATGTGGTTCGCGCGCGCCGACTTCGCCCATAGCGGCGAACGGTGGGGGGAAGCGACCAACACCAACCGCATCCCCGAGTCCGACATCCTGAACCTGTCGCTCGGTTTCGAGGCCGACAGCTACCGGGTCGTTGGATACGTGAACAACGCGCTGGACGACGAGGTCGTCGACTTCGCCGCCTTCGGCCGCAGCCGTCCCGGGGCGTCCCGGCAGTTCGGCGTGCGCGGGTCGCTGTTCTTCTGATCCGCCGCACGGACCCACGCACATGCCTCTTCTCCTCTCGTTGATGCGCGAGCGGGCGTGGTTGCTGGCCGGCGCCGGGATTGCCGGCGCCGGCGCCGCCATGCTTGCCCTCGTCCCGCTGGTGGCTCTCTGGCTCCTGGCCGTCGAACTCCTGGCCCCGGTTCCCGACCGTGACGCCATGCTGTGGGCCGTGTGGCTGACCGTGGGCGGGCTGGTGCTGCGCTGGCTGCTGATGGCCGCCGGTGGCGCCTGCTCCCATGCGGCGGCCTTTGATCTCATCTTCGTTCTCAGGCTGAAGACGGCCCGGCACCTGGGGCGGCTGCCGCTGGGAACCCTGTCGCGGATCGGCTCGGGTGACCTGAAGCGCGTGCTGCACGACGACATCGACCGCCTGGAGATGGTCTTCGCCCACATGCTGCCGGACATGATTTCGGCCCTGACCGCCACCCTGGCCGGGATCGTCGTTCTGCTGGCGGTGGATTGGCGCCTGGGGCTGGCCGCCATGGCGCCGATCCCCCTGGCCCTGACGGTTCAGGGGCTGTTGTGGCGGTGGGCAGGCACGAAGATGGCCGGGTTCCACGACGATCTGGGGCGCATGAATGCCGCCATCGTCGAGGTTATCCGCGCCATCCCGGTCATTAAGACATTCGGGCGCAATGCGGTCTCCCTCGGTCGCCTGCAGGACGCCACGACCCGATACAGCGCCACGGTGGCGGACTTCACCCGCGCCGCCATGCCGGCCTGGATCGCCTTCACCGTGCTGCTGGGGGGATCGCTCGCCGTCATGCTGCCGGTGGGCGGCATGGCCCTGGCCGCCGGGACCCTGGATCCCGCGACGTTCCTGTTCTGTGTGACCCTGGGCGTGGGAGTGTGCCTGCCGCTGCTGCGGGTCGTGACATTCGGGTCGTCGCTCCAGGTCGTGACCACCGCCATGCAGCGTCTGGGGTCCATCCTGGACGCGCCGCCCTTGCCGGAGGGCACCCGAACCGAACCGCCCTCCGACACGACGCTGTCCTTCGAGGGTGTCTCGTTCTCGTACGACGACAAGCCGGTCCTGACCGATGTGACGGTGACCTTTCCCCAGGGCACGCACACGGCACTGGTGGGGCGATCCGGCGCGGGCAAGACCACCCTGGCCCATCTGGCGGCGCGGTTCTGGGTCCCGGACCGGGGCACGATCCGCCTGGGCGGGGTCGATATCGCCGACTTCCCCCTGGCCACCCTCAACACCCTGGTGGCCTGCGTGTTCCAGGAGGTGTTCCTGTTCCACGACACCGTCCTGGAGAACATTCGCCTGGGGCATCCCCAAGCCACACGCGAGGACGTCATCGCCGTTGCCCGGGCGGCCCAGATCCACGACGTCATCATGGGGCTGCCGGACGGGTACGACACCGTCGTGGCCGAGCGCGGACACACCCTATCCGGCGGCCAGCGCCAACGGCTGTCCATCGCCCGCGCCCTGTTGAAGGATGCCCCGGTCGTGATCCTCGACGAGGCCACGGCCTTCGCGGATCCGCTGACCGAACGGGCGATCCACGAGGCTATCGCCCGCCTGTGCCGGGGACGCACGGTCATCACCATCGCTCACCGGCTGTCCACCCTGCGCCATGCCGACCGCGTCGTCGTTATGGATGCGGGCCGTGTCGTCGGTGAGGGCGAGCACTCCAGCCTTCTGCGCGACTGCGCCGTGTATGCGCGGCTGTGGGAGGCCAAGGACCAGACCGAGCGGGAGGCAGCCCATGCTGTTCGCTGACATCCTCCGGCTGGGCGAGCGCAAGCACGCCAAGACGATCCGCGCGGGCGCGGGGCTGATGGTCCTGGAAACCCTGTGCGCCGCCGTGCCCTACGTCGCGCTGTACGGCGCCCTGGATCTGGTGCTCGCGGGGCGAACCGACCGGGTCGGGCCGTTCCTGGCCCTGGCCGGTGTCGCGGTAACCGGACTGCTGGCCCAATACCTGTTCGGGCTGTACGCCGCCCGCCTGTCCATCACCGGCGGCTATGCGCTGATGGCCGGGTTCCGGGTCTCTTTGGCCGAGCACATCAGCCGCCTGCCCCTGGGTGTCCTCACCCGGTCGCGGGTGGGGCAGTTGAACGCCTTGATCTCCGACAACGTGCGGATGATCGAGGACATGTTCACCCATGTCCTGGGCGAGATGACCGCCGCCGTGGTGCTGCCCGCGTGCGTAGCGGTGCTGCTGCTGGTGGTGGACTGGCGCATGGGGTTGGCAGCCATCGCCACCGTACCGGTTGCCTGGGCGGTCCTGCTGCTGTCGCGTCGGCGCTTCGCGCGCCTGTCGGCGCAACGGCTCGCCGGACACGACGACGTGGCCGCCGCCCTGCTGGAGTACATCGACGGCATGCCCGTTTTGCGCTCCTGTGGCGCCGAGGGCGACAAGTTCCGCACCCTCAGCGAAGCCATGCACGGCTTCCGCCGCATCTCCTCCCGGCTGGAAGCCTGGGGCGGCGCCTCCGTGGTCGGGTTCGCGGTCATCCTGGAACTGGGCTTCGCGGCCCTGCTGGCGGCGGGCACCTACCTCGTTCTGGGCGGCGAGGTCGAGCGGGCCGCGTTCCTGATGGCCATGGTGCTGGCCCAGAAGTTCTATGCGCCGATGACGCGGGCGGGGATGCTGATGGCCGAGGGGGACTACCTGGGCCGCGCGGTCGACAAAGTGAAGGCGGTGATGGATCTGGCGCCGCTGCCGGAACCGGCGCAGCCGGCGCGGACCGAGGGAACCGATGTGACCTTCGACGCTGTGACCTTCGGCTACGACCCTGGTCGCTCCGTCCTGGACGACGTTTCGGTCACCATCCCGGCGGGCAAGGTGACCGCGCTGGTGGGACCGTCGGGTGCGGGCAAGACTACCCTGGTCCACCTGACCGCCCGCTTCCACGACCCCGACGCGGGCGCCGTTCGCCTGGGGGGCGTGGATCTGTGCGACCTGGGGTCGGAGCAGGTCATGGCCAAAGTCGCCATGGTTCTCCAGGACGTCCACCTGTTCGACGACACGGTGGCCGCCAACATCCGCCTGGGCCGGCCCGAGGCCACGGACGCGGAGGTCCGCCGGGCCGCCGAGGTTGCCCAGTGCCATGATTTCATTACCGCGCTCCCCCAGGGCTACGACACCCGGATCGGCGAGGACGGGGCCCGCCTGTCCGGCGGCCAGAAGCAGCGGCTATCCATCGCCCGTGCCCTGCTGAAGGACGCGCCGGTCCTGTTGCTCGACGAGGGGACCGCCTCGGTGGATGTGGAAACCGAACTGGCCTTCCACCGGGCGTTTGCCCGTCCCGGGGCCGGCAAGACTGTCGTGATGATCGCCCACCGCTTGTCCAGCATCGTCCATGCCGATCAGATCCTGGTGATGGACGGCGGGCGCATCGTCGAACGGGGATCCCACGCCGGGCTTCTGGCCGCCGGCGGCCTGTATGCGGACCTGTGGCGCGCCGCGACCTGCGATCAGGACGGGCCGGCTGAGGAACCGGCGGGGGCCTCCGCTCCGGCGGCGATCGATCGCGGCGCGTGACCGAACTTGCGCTTGAAGGCGGTGGAGAAATTGGAAGGGTGATTGTAGCCGACGGCATAGGCGGCCTCGGCGATGGTCCAGCGCCCGTGCCGCAGGGCCGCATGGGCGATGTCGAGCCGCAGGTCGAGCAGGAACGCGACGACGGACGTCCCGAAAACGGCGGTGAACTTGCTCTTAAGCGACGACGGACTGATCGCCACAGCCCGTGCCAGGGACGACAATGTGTGATCGCCAAGGGGATCGTGTTCCATGATGCGGCGCACGTCCCACATCGCATCCAGGTCACGGGATCGCAGGGGAGCGGGGACCGCCCCCGCGCCATCCCCGGCCAAGGATTCGGCGACCAATCCCAGGGCGAGGCTTTCGGCGTACAGCGCGCGGACGGCTCCGGACGGAAACCGCGCATACAAAGCGCCCAGGGCCTGATGAAGAGCGGGCGACACGGCGTGGCAGGAAAACCCGGGGGCGCCGCGAGGCGGCTCCAGCGCCAAGTGACTCTCTTCCAGCCAGTCCCATGCCGCGTGCAGCAAGGCCACGCGCCCGCGGAACCGTTCGTGCGTGCGCCCCGCGTGTGGCGTCTCGCGGTCCGACAGCACGGCCGCGCAGCGTCCCGGAGCCAGGGTGGCGCTGTCGTCCGGCCCGAACGGACACGGCGTTCCGTCCAAGGCCACGGCCAGGGTCAGCCCGGCGGGACAGATCCCCTCTCCGCTCATGGATGTCAGGGCCTGGAGGTCCGTCAAGGCGAGGGTCAGTCCCGGACGGAGGGCAAACACGTCCACGCGCCCGCGCGCGACGGGCCCGCTCGGCCGCCCCTGCCCGCCCCCGTCAAGGGCCTGGAATCGCGTGTAAATGAACCCACTGTGGCGGGCGAAGGACGTTGTCATCTCGTCAAGAGACAGAGGATCCATGATCGTTTCTGCGATTAAGTATCAGACGCAGAATAGGGGTATCATACCGCCCGACCAGTCGTACACGCGTTTTTCCGGGGTTCACCGGACGGCGGGGCGCCCCCGCCCCCTGCCCGCCCGGCAGCCCATGCGTCTCTTGCACCGAAAACGACCTATGCGCCGAACCCTGGGCTGGGGTTCCGGTCATGCGGCGGCCTCTTCGGGGTTGGACGGCTTGGTCCGCCCTCGGGAACACATTTCATGATATTGCCAATCACTCGCAACTCAGTCAATTCCGCCCTGTCGCCATCAGCAGGTCTCAGGATGAGGGCAGAACACCGGTTGCGGGCGGTGCCGACCGATTCTCCTGCCCCCGTCGGGGGGAGGTCGGGAGGGGGGCGAGTTGGTTTTCGCGCGGGCAGTGCTTGCATCTCCAACCCCGCGTGTTGCCGATATCAACCCCACCCCAGCCCTCCCCTTTCCAGGGAAGGGAGTCCGGTTCGCGCCTGGGGCTCCCAGCCGTTCACTTCGGAGGCCGCACGGCCAAAATGAGAACTGCTGTGTCGCCATAGAGTCGATCAAACCTGATTAGATTGTGAAGCGGCAGAATTTGTGCGGCTTGGCGTCTTGGCCGACTCCCGAAGCACGCGCCTTCTGGGCGCACCAAGCGACACCGCTCTCTTTTGTGGGGCTCTTCCACAACGCGGGCAGCCCCATGTCCGACCTCTTGCCCCCGGAAAGCCAGACCATCGTCGGCCTGCTGGGAGTGACCTGCCTCGCCGCCTGTACCCAGGACATCGCCATCGATGGGCTGGCGGCCGAGCGCCCGTGACGGCCGCACGGGCTTTTCGGATCCGAGGGACCATGAGTCCGCTAGAATTCCCTTGAATGTCCCCAGGGAACATGGTGTGATTGCGGATCATTCGCATAGACAATGCGCCGACGATACCGCCTGGGCCCGGCTGCGGTCTGCCGGATGCCCCTGTCGGACTTATGCCGACAATCGCATGGAACGCTCACCACCGCACGGAACCGCCACGATGAACGAACAGGATGTGTCCACGACCGGCCTGGCCGCAGACGGCCCCGACGCGGCCGGGCGGACAGCCCCGCCGACCGCCGGTCCCGCCGCCGACGACCCGGTCCGGGCCAACACGCCGACCGGCGACGGGCTGGCGAACGCGGAGGATCCGGTCCAGGCCACCACGCCGACCGGCGACGGGCTGGCGGGCGCGGAGGATCCGGTCCAGGCCACCACGCCGACCGGCGACGGTCTGACGGGCGCGGAGGATCCGATCCAGGCCACCACGCCGACCAGCGACGGGCTGGCGGACGCGGAGGCTCCGGTCCAGGCCACCACGCCGACCGGCGACGGTCTGACGGGCGCGGAGGATCCGGGCTTCCCGACGGCGCTGGCCGATCCAGCGCCTGCGGCGGACCCGACCCTTCTGGGCGTGCCGCTGCCCGAGCCCGTCGCCCAGGCCCTGAAGATGCTTGCCGATGGCGGCCCCGTGGTCCTGATCCTGCTGGGCATGTCGGTGGTGGCGGTGGCCATCGTGCTGCTGAAGCTGTGGCAGTTCCGCACCGCGCGGTTGGGGCAGACGCGGGTCGCCCGCGATGCCTTGGCCCTTTACACGGTCGGCCGCGCGACCGAGGCCATCGCGATCGCCGGCCGCTGCCGCAGTCCGGTGGCCCAGGCCCTGGCCCGCGCCATCCGCGGCCAGATCCGTGGCCTGCCCGAGGCCAAGGTGCGTGAGGAGGTGCTGCGCACCGGCGCCGAGGCCCTGCACACCCTGCGGAGCTGGTTCCGGGCACTGGAGGTCATCGGCTCCCTGGCGCCGCTGCTGGGGCTGTTTGGCACCGTGCTGGGGATGATCGAGGCGTTCCGCCAACTGGAGGCGGCCGGCAATCAGGTCAACCCGGCCATCCTGTCAGGCGGCATCTGGGAAGCCCTGCTGACCACCGCCGTGGGCTTGGCCGTGGCCATTCCCGTGGTGGCAATCCTCAACTGGATGGAACGGCGGGTCGACCAAGTGGCGCACGAGATGGACACCATCGTCACGCGCGTGTTCACCGAGGATCTGTCCCACGATGCCCCGGGCGAGCACCGGCGCCCTCACCAGGAGCCGAGCCATGACGGGTCCCGTCGCCTCGCGGCCCTCGGGGCTTGAGGCCCTGCGCGCACCAGTCCGCCGCCGGCCGTTGGTTAGCCTGACGCCGCTGATCGACGTGGTGTTCATCCTGTTGGTGTTCTTCATGCTGGCCACCAGCTTCCTGGACTGGCGGGTCATCGGGCTGGACACGCCGCGCCGCGCGGCCCCGGCGGCGATGACCTCGGACGACTCCAGAACGCTGCGGATCGACGTGGGCACGCATGGTCTTCGCCTGGACGGCCAGGCGGCCACCCTGGAGGAGATCGCTCGATTGGTGACGACGCGTCTGGAGGAAACGCCGGACCAGCGGGTTCTGGTCCGCCCGGCGCCGGGCGTGTCCCTGCAGCGGGCCGTCACAGTGCTGGACCGTCTGGCCGCCCTTGGCGTGTCCGCGATGGCCCTGTCGCGGCCCGGCGCTGCCGCAGCGGAGGAGTGACCGCGATGCATTTCGAACCACCCCGCCAGACCAGCGATGACGAGCGCATTCTGCCGCTGATCAACGTGGTCTTCCTGCTGCTGATCTTCTTCATGCTGGCCGGCAGCCTGTCGGCGATTGATCCGTTCGACATCACTCCACCCCGGTCGGCCAGCACTGGCGAGGATGACCCGCAGGAGATCGTCGTCTTGGTGAGCGCCGACGGCCGGCTGGCGCTGGACGGAGTCCCGGCGGCGGACGCCGCGTTCGAGGCGATGCTGTCGGCCCGTCTGGACGCAACCGAAGGCGTGCGGGTGCGGCTGAAGGCGGACGGGCACGCCGATGCCACAGAGGTGGTGGCGGTCATGGAGCGTCTGCGTGCCTTGGGCGTGAACAGGCTGTTTCTGCTGACCGTCCGGGATGAGGCCTGATGGAGATCCGGCGGCGACATTGGTTTGTGGCCCTCTCGGCGGCGGCGGCGGTGCATGCGGGCGCGCTCGCCGTGCTGGCGCGTCCAGCGCCGCTCCCGGACACCGGGTTGCCCGGACCGGGCGGGCTGACCGTCGCTCTCGGGCCGGCCGGTGGGGTGGTCGATCCGCAGCCGGAGGCGGACCCGCAGCCCGAGGCTCCCATGGAACCTGAACCCGAGCCAGAGCCAGAACCGGAACCTGAGCCAGAACCGGAACCGGAACCTGAGCCAGAACCGGAACCTGAGCCAGAACCGGAACCGGAACCCGAACCCGAGCCCGAGCCGGAACCCGAGCCAGAACCAGAACCCGAGCCCGAACCCGAGCCAGAACCGGAACCCGAGCCCGAGCCAGAGCCGGAACCCGAACCGGAGGTGTTGGACACGCCGCCGCCTCCGCCCGTCCGCCCGGCCGCGCCCGAACGGCCGCGCCCCGTGCGCGTGGCCCAGGCGCAGCCCCGGGCGGCTGCCTCTGCTCCGGCCGCGTCACCGGCCCCCGCCCCGGGCCCGATCACCACGGCCGCTGCGGTGCCCGCCGTGCAACCGGGGGGTGGCGACCCCGCAGCCCGGGACAGTTACGTCGGCCGTCTGCGCGCTTGGCTGGAACGCCACAAGACCTATCCCCGGCGTGCCCAGCGGCGGCGGATGGAGGGCACCGCGCTGCTCTATTTCGTGATGGACCGGAGCGGGCGGGTTCTGTTGCACCGCCTGGAGCGCAGTTCGGGCCATGCGATGCTGGACGAGGCGGTGCTGGACCTGATCGCGCGGGCACAGCCGCTACCGGCCATGCCCGCCTCCATTTCCGACAGGCGGCTGGAACTGGTCGTGCCCATCCGCTTCGAATTGCGATAGGGCAGACGCTTTTCCATCAAGGGGTCGGGCTCTGGTCACGAGCGGTCGGCTTGCCTGCCACGAACAGCATGCTCGCCGCATCGGGCGCACGAACGGCGCCGGGATCCAAGCCGGCCTCCTCGGCCCAGTGCGCCAGGGCCTCCGGCGCGTCGAACCGCATCCGCCGGGCGATGGGTCCGAAAAGCCGGTGGATCCAGCGCGAGGACGTCGGCGGCGCGGTGATGATGGCCACGCGCCCACCGGGGGCCAGAACGCGCGCCATCTCGGCGATAGCCGCGGCCGGTTCCGGGAAGAAGAAGAACGCGTTCAGGCAGAAGACGGCGTTGAACGCGCTATCCGGAAACGGCAGCGCCGCCGCGTCGCCCTGCACCACCTCCAGGCGCCCCTCGGTCGCGGCCCGGGCGTTCCGGGTCCGCGTGTCCGCCACCATGTCCACGCTGTGGTCGAGCCCGGCCGCGCGGCAGCCTTGGGACAGGGCCATTTCCAGGAACATCCCGCCGCCGCAGCCCACGTCCAGGATGCGGTCCGTCTCCGTGACCGGGACCATCTCCAGCGCCTTGCGGAAGCCGGACACGTGGCCCACCGGTCGGCGGTACAGCGCGCGACCGATGGGGCCGTTCGGACGCCGAGCGATGGCGTCAACCAGACGATCCATGGGACTGCGGGAGAGCGTGTTCATCAAGGGCCTCGTCAATGACAGGGGGGGACAACGAAAACCGATCAGGCTCGCAGGTGCGCCGCGTGGACAGAAGCACGGCGGCGGCCAGAAGGGCACAGCCGAGCGCGACGCCGAAGCCCCAGGCGTAGCCCGAGCGGGCCACCAGGGCCGTGGTCAGCCCGACCATGACCATGCCGCCCACACCGTGCAGGCACTGGACCATGGTTATGTCGGTTCCGGCCTGCCGGCCGTCATGGGCGAAGCGGAACGCCAGCGTGAACACGGCGACGGAACTCAGGCCCTCGCCGAGGCCCCCGCCCAGCGTGGCCGCGCCGGCCAGCCAGGTCGGCACCGGCCCGGCACCGTCGGCCGCCAGAAACCACACCGCAGGGCCGATCATCGAAACCGTGAGCCCGGCCACGGCCGTTGGGACCGCGCCAATGGCCCGGACCAGGGGGCCGGCCATGGCGGCGCCCAGCAAGATGGCCACTGCGGTGCCGGATCCGATCACAAGGCCGATCCGCGCCAGGGCCCAGTCCTGATCCACCAGGAACAGCCGCGCCAAGGCGGTGCTGACCGCGTGACCGTTGGCGAACACAAGGGCAATCGCGGCCAGCGCCCATCCCCGGCGGCTTCGAAAAAAGGTCCGGAGACGCGCGGAACCGGCCTCCCGTTCGACCGGCGGTGGCGGTTCGCGCCACACCAGCACCGGCACCGCGGTCAGCGCGATCAGGCCCGCCATGACCGACAGGCCGGCGGCCGCGCCGATCCAGTCGGACAGCACCATCATGCCGGCGCCCCCCATCAGCAGCCCGCCCACCATGCCGCCCACTTGAAGGCTGTTGGCCAGCGCCATGCGGGGCCGGCCCAGACGCTCGGCGGCCAGTCCATCGGTCGCGATGTCCTGGGTGCAGGCGGCCAGCGAGGCCACGGCCAGCAGCGCGATGATGGCGACGGCCCCCTGGGCATTGATCGGCATGGCGGCCACCGCCAGCAGGGCGACGACCAACAGGCCCTGCGTCGGCAGAATCCAGCCGCGCCGCCGACCGAAGCGCCGGGAACCACGATTGTCCACCACCGGAGCCCAGAACACCTTGACCATCCAGGGCAGGGTAGCCAGGGGCACCAGGGCCACCAGGTCCAGCGACACACCTCCGGCGCGGAGCAGGGTCGGCAGGGCCTCGGTCACCAGCCCGAAGGAGATTCCCTGGGCCAAGTACAGCGCGCCGATGACCCCCAGCAGCCCCGTATCCGGGTCCGCCCGCCCCCTGGCGCCGACCTCCGCCGTGCCCCGGGAGTCCCGCCGCATCCCAGGCACCGTCACCACCGGGCAGTCACGGTCATGCCGAAGGTGCGGGGATCGCCGGCAATGCCGCCGTACGTGCCTTCGCCCATATCGAATGCGCGGGTCGCGTAGGCTTCATCGAGGGCATTCTTAACCCAGAAGGCCACCTCAAGGTTCTCGATGTCGTAGCCGGCTTTGGCGTTCAAGATGCCGTAATGGTCTTCCTTCTGGGTGTTGGCGGAATCGTAATACAGCCCTCCCATTCCCAACCAGTCAACATGAGCATACAAACCGTTTTTAAACGCATAGTCGGCGCCGATGCTGTACGTGTATATGGGCGCATTTGGCGGACGATTGCCGGAATAGTCGTCGACGCCGTCCGTATACTCGATGAAATGGGCATCATTCCACCCGACACTGCCGGTGAACCGAAGGCCGTCGGTGGCTTGCCAAGCCGCCTCGAACTCGACGCCCCGACTGACACTCTTTCCCGCGTTCGTCAGGTTGGACTGTGTGAGAATGAGCTTTTCGACTTGCTGGTCCGTCCAGTCGATCCAGAACAAGGACAGGTTCGCCTGCACTCGGCTGTCGAAAAAGCTCGTTTTAACGCCGACCTCATAGTTCGTCGTGTATTCCGCGTCGTAGGTTTCCTGGCCTGCGGCCCCGAGATTGTTGAACCCGCCCGCCTTATATCCTTGGGAATACGTGAAATACGTCATGACATTTGGCAGGGGCGTGTATTCCAGGCCCAACTTCGGCAGCCAGGCATCAAATGTCAACTCGGGGCTGGTGTCGTAATCCACGCCCATGGCTGTCCAGGTCTGGCGGTTGTCGACCTCCTTCTTCTCGTGGTCGTACCGAAGCCCTGCGATCACGGAGAGTGTCTCGAACACCGGCCACGTGACGTGCCCAAAGGCCGCCATGTTGCGCGTGTCCGTTTCGGTACGGATCTGCTGGACGCCGTAGCCAACACCCGACATGTCCATGTCGATGTTCAGGCGGTCGGTCTGGTCGAAGTAATAGAGCCCGGCGACCCAGCGCGGCCCGGACGCCCCTTCCGGAGAACTCAGGCGGAGTTCCTGGGTGAAACGGGACGCCTCCAAGGCCGTATCCAGCCTGTAGATGTCATAGGCCGTCGCATCGACATCGTAGCTCGATGTCTTGTTTTCGTCGGCATAGGCCGAGATCGAGGTGACGGTGAACCAGGGGGCCTCGTAAACGGCCCGGACGCTCCCGCCGTGCACGGTCGTATCGTTCGTGCCGATGTAGTTCGACGTGACCGTATGCGGGTCGTCCCGCAGTAGATCGAGGTCAGCCACGATGTTGGTCGAGCCGTCGCGGTAGCGTTGCGCATTGTAGGTCGCGATGACGTCCCACGGTCCCTCGGGGTCCCAGCGCAGCTTGACCCGGGCGCTCAGGTCGCTGGCGTCATCCACGTCGTCGATACCGTCCGGTTCGCGGGTGAAATACCCGTCGGACTCCAGGAACCGGAGGGCCGCGCGATAGGACCAGTCATTGTTCCACAGCGGTCCGCCCGAGACCCCGCTCACCGTCTTGGTGTCGTAATTGCCGTAGCCGACGGAAACGGCCCCTTCCCAGTACGGCTCCGGGTCGCGAGTCACGATATTGATCGCGCCGGCCTCGGTGTTGCGGCCGTACAGAGTCGATTGCGGCCCCCGCAGCACCTCGACGCGGTCGATGTCCAGCAGGTCCATGTCGGGGAAGCCGGAGTGGACTCCGTCAACGAAAAAGCCGACCGGGTTCTCCGTCTTCATGTGGGGCGTGACGCCGCGCAGGGACATCATGGTGACGGGGGAATGTCGGCCCGCCGAGGTGGCGTACATGTTGGGAACCCGGCGGATCACGTCCTTGGTGTCCACGGCGGCCGCGCGGTCGAGATCCTCGCCGGTAATGACGGTCATGGGGATCGGCGTTTCCTGCGCCGTTCCCGACATCTTTTCGGCGGTCACGGTGACCGGCTGGAGTTGGATCACCGGACCGACCATGGGTTCCGTCGCTGGCGCCGGGTTGGTTTCGGCACCATCCTCGGCCGGCTCGGCCGCCAAGGCCGTCCCCCAGATCATCTGAGCCAAGGCAACGCACACCACCAACGGCGCCACCCGGCCCCGCCTCACACCTGCCACCGTCGTCATTCTTCATCCCCCGGACACTCGATCGGACAGTCATCGGACGCGGACCCGATGAGAATGCGAATCGTAAGCGCCAAAGATCCCGACGTCTCCCCGAGTCCGGTCGGAAAATGCCCGGACCGGAACTTTTTGGAGGTCTTTCGGTCGGGGACCGGCGCGCCGATCGCGGCCTCGCGACCAGCCGGGGTCGCGCGCGCCAAGAGATGTGCGGCATGGCTGCTCTCGCCTCGTAAGAAGAGGCCGGGCCGGACGCGGTGACGGGTTGAATCCCGAGGATGGCCCCGGGATCGCCCCGAGACGAAACGACGATCCCTATTCCAGCACACCGCGCCGGGCTTCGCGCGGCAACACGCCGAACTGCTTGCGAAAGGCCGCACCGAAGTGGCTGACGTTGCTGTACCCCATCATCATCGCCGTTTCCGTGACCCCATGCCGCTGCAACAGCTCGCGCGCACGATCCATGCGCTCCCGCTGGAACAGTGCGTAGATGCTGTGG
The DNA here is from genome assembly GCF_900101965.1 of Rhodospira trueperi. GTDB lineage: Bacteria > Pseudomonadota > Alphaproteobacteria > Rhodospirillales > Rhodospirillaceae > Rhodospira > Rhodospira trueperi. Next base: position 212,024 of record NZ_FNAP01000007.1, on the reverse strand, counting down.
CCGAAGACCGCCTTGAAACCGCGCTTCAGCTTGAACTGGTTGAGACCCGTCTCGCGCGCTAGTTCGGCGATGGTCGGCGGATTGCTCAGGTCACGAAGCAGGCGCTCCCGCGCCGCCATCAGCCTTTTCCGGTCCCGCAACGATACCGCCTCGCACCCGTCGGCGGTCCGGTACGTCTCGATATGCCAGGCCAGGAATTCGAGCGCCGCCGCATGGAGCAGCAGGCGCGGTGACCGATCGTCGTCGATGAGGCGCGCAAGGCGCGCGGCGGCATCCTGCGCGCGCCGGCCGTCACCGTGCCCGCGCATGCAAAAGCCGCGGTGAACCTCGTCCCCGATAGGGTCGTAATCGTCGCCCGCCAGAGTCGCCAGAACCTCCGGTGTCACCATGATTTCCACGTTCCGATGATCCCTTGGAAGGTGCATGCGGAACCATTCGTCCGGCGCGTAGCTAGTCAACAGAGTGCCGGCGTTCAGCCGCACATCCTGGCCGGAGAATGTGACGCCAATGGAGCCCTGCAGCAGGCAACTGCAATGAACGCAGGCATGGTCGTTGTGGGCGTGGGCAACGATATCCGCGTCGGCGCGGGACGCCACCAGCGAGACCATCAGCCCGGGTTGCAGGTGGACGATCTTGACGTCCAGTCCCAGGCGGGCCGCCGAAGCGGATGGATCCCGGAAAAAGTCCGTTGACCGGAACTCGTGCATGATGTCCTCCGCCCCATGTGCTGCTCCTTGGTCCGCGCTGTCGGTCTCGGAGTATGACCGCGATACTCATGCGAATAACACGCACTTGCAATCATATTCTCGCAGTCATCCTAGGGACATTGGTTTGGGCGGACGGAAGGTGGAGACACGGACAGGAAAATCTCCCGCCCGATGGCCAGCCCGCCGCCGTTCGCTGATCAGCCTGACACCGCCGATCAACGTGGTCCTCCTGCTGCTGATCTCCTTCATGCAGGCGCCAGACGGAACCCCTTTGGAGGACGCCGCGTTCGAGGCGATGGTGTCCGCCCGTGGTGTCCGCCCGTCTGGACGAGGCGGTGCTGGACCTGATCGCGCGGGCACAGCCGCTGCCGGCCATGCCCGCCTCCATTTCCGACAGGCGGCTGGAACTGGTCGTGCCCATCCGCTTCGAGTTGCGATCGGGCAGACGCTTTTCCATCAAGGGGTCGGGCTCTGGTCACGAGCGGTCGGCTTGCCTGCCACGAACAGCATGCTCGCCGCATCGGGCGCACGAACGGCGCCGGGATCCAAGCCGGCCTCCTCGGCCCAGCGCGTCAGGGCCTCCGGCGCGTCGAACCGCATGTGCTTGGCCACGGGGCCGAACATCCGCCGCACCCGGCGCGATGCCGCAGGCGGGGTGGTCACGATGGCGATCCGGCCGCCCGGGGTCAGGACCCGGGCCATCTCGGCGATGGCCTCGGCAGGCTGGGGAAAGAAAAAGAAGGCGTGCATGCAGAAGACCGCCGTGAAGGCGCCGTCGGGAAAGGGCAGAGCCGCCGCGTCGCCCTGCGCCACCTCCAGGCGGCCGTCCTCCACGGCGGCGGCGTTCCGCGCCCGCGTTTCGGCCACCATGTCCGGGCTGTGATCAACACCAACCGCACGACAGCCCCGGGACAGGGCCATCTCCAGGAACACGCCGCCGCCGCAGCCCACATCCAGCACGCGGTCGGCGGCGGTCACGGGCACCGCCTCCAGGCCCATGCGGAACCCGGCCATGTGGCCGCCGGGATGGCGGTACAGCATGCGGCCGACAAGGCCACCGGGGCGGCGGGCGATGGCATCCACCAGACGATCAGAAAGGCTTCGCGAGATCTTGGACATGGGCGTCTTCTTTACAGCGAGGGGACGGGCCGGCGGCGGGGAACCGCTCGGGTTCGCACAGGCGGCGGGTGGCCAGGATGACCGCCAGCGCCAGTCCGGCGCAGCCGAGGGCCAGAGCGAATCCCCAGCCGAACCCGGACGCGGCGACCAGGGCCGTGGCCACGGCGGTCATCACCATCCCGCCCAGCCCGTGTAGGCACTGGACCATGGTTATGTCGGTTCCGGCCTGCCGGCCGTCATGGGCGAAGCGAAAGGCCAGGGTGAACACGGCAACAGACGCCAACCCTTCGCCCAGGCCACCGCCCAGGGTGGCCGCGACCGCGAGTCCCGTTGGCATGGTCCCGGGCGCGCCTGCGCCGGTCCACCACAGGACCGGCCCGCTCAGCGAGACCAGCAATCCGGCCATCGCCGCCGGCACCGCTCCCCAGACCCGCACCGCCGGTCCGGCCAGGGCGGCGCCGAGGATGATGGCCACGGCGTTGCCGGTGCCCACGATCAGGCCGATGTGCGCCAGGGACCAGTCCTGCTCCACCAGCAGAAGCCGGGCGAGCGCCGTGGCCACGGCGTGGCCGTTGGCGAACAGCAGGGCGATGGCCGCCAGCGCCCAGCCGGTGCGGGAGCGGAAGAACGCCCGAAGGCGGGCCGGCGTCCGGTCGGCGTCGGGCGCGGCCGGCGGTTCGCGCCACAGCAGCACCGGCACGGCGGTCAGGGCGATCAGGCCGGCCATCGCCGACAGCGCGGCGGGCGCGCCGACCCAGTCGGTCAGCACCATCATGCCGGCGCCGCCCAGCAGAAGGCCGGCCATCATGCCGCCCACCTGAAGGCTGTTGGCCAGGGCCATGCGCGGCCGGCCGAGACGCTCGGCCGCCAGCCCATCGGTGGCGATGTCCTGGGTACAGGCGGCGAGGCAGGCCACCCCCAGCAGGCCGACGATGGTCACCGCGCCGTCGGCGTCGAAGGGCAGCGCCGCCACGCCCAGCAGCGCCGCCACCAGCAGCGCCTGGGTGGGCAGAATCCAGCCGCGCCGCCGCCCCAGTCTCCGGGAGCCCCGGTTGTCCACCAGCGGGGCCCATAGGACCTTCACCACCCAGGGCAGCATCGCCAGGGGGACCAACGCCACCGTCTCCAGCGGCACCCCGCCGGCGCGCAGCAGGGTCGGCAGGGCCTCGGTCACCAGCCCGAAGGAGATCCCCTGGGCCAGGTACAGCGCGCCGATGACCCCCAGCAGCGCCCGGTCCGGATCCGTGACGCGCATGGCCTACAGGTCCACCTTCACCCGAAGGCCGAAGGTGCGCGGGTCACCGGCCACGGCCAGATCCATCCCGTTGTACTCGGTGGCCTGCACCCGGTACTCCTCGTCGGTCGCATTCTTGATGAAGCCCTCGACCCGCCAGCCGTCGCCCAGCACGCCGGCTCGGAGATTCAGCAGGCCATACCCCGGCTCCTCAAGCTGGTTGGTGATGTCGTAATAGGTGCTGCTGCGATAGGTGTAATCCGCCCGCATCAGCAGGTCGACGTCACTGCCGATGGGCACGATGTCGTCCAGCGGCCCCAGGTACTGCGCGCTTAGGGCATAGGTGAAGCGGGGCGCGTTGGGCTGGCGGAAGCCATCGCCCGAAGCGATGGTTGCGCTGGGGTTGGGGAAATCGAGGAACGTCGCCTCGGTCCAGCCGAACGCGCCGCCCAGGGTCACCGTATCCGTGACCCGTGCCGCGACATCCACCTCGGCGCCGTAGCTCTCGGAATGCGGCACGTTGGCGATCTCGTTGTACATTCCCCGCCAGGCAGTCACCTGCTGATCGTACCAGTCTGTGTAGAACAAGGCGCCATTGAGTTCCATGCGGTCGTCGAACAGGCGCAGCTTGGCGCCGAGTTCGTAATTCCAGACGTGTTCGGACTCGAATTCCAGCTTGGGACTGGGCGCGAACAGCCTGTTGTACCCGCCGCTCTTGTATCCCCGGCTGATCGTGGCATAGACGCGCGTGGCGTCGTTGGGTTTCACCATCACCGTGAACTTGGGCGAGAAATCGAGGGCCTCAAACTCATAGTCGAGCGTCTGGGTCGGCGCCATGCCCATCTGCGAGACGTGCGTGTAGTGGGTTTCCTTGGTGTCGTGCGTCACACGCAGGCCCACCGTCACATCCAGCCAGTCGGTTACGCCGTAGGTCGCGTCGCCGAACACCGCCTGGCTGTTGGTGGTCGTCTCGGAGTTGCTTATCTCTGACTCGCCATTGGCGAACATCCCCCACAGCGGGGAGGAGCCGGGCCTGTGGCTGAACACGTTCCGCTCTTCCTCCTCGTTGTGGAAGATGAAGACACCGGCGACCCAGCGCAGGCGGACGTCATCGGGCGATGTCAGGCGGAACTCCTGGGAAAGCTGGTTCTGATCCCAATCGGCGGACTGGTAAACGGAATCGCTCGCGTTCCAGTCGTTGCCGTCCGCGAAAGTGTGCGTGCTCCGCCACGCCGAGATGGACTGCAGCGTCAGATCGCCGATGTACACTTCGCCATTCAGGGACAGGCCGTAGTTCTGCAACTCGTATTCGAAAGGCTCGGCGATCGCGGCATCGCGGTCACCGGCGTCGTCGAAATCATCGTAGGCGTAGGCCGTCGCGTCCTGGTCCGTGTAGTCGGCCCGAAGCACAACATCGTAAAGCGATCCTGCCGCCCGCACCTGGGCGCGCCCACTGGTCGTGGAGTAATCCCCGAGATCGTCGCCGATGCTGTTGTCGACCGTCGCGCCGCGCCCGGCCTGATTGGCGCTCAGCCGGGCCGAAACCGTGGTGTCGCCGAACGTTCCGATGGCCCCGTTAGCGACAGCCGCCAAGTTGTACAGGTCGAAGGACCCATACATCGCCTCGCCCGACAGATACAGTTCAGGCTCGGGCTCGGCGGTGATGATGTTAACCGCGCCACCCATGGCGTTGCGGCCGTAGAGTGTGCCCTGCGGTCCGCGCAGCACCTCGATCCGCTCCACATCGTACAGCGGCGGATTCATGCCGACCTGGGCGCCGATGTAGACACCGTCGACGTACATCCCGATGGCCTGGTCACCGCCCGCCATGTCGCCGCCTTGGTTCCCGATGCCCCGCATCGTGATGGTAGAGAACCCAACCTGGCCATTGCTCTCCTGCAACACGACGTTGGGCACGGCATTCAGGGTGTCCGACAGGTCTTTCTGGCCCCGGTCCTCGATCTCGAAACGGTCCACCACGTCCATGCTGATGGGCACGTCGAGGGGATCCTCGCTGCGGAACTGCGCCGTGACCTCGATGGGAGACAGCACGGTCGGCGCGTCGGCTTCTTCGTCCGTGGCATCCTGAGCCGCCGCCGGCATCGAAAGTGCGACGCATGCGCAAGTGGTGAGCAGACTGCGCCGCAGATCCCTGGGTCCCATGCTTTCGGTCTCCTTCCATCGTCGGTTACGACAGTTCCCCAACAAGGGTTCTGCGCATCATTTCAACCGCTCGCCCTGCCGACAACGCGGCTGGCTTCAGGGATCGCGTCTCTTTCTTCGGAATTTCCGCATGAAACTTGCGGATTCGCATTTGCGAGTGCGTCTTCTTCGCAGTACGGTTCAGGTTCCGTCCCCGCGCTGGGGTCGCTCCCGGATTCCTTATCATGCAGACACTTACCACCTCCGGACTGGAAATCATCCTGGCCGACGACGCCGTCGCCAATGGCCAGTGCTGGACGACGACCGTAAGCCCGGGTCTGTGGTCGGGGGTGATCATGCGCGGCGAGGTGTTCTGCGCCGTCGACGGTCTCGGAGAAACCACGACACGGGCGGGGTCCGTCATCACCTTCCAGAAACCGCGGGAGGTCGAGATTCATCACCGCTCCCTGAGGACCGGAACCCTGTCGGGGGTGTTCGTCCGTGTCGACGAGGCCACCATCGCCGACCTTGTGGGGGACGACGGCGCTGCCACCTTCCGACCAGCGCTGTCCCTCACCGATGCGCCGCGCTCAGACGACTGCCCGGGCCTGCGCGCCGTGGCCTGGCAGATGCTGGGATGTCCGGGCGCCACGGCGGCCCAGCGCCTGTTCCTCGCCGCCAAGGCCCTGGAGTTCCTGGCCTCCGTCGCCGACGGCGGCGGCCGGCCCGGGGTGTCCGGATGGTCCTCGGGCTGCGATCTGGCCCCGCGCGACATCGGCCGGGTGATGGAAGCCCGCGACATCATCCTCGCCGACCTCAGCGCCGCACCCTCGGTTCCCGATCTGGCCCGGCGGGTGGGGCTGAATGCCCGCAAGCTGACGCGCGGGTTCGACGCGCTCTTCGGGGCGCCCGTTTACACTTTCATCAAGAGCGCGCGCCTGGACCGCGCCAAGGCGCTGATCGAAAGCGGCGCCATGTCGGTGGCCGAGGCCGCCTATGCCATCGGCTATCACCCTGCCCACCTGTCCACGGAGTTCCGCCGCCGCTTCGGCGTGGCCCCCTCGCAGGTGCGCCGCACGACGCGCGTCCGGGGCATGCCGCCCCCCCCGAAAGGGTCGGGAGCGCGCCCGGCGGGATAGGCCCCGCCGCCGGTCCGCCGTCATGATCCCGGGCAGCGGCGCGCCCAGTCGCGGGGCGACAGCCCGGCGTGATCCTTGAAAGCCTTGCTGAAGTGGCTGAGGCTGGAGAACCCGACGGCGTACGCCGTTTCGGTCACACTCTGCCCGCGCTCCAGCATGGCCATGGCGGCCGCCAGCCGCACCGACCGCAGATGGTCCTGCACGGATGTGCCGATGATCTGGCGGAAGCCGGCGCGCAGCTTCTTCTCGCTCAACCCCACTTCCCGGGACAGGCGCTCAATGGTCCAGGACGTCTCGTAGTCCCGTTCCAGCAGACGGCGGGCCATGACCACCCGCTTGCGGTCACGCGCCGACACCATGTGCCCCGGGTGGGGCATGGTATCCCGCAGCACGATCGCCAAAAGCTCCAGAGCCTTGGCGCGCAGGAACAGGGCACGGGCGACGCCCTCGAAATCGTCGCAGCAGAGCATTTCCGTGGCCGTTCGCCGCGCGGCTGGCGAGGCGGGCGCGTGGCGGAGGACATCCACCCCCCCAGGTGAGTCGATCCCGGGGAGGATGGCGTCGCGCAACACCGCGACGGCACTGGCGGCCACGAGGGGCAGAAACGTCGCCGCCGGGAAGCGCACATCGACCAGACGCAGGGTTGCTTCGGCCCGAAGGACATCCTGCCCCGACGCGCTGTGATCCACCGCATGCAGCAGGGTCGTGCCCGGACCCAGCGTCAGGGCGGGGCCGCCGTCAAGCGTCATGGCCAGGGAACCTTCCAGCAGCACCCCGACGCAGACCATGGGCCGGGCCTCGCCCCGAATTGTCCATTCCGTGTCCGCGCCGCCGTTCCAGGTGGTGATGGTGATGTCATCCGGCAGATCATGCACGCGCAGGGCCCGCGACCAGCCGGGCGGAATGGTCATGGCCGGCAGCAGCGGGTGGGTGCGGATGTCGGCGGACTCCTGTTCCGCCACGGAGAAAGCCCCTGCATCCAGGTCCATCAGTTTTTTCCCAATTTCGACAATTCCGGCCGGACGCCGTTAGACGGTCACCCATGCGCATGCGAGTGATTCGCAATACCACATGGAAGGTGGGGATGTCCACACGAGGCCGCGACCGCGTGCCGGGGCGACCCCCGCCCCGAGCCGACCGTCCTGCATTGAAGACGGGACATCGACCACCGGAACAGGAGACCCTGATGCACGCATCCCTTCGCATCGGCGGCGCTTTGCTGCTGGCGACCTCGGCAATCCCGGCCTTGGCTCAGGAGGCCGACGCGCCCGCGCCAGCGACGCCCCCGCCCGGCTCCGTGATCACGCTCGAACCGCTGACGGTAACGGCCAACAAGCGCGAACAGACGGACTTCGACGTCACCGGCAGCGTCAGCGCCATGACGGGCGAGGATCTGGCGCGGGAGGGCGTGACCACCACCGACACCCTGGACGAGGTGTTCCCCGAATTGCAGTCCATGGGCCGCAGCTCGCGCGTCTACAACAACTTCACCCTGCGCGGCCTGTCGTCCGGGGATTTCTACGGCCCCGCCGTGGGCCTGAACGTGGACGGCGTACCGCAGTTGCCGCATGCCTACGCACAGGCCATGCAGAACCTCGACCGGGTCGAACTGGTGAAGGGGCCGCAGGGCGCGGTGTACGGGCGTGGTGCCCTGGGCGGGGTGATCAACGTGGAAAGCGCCCTGCCCGGCGCGGACCCGGAAGCCTGGACCGACCTTCAGGTGTTCAGCCGGGGCCACCGTGTCTCCGGCGGCGCCAGCAGCGGCCTCTGGTCGGGGTGGGCCATCCAGGGCATGGCCACCGATACGATGGAGGGCGGCTCCCTGGACGATCCGGCCAACGGCCGCGACAACGTGGACGAAAGCCGCACCACCAGCGGGCGGATTTCGCTGCATTTCCTGCCCGACGACCTGCCGCTGGAAGCGCGCCTGAAGATCGGCACCGACCGCTTCCGGTCGGAGGAGGAGTACTACGTTCCTCTCGACAATCTGTCGCGCGACCGGGTCAACCCGATCGTCGAAACCCCGCACCTGGATCGCCGCATCGACGACGTCAGCCTGGACGCCACCTACGACCTTTCGGACACATGGTCGGTTACTGGGCTCATCGCCTACCAGCGCATGAATCTGGAGCGCACCTTCGGCACCTTCGGCATCGATACCGAGGAATTCCAGGACAGTCTGTACGGCGAATTGCGCGCCGCGTACGAGGGCGAGGACCTGTCCATCCTGTTCGGCTACAGCGGCCAGCGGCAGCACTTCAAATACGAGGACGTGGATTACGGCACCGGCATTGGCACCATGGGCGGGCCGCTATCCGACAACCACATGGTGACCCATGCGGTGTTCACGGACGGCACTTATCGCCTGTCGCCCCACTGGGAACTGAGCGCGGGCGGACGCGTGGCCTGGGAAAAGGCCGACTCCCTGATGTCCATTCCCGACGCCACCGGCGCCGACGTCGATTACGAGAACGACGCTACGTTCTGGGCCATCACCCCCCACGCGGGCATCGCCTATCTGCCGACCGAGGAACACCGGATCTGGGCCAGTGTCGGCCGGGGTTACAAGCCGGGCGGGTTCAACAAGGCCGGCACCACCGCCCTGGATACGGCCAGCTATGACTCCGAAACCGCCCTCAGCTTCGAAGGCGGTTGGAAGTACCGCTCACAGGACGGATCCCTGCGGGCCGAGGTCACGCTGTACGACATCGAAAGCTACGACGTGCAGGGCTATTCCGGGCCGGCCGGCCTGGAAACCCTGACCAACATGGGCGACGCGCGCAGCCTGGGCGCGGAACTGAGCGCCGGGATCGTGCTGTTCGACGACCAGGAATTCTCGGTCGGCGGCATGGTGAACCGCAGCCGCTTCGTGAGTGGCCCCTACGAGGACAACGACGTCCCCTACGCCCCCGTCTACAGTGTGCGCGCCTCGTGGTTGGGCCATTTCGGCGATCGCGGCCAGTGGCAGCCCACCGCGACCATTCGCCACGTTGGCGAGCACTATTTCGACCAGGACAACACCCTCCGCCAGGGGTCGTACACGACCCTCGACGCCTCGCTGGACTACGAGACCGATTTCGGGGTCACCGTCGGTGTCTACGGTCGCAACCTGACCGATGAGATCTATCAAGTCTATGCCAACAGCTATGTGGGCGCTCAGCTTGGCGCCCCGCGCGAGTTCGGCCTGCATCTGAATGCCCGGTTCTAAACCCGAAAGGACAATGGACATGCCATCCCGTCCAACCCGTCTGTGCCTGCTGGCGTTGGCCGCTTCGGTGGCGGTGCCCGCGTCGGCCAGCGCGCACTCCCTGTGGATCAACGCGCACGAGTCGCACGTTCATCAGCCGCCCCATGCCATCGTGTCCCTGGGATGGGGCCACGGCCTGCCAGTGGACGACATCCTGAACAGCCCGAGCGGACGGGTCGTCATCGACCGCTTCGCGCTGGTGGATCCCGCCGGGGACCGCACCGCCCTGGACCCGCCCTCGACCGAGGCCCCGGCGTCCGTCGCCGAGACGACCGATGTCACCGTGTTTGCCGCCGATCTGGGCACCCACAAGCTGGCCTTCGCCAGAGGCAGCGCACCCGGCGTCTATCAGCTCGAAGCGGTTTCCCAACCGAATTTCTACACCCAGTACATCGACACCCAGGGACGCACCCGTCTGGCGCTAACCCCGCGCGACGCGGTGGAGGATGCCCAGACGGTGTTGATGTCGGTGAAGTATCAGGCGTTCGCCAAATCCGTCGTGACCCTTGGCGCGTGGGCAGAGCCGGTCCCCTTGGGCCACGACCTGGAGATCCTCCCGCACACCGACCTGAGCGACCTGCACGTCGGCGATCTGGTCGAGGTGGACGTGCTGTTCCACGGCGAACCGCTGAACGCCACCGCGCAGAGCCTGGATTACATCACCGCCCAGGGCACCGGGTTCGGCCAGAGCGACGGGTTCGCCCTGTTCTCCTATATCAAGGACGGGCGCGCACAGTTTCGGGTTCAGAGCGCCGGACAATGGGTCATCATGGTCAACCACAAGGAAGACGTGACCCCGGACGGCCCCCTGGCCGATCTGGCCGGCAAGGCCGATCAGGTCTACCACGGCGCGACCCTGACCTTCACCGTACATTAGGACCGGGATCGTTCGGACGAGTGCAGTCGCGCCTGTTACGTCAGAAAAACCCTGGAAACCATGGGCGCACTCCGGTATTGATCTGCGACTGGTTGGCATTCGCATCAAGGGATGGCCGAGCCTGGACGCTGGCCCAATGGCCAAGCCGTGCCGAGGTCACTCCGTCCGAGGCTGGACGGAGCAAGGGACCACAGCAATGGATCGCCCCCTCTTGGACAAGGAACAGGTTGCCCTGGCGGATGTGCCGGAGACGATGTTGTGGACCCTGCATAACCGGGCCTCGGAAGCGGAACGCCCGGACGGGGTTCTGCGGGACGAGACCGCGATCGATATCTACCGCCGCATTGCTTACGACTTCGGCCGCTCCTTCGGCCGGGCCGAACCGTCGCACGCGGTGCGTTCGGCCCTGTTCGACGCGGAGTTAAGGGCCTTCCTGGCCGATCATCCGGACGGTGTGATCGTCAACCTGGGCGAAGGGTTGGAAACCCAGCGGTTCCGGGTGGAGGGACAGGACGCGCTTTGGATCGCGGTCGATGTCCCGGCCGCCATGGCGGTGCGGGAGCGCTTCATCGCACCGGATGAGCGGCACCTGCACGTCCCGGTGAGCGTCATGGATCGCCGCTGGTTCGACGCCGTGCCCCGGGGCCGCCCGGTGTATCTGACCGCCCAGGGCCTGCTGATGTACTTTGAGCCGGATGAGGTCGCGGACCTGTTCCGCGATCTGGCGCAGCGGTTCCCGGGGGCCTGGCTGGCGTTCGATCACATCCCGCGATGGTTTGCCCGCAAGACCCTGCGGGGATATCGGAAAACACCCCATTACCAGTCTCCGGCCATGCCGTGGGGCATCGACCTTGACGAGGTCGCGCCCACGCTGCGCGCCTGGGTCCCGGACTTGGCGGACGTCCGGCGGTTGTCGTTCGGGCTGCCGCGCGGGCTTCCCCGGGTTGTGTTCGGCATCGTGACCCGTCTTCCCGGTCTTCGCGACAAGGTTCCGGGCTGCACGCGTGTCCGGTTCGGTTTGGACAGGGAGGCCTCATGATGGATGCGGGTGGGGTGATGGTTGAACCCGACCGCCCGGCGGTCGCTGCGGCGCAGGACCCGGCGGCCTCCAGCATGGCGCGGGGCGGCCTGTGGGGCATCATCGGCCCGGTGCGCGGCGCGATCTGGCTGGCCATGGCCTTGGCCGGGGTCGGCATGGCCTGTGCGATCAGCGCCGTGGCCGCCCTGGCGGGCGTTCTTGACGCCATCCAGGGCGGCACCGTGACCCTGCCGTTGGTGGGCGATTGGGGCGCCTGGGCCTTCGGCGGGCTGGCGGTCGGCCTGATCGTCGCCAGTCTGGTCCTCCGCACGGGGGCCTTCACGATCTCCCATCTCGCCGCGTTCCGGCTGGAGCAGGCCCTGCGCACCGATCTGGCCGACCACCTCGCGCGGGTGCCGCTGGGGTATGTGACCCATATGGGGACCGGCGCGCTGACCAAGGCCATGCAGGACGACGTGCGCAACCTGCACGCCTTCGTGGCCGATTCCACCCCCATCATCGGGCGGAACATCACCGCGCCGGTGATGACCCTGCTGCTTCTGTTTCTGATCGACTGGCGATTGGCGCTGGTGGCGCTCGGCGTGTTTGCGGTCGGCATGACCGCCATGCGACTGGCCATGCGCGATTATGCCGCCCTGCGCCAGCGGTACGATCAGGCGCGCGAGGCCATCCAGGCCGCCGTGATCGAGTTCGTGCAGGCCATGGCCGTGGTGCGGCTGTTCGACGGCGGCGGGACGTCCTTCCGCCGCTATCACACCGCTCTGGAAACCTTCCGCGACGTGTTCCGGCACTGGGTGCTGGCCACCGGCACCGCCGGGCGCATCACCCTGGCCGTGCTGAGCCCGGTGCCCACGCTGCTGGTGGTCTCGACCGTTGGCGCCATCCTGTATGCGAACGACCTGGTATCCTTTCCGGCGCTGGTGGCCGTGCTCATGCTCAGCACCGGGGTCGCCGACGCGCTGATGCCGCTGATGTGGATGAACGAGTTCCTGCACAAGGCGCGGGCCGGCGCCCTGCGCGTGCAGGAGATTCTCGCCGTCCCCCCGCTGCCGGTTCCCGCGCGCCCGACGGAACCGGCGGACACCTCCGTCACTTTCGATGGCGTGAGCTTCCAGTATCCCGGCCGCGACGTCGCCGTTCTGGAGGACCTGAGCTTCACCGTGCCGCCCGGTACCGTCACCGCGCTGGTGGGGCCCTCGGGCGCGGGGAAGAGCACGGTCGCCCGCCTGATCCCGCGATTCTGGGATGTGAGCGGCGGGGCGGTGCGCATCGGCGGCGTGGACGTCCGCGATTGCGCGGCGGAGGCCCTGACCCGTCACGTGTCGTTCGTGTTTCAGGACACTTTTCTGTTCCGCGACACCATCGCCAACAACATCCTGCTGGCGCGCCCCGAAGCGACCCGGGAGGAGGTCGAGGCAGCCGCCCGCGTCGCCCAGGCGCACGACTTCATCGCCGCCCTGCCCCAGGGATACGAGACCGTGGCCGGGGATCGGGGCGCCCGCCTGTCCGGCGGCCAGCGCCAACGCATCACCATTGCCCGGGCGGTGCTGCGGAACGCCCCGATCCTGATGCTGGACGAGGCCACGGCCTTTGCCGATCCGGAAAACGAGGCCCTGATCGTCGAGGCTCTGGCCAGCCTGATGAAAGGCCGCACCGTGATCGTGATCGCCCACCGCCTGGCCACCATCCGCGACGCCGACCAGATCGTGGTGTTGGATCGCGGACGGGTGTCCGAGTGCGGCACCCATGGCGAATTGGTCGCGGCGGACGGGCTGTATACCCGCTTGTGGCACCTACATGAAGCCGCCCAGGGTTGGGCCCTGCGCGGCGATGGTCCGGGAGCCTCCCAATGACCGCATCCGCCCGCACCGTTCCCGCCTTCCGCGACACCTATCGCCGCATGCTGATGGCCGGCGGCGCCGAGGCGCCCCTGATCCGCCGCATGCTGGTGTTCTTCACTCTGGGGGCCGTGGCCCAGGGGTTGGCCTTCGCGACCTTCTTCCCCCTCCTGTCGGCGCTGCTGGCCGATCCGGTCGATCTGACCGCCGCCGCGCTCTGGCTGGGGGTGATGGCCGTGGCCATGATCGCAGATCTGGTCCTGTGCTGGCGGGGGCATGCGTTCGAATACGGGGGCGCGATCGCCGACGTGACGCATGATCTGCGGCTCCGCCTGGGTCGGCAACTGCGCCGGATCCCCATGCAGGACCTCGCACGCTGGCGAACAGGGGACCTGAGCGGCGTCCTGGGCGGCAGCATCGACGAGGCCGTGGCTCCCATGGGCACGCTGTCGCAGGCGATGATCCGCATCGTGGTCGTCCCGCTGGTGGCGATCGTGGTCACGGCGTTCGTGGATGCGCGCATGGCCGTGGCCATGGCGCTGATCTTCCCCTTGGCGGTGCCCATCTACCGTTGGCAGCGGCGGGCCTCCGTCATGGAGCGCCGCGACGTGGCCGAGGCCCATGCCGGCACGGAATCGGACATCGTGGAGTACGCCCAGGGCCTGGCCGTGCTGCGCACCTTGGGTCAGACCGGCGCTCGGGCGAAGCGGCTTCAGGCCTCGCTGGCCCATCTGCGGGTGGTTCAGGAAAAGGCCATGATGGCCTCCCTAGTCCCGACGCTGCTGATGGCCGGGCTGGTGGAACTGGGCCTGCTGGCGGTGCTGGCCCTGGGGGTCACCTGGGTGACCCAAGGCACCCTGTCGGTGGCCGCCTTCGCGGCCCTGCTGGTTATCGTGTTGCGCTTCAGCGAACCCCTGGCGCTGTTCTCGGAACTGACCAAGGTGTTCGACCTGATGGAAACGGCCCTTCAGCGCATGGATGGGCTGCTGGCCGCCCAGCCGTTGCCGGTGACCGGGACCGCCGCCCCCCCTGCGGACCACGACGTGACGTTCGAGGATGTGCGCTTTTCCTATGCGGGCGAAGACACGCCGGCCCTGGACGCGGTCTCGTTCCACCTGCCCGCGCGCACGATGACCGCCCTCGTCGGTCCGTCGGGGTCGGGCAAGAGCACGGTGACGCGCCTCATCATGCGCTATGCCGATCCCGAGGCCGGGGTGGTGCGCATCGGCGGCACCGATGTTCGCGCGCTGACGCCGGACGCGTTGATGGCCTGCCTATCGGTGGTGTTCCAGGACGTCTATCTGTTCGACGACACCATCCTGGAGAACATCCGCATGGGCCGCCCGGACGCCGACGACGCGTCGGTTCAGGCGGCGGCGCGGGCGGCGAACTGCCATGACTTCATCACCCGCCTGCCCGAGGGGTACCACACCCGGGTCGGCGACATCGGCGGCAGCCTGTCGGGCGGGGAACGCCAGCGCATCAGCATCGCCCGCGCCATCCTGAAGGACGCGCCCATCGTGATTCTGGACGAACCGACCGCGGCCCTGGACACGGAGAGCGAACGCGCGGTGCAGATGGCCATCGACGCGCTGGTGCGCGACCGCACGGTCATCGTGATCGCCCACCGCCTGTCTACCATCGTCGGAGCCGACCGTATCCTGGTGTTCGACGATGGGCGGGTATCAGAGCACGGCGACCACCGGAGCCTTCTGGCCGCCGGTGGCCGGTATGCGGCCCTGTGGGCCGCCCAGCAGCGCGCCAAGGGCTGGCACGCCGGTCGGCCGGGGCGCTGATCCCGCGCGGCCACTGGCTTTTTTTGCCTTCACGGACCTCTCTGTGAGGATCTGTCCCATCAGCTCCTCACCGGCTTTTCTGGATTACAGCTGGGGAACAGGCGACGGGATACGCATCATTTTCGCATGTCATAACGATACCGGACGGAGCGCGATGAGGCAATGAAATGAAAGCAAACAATGTCATTCTAGTGTGACGATGCGAGACCTTCCGCTATGGCGGTGCAAGGAATTTCTAATCAGTGGGGTGCGAACTCAAGTCCTGCCGGGAACACCAGTTCTTTGAAAGACTTACGTCTCGCCGAGGCGCCCCTCAGGGCGCCGTTTCGCAGCCTGCTAGAGCAAATCCAGAGCGATCCGAAACGGATCGCAACGACGAGTCGCGCAACACGACCAAGGGCCTGGGCACGTTGGGCAAACGAAACGGAACGCAACGCAACGCAACGCAACGCGCCCTAGAGCCGCCAGAGCGTAACGCCCTCCGGACAGGCTTCCCGGTCGAGCAGACCCTTGATATCCGCCACCATGCCCCGGCCCTCGATCAACAGGGACTGGATCAGCGGCCAGCCGCCGTCCCGGAAGGCGCGGTGACCGACCGCCAGCACGACGGCACCGGCTGGCGCCAAGGCCTCTGGCGCGGTCAGGCTCTGGCCGTATTCCGCCGCCACCTCGGCTGCATCGGCGAGCGGATCATGGATCTGCACCCGAATGCCGAACCCTTCCAGCTCGGACACAATGTCGATCACCCGCGTGTTCCGGATGTCAGGCACGTCTTCCTTGAACGTCAGTCCCAGGACGGTCACCGTCGGGAGTCCGCCGCCGGCTTGCCTGCGCAGCAGGTGGCGCAACACCTCTCGCGCCACGTGCGCGCCCATGGCATCGTTGATGCGCCGCCCGGCCAGAATCACCTCGGGGTGATAGCCGGCCAGCTGCGCCCGGTGGGTCAGGTAATAGGGATCGACGCCAATGCAGTGGCCGCCCACCAAGCCGGGCCGGAACGGCAGAAAGTTCCACTTCGTGCCCGCCGCCTCCAGCACGTCCAGTGTGTCGATCCCCAGCAATTGAAAGATCAGAGACAGTTCGTTCATGAGCGCGATGTTCAGGTCGCGCTGCGTATTCTCGATCACTTTGGCTGCCTCGGCCACCTTGATGGATGGGGCTCGATACACGCCCGCGGTCACGACGCTTTCATAAAGGCGTGCCAGCGTCTCCAGCGTTGCCGGATCGGAGCCGGAAACAACCTTGCAGATATTCGAAAAGCGGCGCGTGGGGTCGCCGGGATTGATGCGCTCGGGGCCGTAGCCGACCTGGAAGTCGGGCCCGAATGCCAAGCCGCTTTCCGCCTCCAGCACCGGCACGCAGACCTCTTCGGTCGCGCCCGGATAGACGGTGCTTTCATAAACCACGATGTCGCCGGGCTTCAGCACCCGCCCGACAGTGCGGGAAGCCGCGAGCAGAGGACCGAGATCGGGCAAATGTCCTTCTGTGACCGGCGTCGGCACGGTGACAATGTGCACGTTGGCCGCAGCGAGATCCTGCGGATCGCTGGTGAGGCGCAGGTCCGCCGCCGCAAGTTCATCCGGCGTCACCTCTCCGGTACGGTCCATGCCGCCCCGCAGGTCCTCGATCCGACGCTGATCAATATCGAAGGCCACGACGGGACCAACCCGCCCAAAGGTGACCGCGACCGGCAACCCCACATAGCCCAAACCGATGACGGAGACGAGTCGAGAGGACACAGCGCGCAAGGCTCCCCAGTTGAAAGGCCGATGGCGGCCATTGATGGAATGGCGCGTCGTAAAACGCAAAGGCTTATTCGGTGGGTGGAGAGCCGTTGCCCCGAAGTTCCCTCCAGCGGGAAGCCCGGGCGGTTTGAGGGCGGACGGAGACGATGGATCAGCGCCCCGGATCGTTTCGTCACTTCGTTCCCGCGACGACGAATTGCGCGCTCTGTTCGGCATGGAACGCCTTTTGATTGCCACCCCTCCCACAGGTGTCGTTCCTCCGATTGCCCTGCGATAAGAGCCGGCCCGTCACCCCCTGTCCTCAGGCATGCGCTTTTCGCATGGCTGCCACGAAGTCACCTATATTGGTTTGATATATATCGAACCAGCATACATATGCGGACACTCGGGGTTCCGCCCTTTCTCTCCGCCTTGGTTCGGATCGTCTCCCATGCCTCTTGATTCCAAAACACTCTGTCTGGGCGCGCTGGACGCTGGCTTCAACACCGGCTACGACATCCGCAAAGCGTTCGAGAATGGCCCATTCCAGCACTACCAGAGCCTCAGCTACGGCTCTATCTATCCGGCGCTCAACGCGTTGCTGGCCGAGGGGCTGGTGACATGCAGGCCTCACAGCCAGGACGGCCGCCCCGACAAGAAGGTGTACACCATCACCGAGGCTGGCCGCTCCGCCTTGCGCGCCGCTTTGCTGCAACCGTTGGAGTTCGACCGCCTGCGATCGGGCTTCATGTTCGCCCTCTCCTTTGCGCATCGGATGGCGCCGGGGGAACTCTCTCGCCTGCTCGATGACTATATCCGGGGACACTACGACCTGGCCGACGAACTGGCTCGCATCGACGGTGTCACCACGCCAGGAGATCGCTTCCTGATCCGCATGGGCGCGGACGTGTGCCGAGCCTGGGGACGTTGGATCGAAGAGAACAGGGCGGCACTCGAACACGACATCCAGGCGTACCGGACGGCCCGTGTCCCCCTGAGGGATGGTACCCACGGCTGATCCAACGGCGCCGCTCCATCGTCTCAGAACGGCAGCGACCCCATCGGGTCCCACGGATGAAGCAGAACCATGAAGTCATCGTACCTCATCGCCGCGTTCATCACCCTGGTCACCATCGGCTGGGTCGCGTCCGGCGTGTTCAGCACCGAAGAGGATCCGAGCGTGGTCGAGGCCGCGCTGCGCCCGCCGATGGCCGTCGAGCACGAGGCGTCGGTGCCGCAGGTCCGGGTCCGGCGTATGACGGCGGAAACCCGTGTGAACAGCCTGATCGTCCTGGGGGAGACCCAGGCCTCCCGCATCGTGGAGGTCAAGGCCGAGACCGGGGGGCGTGTGGTCGAGACCGGCGCCGAGGAGGGCGCCACTGTCGAGGCCGGAACGCTTCTGGTCCGCCTCGCCACGGATGATCGCGCGCAGCGGCTGAGCCGCGCCGAAGCCGCCGTCGCCCGCTGGGAAGACCGTTACAGCGCCGACCAGGGTCTGGCCTCCAGCGACTACGTCTCGCGTCAGCGGGTGCTGGAATCCAAGGCCGCGCTGGAGGACGCCCGCGCCAATCTCGCCGCCATCCAACTGGACATCGACCGCACCACGGTAACCGCGCCATTCTCCGGCATTCTGGCGGATCGTCTGGCGGAGGAAGGGGACTACCTGTCGATCAGCGACCCCGTCGCCCGCATCGTCGATCTTGATCCCCTGGAGGTGGTCGCCAACGTGACCGAGTCCGACATCGGCCGCCTGACCCTGGGTCAACCCGGATCCGCCACCCTTGTCACCGGCCGTGAGATCAGCGGCACCGTCTCCTATATCGCGCCGGTGGCCGATGGGGTCACCCGCACCTTCGCCGTCAAGGTGTCGTTCTCCAACCCGAGCGGGGCCGTGCCGGAGGGCATGACGGCCGAGGTGCGTCTTCCGCTCGAAAGCACGCGCGCTCATCACATCTCACCGGCTCTGCTGGCCCTGGATGACGAGGGCCGCATGGGCGTCAAGCTGGTCGACGAGGACAACCGCGTGGTCTTCCACCCCGTGGTGGTCGGTCGCGACGGCGCCAGCGCCGACGGCCTTTGGGTGGAGGGTCTGCCAGATCCGGCCACGCTGATCATCGTCGGGCAGGAATTCGTGCGCGCCGGACAGCGGGTGGAGCCGGTGGACACCGAGACCATCAAGGCCAACACCCAGGCGCTGGCCGCCGCCGATCGAGCGGCGCTGGAGGCCGGCCGTGCCCCGGCGGCGACGATCCGGTCGGTTCTGGCCCCGCGGGAAGGGGCCGAACAATGAACGCGGTGATCGACTTCGCCCTGGGCCGGTCGCGGACGGTTCTGGCCACCCTACTGCTGGTGCTGATCGCCGGCACGGTGACCTTCCTTGAGATCCCCAAGGAAAGTTCGCCCGATATTCCGATTCCCATCATCTACGTGTCGATGTCGCACCGGGGCATCTCGCCCGAGGACGCGGAGCGCCTGCTGATCCGACCCATGGAGCAGGAGTTGAAGGGGATCGAGGGCGTCAAGGAGATGCGCTCCACCGCCTACGAGGGCGGGGCCAACGTCCTGTTGGAGTTCGAGGCCGGGTTCGACAGCGAGCAGGCCAAGCGCGACGTCCAGGAACAGGTGGACATCGCCAAGGCCAACCTGCCCGACGAGACCGACGAACCGACCGTCAACGAGGTCAACATCAGCCTGTTCCCCATCGTCGTCATCACCCTGGCCGGCGATATCCCGGAACGTGCCCTGTTGCGCGTCGCCGACGATCTGGCCGACGAGATCGAGAAGATCCCCGCCGTTCTAGAGGTGGACATCGGCGGCGACCGCGAGCAGCAGGCGGAAATCGTCGTCGATCCGGTGCGGCTGCAGAGCTACGGGCTGGCCAACGCCGACGTCGCGGAGGTCATCGCCCGCTTCAACCGTCTGGTCGCCGCCGGGACCCTGGACACCGGTCAGGGCCGGTTCGCCATCAAGGTTCCGGGACTGTACGAGGACGTCACCGACATTCTCGATCAGCCGGTGAAGTACACCGAGGATGCCGTGGTGCGCCTGCGCGACTTCGCCAGCGTGCGCGCCACCTACAAGGACCCAGAGGGCTTCGCCCGGGTCAACGGCCAGCGGGCGGTGACCCTGGAGGTCAAGAAACGGGTCGGCGAGAACATCATCGACACCATCGAGGCTGTCCGCGCCGTGGTCGCCCACGAGCGCCAGTTCTGGCCGGAGGGCCTGGAGGTCACCTTCATCCAGGACCAGTCGGACGACATCAAGACCATGCTGTTCGACCTGCAGAACAACGTCATCGCCGCCGTTCTGCTGGTCATGGTGGTGGTGGTGGCCGCGCTCGGGCTGCGCTCCGGCCTGCTGGTGGGCATCGCCATTCCGGGCTCCTTCCTGATGGCCATCCTGCTGCTGGGGGCCATGGGCCTGACGGTCAACATGGTGGTGCTGTTCGCGCTGATCCTGGCCGTGGGCATGCTGGTGGACGGCGCCATCGTGGTCACCGAGTACGCCGACCGCAAGATGACCGAGGGCCTCCCCCGGCGCGAGGCCTATGGGCTCGCCGCCAAGCGTATGGCGTGGCCGGTGATCGCCTCGACGGCAACCACGCTGGCCGCCTTCCTGCCGTTGCTGTTCTGGACCGGCGTGGTCGGCGAGTTCATGAAGTTCCTGCCCATCACGCTGGTGGCGACGCTGTCGGCCTCGCTGTTGATGGCTCTGATCTTCGTGCCCACCCTGGGCTCGCACATCGGCAAGGCGGGCGTCGCCGACCCCCGGACCATGCGGGCCCTGTCGGCCAGCGAGCACGGCGACGTGACCATGCTACCAGGGTTCACCGGCCTTTATGCCCGCTCGCTGGGGGCGGCGCTGCGCCGACCCGGTCTGATCGTCTGTCTCGCAGTATTGGGACTGGTGAGCAGTTGGGTTGCCTATGCCATGTATGGCCGGGGCGTGGAGTTCTTCCCCGATGTCGAACCGCAGCAGGCGCAGATTCTGGTTCACGCGCGCGGCAACCTGTCGATCCACGAAAAGGACGATTTGGTTCGGCAGGTGGAGGAGCGCGTGCTCGCCCTCCCGGACTTCAAGGCGGTCTACGCCCGCACCTTCAACCGCGCGCCCCAGGATGCCGCCGAGGATGTGATCGGCATCATCGGCCTGACCTACAAGGACTGGGAGGTCCGTCGGCCGTCCGCCCAAGTGCTGAACCTGATCCGAGCGCGCACCAGCGACCTCGCCGGGCTGCGTGTGGAGCCCAATGTCCCCGACGAGGGGCCGCCCGTCGGCAAGCCGATCCAGATCCAGATGACGGCGCGCGATGCGTCGGTGCTGCCCGACGCGGTGGAGACCGTGTTGACCGGCCTGGAGGAGATCGGCGGCTTCATCGACGTCGAGGACAGCCGCCCCGTGCCCGGCATCCAGTGGGACCTGGACGTGAACATGGGACAGGCCGCCAAGATGGGTGGCGACGTGGCCAGCGTGGGCAGTCTGGTGCAGTTGGTCACCAGCGGCCTGAAGGTGTCCTCGTACCGGCCCGACACGGCCAAGGACGAGGTGGACATCGTGGTCCGCTATCCGGAGCAGTACCGCTCCATGGCGCAACTCGACAGCCTGCGCCTGAACACGCCCCAGGGACTGGTGCCACTGTCGGCCTTCGTCACCCGCACCGCCAGTCCCAAGATCAGCCAGATCGAGCGTGTGGACGGCCGTCGGGTCATGACCGTCAAGGCGGATGTCGAGCGCGGCCTACTGCCCGACGACAAGATGCAGGAAGTGCGCGCCTGGATGGCCGAGAACCGCGACCTTTTTCCGCCCGGCCTGGATATCGAGTTCAAGGGCGAGGACGAGGAGCAGAAGGAAAGTCAGGCTTTCCTGTCGCAGGCCTTCATGGTGGCTTTGTTCATGATGGCGCTGATCCTGGTGACGCAGTTCAACAGCTTCTATTCGGCCTTTCTGATCCTGTCGGCCGTGGTCATGTCCACCGTCGGCGTCATGCTCGGGCTCCTGATCACCGATCAGGCGTTCGGCGTCATCATGACCGGTATTGGCGTCATCGCGCTGGCCGGGATCGTGGTCAACAACAACATCGTGCTGCTGGATACCCACGACCGCCTGAAGAAGGAGTTTCCCGATCCGCGCGAGGCCATCTTGCACACCGGCGTACAGCGTCTGCGGCCGGTCATGCTGACCTCGTTCACCACCATGCTCGGCCTGTTGCCGATGATGTTCATGGTCAACATCGACTTCATCAACCGCGCGGTCAGTGTCGGCGCGCCGTCGATGCAATGGTGGACGCAGTTGGCCACGGCGGTGGTGGTGGGTCTGCTGTTCGCCACCGTGCTGACCCTGGTGGTCACGCCCAGCGCGCTGATGCTTCAGGCCCGCGCCCACGCCTGGGGGCGGCGCCGGCGCGAGCGCAAGGAGGCGCGGACAGCGGAGAACGCAGCAGCGCGACCGCCAGCCCGATTCGGGATGGCGGAAGACCAGGGGGCGTGACCGGCCTCGGCACCCGCCCCTTCTCCGTCTGTCGGGGACTGCCATTGTCAAGGTCAGAGCGGAACGCGATGGTGATACACTGAAGGATCAGACCGTTCAATCTCAGACGGCATTAATGAAATGCTACGCCCTCTAAATTGCCCGCAGCAAGGATGCCGTATCGAGGAGCATGCTTCTGAACATCTTTACAAGCCTCTGGTCGAGGTGGTCTGGCCCCATATTCCGCATATAGTCCAACGCCTCGGCAGGCATGAACGGAGGTTTATAGACCCTGAGATCCGTTAACGCGCCGAAGACGTCGACGATCGCCGCCATCCGGGCCAGTTCGTTCAGGTCGGAGCCTTTCAATCCGTTCGGATAGCCTGTTCCATCAAGCTTTTCATGGTGCTGCGCCGCAATGGTCATCACACCGCGCGGACGGTTCTCAACGCACTGAATCAACTCCAGGCTCCGGTCGACATGGGAGCGCATCACGGCCCATTCCTGGTCGGACAACTGTCCCGGCTTGTTGAGAATGTCGGGGGGGATGGCAACCTTGCCAATGTCATGCAACAGCCCCCCAACACTCAGGATCAACAACTCGTCCTGCCCCAATCCGATCTCGTTTCCAAAATGCGCAAGAAGAACAGCAACGCGCAGCGAGTGGACGTACGAATAATTGTCGTGATTCTTTACGTTCTTGAGAATCTGATCAATTTCATTGCCTCTTACTGCTTCGACCAAATAATGACAGCTTTCTCTGATTGCCTCGTATTTGATTGATTCTCCATTCAATATTTTTTCAGGCAGCTCCTTGAAAACGACGATGGTCTTCCTCAGCGCCAGACGTTGGTTTTCCTCCAAGGCGAGCCACTCATCCTCGACCGCACGAGAAATGCAGCGCGCCACGATCTCGACCAGAGATTGTGGAGGTGCCGACGTGACAAGGCAATCGAGGCCAGCTTCGTGTAACGTTGACGCAAAGGACGACATTTTACTTCGCGTCATTCCAATGATCGGTGTCGACTTGAACGTTGGGGTCAATCTCAGTTGTCGAATGGCCGCCTCACCACCGTCAGGCGGGGTCGATTCGTCAATCATAATCAAGGATGGAAGTCGCCCTGACGACCTCGCAAAAAGGGCGGTCTCGTCCGGGAAGGTTTCGATGTCGTATCGGGGACTTAGAGGCGCGACGAGTCTTTTCTTATGCTCTATCCATGGCTCTACAATAAATATTAGCTTTCTATTGTATTTCGAGCGAGAGCAGGCACCAAAAAACCGCTTTCCGAGTGGCGTAGATTCTTCATCAACGGCGCCCGCGATTACACCATTAAGATTAACAAGCTCTGTTCCTGCCCTATCTAAACTCGTCATTGATCGAAGACCCGGAACCAGTGTCGTAATTCTTTCTCCCTTCTTATCAACCTTTGAGCACTCCTGTCAAAAACTCAAGATTCGCATCGGCCAACAAATCGATACGGCTCTGATGGGACAGTGTCGCTGTCGTCGTCGGCGCGCGCGAACGGCTGAGAAAGCGGCGGCGTCGGCGTAAGGACCGCAGGAGGAAGGACAGCGTGGCCGCCGACGCACATTTCGAGTTTCATAAAACGATCCTTGACGGGGCTTCTTAATTCGATAATGATAGAAATATGAAACCGACGCTGATCGCCGAGATGATGGCCGTCCTGGCCGCCGCCCCCCGTATCCGCGCCATTCAGGCGCTGGTCCGGGCGGGCGCAAAGGGCGTGTCGGCCGGGGACTTGGCCCGCCGGTGCGGCGTGGCGGCCTCGACCATGTCCTTCCACCTGACCCAGATGCGATCCGTCGGTCTGGTGGAAAGCCGGCGCGAGGGCCGCACGCTTTACTATGTCGCCAGCCTGCCGACTCTGGAGGCTCTGGGGCGTGCCGTTATGACGGGGTTCTGTCCGGCGCTGGTGCCGGACTTCGAGTCAACCGCCACCTTCAGGGACCCCGCCATGGCTGCCAACGACCGCAATCGCCCCCTCAACGTCCTCTTCCTGTGCAGCGGCAATTCCGCCCGCAGCCAGATGGCCGAGGCCATTCTGACCCGCGAGGGTCAAGGGCGTTTCCAGGCCTATTCCGCCGGGTCGCACCCGCGCGATACGGTCCACCCGCAGGCCCTGGCGGTGCTGCGTCGCGCCAACCTCCCGATTGCGGGTCTGAGGCCCAAGACCTGGGCGGCGTTCGGTGCGCCCGACGCGCCCATGTTGGACTTCGTCTTCACCGTCTGCGACGAGGCGGCCGGTGAGGCCTGCCCGGCGTGGCCCGGCCAGCCGATGACGGCGCATTGGGGCGTGCCCGATCCGGTGGCCTTCGCAGGCACCGACGCCGCCACGGCGGCCGTGTTCAACGACACCTTCCGGATGCTCTACAACCGGATTTCGCTGTTCGTGAGCCTGCCGCTGGCGTCCCTGGACCGTCTGGCGCTGAAGCGGCGGGTGGATGCCATCGGCGCCATGGCGCGCGACCCCGAAGCGACCGAAGCCGTCGAGGCGACAGCCCCGGCCTGACCTCTCGCCCCGTCCCGCCCCCTCTCCAACCTCGAGGATATCCGTATGCCTCCGCGTATCGGCATCAATGGGTTCGGCCGCATGGGCCGGCTGGCCGCCACGGTAGCGGGGGCGCGGCCATGAGCGACCTACGGACCTATGCCGCCGTCACGGCGGCCTATTGGGCGTTCACCCTGACGGACGGCGCGCTACGCGTGCTGGTGCTGCTGCACTTCCACACCCTGGGCTATGGCCCGTTGGAGGTGGCCAGCCTGTTCCTGCTGTACGAGGTCATGGGCATCGTCACCAACTTCGCCGGTGGCTGGCTGGGCGCGCGCTACGGCCTGCGGCTGACGCTGTTGCTGGGGCTGGGGGTGCAGGTGTTCGCCCTCCTCATGCTGTCGCTGGTGCAGCCCCATTGGGCGCTGGCGCTGTCGGTGGGCTATGTGATGGTGGCGCAGGCGCTGTCCGGCGTCGCCAAGGACCTGACCAAGATGAGCAGCAAGTCCGCCGTGAAGCTGGTGGCGGGCGAAGGCGCGCTGTTCCGTTGGGTGGCGATGCTGACCGGCTCCAAGAACGCGCTCAAGGGCGTGGGATTCCTGCTGGGCGGCGTGCTGTTGCAGACCCTGGGCTTCCAGGGTGGGTTGTGGCTGATGGCGGCGTGTCTGGCGCTGGTGCTGCTGGCCTCGCTGGTAACGGTCGGCGACACGCTTGGCCGCGCGCAGGAGAGCAAGCTGGGCCGCCACCTGTTCAGCAAGACGCGCGAGATCAACCTGCTCTCGGCGGCCCGCATCGTGTTGTTCGCGTCGCGGGACGTCTGGTTCGTGGTCGGCGTGCCGCTGTTCCTGTACGAGCGCATGGGCTGGAGTTTCGCCGGAACCGCCGGCTTCATGGCGGCCTGGATCATCGGCTACGGCCTCGTGCAGGCGGCCGTCCCCAGCCTGCTGCGGGGCACCACCGATGCCGCGACGGCGGCGAAGGCCACGCGGCTGTGGGGGTTTGTGCTGGCGGTCGTGCCGGCGCTGATCGCGGCGGCGCTGACGCCCGGCCTGCTGGGCGGCTGGATCGACGACCGCTGGGCGCTGATCGGCGGACTGGCCGTGTTCGCGCCGCTGTTCGCCATCAACAGCGCGCTGCATTCCTATCTGATCGTGGCCTATTCGGATGCCGACAAGGTCGCGCTGAACGTCGGCTTCTACTACATGGCCAACGCGGTCGGCCGGTTGGGCGGCACGATCCTGTCCGGACTGGTCTATCAGCTCGCCGGGCTGACGGCCTGCCTGTGGGTCTCGGCCGCCTTCCTGGTCATCGCCGCCGCTGTCGCCCTGGCCCTGCCCACCTCCGCCGACGCGGAACGACGGTCGGTGACGGCGTGACGGCCCCGATTGCCCGGTCGACCGGCGCCGTCCCGCAGGTCAGGCGCCGTGGCCCGCCGACAGGTGGCTCCAGCCGAAGGCGATCATGCCGACCCCGATCACGGCGATGATCGCGGCGGAGAGGTAAGGCGCCCGCGCCAGCCAGCGGTCGAACCGATGGGTCCGACGGACGACCGCGCGCAGCCCCACCGCCGCCACCACTCCGGCGATGACAAGGGTGACGGCGAGGCCGATGCTGAAGGCCCCGACCAGTCCCACGCCCAGCCAGAAGCGGTCCAGGTGCAGACACAGGATCAGGACCGTGATCGCCGCCGAACACGGGATCAACCCGCCGGTCAGGCCGAACAGCACGACCTGGGCCATGGTAGCCCCGCCGTCCGCCGCCGCGCCACCAAAACGGGCCTCGATCTCGCGCGCGTGGGCGCGGGCGTGAGCATCCCCAAACCCTTCCCCGGGGAGGGGATGCGCATGATGATGGTGATGATGGTCGTCATGGTGATGATGATGAACGTGATCGTGATCGTGATCGTGATGGTGCGACTCGGGCCGCGGGTCGGTCCCGGCCCGGCGCGTCTGCGTCCACATCCAGGCGGCGATCACCAGGATGATCCCGCCGGACGCCATCATGAACCAGGGCTCCAGCCCCTCACCGATGATCTGTTCGCCGAAGTGCAAGGCCAGCACCGCCAGAATCCAGACGATCAGGGTGTGGGAGGCGGCGGCAGACAGCCCCAGCATCACGGCCTGCGCCACGGTGCCGCGCACGGCGACGATGAACGCGGCCATCATGGTTTTCGAATGCCCGGGTTCCAACCCGTGCAGGGCGCCCAGCGCCAGCGCGGTGACCGCCAGCAGCACGGGCTGGCCGCTGCCCTCTGATATGGCCGTGGTCAGATCCATGGGGGTCGTCCTTTCCGCGCGCCGGGTCACAGGTACCGGGAAATCTCCTTGAACTCAGCCAGCACCGCCTTGGCCTCAGGCCCCTCGCGAACCACCCCGTCAAGGCAGTGGTCGATGTGGTCGCGGATGAAGACCTGCTTGGCCTGCCGCACCGCCGCTTCCACGGCCGCGAGTTGCTGGGCCACATCGACGCAGGGGCGTTGCTCCTCGATCATGGAACTGATCTTGCGCAAATGGCCCTCCGCCCGGCGCAGGCGCTTGACGATGTCGCCGTGGGTGGCGTGGACCGCGTCGGAGGCAGTCGGGTCGGTCAGGATTTCCGTATCGGCGGACGGCATTCAAATGCTCCCAGCCTGTTTGAACCGCTCTATCCTATCCCCCTGGAGGGGATGAGCGCAACTACCGAGTGCCAGGGCAATCGCGTGAATGCACGGTTGACGAAATGCGAAACTTCGTAGGGCGGGTTCGCGCCAAAGGCGCAACCCGCCGCATCACAGCCAAGCGGCGGATTGCCCCGCGGCGCGGGGCGAATCCACCCTACCCAAAAAAGAGTTGGGGCGTTCCACCCCAAGGCACTCGATCCCCCCGCGTCTTTGCGCCCCCCCTTTCACCCGATTGCCCTGCACCGAGTGCGATGTTCCCGAACGCAGAGGATAGGCCAGCGACCAAGAGCCGGGTGAGTCGATAACCGCTTGATTGGTTCGCGTGCGTCGGCTGCCTTCCCGTAGGCTGGGGTTAAATGCGACGCGCCGAACCCCACCGGATCCGGCCGACGTTGGGGGTCGCACGGCTCACTCCAACCGACGCCTGACGGCTTCACTCAAGCCACGGCGGCGTGTCTTCCAGGGAGCCCATCTCCTCCATCGTCGGCCGGCGCCGCACGACATGGAACCGGTCGCCGTCCACCAACACTTCCGGCACCAGCGGCCGGCCGTTGTATTGGTTGGCCATGACGGCGCCATACGCCCCGGCGGTCATGAACGCGATAAGGTCCTCCGTCACCAGCGGCGGCAGTGAGACATCGCGGGCGAAGGTATCGGTGGACTCGCACACCGGGCCGACCACGTCGATCAGCGCCCGTTCGGCGTCGCGCGGTGCCTCCCGCACCGGCCAGATCTCGTGCTCGGCGTCGTACAGGGCCGGGCGCATCAGGTCGTTCATGGCCGCGTCCACGATGGCGAAGGCCTTCGTGACGCCCTCCTTCCGATAGATCACCCGGGACAGCAGCACGCCCGCATTGCCCGCGATGGCCCGGCCGGGCTCGATGGTCAGGGCGCAGCCCAGGTCACCGACCGTCCGGCGCACGACATCGGCGTACGCGGCCGGCGGCGGCGGCGCGTTGTCGCCGTGGCGGTAGGGCACGCCGAGGCCGCCGCCCAGGTCGAGCCGCTCGACCGTCACGCCGTCGGCGCGCAGCAGGGCGACCAGATCACGAACCTTCAGGAAGGCCGCCTCGAACGGCGCCAGATCCAGGATCTGCGAGCCGATGTGCAGCGCGATGCCCTTCAGGGCAATGCCCTCCAGGGTCATGGCGCGGCGGAACACCCGGCGGGCGCTGGTCCATTCGATGCCGAACTTGTTCTCCGCCTTGCCCGTGGTGATCTTGTGGTGGGTGGCGGCGTCCACGTCCGGATTGACGCGGATAGCCACCGGCGCCCGCGTGCCCAGGCCGCGCGCCACGGCATCCAGCGCCTCCAACTCGGGTTCGCTTTCCACGTTGATTTGATGCACCCCGGCTTCCAGGGCCGCCGTCATCTCCGCCGCCGTCTTGCCGACCCCGGAAAAGACGATCCTGTCGGCCCGCGCCCCGGCCGCCAGGGCCAGCGCCATCTCTCCGCCGGAGACCACGTCCACCCCGGCCCCGAGCCCGGTCAGCAGACGCAGCACGGCGCGGTTGCCGTTGGCCTTCATCGCGAAGCAGATCATGGCATCGAGCCCGGAAAAGGCATCGGCGAAGGCCCGGACATGCCGGGTCAGCGTGGCGGTGGAATAGACGTAGCAAGGCGTGCCGACCTGTTCGGCGATCCGGGTCAGGGGCACGTCCTCGGCATGCAGCAGGCCGTCCCTGTAACTGAAATGATGCATGGAGTCTGGGCCTTGTGCTCGCGGGGGGTGCGTCAGAGAAATTCGTCGTCCGCCGTCTCGTCCGACAGGGTGGGCGCACGCGGCGCGTTCTCGGGATCGGCCGGCGCCGGATAGACGCGCGGATACGTGCTGTCCTCGGGCGCCAGATTCGCGGCCTTTCGACCGCAGCCCGACAGTCCGACGGCCAGGCCGGTCGTCGCGAGGATCCCCAGCAGGACAACACGGGAGAGGGTCATGTGCGGTCCTCCGGGTTCAGGAATCGTTGGCGGGCGGCGGTACAGGCTTCGCGGACGCGGTCGGGCGCGGTGCCGCCCAGACTGGTCCGCGCCGCCGCGGACCCGGCCGAGTCGAGACGAAGGCCGCCGGTGATGCGCGGCTCGACCGACTGGAGGTCGGCCAAGGAGAGGTCCTCCAGCCCGACGCCCTTGTCCTCGGCGAGCTTGACGATAGCGCCGGTCACATGATGCGCGTCGCGGAACGGCACGCCGAGTTCCCGCACCAGCCAGTCGGCGATGTCGGTGGCGGTGGAGAACCCGGCGCCGGCCGCCGCCGCCAGCCGATCCCGGTTGACGGTCAGATCCGCGACCATGCCGGCCATGGCGGAGAGGCACAGGTCCAGGGTCTCGACCGTCTCGAAGACGGGCTCCTTGTCCTCCTGCATGTCCTTGGAATAGGCCAGCGGCAGCCCCTTCATGACGATCAGCAGGCCGTTCAGGTGGCCGATGACGCGCCCGGTCTTGGCGCGAATCAACTCGGCGGCGTCCGGATTGCGCTTCTGCGGCATGATGGAACTGCCGGTGGTGAAACGGTCGGACAGCGCGACGAAGCGGAACTGGGCACTGGTCCAGATCACCAGTTCCTCAGCCAGCCGAGACAGGTGGACAGCGCACAGGCTGGCGGCGGCCAGCACCTCGACGGCGAAATCGCGGTCGGAGACGGCATCCAAGCTGTTGGCCGCTGGCCGGTCGAAGCCCAGCAGATCGGCCGTCATTGCCCGGTCGATCGGAAAGCCGGTGCCGGCCAGCGCGGCGGCGCCCAGCGGGCATTCGTTCAGCCGCGCGCGGGCATCACGCAGGCGGCCCCGGTCGCGGCCGAACATCTCGACATAGGCCAGCATGTGATGGCCGAAGGTCACCGGCTGCGCCGCCTGCAGGTGCGTGAACCCGGGCATGACCGCGTCGGCATGGGCCTCCGCCTGATCAAGCAGGGCCGCCTGAAGCGCGGTCAGGCGTGCGTCCAGCCCGTCGATGGCGTCGCGCGTCCACAGCTTGAAATCCGTGGCCACCTGATCGTTGCGCGAGCGTGCCGTGTGCAGCCGGCCGGCGGCGGGGCCGATGATCTCGCGCAGGCGGGACTCCACGTTCATGTGGATGTCTTCCAACGCCGTACTAAAGGCGAAGCGTCCCTCAACGATCTCTTGCAGAACCTGATCGAGCCCGGCCAATATGGCCGCGCCGTCATCG
Source organism: Rhodospira trueperi (assembly GCF_900101965.1). Taxonomy (GTDB): domain Bacteria; phylum Pseudomonadota; class Alphaproteobacteria; order Rhodospirillales; family Rhodospirillaceae; genus Rhodospira; species Rhodospira trueperi. Next base: position 181,362 of record NZ_FNAP01000007.1, on the reverse strand, counting down.
CGCGGAATGATGCCGGTTTCCATCAGCATGCGGCAATGCGCCTTCGACCCGGCGATGTCCTGACGGAACAGCCGTTTGTCGAAGTCGATGGAGGCGTTGATGCGCTCCATCACCGCCGCCGGGCCGTCGGCGAAACGCCCGCCCCACATGCTGCTGCGGGCGCCCGTCCGCGCCTGTTCGTCGTCGCAATCGTTCACGTCCATCCGGGACCACCCACCTTGAAAGTCACCAAACGCCCATCCGGAAGCCAGACCCCACCCAGAAAGCAGACACGGTCGCTTCTCGTTCTGGCCATCATCATCATCGGCTTCACCGTTGCAAGCGCCGGTCTGATCATTCCCAACGTCACCAGCGATTACGTGGTCGGCGGGCGCGGCGCCGTCACTCTGCTGACGACCATGGAACGGACCCCGCACAATGCCGCGGTCCGGGGCGCGCCCTTCAAGGACGAACAGGGCCGGACGGTGTCCCTGGAGGACTTTCGCGGCAAGGTCGTCGTCCTGAACTTCTGGGCCACATGGTGCCCGCCGTGCGTGCGGGAAATGCCGGGGCTGGACCAGTTGCAGGCCAGCCTGGGCGGGCCGCATTTCGCCGTCGTCGCGGTGTCGACGGATCGGATGACCATGCGGGACGTCAAGGAGTTCGCCGACGACCAGGGCTGGCTGAACCTGCCCCTGTACCATGACTCCGACAAGGCACTGTCCGAAGCCATGCAGGTGGGCGGACTACCGACAAGCTTTATCCTCGACGGAACCGGACGTCTGATCGGCCAGCATGTCGGCATGATCGACTGGACCCACGCGCCGTTGGTGAGCGACCTGCGCAAGCGGGTAGAAGCGCTGGCGGCGGCGGGGTCCGGAGGCTGACGGATCGACCGCTTGGCTTCGCGGTAGTGTCGGGATCGCCTCGCCAACTCGCACCGCGCGATCCCGCCGCTGTCGTCTCGACCGGCATCAAGCCGTGGCCAGCGAACAGAAACACCGGTTGTGGTGGTTTCCGAACGCGGCATCTTGGCCTATCTTTAGAGATGGACGGAGGGAAACGTTAAGGGGGGGGAGTGTCGGTTCACGGTTCCGTGAATTGGGATCGCCTGACTTCGGTCGGAGGAGGGGCGAAAGCGTGGTCACCGACGGAAGGCTGCCGGCCGTGATCATCGAGTCGCTCGAATACTGTGTCCCGCGACGGTTCGATGCCAAACAGAACGTTCAATACGCAGTTTCTTACGGATACCATTTTACGTCGCCTTCAATCGCGGGCGGCGACAGGAAAAGTTGTATTCTTGAATTACGTTTTTGTCGCGGGGCTTATGGGGGTCGCCCTTTTGGTGCGCCTCGCGATCGCCCCGCTCGACGGCGGCATTCAGTACATCACCTTCTTCCCTTCGGTCGCGATCGCCGCCGTGGTGGGCGGTTTCTGGACCGGGATGTTCGCCGCGGTTCTCGGCACGGTCATGGCCAGCTACCTGTTCTGGCCCCCTTACATGAGCTGGAAGTTCGAACTTGAAAACGAGATGATGATCTCCAACGCGGTGTTCCTGGTCGATGCCCTGCTTGTCTGTACGTCGATCGAGGCCATGCACCGGTTCTACCGGCGCTTTCTGGGCGCCGAAGATGATCTGCGGCTGGCCACCACCGTCTATGAGCACTCGGCGGAAGGCATCATGGTCACCGACGCGAATGCCCGCATTCTCACCGTCAATCCGGCCTTCACCCAGATCACCGGCTTCAGTCAGGACGAGGTGATCGGAAAAACACCAGCCATTCTTCGCTCGAACCGGCATGACGACGACTTTTACCGCGAAATCTGGGACGCGCTGCGCGAACAGGGCAGGTGGCAGGGAAAAATCTGGAACCGGCGCAAGAACGGCGAAGCCTACCTGCAATGGCTGACCATCAATCGCGCCTCGGATCGGGCCAGCAAGCACGTCCGCTACGTGGCCGTCTGCCGTGATATCACCGCCAGCCACATCGAGGATGAACAGATCAGGCATCTGGCGTTCCACGATGCCCTGACGGACCTGCCTAACCGTCTGATCCTCATGGACCGGCTTCAACACGCCATCGCCCGGGCGCGCCGGGAAGACGAGCGCCTCGCCCTGATCTTCATTGACCTCGATCACTTCAAAGAGGTCAACGACACGTACGGCCATGATGTTGGCGACCTGCTGCTGCAGGAAGTCGCCGAGCGGATCCGCGGTCAACTGCGGGCCTCCGATACAGCCATCCGCATGGGGGGCGACGAATTCGTCATCCTGATGGAGGGGCAGGATCCCCAAGACCAATACCCCCGCCTTTCCACGACCCTCATTGACCTGATCTCACAGCCGATGACCCTGAAGGGACATACGGTCAGGGTTGGCGCCTCGCTGGGCATCGCCTTTTATCCCGACGATGCCCAGGACGTGGAAACCCTGCTCAAGCGGGCCGACGCGGCCATGTATTCGGCCAAGTCCGACGGCCGGAGCACATTTCGATTCTACGCGCCACCGCGCCAAGCCTCCATCACCGCGCGGGAGGCAGACGGTTAGAACGGAGCTCCGGCAGGCGACCGCCACGGCTGTTCGGCCGAATCGGATGAGGAACGGCCGAGACAAACCCGATCCGTGCGGCGCTCTCCCCGTGCAGCCCTCGCATTGCCCTGAGAGACCGGCTCCAAGATGGGCGTTACACCGGCTTGCCGATGCGCACCGGCCAGCCCCGCGCCCGCGCCCAGCGGGCGACCAGAACCGCGCCGATGATCCCGATCAGGCTGCCCATCAGGACGTCCGACAGAAAGTGGACGGTCACGAACAGGCGACTCGACGCCACCAGAACGCCGAGGGTAACGAACGCCGGCCAGTGGCGCGGGAACATGACCATCAGCATCGTCATGGCAACCCAGATGGTCTGGGAATGCCCGGACGGAAAACTGGCCGCCGCCGCGTCGAAGGCCAGCGGATCAAACCCGGTGCGGTCCTCGCGGAACAGCCACACCGGACGCAGCCGGCCGATTGAATGCTTCAGCACCGTCACCACCAGGCCGGTGCCCGCCAGAGCGATGAGGAACGCGGTCCAGGCGCGGCCGATGTCGCGCCAGCGCGCCCAGACGCGCCCGCTCAGGGCACTGACCATGCGGGCCCGACTCCACCCCCAGGCGGCAAAACCCAACAGGTACCAGTGCAGCCCGGTGCCGAGGTCGGTGACCACGGACCAGAACCCCTTCCACTCGCCCTGAACCTGCGCCTTCAGCATCAGGGCCAGCGGCCGGTCGATCGCCACCATGGCGACGGCGCTGATCAGCGTCACCCACAGGCAGGCCGCCACCAACGGCCGCTCGCGCGCCCAGGCAAGGAGGCGCCACAGCAGGGACGAACGGCGGAACGCGGGGCCAAACGCGGGTGGTCGGGACAAGAGCGGTCTTCCATCAAGCGTATCGTACTGCTGTCAAATCAGCATGGTCTCAAATGTTTTTAAACCACTGCTCCAGCAATGATGAACGCCGGGATCGGGTTTCGGGCTGCGGCCGACCCCTGCCTTCCTAACCGCGCGGCACGCGGCGGACAAGCGCCGGCTGCCGGGCATGCGCCACCCCAGCACAGGGGCATCATCGGGTCATGAGCCTGGCCGCGTCACCGCGTTCGTCCTCCGCCCCGCGCGAACATACCGGAAAACCGGTTCTTGATCGTCTCAGCGATCCAGGCACGCTCTGGCTGGCCGCCCGCGAGGGCGTGCATCCCCGCCCGGCGGTGGAGGCCGACGCCGGCCCCATCCGTGATTTCCTGATCACCCAGTACGACGCCTTCAATGCCACCGACAATACGGTCGAGGGACACCGGGTGTTCCGGGACTTCGTCAGAGTGCCAGCGCTGCGCGGTCGCCTGAGGGCCGGCAGCCTGATGCTGCTGGCCGAACGGCGCGGCGCCATCCTGGGGGTCTGCGAGATGCACCGGGACGGCTATCTGACGCTCTTGTATGTCCGCGGCGATCAGCAGGGGCGCGGCCTGGGCCGGCTTCTGTTCAGCATGGCGCTGCGGCGGCTGCGCGCCGAGGCGCCCGATCTGCGGACGGTGCGGGTGCGGGCGATGCCCTACGCGCGGGGCTTCTACACCCATCTCGGCTTCCGCCCGTTGCGGGACGGCCTGCGCGACGACCGGGGTTTGCGCTTCTATCCGTTGGCTCTCGACCTGGATCGGGTATAGAGGGGGGGGCGGAGCCCGCTTTCTCCCCGCAGGACCCGGACGCACCATGGCCCGACTCGACTTCTATCACCTGTGGCGCTGGCCGCTGGAGCGGGCGTTGCCGCGCCTGCTGACCCGTGCCCATCAGTCGGGCGCGCGGGTTGTGGTGCTGGCCGCCTCCATGGACCGGGTGCGGGCGCTCAACAGCCTGCTGTGGACCTTCGACGCCAACAGCTGGCTGCCGCACGGCTGCCGTGACGACGGCTATCCGGAGCACCAGCCGATCTGGCTGAGTGACCAGGAGGAACGACCCAACGGGGCGACGCTGGCGGTGCTGACCGAGGGCATGACGGTGGCCGATCCCGCCCAATGGGACCGGGTGCTGGATCTGTTCGACGGCCACGACGAGACCGCCGTCGCGGCCGCGCGGGAACGGTGGAAAACCGCCCGCGACGCCGGCCACACCCTGTACTACTGGCAACAGACCGAGCGCGGGGGGTGGGAGGAAAAGGCCAGCGCCAATGTCGTGACGTGACGGCCTGTGGCGGGGGCGGCTCGTTTGGACCAGGGTTACGGCGGCGATCCGTCGGTACCTTTTCGTTTGTCATCAGCCGCCAGCCACGCAAGGTCGCGGATCAGGTATTGCCCCCGATTCGCCGCGAGAACCAATTCCGCCACCCGTCCGGCGTGCTCTTTCAACGTTTTCAACTTGTTACTTGGCAGCACGGCAACGCCAATGTTGCGCCCCGTCAGGTCGTGGTCCCGGTACATGTTCGCATCGGAGGTCACCAACACGTCGAAACCAGCGGCCTCGGCGGCGGCAAGCAACGCACCGTTCCTTTTCCCTTTCCAGCCCATGTACTCAACCGTGACCGCCTCATGCTCGGATCCGAAAAACCGGCGAGCCGCGATCGGCATGCACTCGTCGAGAAGAATCCGCACCTACGCCGCCGCGATCCGCGAAATCTCGTCCGAAGTCCATCCAAGGACGGCAATGACATCGTCCTTGTTGAGCGAGGGCCACTCCTGGATGATCTCGTCAATGGTCATGCCGTCCGCCAGATTGTCGAACAGCACCGAAACCGGAACCCGCGTGCCCCGGAAACAGGGGGTTCCACTCATGATCTCGGGATCCGTCACGATCAGGTCCATCATGGCGCAGCCCTTTCCAGCCAAGCCAAACAAAGCCAAGCAAAGGATACCGTAGCATCGTCACCCCAGACGCCCGTTCACCGACAACCGGGCCGGCCCTGCTTGCTGAATGGCGGTTACATCCGGATTGCGGATGCTACCGCCCCAGGGCGCGGCGCACCGCGTCCGGTTCCCGCTCCATGACGCGCAACAGCACCCGCGCCGCGCCGCTCGGGACACGCTGCCCCTGTTCCCACTTGCGAACCGTGGACAGCGACACGGACAAGGCCCCGGCAAAGGCGGGCTGGCTCATGCCCAGGCGCGCGCGAATCGCGGCCACGTCCGCCCGCTCGGCCCCAACCACCGTCTCGCGTGCGCGGGCTGCGTCGCCCTGGCCGTAGGCAATGGCGTCTTCCAACCCGTCGCGGATCGCCTCGAAAGCCTTGGTCATGGTCGTTTCCCATACGTGTCAACGAGCACCTGAACCAGCGCCGCCAAGTCGTTTCGCTCGGCACGAGACAGGTTGTCCTTCTCGTTCTTGGCGAAGACGGTCAACAGGAACAGCGGCATAGCCTCGTTCCGGTAAGAGTAGACCACCCGCGCCCCGCCGCTCTTGCCGCACCCTTTCAGGGCCACCCGCACCTGACGAACCCCGCCGGTTCCGCGCATCACCGCGCCGCATTCGGGGTCTGCCGCCAGCATCGCTTTTAGGGCGTCGCGATCTTCCTCATCCATCAGGTCCACCGCACGGGAGATGAAGGCGCGCGTCTCGACGATGGTCACCAGCGGGCCGCTTTCCATACCCCAGCGTAACCCTCTGGGTTAGTTTTGCGCAAGGACGATCATGGAAATGGGGTTCCCCGTTTTCCCTCAGGTTATTCTGGAACCGGTTCCGGGCGGGAGTACAACTCCCGCCCGATGTCAGAAGGCACGAGCGGAGCCCGAGGGTTCCGCATGACAGGCCGCGCCGGCGGCGATACCATCCGGCGCCCTTTTGTTGCGGAGATCCAGCCCCATGTCCCTGTCCGTCGCCATCCAGATGGACCCCATCGAGACCATCGACATCAACGGCGACAGCACCTTCGTGCTGGCGCTGGAGGCCCAGGCGCGCGGCCACCGGCTGTGGCACTACCTGCCGCGTGATCTGTCCTTCCGCGACGGCCGCGTGATCGCCCGCGCCCGACCGCTGACCGTGCGCCGTCACGTCGGCGGCCATTTCACGCTCGGTCCGCCGGAGATGCTCGATCTGTCCACGGTGGATGTCGTGTTGATGCGCCAGGACCCGCCGTTCGACATGGCCTACATCACGGCCACGCACATCCTGGAGCACATCCACCCCCGCACCCTGGTGGTCAACGATCCGGCCGAGGTGAGGGGCGCGCCCGAAAAGCTGTTCGTCTGCCGCTGGCCGGAGCTGATGCCGCCCACGCTCATCAGCGCCGACACCGCCGAGATCAAGGCCTTCCGCGCCGAACACAAGGACATCATCGTCAAACCGCTGTTCGGCAACGGCGGCGCCGGTGTGTTCCACCTCAAGCCCGACGACGAGAACCTGGGCGCCCTCCTGGAGATGTTCGGCTCCATCTCCCGCGAACCGTTGATGGTGCAGCGCTATCTGCCCGAAATCCGGGAGGGCGACAAGCGCGTCATCCTGGTGGACGGCGAGGCCATGGGCGCCATTAACCGTATTCCGGCGGCGGGCGAGGCGCGCTCCAACATGCACGTCGGCGGCAAACCGGTGGCCACCGACCTGACGCCGCGCGACCGCGAGATCTGCGCCGCCATCGGCCCGGAGTTGCGGGCGCGCGGGCTGATCTTCGTCGGCATCGACGTGATCGGAGAGTATCTGACCGAGATCAACGTGACCTCGCCGACCGGCCTGCAGGAGATTGCGCGCCTGGGCGGCCCGCGCCTGGAGGCGCCGCTGTGGGACGCCATTGAGGCCCGGGCGGGCGGGCTTACCGAGCCGACGGTCCCTGCGAACGGCGCCTGACGCGAAATTCGGATCATCCATTCGCATCCGCCGACATCATGTGCACTTCTGGCGGTCGGCGTCCGCCCGGACTCCCTCCCCTGGATAGGGGAGGGCTGGGGTGGGGTTGAAAAAAAGCCCGTGGGGTTGACGCGGCGAGCACCACCCGCCCGAAGACCAACTCGCCCCCCTCCCAACGTCCCCCCGGCGGAGGCTATCTGATTCACACAACTCTACTTTTGTTCGTCATTGCGAGGAGCGCAGCGACGAAGCAATCCAGGGCGGATACTTGCGTTTTGTGCCCTCGATTGCTTCACCCTCGCCTTGCGACGAGGGTTCGCAATGACGAGTCACATTTTCGCGCGAACGAAGAGCCGCCGCTTCGGCGGGAAGAAGTGTGAATATGATAGCCGGCGGGCGGAGGAGACGGACAACGCTCATCGAACCGAAACGGATCAAACGGATTTCGTATGACACGCCTCGCCGGCCTGTCTGTCCAAACCTGAACAGCACACCGCCATGATGCCGCCGGAAAGGGGTGGGCATGAGGGAGGGGCAGGCCGACTCCGGCGGCCGCAACGATCATGGCAGGCCATTGCGAAGAGAGAGACATGAGACCGTACCGCCCCACCCCATCCACAGTCCCGTCCCGTGTCGCCGGCCTTGTCGTCCTCGCTGGCGCGATGATGCTCGGCGCCCACGCCCACGCCGACACGACCGATCCGAAGTCGGGTCCATGGACCACGACCGTGGGCGATCACACCTACGCGCTGCACGCGCCGGACCCGGACCGGGAGGGCGCCGTCGTCGTCACCCGCGATGGAACCGTGGCCTACCGCCTCCCCGTGCATGGTGATTTCGTCGGCGCCGACGGCTGGCGCGACGTGACCGGAAACGGGCACCCGGACATCGTGTTCACGATGCGGACGTCCCGGAGCACGACCGCCAGCGTGGCCCTGGAAGCCACCCCGCGCGGGGTGTTCGAACTGGTGCAGATGGGCGGACGGGGGCCGGCTCTGAACGATCTGGACGCCGTGCCGTCGTTCCTGGACCAACCCTCGTCGGCAGACGACGGCCCGTTCGGGTTGAGCCCGCAGGCCATCAAGGCCCATGAAACGGCGGACGGATATGCGCATTGCGTCATCCCCGCCCCCAGTTACGGGGGATTTGCCCTGGTTCTGCGCGATGGCCGTGTGGCCTTCCGCTGGCCCCTGAAAGGGCCGCTGCCGCCCGCGCCGGAGGGACAGCCCGCCGACGGGCCGCGCTGTTATCCCCTTTCGGACCTGACGGGCAACGGGCACGAAACGGCCCACATCACGGATCTGACCTCGCGCAGCACCACCCGGCATGTGATCCTGGATCTGGGACCGGAGGGGATCAGCGAGGTGTTCAACGAGTCCCTGCATTTCACCCAGGACCTGATCTGGGAAGACGCGGACGGGGACGGGATCCGGGAACCGGCCGTCTCCGACCGGGAAGACTTCGGGAGCCTCGCCCCGATTCGGCCCGATGTCATTCCACGCCGAGATCTGGATGTCCCCGGTCGCGGCGCGTCGGACTGAGGCGGAAAGCCAACCAACGGGCCCGCCAGCCGGCGCGGGTCATTCGGGACAGGTCCCGTCGGGCGTTGAGCCGGTCGCCCGCCCATCCCATATAACCAGCATCAATCCCGTGGGTTTGCCGAAAAGGTCGTTCGATGCCAGGTCTTCATTCCTTGTCGCGCACCCGGACCCGCCCGCACGCGGTTGCCGCGTCCCACTCGGCCGAGGACCGCGCCCGCCTGTGGCTGGCCGCCGCGGCGTTGATGGCCCTGACCCTTCTGGCGCTGCCATCGCCCACCCGCGCGCAGAGCTTCGACGCCGACAGCTTCACGCTGGACAACGGTCTTCAGGTGGTGGTGGTGGAGAATCACCGGGTGCCCGTCGTCGCCCACATGGTCTGGTACAAGGTGGGGGCGGCCGACGAGCCTCCGGGAAAGTCCGGCATCGCCCATCTTCTGGAACACCTGATGTTCCAAGGCACGGAGACCGTCCCGCCGGGCGAGTTCTCCAAGATCATCGCCCGCAACGGCGGCCGCGACAACGCCTTCACCAGCAGCGACTACACGGCCTACTACCAGACCATCGCCCGCGACCGGCTCGAACTGGTCATGGAGATGGAGGCCGACCGCATGGCCAACCTGCGGCTGGCCGAGGAAGACGTTCTCACGGAACGCGATGTGGTCATTGAGGAACGCCTCAGCCGCACCGAGAACGAGCCGACCGCGCTGATGAACGAGCGCCTGGATCAGGCCCTGTGGGTCGTCCATCCCTACAAGAACCCGATCATCGGCTGGGCGCACGAGTTGGAGGCGTTGACGCGGCAGGACGCGCTCGACTTCTACGCCCGCTTCTATGCGCCCAACAACGCTGTTGTGGTGGTTGTCGGCGACGTCACCGCCGATGAGCTGCGCCCCCTCGCCGAGCGGACCTATGGGCAGGTTCGGCCGGCCCCCGAAACACCGACGCGCGACCGCCTCCGCGACCTGCCGCCGCCGGCCGATGTGACCGTGACCATGCGCCATCCCCAGGTGGCCCAGCCGACATGGTGGCGCCGCATCGTCGCGCCCAGCCGCAATGCCGGCGCCAGCGAGCTGTATCCGGCGCTTCAAGTGCTGGCGGAGGTGTTGGGCGGCGGGCCGGTCAGCCGGCTGTACGAACGGATGGTGGTCGAGGACAAGGTGGCCGTGTCGGCCGGCGCCGGTTACAACGGCCGAGCCGTGGATTTCGGGACCTTCGCGTTTTCCGTGACGCCGGCCCCCGGCCGTGCCCCGGCCGAGATCGAAACGGCCGTCGAGGCGGAAATCGCCCGCCTGCTCGAAGAAGGGGTGACGGACGAGGAGGTCGAGGGCGCCAAGCGGCGCCTGCGGGCGTCGGTGGTGTTCGCCCGCGACAGCATTTTCATGACCGCGCGCATCGTCGGCGCCGCGCTGGCGACGGGCGCCACCCTGGAAGAGATCGAGCGTTGGCCCGAGGACATCGCGGCGGTCACCCCGGACGATGTCATGGCAGCCGCCCGCGCCGTGTTCGACGGGTCGGCCGGCAGTGCCACCGCCGTCCTGTTGCCCGAGTCCTCCAGTTGATGAAGAGAGCCCGCATGGTGATGTCGTTCCGTCGTTGCGCCGCCCTGGTCCTAATCGGGGCGGGACTGATGATCGTGGCCGCGCTGCCGGCCCACGCCATTGAGGTCACCCGTGTTCAGGGCCCCGAGTCGGGGGTTGAGGCGTGGCTGGTCGAGGATCACACCAACCCGCTGGTGACCGTCGAGTTCGCGTTTGACGGCGGCGCGGCCTTGGACCCGGAGGGCAAGGCCGGGCTGGCGCACCTGGCCTCCGGCCTGTTCGACGAGGGCGCGGGCGACCTCGATTCCCAGGCGTTCCAGCAACGGCTGGCCGATCTGGCCATCAATCTTCGTTTCGATGCCGACCGCGACACGTTCAAGGGCACCCTGAGCACATTGACCGAGACCCTGGACGAGGCGGCGACGCTGCTCCGCTTGGCCTTGACCGAGCCGCGCTTCGAGTCCGAGGCCGTGGAGCGCATCCGGGAACAGGTGCTGGCCGGACTGCGCTACCATGAAACGGACCCCGACCACATCGCTCGGGATGAATGGTATGCGTCCGTGTTTCCGGACCACCCCTACGGACGGCCCGTCGACGGCACGCCGGAAAGCATCGCCGCCCTGACGCGCGCCGACCTTCAGGCGTTCGCGCGCCGTCACCTCGTCCGCGACCGCCTGATGATCGGCGTGGCCGGCGACATCACACCGGAGCGGCTGTCGGCGCTGGTGGACACGGTGTTCGGGGCGCTGCCGGAAACCTCTGATCTGCCCGCCGTTGCGGACGCCACGCCCCGGACCGACGGGCACACCGTGGTGATCGACCGCGCCATTCCGCAGAGCGTCGCCGTGTACGGGCATGGTGGGTTGGCCCGTTCGGACCCGGACTGGTACGCCGCCTATGTCGTGAACTACATCCTGGGCGGCGGCGGGTTCTCCTCCCGCCTGATGGAAGAGGTTCGGGCCAAACGGGGTCTGGCCTATTCGGTCTACAGCTACCTCATACCCCTGAACCATGCCGCGCTGTGGATCGGCGGTGTGGCCACCGGCAACGCCCGTGTGGCCGAAAGCCTGGATCTAATCGCCGCCGAGTGGCGCCGCATGGCCGAGCAAGGACCGACCACCGAGGAACTCGCCGACGCCAAGACCTACCTGACGGGCGCGTGGCCGCTGCGCTTCTCCTCATCGGACGCCATCGCGCGGATCCTGGTGGCGATGCAGGACGCGGACCTGCCGCCCTCCTACCTGACCGAGCGCAACAGCCTGATCGAGGCGGTGACCCTGGACGACGCCCGCCGAGTGGCGGCGCGCCTGCTTGACCCGGAGGCTCTGACCACCGTCGTCGTGGGTCAGCCGGAGGGTGTGACGGCGACGGCGAACTGACCGACCGGGCGCCTATTCAAGCCCCATGAAGAACGACAGGGTCTCTGCCGTGGCGCCCAGATTCCGGCTGGACGGCCCGGAGGCGTCGGTCTGTGCAGAACGCGGTGGGTCGATTTCCGACACCCAAGACTCTGACATGCCGTGGTTCGAATGCCTATCTGGAATGAAACGCATTCTCACCGGAGTTTCTTCATGATCGAAATCCGTCCGTTCAAAAGCCTGGGGCACGCCGACCATGGCTGGCTCAAGGCCCGTCATCACTTTTCGTTTGCCGGCTATCAGGATCCCGCGCGCATGGGCTGGGGCCGGCTGCGGGTCTGGAACGACGATCAGATCGACCCGCAAACGGGCTTCGCGCCCCATCCGCACCGGGACATGGAGATCATCACCTACGTCCGGCAGGGCGCCATCACCCACACGGACAGTCTGGGCAACGAAGGCCGCACCGAAGCCGGGGACGTCCAAGTGATGAGTGCCGGCAGCGGCATCCGGCATTCGGAATACAACCGGGAAGACGAGGAAACGCGCCTGTTTCAGATCTGGATCGAGCCGACGGCACGCGGCGGCGACCCGCACTGGGGCGCCAAACCCTTTCCCAAGGGCGAGCGGGCCGGCGACTGGGCAATCCTCGCCAGCGGCATGGACGGCGACGGGGACGCCCTGATGCTTCGAACCGACGCCCGGGTCGCCGGGATCACGCTGCGCGCCGGCGAACGGGCCGAATGGACGCTGGGAGAGGCGCGCAAGGCCTACCTCGTCCCGGCTGTCGGCGCGGTCGAGGTCAACGGCGTCGCCGCGAACGAACGCGACGGCGTCGCCGTTGAGGCGGTCGACACCATCGCCCTCACGGCAATCAGGGACAGCGAGATCGTTCTCGTCGACACGCCGTAGCCCTGTGTGGGGCGCGCCCCCGCGCCCCCGCTACACCACCACCTTACCGGGGTTGAACAGGCCCGCCGGATCGAGCGCGTGCTTGATGGTGCGCATCATCTCCAGTTCCACCGGGGCCTTGAGGCGTTCCAGTTCGCCCACCTTGAGGCGCCCCACGCCATGCTCGGCGGCGACGGACCCGTCCATGTCGGTGACGATGTCATGGACGATCCGGTTGATCTCGTCCCATCGCGCCAGATAGGCGGCCTTGTCCAGGCCCTCGGGCTGAGTGAGGTTGTAGTGCACGTTGCCGTCCCCGACATGCCCGAAGGGACAGGGCCGAATGCCCGGCATCGCCTCGGCCACCGCCGCGTCGGCGCGGGCGATGAAGGCCGGGATCGAGGAGACCGGCAGCGAGACGTCGTGCTTGATCGAGCCGCCCTCGAAGCCCTGGGCCTCCGGCAGGCTCTCGCGCAGCCGCCACAGGGCGTCGCGCTGATCCAGGCTTTCCGCCAGCACGGCGTCGCCGATCATGTCCGTTTCCAGAGCCTCGGCCAGCAGGCCCTCAAGGTCCTCGCGCACGCCCCCGTCCCCACCGGCGTCCGGACGCGGGCTCGACAGTTCGATCAGCACGTACCACGGCCACGGCGCTTCAAGCGGATCGGTGCAGCCGGGCATGTGCCGGCAGGTGATCCCAACGCCGAACCGGGGCAGGAACTCGAACGCCGTCACGGCGTCGCCGGACCACGCCCGGGCGTGACGCAGCAGAGCGGTGACCTTGTCCAGGGCGTCCAGGCCGCACAGGGCCGTCGCCGTGGCCACCGGCTTTGGATAGAGCTTCAGCGTGGCCGCCGTCACCAGACCCAGCGTGCCCTCGGCCCCGATGAACAGGTGACGCAGGGCGTACCCGGCGTTGTCCTTACCCAGGCGGCGCAGACCGGTCCAGACGCGACCGTCGGGCAGCACCACCTCCAGCCCCAACACCTGCTCGCGCATGTTGCCGTAGCGCAGCACGCCGGTGCCGCCGGCGTTGGCGGCGATGGCGCCGCCGATCTGGCACGAGCCCTCGGCGGCGAGGCTGACCGGGAACAGGCAGTCCGCGTCGGCGGCGGCGGATTGCAGGTCGGCGAGGATCACCCCGGCCTCGACGGTGGCCGTCAGGTTGACCGGGTCCAGATCGCGGATGCGGTTCAGCCGCGCGGTGGAGATCACCACCTCGCGGCCGTGCTCGAACGGGACATTGCCGCCGACAAGCCCGGTATTGCCGCCTTGGGGCACCATCGGCACCCCGGCGCCGTGGCAGGCGGCGACGACGGCGGCGGCCTCGTCGGTGCTGGCCGGTTTGACCACGGCGCGGGCCTTGCCGTGGAACAGCCCGCGCGGCTCCTCCAGGTGGGGCGCCATGTCGGCGGCCTCGGTCAGCACGGCGGCGGGGCCGACGATCTCGATGAGACGGTCGATAAGGGGGTCGGCGGTCATGCGCTCTCCGTGAACTCTTCGCGGGTGTAGCCCTGGGCGAACAGCAGCGCCGTGAGGTCGCCATGACGGATGACGGCGCGGGCCTCGGCGGCGACGGCGGGGCGGGCGTGAAAGGCCACCCCCAGGCTGGCCGCCAGCAGCATCGGCAGATCGTTGGCGCCGTCGCCCACCGCCAGCGTCCGCGACATGGGCAGGCGCAGCCGGCCGGCCTCCGCCATCAACGTGGCCAGCTTGGATTGACGGTCGCGCACCGGCTCGACCACGGCGCCGGTCAGGCGCCCGTTCTCGATCACCACATCGTTGGAAACATGATCGTCGAAGCCGCAGAGGTCCGCCACCCGGGACGTGAAATACCGGAACCCGCCCGACACCAGCAGGCAACGGGCGCCGTTGGCCTTCATGGTGCCCACGAGGGCGCGGGCGCCGGTGGTCAGGCGGGTGTCGGCCCAGGTGCGGGCGAAGGCCTCCTCCGACAGATCGGCGAGCATGCCGACCCGCTCTCTCAGGGCCTCGGCGAAATCCAGCTCGCCGTTCATGGCGCGCCGCGTGATGGCGGCGATGGCGTCGCGCAGGCCGGCGTGTTCCGCCAGATCGTCCAGCGTCTCCGACGTGACGATGGTGGAATCCATGTCGGAGATCAGGAGCGCCTTTTTCCGGTCGGCCACGGGCTGGGCCAGCAGGTCGACCGGCAGGTCCGCCAGGACAGCGCGCGCACTGCCTTCGGCCTGTTCCATTGCCAGCCCGGCGAAGGCGATGTCACACGCCTCCCCGGGTGCCAGCCAGCGCGGCCGGTCGGTCTCCGCCCCCAGGCCGCCCAGGGCCGTGCGCACGGCCTCCACCCGCTCGACCGTCAGGGCGGCGGAGCCGGGGGCCGCGATCAGCGTCAGCACATGGTCGAGCCCGCGCGCGCCCGGCGACGGATCGTCCTCTCCGAGATCGGTCAGCGTACGGAACGGGGGCGGGGTGTCCATGCGGCGCGCGCTCCGGCAGTGGCGGGGGCGCCCGCCCCCCGAGCGGGACGGGCACGGTCCTTTAACGCGGAACGGGGGCGGCTGGCAATGTGGTGGGTGGGTTCGGGCAGGAACGCGCCGGCGACGCTGAACGAAAACTGACGAGCCCGGAAAGGCTGTTGGTGTGTCGACACAGCACCTTGACACTGGAAAGGTTCTATGCAACATAGTTGAACAGAACAACGAGGGAGGCGCTGATCGTCATACAGCCTATGGTCGCTATACGCATCTTCAACGTTTAGTCTACAACGTTTGGTTTTCCGAGCCTCTTACGGTCGCTTTATTTCAATTGTGTATCTTATGATAGTGAACTGGAGTGATTCAATGAAACAACATTCGTTAAGAAGATATTCCCATGCGAATCTTCGCAACCCGAGAGGCGGCCCGATTCCTGCGGAGAGAAGGCCTCTCAGGCGATTCCATCCGAGCGGCTGTCGACGAATTGAACCAGGGCCTTGTTCATGCGGACCTGGGAGGTGGGCTCGTCAAGCAGCGGATAGCCCGCCCCGGCAGCGGCAAACGTGGCGGCTACAGGGCTGTCCTGGCGTTCCGAGCGCGCGAGAGGGCCGTTCTTCTCTACGTCTTTCCAAAGTCGGGGCAGGCGTCTTTATCCAAGAGAGAAAAGTCCGCCCTGGCGAAGTTGGCCGCCGAGCTCTTGCGACTGGATGACTCCCAGACGATCCGGGCCATCCAGTCGGGAGCGCTCGTCGATGTGGCCGAACGTGAAGAGCAACCAGACCATGACCGTACGTAAGACCGAGACGAGCCCGATCCTGGACATGGTCCATGAGACGGCCACGGGCCTGCACGATGCCGGCCTCCTCAACGACGTCACCATGCGCGAGTTCGACGCCTTGTGCCTGCCCGCGCCCCCGGCCTTTACACCCGAACAGGTGAAGGCCTTGCGGTCGCGCTGCCGGGTCAGCCAGCCGGTCTTCGCGGCTTATCTCAATGTCTCGAAAACGGCCGTCGCCGGTTGGGAGGCCGGCGACCGGAAGCCGGGGCCGACGGCCCGCAAGCTGCTGGATCTGGTGGACCGAAAGGGGCTGGAGGTGCTGAGTTAGCCCCCGTCATCGCCAGGGCAGGAACACCGCCTCGTGGAGCGACATCCACCACGAGAACAGCGCGGTGTCGCCGAACGTGGCCAGCAGCGGTGTGTTCGTGAGGGTGTCGAAGGTGACGATCAGGTACGGCAGATAGAAGATCACCGCCGCCATGAGCAGAATGCGCCTCACCCGCGCCCGGCGGACGAAGTCGCGCAACGCCAGCCGGCAGAGGAACACGACCGTCACGGTGCAGGCGGCAAAAGCCGGAATCCAGAGCAGGGCACTGATGGCTCCCGAAAAGCCGGTCAGGAAGCCCAGAAGCAGCGCCTCGACATCGACGTACGGCACGGGCAGCCACGGCGCCACCGCGCCCGCGATCCCGGCCAGCGCGTCCCGGGTCGGACCGGTGTCCACCAGCATCATCAGCCAGCCAATGGCCAGCGCGCTCAGCACGTACCAGCTTCCGACGCGGAGCAACACCGCGCGCAGGCTCCGCACAATGGCCTCGCGCGTGTCTGTGATCATGCCGGTGCGCAGCAGGGCATCGTAGACCTCGTCAACGCCCCGGTTGATGTATCTGGCCTTGTACCCCGTAATCGCTTCCCTGTAGATGGCCTTGATCTCGGACCTGTTCAGGCCGTAGTCCAGCAGCGCCCACATATGGGCAGCGGAATCGTTGAGAATGACCGCTCTTGAGGATCGGCGGACCCTGTGTCCTGTTCTTTTGTCCTGGTGCTCCGGTTTTCGCGCGGTGTTGACAAGGGCAAGATGCCCTTCCAGCCACTCTTCCTGAACGGCAGTGTTCTTGGCCATTTCAACCTGTCCCTCTGTCCCGGTTCCGTCCCACTCCGGCTCAGTCGTCGATCTCCAGACCATCGACGACCCGAATCCGCCACAGATCGTTGCGGGCGATGCGAATCTTCCGGTGGCCCTCCTCGTTGCCCTCGGCGATCTCGTCAACGGTCGCGGGCAGGATGCGCGCGGTTCTGATGGCATCGACAAGCGCTGCCCTGTCCTCGGCGCTCAGCTTTCCCATCCTCGGCATCGTTTGATGTCCCCCTTTCTACCGACCCGATGTGATAACCCGCCCGACGGCGGCGGTCCATCCGGCATACAACCGCTCCCGGTCGGTGGCCGCCATGGCGGGGGTGAAGGCCCGATCCGGCCGCCAGCGGCCCGCCAGATCGTCGAGGCTTTTGTACAGCCCAACGCGCAGCCCCGCCAGCCACGCCGCGCCCAGGGCCGTGGTCTCGATCACCGCCGGACGCTCCACGGTGACGTCCAGCACGTCGGCCAGGAACTGGCAGGCCCAGTCGTTGGCCACCAGTCCCCCGTCCACCCGCAGCGAGACCGGCGCCGTGCCGCTGTCGGCGGTCATGGCTTCCATCAAATCGCGGGTCTGATACCCCTGGGCCTCCAGCGCGGCCCGGGCGATGTGGGCGCGGCCGGTGTCGCGGGTCAGGCCGAGCAAGGCACCGCGCGCGTCCGGATCCCAGTAGGGCGCGCCCAGCCCGGTGAAGGCCGGCACCAGATAGCAGCCGCCGGTGTCAGGCACGGACGCTGCCAGGGCTTCGCTGTCGGCGGCGGTGTCGATGATCCCCAGGCCGTCGCGCAGCCACTGCACGGCGGCGCCGGCGACAAAGATGGCGCCCTCCATGGCATAGGTGGGGCGGCCGTCGAGACGATACGCCAGCGTTGTCAACAGCCGGTTGCGGCTTTCCACGAAGGTGTCGCCCATGGTGATGAGGGCGAAGGCGCCGGTGCCGTAGGTGGACTTGATCATGCCCGGCGCGAAGCAGCCCTGACCGACGACGGCCGCATGCTGGTCCCCGGCCATGCCGGTGATGGGGATGGCGCCGCCCAGCAGATCCGGCCGCGTGACGCCGAAATCGGCGGCGTTGTCCATGACCTCCGGCAACAGCGCCCGGGGAATGTCGAACAGCGCCAGCAGGTCGCCGTCCCAGCGCTGGGTGCGGATGTCGAACAGCAGGGTGCGCCCGGCGTTGGTGGCATCGGTGGCATGCACGGCGCCGCCGGTCAGGCTCCACAGCAGCCACGAGTCCACCGTGCCGAAGCACAGGTCCCCGACCTCGGCGCGGGCGCGCAGGTCCGGCGCGGTCTCCAACATCCAGGCCACCTTGGTGGCGGAGAAGTAGGGGTCCAGCAACAGGCCGGTCTTGCGCCGGATTAGGGCCTCGTGACCGGCGGCCCGCAGGTCGCGGCACATCGGAGCGGTGCGGCGGTCCTGCCAGACGATGGCCCGGTGCACCGGCTCGCCGGTGGCGCGGTCCCACAGCACGGCGGTCTCGCGCTGGTTGGTGATGCCAATGGCGGCCACGTCGGCGGCGGAAAGGCCGGCTCCCGCCAGCGCCTCGCGGCAGACGGCGATGGCGTGGTCGCGGATCTCGCCGGCGTCGTGCTCGACCCAGCCGTCGGCCGGATAGTATTGCGTCAGGTCCCGGCGCGCGCTGGCGACGGCCGCGCCGTCGCGGTCGAACACGATGGCGCGGGTGGACGTGGTGCCCTGGTCCAGGGCCAGGATGTGGCGGGTCATGGCGTCCGGTCCTCCCCCTTTCACGCGCCGTCAGGCATCGTCGGCGTCCGGGCACATCCTTCCCCGACGGAGCAGGGCGACCGGCACCGGTGCGCCGGAGCGGATCGGCTCCGGGAACGGGGGGGCCCGCCGTTGCCTGGGGTGCCTGATCCGGTTGGGCGCTGGTCCGTTGCATGGCATAGCCGATCCGCCGCCCTGAATCGAGCGGGAGAAGGTTCTTGGCCTGACGGTCCAGCATCGGTGCGGGCCGGGGCGCCTCATGGATCATCGGGGCCGGGTGTGCCTGCATGGCCGGGAGACTCGAACGGCGGTCCCGGCGTCCGCGCGTTCGCGCCGGCCCGCCGCGCGGTTATGCGGGCGTCTGATCGCGAACACGTGGGCGGTCCGGCGGCCCCTTCGGAGTGTCGATCAATTCCCGCCACGCGCGAGTAAAATGGATTGCGCATCCTTAGCGGCAGCGTTCAGCGCCAGTTCGACGCGCGCGATTTCGGATCGGAGGCTGTTCAGGGCCTCGTCGCGTTCCAGCTGGACCTGGGCGAAACGCGCGTCAAAGGACTGGGGAATGGCCTCAAGCTGGCGGTTGAGGTGCTCAAGACGCGCGGCGGCCGCATTGTTTTCATGCCGCTCCGCCTGTTCCCGGATCAATTTTTCCGTTCCGAACACGAAACTGCCGCTGCCGACGTATGGGTCCTCGATTTCAAGTCCGTTTTCGGTGATCCGGAATTCCTTGATCTGCTGGGAGGTATTGGCGCCGCGCCCTTTCAGGACCCGGATCAGTCGGATGTACTCGCCCTTCTGTCGATAAAGCTCGAGACGCGCCCAAACATCAAGGAGAGAGGACAGGCCAAGAGAACTGGTGGCTTCGTTCTCATTGGAGAGCAGTTCCGTCATGATGCACGAGATGCCGCGAGTTTTGCACAGGTCGACCAGACGCAATACCATGTTCTTGACAGCCCTGTGATCCCCGAGGTCGGCGAAGGCACTTATGGCATCGATAACAATCGCATCCGCCTCGGTCGTCGTCAGAAGATGGGCGATCCGGATCAGGTGATCCTCGAGACCGTGATCCACCGACCGGAACCGGGCGAAACTCAGCGAGCCGTCCCTGACCTTCGGCTCCGTGTCCAGTCCGATGCGCTTGAAATCATGCTGCAGTTCGGACTGATCCTGCTCGAATGACAGGTACAGCGTGCGCAGACCCTGGGAGCACAGCCCCAGCGCGACTTGGCCGCATAGATTGGTTTTTCCCGTTCCCGACGTCCCGCTGACCATCATGGAGCCGCCGCGGTACAGGCCGCCACCCAGCATGCCGTCAAGGCGCTCGTGCCCGGTGCTGATCATGCCGCTTCGCGACGCGTGCCCTACGTTCAGGGCCGTGACGGGCACAAGCATGGGGCCCTGACTTTCGATCATGAACGGGTATTCGTTCGTGCCATGGTTGACGCCGCGCATCTTCATGACCCGAAGCGTGCGGGTCATGAGACGGCCTTCGACCGACTGGCTCAGTTCGATCACCGCGTCCGCGACGTAATCCACCAGGGTGTTTCGG
The DNA here is from genome assembly GCF_900101965.1 of Rhodospira trueperi. Classification (GTDB taxonomy): domain Bacteria; phylum Pseudomonadota; class Alphaproteobacteria; order Rhodospirillales; family Rhodospirillaceae; genus Rhodospira; species Rhodospira trueperi. The sequence continues at coordinate 161,116 of NZ_FNAP01000007.1, read as the reverse complement.
GTCGCCACGGTATCCGAGACCGAGATGAGCGTGGTGACCTCGGAGCCCCGCAGAAGCTGAAGCAGCTTGTGTGTGTGTTCCCGCGCCACGGCGTCAGCCTGATGAAAGCCGTAGGCGAGGCGAGTCATGTCGTCGATCGCCAGACGCGCCCCCGGGCAGATTCCGTCGTCCTTCTTCAGCGCGGTGGCCAGACGAACCATGACGATTTCCTGATCAAGCCCGCCGTGCATCACTTCGCCCGGGAGAGGCCGCAGATCCACGAACGCGAGCGTGCCCTCGGTCAGCCAGTCGTCCACGGGATGGCCGAGGGCACGCAGGTATGCCTGCAGACGCTCGGGCGTCTCGGTGCACGTGGCACAGACCGAGCGCATGCCCTGGCGCGCGCCTTCGGCAAGAAACATCAGGAGAAAAAGCGTTTTGCCGCACCCAGGTTGTCCGATGAAAAGAGTCGGGCACCCCCTCAGGTAGCCGCCGTTCAGGACCTTATCCAACCCCGGCACGCCCGTTGTCGCTTGCTGGAATTCCATGTTCACTCCTAACGCTTCGAAGGAAACATACGCCCATTAACGGGGAAAGCTGGCGGGGAACCATCCCTGAGTGAAACACTTATGAGGGAAAAACTCAATATGGAGGCGCCTTTGACCGGCGCGGCGCACCGGACCGAACAGGAGCCGGATTGTGCGATGTTCCGACGCGCGGTGCCGCCGAAGGCCTTGCCGAGGGACACGGGCAGAGGGAGTGCGTTCCGTCAATGCGTTTCGGGTGCGCGTCGATTTATCTGACCGCGTTAATGGCTCGAATCGCCCCTCCGGCCGGCCGCCGGGCTGGAATGGGGGCAACACAACAATCAAGCGGCGGCCAACAGGGAGAACGCCAAGATGAGCGGAGGACTCTGCGGCTCCTCGCCCCCACCGGACGTCCGTCGAGGCGGCAGGCAAGGGTGGTCAGCAGGCGGTTGCGGCTTTCCACGAAGGTCTCGCCCATGGTGAGCAGGACGAAGGCGCCGGTGCCACAGGTGGACTTGATCATACCCGGCGCGAAGCAGCCCTGACCGACCACGGCGGCATGCTGATCCCCGGCCATCCCGGTGATGCGAATGGCGCCGCCCAGCAGATCCGGCCGCGTGGTGCCGAAATCGGCGGCGTTGTCTATGACCTCCGGCAACAGCGCCCGGGGAATGTCGAACAGCGCCAGCAGGTCGCCGTCCCAGCGCTGGGTGCGGATGTCGAACAGCAGGGTGCGCCCGGCGTTGGTGGCATCGGTGGCATGCACGGCCCCGCCCGTTAGGCTCCACAGCAGCCACGAGTCCACCGTGCCGAAGCACAGATCTCCGGCCTCGGCGCGGGCGCGCAGCCCGGCGCGTGCTCCAACGTCCAGGCCACCTTGGTGGCGGAAAAGTAGGGATCCAGCAGCAGGCCGGTCTTGCGCCGGACCAGGGCCTCGTGACCGCCCGCGACGGCATGATCGCGGATTTCGGCGGCGTCGTGCTCGACCCAGCCGTCGGCCGGATAGTACTGCGTCAGATCCCGGCGCGCGCTGGCGACGGCCGCGCCGTCCCGGTCGAACACGATGGCACGGGTGGACGTGGTGCCCTGGTCAAGGGCCAGGATGTGGCGGGTCATGGCGCGCGGTTCCCCCTTGGCGCATCGTCAGGACTCCTCTGGCGCCTCCGGACCCGGTCCCACACGATCAAGCGGAAAGCGCAGCGTCACCGTGGTTCCAACCCCGGGCGTGCTGTCCACATGCACGCGGCCCCCGAACAGGCGCATGATCTGCCCGCACAGGAACAGGCCCAGACCGGTGCCCTTATGCTTGCGGGCGTGGGCGCTGTCCACCTGCTCGAAGGGCCGGAGCGCCTTTTCGATCTCCACGGCGGTCATGCCGATGCCCTCGTCGGCCACCCGGACGAACAGACCGCCGGTCTCCGACGCCTCGGCCGAAAAGCGGATGGCGCCGTCCTGCCGGTTGAACTTGATGGCGTTGGTCAGAAGGTTGGTGAACACCTGGACCAGGGCGCGGCGGTCGGCCATCAAGCGGGGCAGGCCGTCCGGGGTGTCGATAGTGACGGTCTGCCCGGCATCGGCGGCCATGGACGCCGTCTGCTGGCGGGCCAGGGTCATGACCGCCGACACGTCCAGTGGTTCCTCGTGCATCTCGTATTTCCCCGCCTCCACCTTGGCGAGATCGAGCAGGTCGTCCACGAGACTGATGAGCAGCGCGCCGCTGTCGTGAATGTCATTGACGTATTGTGCGTAGTGCGCCTCCCCGAGCGGGCCGAACGTCTGCATCTGCATGACCTCGGTGAAGCCGAGAATGGCGTTCAGAGGCGTGCGCAGATCGTGGCTCATGGCCGCGAGGAACTCGGATTTGGCGCGGTTGGCCTCCTCGGCGGCGGTCTTGGCGGCGAGGATCGAGGCCTCCGCCCGCTTGCGCGGCGTAATGTCGCGGATGAACACGAACATTCGCCCGTCGGCGATGGTCGAAGTGAAGCTGGCGCTGACCTCGACATCGATGACGCCACCGTCGCGGGTGCGGTGGCGGGTCTCGAACAGGTCGCCGCCGGTTTTCAGAATGCGCGCCAAGCGCGCGCGCCCCATCTCCGCGTCTTCCTCGGCATCGACATAGTCCGGCCGTTGGCCCAACAACTCCTCCCGCGAGAACCCGGTCATGCGCAGATAGGTGTCGTTGACCTCCAGCGCCTTACCGGTGCGATCCGTCAACCAGAAGCCATCGTTGGCGTAGGTGATAACGGCCCGGTAAGTCGCCTCGCGCTCGCGCAACTGTGCCTCGGCCTCGTATCGAGTGGTCATGTCGCGCAACGACACCAGCGACAGCCGGTTCCCCTCGGTTTCCAGGGCGACCACCAGCATGTCGGCGATCAGGATTTCGCCGTCGGTATGAGGAAAGGCGATCTCGACCGGCGTGTCGGTTTCGATGGGCGCCGAGAACGTGGTGCCCAGGAGGGCGCCGGCGTCCCGGCCCAACAGGGCACTGGCCCGCTTGTTGGCGTAGACGATGCGGCCGTCCGAATCGATTAGCAGGACACCCTCGGCGAGATGGTCGAGCACCAGGACGGACAGGGTTGCGTCGGACATCATGAGTGGGGGGACTCGCTGGCGTCGCCGGTAAGGTCCGCGTCATAGGGCGGTCCCAAGTGCAGGCGCACGGCCGCAAGATCGCGCAGATCACCGACGATGCGGGCGGGCATCTCATCGGCGCGGATCAGGGTGGGCGTGGCCAGAATCCGATCCGCCTCGGCCGCCGCTGGGTTCTCCCGCACATCGATCACGTCCACCGGCCCCAGCGCCTTGGCGTTTCTAATGGCGCGGCGCATGGTTTCGGACTGCCCGAACACGAACAGCCGCAGGGCCTGTCCCTTGCAGGACGACGGGGGAAAGGGGCTGCCCATCAGGTCCCTCCCCTGGCCTCGGATACGACGCGGGCATCCCGGCCGGCCGCGTCCATGGCCTGTTCCAGGTCTTCGATCTCTGCCCGCAGGGCGTCAAGGGTCTTGTCGCGCTCAATGTTGGTCTGGGCGTTGCGGGCGCTGAAGGTGTTGGGCAGGACCTCCAGTTCCTGTTTCAGGCGCTCCAGGCGCCGGCGTTTCTGGTCGAACTCCTGGCGTTCGGCCTGCTCGCGCACCAGCTTTTCCGTGCCGAACACGAAGCTGCCGCCACCCGCATACGGATCGCCAATCACAACGCCCTGGCTGGTGATGTTGAATTCCTTGATCTGTTGCGACGCGTTCGCCCCCCGGCTCTTGAGCACGCGGATCAGGCGCACGTATTCGCCCGCCTGACGGTGCAGTTCCAGGCGGATCCAGGTATCGAGCAGCGATGACATGCCGATCTGGCTGACGCTGTCCTGGGAGTCGCTCAGCAGTTCGACCATGATGATCAGAACGCCCCGGCTCTTGCAGATGTCCACCAGACGCAAAAGCATGCTCTTGACCGTGATCGGATCGCCCAGGTCGGTCATCGAGGTGACGGCATCGATGATCAGGGCGTCCGGGTGATCTTTCTCGACCATGCGGGCGAGGCGGATCAGGTGCTCCTCCAGGCCGCAATCGACGGAGCGGGCGCGCTCGATGCGCAGTTTGCCATTCGTGAGGCAGGGGCGCAGATCAATGCCCACGCCGGCGAAATCGTGCAGCAGTTCGCCTTGGTCCTGCTCGTAGGTCGTGTAAACGAGGCTCAGGCCCGCCGCGCACAGGCCGGCGGACAGTTGTCCACACAGGGTGCTCTTGCCGCAGCCCGAGGTGCCGGTGATCATCAGCGATCCGCCCCGGTACAGGCCGCCGCCGAGCAGCGCGTCGAGACGGTCATGACCCGTGCCGACCATGCCGGAGCGGGAGCGGTGGTGCCCCTCCAGGTTCGTCACCGGCATCAGCGACGGTCCGCTCTCGTCGATCATGAACGGATACTCGTTGGTGCCGTGGGCCACCCCGCGCATCTTGGTAACGCGCAGCGTGCGGGTCATCAGGCGTTTCTCCACCGTCTGGCACAATTCGATCACGGCATCGACGGCGTAATCAACCAAACTGTCGCGGGCCGCCTGGGTGTCGGCCGACGAGATCAGGGTGGTGATGCCCGAGTCGCGCAACTCCCGCAGCAGGGACAGGGTCTGGTCCCGCGCCACGCCCAGGGGATCGAACGCGTAGGCAAGCCGATTGAGTTCGTCGATGGCCAGCCGACCGTCGGCCGGGGCGCCCCCGTTCGCGGACAGGGCGGCGTCCAGGCGGACCTTCACCACGGACTGGTCCATCGTCCCGTTGATGACCTCGCCGGGCACCGGACGCAAATCGATAATGGAAAACAGGCCGTCAGCCGTCCACTGGTCCACGGGGTGACCGAGCGCCCGCATGTAGTCGTCAAGGCGTTCCGGCGCCTCGGTACAGGTGGCGCAGACCGAGCGTATCCCCCGGGATGCGCCATCGGCCAGAAACTGAAGCAGGAACAGCGTCTTGCCGCACCCAGGTTGGCCCATGACGAGCGTCGGAGACGCCTCCAGATACCCTCCGGCCAGGATGGCATCCAGCCCGGGAACGCCCGTCGAAACCTGATTGAACCCCATAGCCCTCAACCCTGGGAGAAAAACTCCCGATAAGTCCCTTTCCGCGTGCAACCTGATCGCGGCGAACGTAAGTGATAGAGTACTCCATAACAAGACAGAAACGCGACAAAAACTGCGCGACAGCAGCAATTCTCAGGATGAAGGAAGAACACCGGCTGCGGCCGGTGCCGGCCTGTTCTCCTCCCCCCTTTGGGGGGAGGTTGGAAGGGGGGCGAGGTGATGTCCGCACGGACCCCCGCTTGCCGCATCAACCCCACGGGCTTTTTTCAACCCCACCCCAGCCCTCCCCTATCCAGGAGAGGGCGTTCGGTTCGCGCCTGGGGCTCACAGCCGTTCCCTTCGGAGGCCGCGCGGCCAAAATGAGAACTGCTGGCGCGACAGTCCGGGGCTTTCCCGCCACCCCAACCCTGCCATGTGGTCCGCCGAGTCCACGCGATGGATGCGCCCGCCTGAGTGCGTTCCGTCAATGCGTTTCGCGTGCGTGTCGGCTTATCTGACCGCGTTGATGATCCATACCGTCCCTCCGACCGGCCGCCGGGCCTGAAGGGGCCGGGACTCAACGAACAACTCAACAAACAACCAAGCGGCGGCCAACAGGGAGAACGCCAAGATGAGTGGAGGACTCTGCGGTTCCTCGCCCCCACCGGGCGTCCGTCGCGCCGCGATCCGTGCGTGGGCCATCGTCCTTTTCTGCTGTGTCTGCCTTGCCTGGCTGGTTCCCGATGGGGCCGACGCCACGCCCCGGGGCGGTATTGCCTCCACCGGCGGATGGGGTGGGCCACCGTCCGAATCCACCGCCGATCATACCAAGTTCGAGGAGCTTGAGGGACCGTTTCCGGACGGCCCGTCGGTCACGGAAGCCTGCCTGCATTGCCATACCAATGCGGCCAAACAGCTTCACGACACCACGCATTGGACGTGGCACTACGACAACGAGCGCAGCGGGCAGATGGACCTGGGCAAGCGCAACGTGGTCAACAACTTCTGCATCTCCATCGAGAGCAATTGGCCGCGATGCACGAGTTGCCACATCGGGTATGGCTGGGAGGACGACAGCTTCGACTTCACGTCGGAAACGGCCGTGGACTGCCTCGTCTGCCACGACACCACCGGCACCTATCACAAGGTCCCGACCGAAGCCGGCCGCCCCGATCCGGCCATCGACCTCGTCGAGGTGGCCCGCAACGTCGGCCCGACCTCACGCGAAAACTGCGGCGCCTGCCATTTCAACGGCGGCGGCGAGGACGGCGTCAAGCACGGTGATCTCGACACCTCCCTGAACGAGCCGGATTTCGCGCTGGACGTCCACATGGACGCCGAGGGGCTCAATTTCTCCTGTGCCACCTGCCACACCACCGGTGGCCACGAGGTGACCGGCAGCCGTTACGCTCCCAATGCCCTGGACCGCGTCGGCATCGACTATCCGGGCCACACGGATGACACGCGCGCAACCTGCGAAAGCTGTCACGGCCTGGAGCCCCACCCGGATAACTCCAAGCTGAACGACCATACCGACCGCGTTGCCTGCCAGACCTGCCACATTCCGGAATACGCTCGGGGCGAGCGGTTGACCAAGGTTGGCTGGGACTGGTCCACGGCCGGACGCCTCGACGAAGACGGCTCTCCCATCACGATCCGCGACGAACGCGGCTACATCCTCTACACGTCGAAAAAGGGGGATTTCGCCTGGGCCTCCAACATGACGCCGGAGTACCGCTGGTTCAACGGCATCGTCGAATACGTCCGCATGGGCGAAACCATCGACCCGTCCGGGACGGTGACCATCAACACACCGTCCGGGGACGTCGATGACCCGGACGCGCGCATCTGGCCGTTCAAGGTGATGCGCAGCCGCCAACCCTATGACGTGGGGCACAGCGTTCTGGCGTTGCCGCATGTGTTCGGCAAGGACGACACGTCGTTCTGGAACAACTTCGACTGGCCGAAGGCGCTGGAGGCCGGCATGGCCGCGCAGCCGATCCGCTTTTCCGGCGACTATGACTTCGTGGAGACGGAGACCTACTGGCCCATCACCCACATGGTGGCCCCCAAGGAGGACGCCGTCGGCTGCAACGAATGCCATACCAAGGGCGGACGGCTGGGGGCGCTGACGGGCTTCTACATGCCGGGGCGGGACACCTATCCATGGCTGACTCTGATCGGCTGGAGTCTTGCCGGGCTGACCCTGCTGGGCACCATCGTTCACGGGCTGGTGCGCCTGATCGCCACCCTGCGCCGCCGCGCCGGCTGATCGCCGCCGCCTCCACGATTTGCCCCCGACCGGCCCCCCCTCCCCTGCCCCGCGACGTCCCCACGACGGTCGCCGGGCGGGCGGGCGGGCCGGCCCCGGGCCTCACGAAAGGATCTCCGACCATGCCCAGGAACAAGAAGGAACTGGTGATGGTGTTCAGCCGCTTCGAGCGGTTCTGGCACTGGTCCCAGGCCATCCTGATCATTGCCATGATGGTGACCGGCTTCGAGGTGAACGGCGCCTATCAGTGGCTGGGCTACGAACAGGCCGCACAGTGGCATCGTTTCGCCGCGTGGTTTCTGATCGGGCTGTGGGTGTTCGTCATCGTCTGGCACGCCATTACAGGGGAGTGGAAGCAGTACATCCCCACCCGCCGGGGCATCATGGCGGTGGCCAAGTACTATACCGCCGGCATTCTGGACCCGTCGGTGCCGCACCCCTACCGCAAGACCCGCATGGCCAAGCACAACCCGTTGCAGCGGCTGGCCTATCTGGCGTTCAACGTCCTGATCTCGCCGGTCATCTGGATTTCCGGCCTGTTGTACATGTTCTACAATGACTGGTACCGCACCGGCCTGGACGGCCCCGTCGGCCTGGGCGACGTGGCCCTGGTGCACACGGCGGCAGCTTTCGCCATGCTGATCTTCTTCGTCGGCCACGTCTATCTCGCGGCCTTTGCCGGCAAGCCGTTCTACGCCTACCTGAAGGCCATGATCACCGGTTACGACCTGCTCTACATCAACCCGGAGGCCGACGGGGACCGCAAGTCGTAGGGCGCATCCCGAGCGATCCGCGACGGATCGCGACGACGATATGCTTGCGGATGGCGCGAACCGCGCCTCCCACGACAGGTTCTCCGATTTGCACGTTTTCCGGCCAAATCGGACGCCCGTCGTTCGTGTGGCGACGTAACCCGTCATTGCGAACCCTCGTCATCAGACGAGGGTGAAGCAATCGAGGGCGTTGAAACGCTGTCTTTGCCCTGGATTGCTTCGTCGCTGCGCTCCTCGCAATGACGACCTTCAGCCCGTAGGTTGGGGTGAGCGAAGCGAACCCCAACACCGTCCGGAGCTGTTGGCCGGACCCGTTGGGGTTCGGGGCGTTGCCTCTCACCCCAACCTACGGATCGGGGACAGACGTGCGCGGGGCGGCGGGTGCCCTTCGGTCACCCGCCCTGCGGTCCAGGAAGAGACAACGTCATAGGGCGCACTCGACCGCCGCGACGCGGCGGACCGTGCGCCGCGCCAGCCGCGCCGTCATGCGCCCGTTTCATCGACCACGGTCTGCGAACTCGTTGGCAAATCAAACAAACGGCGCATGAACCGGGGCGCCCCCACCGGGTCGGGCGCGGAGCACCCGCCCGGGGAGACGAGACCGCGCCATGAGGACTGACGGCGCTATGCCTGGGCGGCAGCGGCTTCCACCACGCGGGGCTGGGTGCCGACCTCGGCCAGGATGTGGGCCGTCACCCAGGCGCGCAGAAACTCCGCCATATCCTCGGTGAAGCGCACGGGGCGGGCCTCGGACAGGTGCCGGCGGCGGAAGTCCAGCATGTCCTTCATCCAATGCCAGCGGCCGGCCTGCAGCGGCTCCCCGGCCCCGCGTCCGGCACGCATGTCCTCCTGATCCAGGTGACAGACGGCGCCGGCAACCAGCCGGTCAAGCAACCGGGCGACTTCGTCACGGTTGGCATTGGCGGCCCAACGATCATGCAGGGCATTCGCCATGGTCACCAGATCGCGATGTTCCCGGTCGGTCTCCTCGTGTCCCGTATCGAACGCCTCGCGCCAGCGCAGCAGCGGTCCGGAGGGACGCGCGGGTTCGGCGACGACCACGATGTTGTCGGCTTGGAGCCCCTTCGGCCCTTCGCTGACCGACATGCTCACAACCTGCCCCTCCGTCAAGTCGAACAACCCGCACTGTTCCAGCGTGCGGACATGAACGAACACGTCGGCTTGATCGCTGTCCCGCGTGACGAACCCGAACCCCTTGTATGCATTGAAGAACTTGACGACGCCGGAGACCCCATCCTCAAGGGTGACGCGCTCCGGCGGACGCGCCGGTTCCGGAACGGCCAGAACCGCGTCGATGCTCTGCACTTCCCAGCCCTTGGGTCCCTCGATCAGGGTGCAGTCGAGCCGCGTTCCCTCCGGTAGGCGGTCCAACCCACGAGCTTCCACAGCCGACACGTGCAAAAAGGCGTCCGGTTCTCCCTCATCCGGACGAACGAACCCGAACCCCTTTTTCGGGTTGTACCATTTCACTGAAACCTGGGTCATCCCTCTTCCCCTCCGCCCACGGAATGAGCGCTCCAACACCAAGCGCCCATAAAACATGCAGGACCGTCCAAGGCGATGACAAGCCCGCAGACCGAAATTACCCCTGAAATCGTTCAGGGCACTCCTTCAGGCCACCTGTTTCGGCGGTCAGAGTCAATCGCAAAAAGGAGGATACCTCCTTCTTTGGAAGGAGGGGTGGCGGATTGCGCGGGCGCGAACAGGCGCGGCGGGCGCGCGATCCGACTACTTATAATCGAATTCACCGCGACGCTGTCGCCGATGGATTGATCACCCGCGAATCGGATGCAACGGGGCGCGGCCGCGCCCTATTGCCGCCCGGTCAGTGGCTCAAGAGACTCCAGCCCCTTGATGGCGCCCAGGGCCGCCAGCGTCGGCGGCGACGAGAACAGCCGCTCGGCAACGCGCGTCACTGCGGCCTCGTCCACGGCCTCCAGTTCCGCCAGCACCTCGGCATTGGGCACGGGCCGGCCGTAGACTAGGATCTGACGGGCGAGTTGCTCGCACCGGCCGCTGGTGCTTTCCTGTCCCATCAGAATACCGGCGCGAAGCTGGGCGCGCGCGCGGGCCACCTCGTCGGCACACACGGCCGCGCGCACCTTGTCGATCTCCCCGCGCAGAACCGGCATCAACTGAGCCACCTGGTCCGGTCCCGTGCCGGCATACAGCGTGAACAGCCCGCCATCGACATAGGAACTGGCGAAGGCGTTGACGGTATAGGCCAGACCGCGTTTCTCCCGCACCTCCTGGAACAGCCGCGAGGACATGCCGCCCCCCAGCAGGGTGGCCAGGATCACGCTGGCGTAATAGTCGGGGTCCGAATACGAGACGCCATCGAAGCCCAGCACGATGTGCGCCTGTTCCACGTCGCGCGGCTCTTGATAGGCGCCGCCGGTGTAGCGGGCCGGCTGCGGCGACGGCGGCGGGCGCCCGGTCAGGTCCGTGAAATGGGTCCGGACCAGATCCACCAGGGCATCATGATCGACCCGTCCGGCGGCGGCGATCACCAGGCGGTCGGCGCTGTAGTGGGCGTGCCGGAAGCCGCCGATCACCTCGGCACTCAGCCGGCCGACGCTCTCCACCGTGCCCAGCACCGGCCGGCCCAGCGGCTGATTGCCATAGGCGGTGGCCTGGAAGTGATCGAACACGATGTCGTCGGGCGTGTCGATGGACTGGAAGATCTCCTGGATCACCACGCCCTGCTCGCGGGCCAGTTCCTCCGGATCGAACACGGAGTGCTGCACGATGTCGGCCAGGATGTCCACGGCCAGCGGCAAATCCTCACGCAGCATCTTGGCGTAGAACGCGGTGTGTTCGCGAGAGGTATAGGCGTTCATGTGGCCGCCCACGTCCTCCATCTCGACGGCGATGTCCAGCGCCGAGCGCCGACGCGTGCCCTTGAAGGCCATGTGCTCCAGCATGTGGCAGACGCCGTTGATCTCGGCCGGCTCATGCCGCGCGCCCACGTCCGCCCACACGCCGACGGACACCGTCTCGACCGTGTCCATGGGATCGGTGACCACCCGCATCCCCCCGGGCAGTCTGGTTTCCCGGATTTCCGGTATTGTCATGTTCGCTCCATGCCGACCGACCGCAGTTTGAGGACCCTTGCCACGGCGGGGGACTGGGCGTCAATGCGCAGGCGCCGGGCGCAGCAATTCTCAGGATAGAGGGAAAACACCGGTTGCGGCTGGTGCCGGCCTGTTCTCCTCCCCCCTGCGGGGGGACGTCGGGAGGGGGGCGAGGTGATGTCCGCACGGACCCCGCTTGCCGCGTCAACCCCACGGGCCTTTTTTCAACCCCACCCCAGCCCTCTCCTATCCAGGCTATCTGATTCACACAACTCTACTTTTGTTCGTCATGGCGAGGAGCGCAGCCCAAATTAAAACATGGGGCAATCCAGGGCGAGCCTCAGTGTTCCATGCTCTGGATTGCTTCACTCTCGTCTTGCGACGAGGGTTCGCAATGACGAGTCAAGATGTCGCGTGAGCGAAGAGCCCCCGCTTCGGCGGAAAGACGTGTGAATGCGATAGCCCATCCAGGGGAGGGAGTTTGGTTCGTGCCTGGAACTCCCGGCAGGACCCTTCGCAGGCCACGCGACCAAAATGAGACCTGCCGCAGCGCGCGACCGTCGCGCCCGATCACGCCCAGTCGGGCGCGTCCTCCTCCACCGGCAGGCCGTTCAACATTTCGCGCGCCCAGTCGCATTCCTCGATGCCCGAAAACTCGCGCAGGGCCACCTGAAGTTCCAGGGCATCAACGAAGCCGCTGTTCAGGAGGACGCCGAAGACCTCCGCCGGCGTCATGCCGTTGGGCTGCATCCACTCGTCGCTGGAGTTCCCCAGGCTGCCGCCCCAGCTCTTGCGCCAACTGATGTAGCGGTCCCACTTCGCCGCGTCCTCGCGCAACGCCAGCGGCGCCAGGGCCACCTCGACATCACACACATGGAAATTCTCCGCCCGGTTCCACAGGATCTCGATATGCCGGGCCGGATAGCGGCCGGACTTGCCCAGATAAGCCGGATCGAACAGCGGATTCTCGTTCTGTCGTCTCATCGACCCTCTCCCAAACACCGGACGGACATCCGGGCGCCGTTGACGTTCAAGCGGCGCCAGAATGGGCCGGCGCCGGGGCAGCGTCAACGCTCCCGGAGGCCCCGCCGTGCTTTGTGTTCGCGGTCGTCCGGTGTAGGGTCGCCCGGCCATGACCCAAGACGATACCGCTCCCGCACCGTTGCCGCCCGAAACCGTCGAGGCGCTGTACGCCCGCCTCGCCGCCGCGCTGCCCGAGCCGCGCAGCGAGCTGAACTACGTCAATCCCTATACCCTGCTGATCGCCGTCGTATTGTCCGCCCAGGCCACCGACAAGGGTGTAAACAAGGCCACGGCCGCGCTGTTTCCCGTGGCCGACACGCCACAAAAGATGCTTTCCCTGGGCGAGGACGGGCTGAAGGCGCACATCCGCACCATCGGCCTGTTCAACAGCAAGGCGAAGAACATCATCGCGCTGTCGAAGACCCTGGTGGAGCACTACGGCGGACAGGTGCCGGCGGATCGGGAGGCGCTGGAGGCGCTGCCGGGCGTGGGTCGCAAGACCGCCAACGTGGTCCTGAACGTCGCCTTCGGCCTGCCCACCATCGCCGTGGACACCCACATCTTCCGCGTCGCCAACCGCACCGGGCTGGCGCCGGGCAAGACGGTGAGGGCGGTGGAAGACGGCCTGGAGCGGATCACGCCGGAGACATACCGCCGCCACGCCCATCACTGGCTGATCCTGCACGGGCGGTATGTCTGCAAGGCACGCAAGCCCGCCTGTCCGACCTGCCCCGTGGCCGATCTGTGCGGCTGGCCGGACAAGACGGCGGCGTCCGGCTGATCCCAACCGCAGGAGGGCTCACGCCCCCGCCGCGATGTGCCGTTCGTAGGCCAGCGCGGCCCCGGCCAGATCCTCCAGCGCCGTGCCCACGGACTTGAACAGGGTGATCTCGCCGGGACCGCCCCGGCCGGCGCGCTCACCCCGGCAGAGTTGGAACAGATCGCCCTGGATGTCCTCGCGGCGCAACACGCCCGCGTTCAACGGATCGAGGATGTCGCCGCATTCCACCGTGGCGCCGTCGGTGTCGATGAACACCCGCGCCCGGCGGATGGCCGCGTCGTCGGCCTCCCGCATCAACGGCGTGAATCCGCCGGCCAGATCGAGGTGCTGGCCGGGACGCAAAGCCTCGCCGGGCACCACCGGCGTGCTCGCGGAGGTGGCGCACGAAACGACGTCGGCCGCCTCCAGACCCTCCGCCAGACGGGCGACGGCCGAGACCTCGGCATCCGGCAGGTCCGGGGCCACGGCGCGGGCGACGGCCTCGGCCTTGGCCGCATCGCGCCCCCACACCAGCACCCGCGCATACTCCCGCACGGCGGCATGGTGGCGAATGAAGTGCGGCGCCAAGGCGCCCGTCCCCACCATCAGGAGCGTCGCCGCGTCGGGCCGGGCCAGATAGTCGGCGGCCAGGGCGGAGGCGGCGGCGGTGCGCATCCGGGTCAGAAGCGTGCCGTCGATCAGCGCCAGAGGCCGGCCGCTGCCCCCCTCCGCAAGGTAGTACAGCGCCGTCACCGCCGACAGGTCGCGCCGATCCGGGTTGTCCGGGAACACCGTGGCCACCTTGACGCCGATGTAGCCCGCCCCGTCCGCCTGCCACGCCGGCATCAGCAACAGCGTGCCCGGCCGCTCGTCCCCCGCCGACGGCAGGGTGTGGTGATGCCGCAAGGGCACCTCGGCGCCTTGGGCAAACAGGCTGCGCAGGGCCTCCACCAGCGCGCGCGGCGTGACAGCGCGAGCCAGGGCGTCGGCGTCCAGGTGGTGCATGGGGCGGTCCTTCCTTCACGGCACGGCGATGGAGCGCGAGGCTGAACGGCGGCGCACCGGCCTGTCAAGCGGGGCCGACTCCGTCCGGTTTGCGTCGCGGGCCGGACGGCGCGTAGGCTCAGTGGTCCCCCGCGTCCGGAGCGTTCCCCCATGACCGATTCCCTGACGGCCGTCCTGCCCGTCTTCCTCGTCATCCTGATCGGTCTCGGCCTGAAAAAAGCCCGCTGGGTGCCCGACGCGTTCTGGGCCCCGGCGGAAAGCCTGACCTACACCGTCACCTTCCCGGCGCTGCTGGTCGCCAATCTCGCCCGGGCCGACATGACGACCGTGGCCTGGGCGCCGCTGATGACCGTGCAGGCGCTGGCCGTGCTGATCGTAGCCGGCGCGGCGGTTGCCGCGCGCCGGCCGCTGAGCGCGCGCCTGGGCCTGGATCCGGCGGCCTTCTCCAGTGTGTTCCAGAGCCTCATCCGGCCGAACACTTACGTCGGGCTGGCTGTCGCCGCCGCCCTGTACGGCGAGATGGGCGTGACCCTGACCGCGATCTGCGTGGCGGTGGTGGTGCCCCTGGTCAACGTGCTGTCGGTCAGTTGTCTGGCGTGGCTGGGGCGCGGACAGTCGGCCTCTGCGCTCGGCATTGCCCGGGGCATCGCCACCAATCCCCTGATCCTGGCCTGCCTGCTGGGGATCGGACTGAACGTCAGCGGACTCGGGCTGCCGCCGGTGATCGGGCCGACGCTGGACATTCTGGGCCGGGCCGCCCTGCCCGTGGCGCTGCTGGCGGTCGGGGCCGGTTTGTCGTTCCACCACCTGCGCCAAGCCTTCGCACCCGTGGTCACCGCATCGGCGATCAAGCTGGCCGGCCTGCCCGTGCTGGTGTGGGGCGGCTGCCTGATGGCCGGGCTCGACGGGCCGACCTCGGCGGTCGCCGTACTGTACGCCGGGCTGCCATGCTCGGCCTCGTCCTATGTGCTGGCCCGGCGCATGGGTGGGGACGCGCCGCTGATGGCCGGCCTGATCACCGCGCAGACCCTCGCCTCGGTGGTCACGGTGTCGGTGCTGGCATGGTTTGGGGGATAGTCCGCGCGCGCCGGACTCGAAACCCGTTGCCACGGCCCCGGAAATGTGTTCTGAAGACAGACAGAGGGCCGGACGGAACCGCGCGTGGATGACGAATGACATCGTCGGCGGTGGGATGGCCCGGCGACCATGCGCCCGGGACCTTGTGCCCGCGTCGATCGTTGCCATATCCGACACAGGCGACGGATCCGCGCGGCGCCGGCCAAGAAGAGCACCACGTTTAAGAAACAGACAACATGTGTCGCCAGTCCGCCGCTTGGGACGGACGCGACCGGAGGAAGGTCCCCCGCACATTCGGCATCCAAAGCTCGGCGTGTCCGAGCCGTCCGTCGTGGCCACGCTGCGGCGCGCGGGCAGTCGGTCCCGACGGGAGCCTTTCGCTTTTCCCCAACCCCAAGACACCTTCGTTCCACAAGAAAAGGAGAGACCGACGTGAATACGGGTTCGGTCAAATGGTTCAACAGCACCAAGGGTTACGGCTTCATCGCGCCTGATGGCGGCGGCGCCGACGTCTTCGTCCACATCAGCGCCGTCGAGCGCGCCGGCCTGCACGGCCTGTCGGACGGGCAGCGCATCAGCTACGAGATCGAGGTTGATCAGAAGCGCGGTAAATCGTCCGCCGTCAACCTGCAGTTGGCCTAAGTGCTCAGGGCGCGTTGGGTGAGATCTGTTTCACCCAACGCGCCCTCGCCATTTGTCATTGAAGCAAATCGTCGTCGCAATCCGTTTCGGATCGCTCGGGATTTGCTGTCAATCCGGGAGCAAATCGTCGTCGCAATCCGTTTCGGATCGCTCGGGATTTGCTGTCAATCCGGGAGCAAATCGTCGTCGCAATCCGTTTCGGATCGCTCGGGATTTGCTGTCAATCCGGGAGCAAATCGTCGTCGCAATCCGTTTCGGATCGCTCGGGATTTGCTGTCAATCCGGGAGCAAATCGTCGTCGCAATCCGTTTCGGATCGCTCGGGATTTGCTGTCGATGACGGGACCACGCCCGACGCAGCGCGGTCGCGTTCGTCTCTGCCCCCTCGGCGTCCCGTCTCGGCTGGGGGAGTGGGCTGTCATCTACCCGCGCTTCAGGCTGTACTTCGGTCTTGCATGGGGGGCCCGATTTCTGTATGAAACGCCCTCCCGCGACGACGGGAAGCCGTAACGCCCCGGCAACGCGACGGGAAATGCGGCTCGAACGGCCCCAGGTGGGCCCGGACCCCAGAGCGCCCGTAGCTCAACTGGATAGAGCATCTGACTACGGATCAGAAGGTTAGGAGTTCGAATCTTCTCGGGCGCGCCATTATTTTCAGACATTTACGTCTCGCAACGGCGGCCTTCGGGCCGCCGTTTTCGATTCTGGCTAACACATGGGTAACGGTCCGTGCAGGGCGTGACCCCGACCGCCCGCAAGAACAAGCCTCTGCGACGGTGGACGTGGACGCAGGGAGCCCTTCAGAGCTTAAGAACCCATCGGACCTGTCCGAACGACCGGGGCCAGTTCAGTCCACCGAAAGTGCCCGCCCCCGGTCAGTCGTGGTCAGCACGCGCCGCCGCATATCCAGCGGCACGGCGCGGCCGTCGTCATGGGGGGCGTGGCGCCGTTCCGGAGCCATGCGCGGGCGCGCACCACGTCCACCGGCCCGGGCGGCTGAGCGAGCCCCGCCCCGCGTCAGGCCATCCATGGCGGCGTCAATCAGCGAGGCCAACCGGTCGCCATCATCCGGCGTGCCGTCGGAGCCCGCCAGGGCCTCGCGGACGGCCCGGTCCAGGTAAACCAGGGAGCGCGGCGCCTCCAGCCCGGCATGCGCAACGCGGTGCGCCACCAACCGCCCCACAAGCCGGACCAGGGAGGGCGTGGCCCCGGCGTTGATCCAGGCCCGGACCGCGTCCACATCACGCGGCGCGGCCCGACGCGACAAGGATACGCCCCCGGCGGCCAGCCCGGCGTGGGCGGCAGCCAGAATGGCGGCAGCCAGAATGGCGGCAACATCCGCGCTCAATTTCGATGGGGAGGCCTCATCGTCTTCCGTTTTGCCTTCGGAACGCTCTGCCTCAGAGGATGATGACGTCCCCCCTCTCTGACGGTTCCCTGACGGGTTGGGTGACATGGATGTCATCCCCCCCTGTCGTGGGTGTCACCCCCTCCCCTGTCCTTCATGTCACCCCCAGGGGACGTTTCCGATCTGCTCCGTGGCGTGGGTTGAAGCGCGATCCGGCAGCGGGACCCCCCACCCGGTCGCCGGCCCACCAAAGCCAGTTCCCCGCGCACGGTCAGGTCGGACAGCAGCCGCCGCACATGGCGCGCGGTCAGACGGACCAATTAGGACCGATGGGCACACAGCCCGCAAATCCGATTTGGACCTGATCCGCGCATCTCCATACGGGCCCGCAGCGCATGACCAGCCGCATCACCAGGCCGGACACACGACCGCACCTGACCACATGCCAGCCCTGACCAAAGAAAGGCTTGCCTTCCAAGGGGCGTCCACACACGCCCTACACCGACAGAAAGCGGGCAATCTTCTCCTCGTCGATCCCGGCCCGCGGGCTCTCGTGGACAAGGCGCCCGTTTTCCAGCACCAGCACGCGGTCGGCGATGTCCAGGGCGAAGCTCAGTACCTGTTCGGAAACCACGATGCTGAGCCCTTTTTCGTCACGGATGCGGCGCAGCGTGCGGGCCATGTCCTTGATGATCGAAGGCTGGATGCCCTCGGTGGGTTCGTCGAGCAGCAACACCTTGGGCCGGCTGACCAGGGCGCGGGCGACCGCCAGCTGCTGCTGCTGACCGCCGGACAGATTTCCGCCCCGCCGTTTGCGCATCTCGAGAAGCACCGGGAACAGGTCGTAAATATCGTCGGGGACCCTCGTCTCGCCGGTGACCGTCAGACCGGTTTCGATGTTCTCCTGGACCGTCATGGTGGAGAAGATCATGCGGCCCTGGGGCACGTAGGCCAAGCCGGCGGCGACCCGTTCGTGACTCTTCAGGCCCGTGACGGACGTCTCGCCCAGCCTGATGTCGCCGGCGGAGGCGCCGACGACGCCCATCAGGGACTTCATGAGCGTCGTCTTGCCCATGCCGTTGCGGCCCATGATGGCGACAATCTCCCGGGGGGCGACCGAGAAATCCAGACCGTGCAGGATCTCGCTCTGGCCGTAGGCGACGTGCAGGTTGGAAAGGGAAAGCATGGCGGGATCCTTCGTCTTCAGTGGCCGGTTCAGTGGCCCCGTCAGTGTCCGAGGTAGACCTCGATCACCTTCGGATCGGTCTTTACGGCGTGCATCGGACCTTCGGACAGGCGCTTGCCCTGGTGCAGCACCGTGACCTTGTGGGCGATGTCCTCGACGAACTTCATGTCGTGCTCGATCACCAGCACGGCGCGGTCGGCGCAGATACGGTGCAGAAGCTCGGCGGTCTTGACGCGCTCGGCGACACTCATGCCGGCCACCGGTTCATCCAGCATCAACAGGTCGGGCTGCTGGATCAGCAGCATGCCGATCTCCAGCCACTGCTTCTGGCCGTGACTGAGGAGTTCGGCCCGGCGGTTGAGCTGGTCGGCGAGGAAGATACTTTCAGCGACCGCCTCGACCCGCTCGATGACTTCGGCGTCGCGCTTGAAGGCGAGCGCGCCGAACACGCTGCGGCCCCGGGGGAACGAGATCTCCAGGTTCTCGAACACCGTCAGGTCCTCGTAGATCGACGGGTTCTGGAACTTGCGGCCGACGCCGGCGCGGACGATCTCGTATTCCCGCAAGGCCGTCAGTTCCCGGCCGCGGAACCGGATGGAGCCGGCGGTGGCCCGGGTGCGCCCGCAGATCAGGTCAAGCACCGTGGTCTTGCCGGCGCCGTTGGGGCCGATGATGACGCGAAGCTCGTTCTCGTCGACATAGAAGCTCAGGTTGTCGACGGCCTTGAAGCCGTCGAAGGAGACGGTCAGGTCCTCGACCGCGAGCAGGAAGTCCGTTGCGTTGGGCATGGCGTTGTCTCCCTCTCCCTATTCCGCCGGTGCGGGCTGCGCCGCCTCCGGCCGCGGGCGTCCGCCCAGCCGGCGCGGCAGGCGCGGCGCCACATGGTCGGTCCACAATCCGGCCAGCCCGTTGGGGAACGCCAGCACGACCCCGATGAACACGGCCCCCATGGCGAACAGCCAAAGCTCGGGGAAGGTCTCGGAAAAGGTCGTCTTGCCCCAGTTGACAAGCAGGGTGCCGTAGACCGCGCCCAGGATGGACAGGCGCCCGCCGACGGCGCAGAAGATCACCATCTCGATGGACGGCACGATGCCGACGAAGGTCGGCGACATGAACCCCACCTGCAGGGTGAACATGGCCCCGCCCACGGCCGCCATGCCGGCGGCGACACAGAAGACGAAGATCTTGAAGGCCGACACGTCGTAGCCGGAAAACCGCACGCGGTCTTCGCGGCCGCGCATGGCGACCAGGATGCGGCCGAACTTGGTGCTCTTGATCCAGGCGGCGATGAACAGGCAGACGAACAGAAGCCCGCCATTGACGAAGTAGAGGATGGTGCGCGCGCTGTCGGTGCGGATGTCCCAGCCGAGCAGCGTGCGCAGGTCGGTGATGCCGTTGACCCCGCCGGTGTAACCCTGCTGGCCGATGATCAGGATGGACAGGATGGCGGCGACGGCCTGGGTGATGATGGCGAAGTAGACCCCGCCGACGCGCCGCTTGAACATGGCGACGCCGATGATGAAGGCGAACGCCACCGGCACCGCGATCACGGCGAACAGGGTGAAGGCAAGATTGTGGAACGGCTCCCAGAACCACGGCAGCGCCGTGACCTGGTTCCAATCCATGAAGTCGGGAATGCCGGGCGTGGACTGAATGGCCGTGGCCTCGGGCGTCGAGGCCTCCAGCTTCAGGAACATGGCCATGCAGTAGCCGCCGAGCCCGAAGAACACGCCCTGGCCCAGGCTCAGGATGCCCCCGTAGCCCCAGCAGAGGACCAGCCCGACGGCGACGAACGCGTACGTCAGGTACTTGCCCACCATGTTCAGCCTGAAGGCATCCAGCGCCAGCGGCAGGACCAGGAAAACCAGGGCGGCGAGAAGGACGAACCCCAGGAGCTGGGTGCGGTCCATGTTGAGAATACGCGCCATCACGGGGCTCCTCAGCGGCGGACTTTGAGGGAGAACAGGCCCTGCGGGCGCAGCATCAGGATGCCGACCACGGTGAGCAGGGTCAGGACCTTGGCCATCGAGCCGGACAGGAAGAACTCCATCGCCGACTGAGACTGGGAGATGGTGAAGGCCGAGGCGATGGTGCCGAGCAGGCTCTGGGCGCCGCCGAAGACCACCACCAGGAAGGTGTCGACGATGTAGAGCTGGCCCGCGGTCGGCCCAGTCGAGCCGATCATGGTGAAGGCGCTGCCGGCGACACCGGCGATGCCGCAGCCGAGCGCGAAGGTCTTGCGGTCCACCTTCTCGGTGTCGATGCCCACGGCGCCCGCCATCATGCGGTTCTGCATCACGGCGCGGACCTGGCGGCCGAAGCGGGCCTTGAACATCAGCAGGCCGACGCCGACGGTGATGAGCAGGGTCAGGCCCATGACGAACAGGCCGTTGATCTGCACGTCGATGATGTCGGTCAGGGCGAACGAGCCCATCAGCCAGTCCGGCAGGGTGACGCCGACCTCGCGGGCCCCGAAGATCGACCGGTAGGTCTGCTGCAGGATGAGGCTGAGGCCCCAGGTCGCCAGCAGGGTATCCAGCGGGCGCCGGTAGAGGTGTCGGATCATCGCCCACTCGACCAGCGCGCCCAGGGCTCCGGCGGCCAGAAAGGCCAGAAACATGGCGACAAAGAAGTAGATGCCGAACAGGGCGGGGATGTAGTCGGCGAAGAAGTTTGAGCACAGATAGGTGACGTAGGCGCCCAGGATCATGAACTCGCCGTGCGCCATGTTGATGACGCCCATCTGGCCGAAGATAATCGCCAGGCCGAGTGCCATCAGCACGAACACGGAGAAGAGGATGAGGCCGGCGAACCCCTGCATGGCGAAGATCGCGCCGATTTCACCCATGGTGTAGCCGTCGAACATGGTCTCGCTCCTTCGCGGCGGACGAGGGATTCGGGGACGATGAAAAGGATCGTGGACCGGGACCGGGGGCGCGGGGAGGAGCACGCTCCTCCCCGACCACCCGCAGATTGGCGGTTTATTGGTAGCCCTCGGGGAACGGGTTGGGCTCCATTAGGTCGGCGGTCTCGTAAACCACCTCGTACTGGCCGTCGGCCTTGGCGTGACCGATGCGCGTCTTGCTCCACAGGTGGTGGTTCTCGTGGATCCGCACGTAGCCTTCGGGGGCCGTGGTCAGTTCGATGCCCGGAGAGGCCTCACGCACCTTGTCGATGTCGAAACTGCCGGCCTTTTCGACCGCCGCCTTCCACAGCCACGCACCCAGATAGGCGGCCTGGGTGACGTCGCCGATGACCATGTCGTCGCCCCACATCTCCTTGAAGTTGGCGACGAAGGCCTTGTTGTTCTCATTGTCCAGCGACTGGAAGTACTTCATGGCGGCGTAGGCGCCCTCGATGTTTTCGCCGCCGATGCCCCGGATTTCGTCCTCGGTCACCGAAATGGTGAGCAGGAGCGGGTGTTCCTGGGTCATGTCGATGCCGGCCGCCTTCAGCTGCTTATAGAAGGCGACATTGGAGCCACCGACGACGATGGCATAGATGACGTCGGGCTTCTTCAGCTTGATCTTGTTGATGACCGAGTTGAACTGGGTGTGGCCGAGCGGGAAGTAATCCTCGCCGACAACCGACAGACCCTGCTTCTCGATGTGCCGGCGCGCGATCTTGTTGGAGGTGCGCGGCCAGATGTAGTCGGACCCGATCAGGTAGAAGCTCTTCGCGCCCTTCTCCTTCACCACCCAGTCGATCCCCGCCAGAATCTGCTGAGTCGCCTCCTGGCCGGTGTAGATGACGTTCGGCGACTGCTCCAGGCCCTCGTAGAAGGTCGGGTAGTAGAGCATACCGTTGTACTGCTCGAAGACCGGCAGCACGGCCTTGCGCGACGCCGAGGTCCAGCAGCCGAACACGGACGCCACCTTGTCTTCCACCAGCAGCTTCCTGGCCTTCTCGGCGAAGGTCGGCCAGTCACTGGCCCCGTCCTCCTGCACGAACTCGATCTTGCGACCCAGCACCCCGCCCGCGGCGTTGATCTGGTCGATGGCCAGCTTTTCCGCCTGCACCGAACCGGTCTCGGAGATGGCCATGGTTCCGGTGATCGAGTGCAGGATGCCGACCTTCACAGTGCTGTCGGTGACGGCTAGGCCGGTGGTGTTCACCGCGCTGGTGAGCGGCGCCTGCGCGAAAGCGCGAGACGGCAGCAGGGAGGCCGCCAGCGGCAGGGCGGCCAGGCCGAGGGCACCACCCAGAAGCTTGCGGCGCTCCATGGAGGCCGGCTGGTCCGGATGGACTTGGAGGCTCCGGCGGACGGGCCGGGTGTTCGTGTCGGTCATGTCTGGGCTCTCCCCGTTGTGCGTATGGAGCGGATGCCGATCGGATGGCGGCGGGCGGCGTGCCGCCGAGCCATGCCATGGCCCATGACCGTGATGTGTTATTGTGCGGAGCAAAATACGCAGTTCCGCGTATGTTGTGATTGCGTGGACTGCGGTAGATCCAGCCGACGAAACGGCAAACTCCAGGTAATGGAGAAGGATAGCGCACCATTTCCGGGTTTTTCCGGAAAGCGCGAGGGAACGTCCGGTCACTTGCATTCATTCGTCGACAGACCGAGGCCGTCTGTCGGGCATGACGAGGTCATAGGGACGTGGCGGAACAGGAAAGACCGGCCATACCGGCGCGTCAAAGGGTGCTGCGGATCCGGCAGCGCTATAACCGTTGGGTCGCCAACGAGACGCTGGAGGACTACGCGCTCCGGTTCACCGCCACCGGGGCGCGCCGGTGGTCGTCGGCCCGGGTCGCGAATACCGCGCTGGGCGCCATTTCCTTTCTGGCCCTGGAGGGTATCGGCGGTGCGGTCACGCTGGCTTACGGGTTCGACAACGCGGTGGCCGCCATCCTGGCCGTCAGCGTCCTGATCTTTCTGACCGGCCTGCCCATCTGCTATTACGCGGCGCGCTACGGTGTCGACATCGACCTTCTGACGCGCGGCGCGGGGTTCGGCTACATCGGCTCGACCGTCACCTCGCTGATCTATGCCTCCTTCACGTTCATCTTCTTTGCGCTCGAGGCGATCATTCTCGCCCTGGCCCTGGAGATGTGGCTGGGGCTTCCCCTGATGGCGGGGTACGTGCTGAGTGCGCTGGTCGTGATCCCGCTGGTCACCTACGGCGTCACGGTCATCAGCCGGTTTCAGTTGTGGACCCAGCCCGTCTGGGTGCTGTTGCATCTGGCCCCATTCCTCTACCTCGGCGTGATGCAGCCGGACACGTTCGGCGACTGGACGCAGATGCAGGGCCGCTCGCCGGTCGCCGGCGACGGCCTGAACATCCTGGCGTTCGGCGCGGCGACCACGGTCGTGGCCTCCCTGGTGGCGCAGATCGGCGAGCAGGTGGACTTCCTGCGGTTCCTGCCCCGCTACCGGCCGGAGCGGCGGTGGGCGTGGTGGGGCTCGCTGCTGAGCGCCGGGCCCGGGTGGATCGTGCCGGGGGCGCTGAAGCTGCTGGCGGGGTCCTATCTGGTCTCGCTGTGCCTCGCGGCAGGAACGCCGGTCGAGGACGCCGCCAAACCGACCGAGATGTACCGCCTGGCCTTCGGTCGCATGATCGATTCGCCGGCCGTGGCGGTCGCCGTCGCCGGGATCTTCGTGGTCCTGTCTCAGTTGAAGATCAACGTCACAAACGCCTATGCCGGGTCCATCGCCTGGTCGAACTTCTTCTCCCGCCTGACGCACAGCCACCCCGGTCGCGTCGTGTGGCTGGTGTTCAACGTGGCCATCGCCCTGATTCTCATGATGTCGGGGCTATACGGCGCCCTGGAGCAGATCCTGGGGCTGTACGCGGTGGTGGCCGTCGCCTGGGTCGGGGCCCTGGTGGCGGATCTGGTGATCAACAAGCCGCTCGGCCTCAGCCCCCCGCACATCGAGTTCAAACGGGCGCACCTCTACGACATCAACCCCGTCGGCATGGGCGCCATGATCCTGGCCGTCGCCGCCGCCGTCCTGGTCTATTTCGGTGTGCTGGGCGAGACGGCCCGGGCGTTCAGCGCGTTCGTCGCCTTCGGCGTCGCACTGGCGACCGCGCCCCTGATCGCCTGGGCGACGGGCGGGCGGTTCTACCTGGCGCGGCAGAGCGACCTCGGCCCGGTGCCGGAGGCGGGGCTGGAGTGCAGCATCTGCCAGCACACCTTCGAGGCCGAGGACATGGCGTGGTGCCCGGCTTATGGCGGGCACATCTGTTCCCTGTGCTGCACCCTGGATGCCCGCTGCCACGATGGATGCAAGCCGCGCGAGGCGCGTTCCGGGGTCCTGCTGCCCGCCTTCATCCGCGCCAGTATGCCGTCCTGGCTCGCGCGGCCCCTGACCACCCGCATCGGCCTGCTGATTCTCGGGCTCGCGGCGTCGCTCCTCGTCGTTGGGGTGATCCTGACGCTGATCTACCTCCAGACCGCGCAGGAGGACGGCGCCGCCCGCGCCGCCGTGGCCGGCGCCCTGTGGATGACGTTCCTGGTCTTCGCGCTGGTCGCCGGCGTGGCCTCGCTGCTGTTCATGCTGACCCGGGAAAGCCGGCGGACCGCGCTGGAGGAGGCGGAACGCCAGACGGCCCTGCTGATGCACGAGATCGAGGCCCACCAGCGCACCGACGCCAAGCTACAGAAGGCCAAGGACGCGGCCGAGGCCGCCAACGTGGCCAAAAGCCGCTACATGGTCGGGATCAGCCACGAGATCCGCGCGCCGCTCAACGCCATTTCGGGTTACGCCCAGCTTCTGGCCCGTGATCGGACCATCCCGTCCCACCGCCGCGACGCCATCCATGTGATTCACCAGAGCGCGCAGCACCTGACGGGGCTGGTGGAAGGGTTGCTGGACATCTCGCGCATCGAGGCCGGGCATCTGGAACTGAACGACGATGAGGTCCACCTGGCCGATCTTCTCGATCAGTTCGCCGACATGTTCCGCATGCAGGCGCAGGCCAAGGGGCTGACCTTCATCTACGATCCGCCGCCCAGCCTGCCGGCGGTGGTCCACTGCGACGAGAAGCGCCTGCGTCAGGTCCTGTTCAATCTGCTGACCAACGCGGTCAAGTTCACCGAGACCGGCCATGTGGCCTTGCGCCTGCGCATGCGCAGCGAGGTTGCCGAGTTCGTCATCGAGGACACCGGCGCCGGCATTCCCGCCACGGACCTGCAGCGCATCTTCGAGCCGTTCGAGCGCGGCGCGGGGACCGCCTCGCGCCGGGTGCCCGGCATGGGGCTGGGCCTGACCATCACGCGCCTTTTGACCGAGGTCATGGGCGGCGCGGTCGGGGTCACCAGCGAGGAAGGCCGCGGCAGCCGGTTCTTCGTCAAGCTGTTCCTGCCGGAGGTCTCGTCTCCGGTCCCCCGCCAGCGCTACGCAAGCCCGCCACAGGGCTATCGCGGCGCCCGGCGTCTGCTCATGGTCGTCGACGACGAGCCATCGCACCGCGCCATGATGCTGGACGTCCTGCAGCCGCTCGGGTTCGACGTGGCCGTCGCCGGGGACGCCGAGATCTGCCGCCGGCTGGTGGTCGAGATGCGGCCGGACCTGTTCCTGATCGACATCTCCATGCCGGGCGGAAACGGCTGGGACTTGGCGGAGGACCTGCGACGCGGCGGGTTCACCGCCACACCCATCGTCATGGTCTCGGCCAACGCCCAGGAATACAGACCGCGCGGTCAACTCGGCGACCTGCATGACGCCTTCCTGGTCAAGCCCGTGGACCTGTCGCAATTGGTCGAAACGGTCGGCGACCTGCTGCGCCTGGAGTGGATCCGGGCCGACGATACGGTGGACGCCGAGCCCCGCGAGGTCGAGGACCTCACGCCGCCCGCGGACCTACCGGCGGCGCTGGTGACCGGCCTGGCGGACGCGGTGGCGATCGGCCACGTGCGCGGCGTCGCCGCCGCCCTGGACGCCATCGAGGCGGTGCGTCCGGACGCGGCCTCGTGGACGGCTGCCCTCCGCAATCTGTTGACCAACTTTTCCCTCGCGGATCTGGCCGAGGCCGTCGCCGACGTTCGGGCGGCTGCCTCGGCTCGGTCCGTGACTGCTCAAGAGACCTGCCATGAAGAGACGTGATCGCGATCTGGTCCTTGTCGTGGACGACACACCCGGATCGCTCAGCTTTCTAACCGAGGCCCTGGAGGACGCCGGCCTGAGCGTGCTGGTCGCGACGGATGGCGAGTCCGCGCTGGCGCTTCTGGACCGCGTCGTTCCCGACGTGATCCTCATGGACGCCGTGATGCCGGGCCTGGACGGGTTCCAGACCTGCGCCGCGATGAAGGCCCGCGGGGACATGGACCATGTTCCGGTGCTGTTCATGACCGGCCTGACGGAGACCGAACACGTCATTGAGGGATTGTCGGCCGGCGGCGTCGATTACGTCACCAAGCCGATCGTGCCGGAGGAACTGATCGCCCGCATCCGGGTGCATCTGGCCAATGCCCGCACGGCCAACGGCGCGCGGGTGGCCCTGGATGCCACCGGGCGGCATCTGATGGCGGTCACGCCGGGGGGAACGGTGCTGTGGGCGACGCCGCGCGCCGCCGCCGTGCTGGATTCGGTTCTGGCCGGCGGTCCCGGCTCCCGCCGGCTGCCCGATGCGTGCCTGGGGTGGCTGTCCGAGTGCGCGTACGCCGACGGGTCCCCGGCGGCCGTGCCGCCGCCGGTCGATCTGCCGCCGTCGGCGCTGCACGGGCAATGGGGCCTGACGTTCATCGACCGCATCGGCCCCAACGAGCTTCTGCTCCGGCTCGTGACGGCGGATCCGGATCGCGACCGCCGCCGCCTGCGGGAGGGACTGTCTCTGACCGGGCGCGAGGCGGAGGTCCTGATGTGGCTGGCGCGCGGCAAGAGCAACCGCGACATTGCCGCCATCCTGTCGGTCAGCCCGCGCACCGTCGACAAGCATCTGGAGCAGGTCTACGCCAAGATCGGCGTCGAGAACCGGACGGCCGCCGTGGGCATCGCGGTCAGCTGCCTGGTGGCCATCTGACGCAGCCGGTTCGAAAGAACGGAAGCCTCCGGCGGTTGGAACCGCCGGAGGCCGGAAAGGGTCATTTCGGCATGGGGCCGAGCTTGACACCGTCGGGGTAGTATTCCCAACCGTCGCGGATCTTGATCTTGTCGTCCCAGGGCAGCTTGTACTTGCCCTCGGCCAGATCGCGGACCCAGGTCAGGTAGTTCTCGCGCTCGCCGCCCGGCTTGCCGACGTAGGCACGGCAACCGAGGTTGAAGATGTTGTTTTCCAGGGCCCAGTTCTCGCGGGCCTTGTCGACCAGCCGCGGGAAGAGTTCCGCCGTGACGATTTCCCACGGGTTGCGGTGGCCCTGCTGGATCACATTGCCGTCGTAGTTGCAGACGGTGCCTTCGCCGAAGTAGTAGAAGACCTCGTCATAGCCAGCCAGGTTCACGGCCAGGGTGTACATCAGGTTCTGCCAGGCGTTGGACTTGTTGGTCCAGATCCACTGGTCGTTCACCTGGGTCGAGTACCCGGAAATGCGGATGTAGACGTTGCAGCCCTTGTACGCCGCCTCGCGCGCCAGTTCGGGGAACATGCCGTCGTGGCAGATGCACACGGCCAGCTTCGAGCCCTTCGGACCGTCGCACACCGGCATGCCGTAGTTGCCCGGCGACCACGGCTCGATCGGCACCCAAGGCTGGAGCTTGCGGTAGTGCAGCGCGATGTCGCCGTCGGCGTTGATGATGATGGCGCTGTTGTAGGGCGGCTTCTTGGGGTCCTCGTTGCGCTCCATCAGCGAGAAGACGCCCCAGACGCTGTTTCGCTTGCAGGCCTCGCGGAAACGCCCGATCTCCGGACTTTCCAGAGTCAGCAGCATTTCATCGTAGGTCCAGATCTTGGTGTTCAGACCCTGCGTCGAGTATTCCGGGAACACGATGAGATCGAGGCCGGGGTAGCCCGCCTTCGTGTTGTCGACCGTCTTGCAGATCTTGTCGACCTGGACCTGGATATCCTCGGGACCGCGAATGACCGGGACGGGGTATTGAATCATCGCCGTCAGCAATGCCTCGTCCCAGGAACTTACGCTTCCAGTGCTACCCATGTCGGTTCCTCCGTTTCGGTGTATCTGTGAGGCAAGGGCCAAAACCGGGATGCCATGGGGACGGACTCCGTTACGTCGACACCCAGACCCTTCTCGAGACCACCCCGATCCTCTTCGAACCGAAACGCGGCTTGAATACGTGGTTTAGCGTAGGCGCCCCGGGCATGAGCGCTAGGTCGCCGGTCATGAACCGCCCCGTGTTTGCCGGAGGCCGGTTTGTTGGAGTCCTATTGGCCCTGCCCCTGGAAAGGGGTCCGGGTTGTCACCGGCCTCGGTGCCCTGAGCCAGCCACATGACGTGCGCCTCCCAGGCGTCCCAGGCCATGCGTTTTTCGGTCGCGAAATCGTGATGCTGGTAGACCCCGACCACCCCGGCAACGGTGCCCGAGACATGGTTCAGGCATTTCTCGATGGTGGCAATGTTGATGCCCAGGCGCGCCATCCCGGAGGCGACGGTTCGGCGGATGTCATGAACCCGCCCCGGCTGGATGTCGTCGCGCGTGATTTCGGTCACCCGCTCCGGGCCTCTTTCCGTGGTGGTCCGATCCACCACAGACTTTTGGAGGTTAGCCGATGCGAAAGATGATTCTGGCGGGCGCCCTCACAGCCATCGTGGCGGCGGGCGCGAGCGGTGCGGCAGGGGCCGGTTCCTGCGAGCCGTCCCTGATGCTGTCGGGTCTGTCGTCTCCGGTCGGTGTCGTCGAGCGGTCCGACGGATCGCTGGTGATTTCCAACATCGCCGGGGACATCACCGTGATCGACGCCGAGGGCCGACGGACGGACATCGATGGCGTGCTGCGGCAACCGGCGCCCGGCATCGTGGTCACGCCGGACGACCGGGTTTTCGTGCAGGACGACGGCGGGTCGTCCCTGTTCGAACTGGTCGATGACACCACGCTCGAACCCGTGGCGGAGGCGTTCTCCCGCCCGGTCGACCTCGCGGTGGCGCCCGACGGGTCGCTGCGCGTGGGCAGTTGGGGTGGGGGCACGCTGGACCGGGTCTGCATCGACTGATCGCGGGCGACCGCGAAACCGATCGAACCCGACGTCAAACGAAGGACGCGACATGACCACACGGACCAGCACGGTGCCGATGCGGCAGCTGGGCAACGGCTTTGCGGCATCGGCCATCTCCTTCGGCGCGATGGGGGTGTCCGAATTCTGGGTATTCGGATTAATTGGTTGATACGTGCGTTGGCGTTCAAAAGTCGAAATCAGGTGAGCAGCGGAAAATATGGTTTATCGTGAGACACATGACATTTCCGTCAAAGTGGCTCCAACCTCCAGCCTTGTTCAGTAGCAAGCAAGCGTTCTGTGAGTCCGAGGTTTCCCAGAAATGAGTCATCATGCGACACTACGACCAACGTGCCTCGGTAACTACGCAACATGATTTCTAATGCCTGTACTGAGGGCAAATCAAGGTGGTTGTTCGGTTCATCAAGCAACAACAGGTGCGGTGGTGAATCGGCGTAGAGTATGCAAGCGAGAGCTCCCTTTAGACGCTCACCGCCGCTCAGCGACCCGCTGGGTGTCGCTATCGTCTGCGCGTCAAGTCCTAGTTGAGCCAAGCGCATGCGTAGGTCCCCTTCGGTAGCTGTGCGATTGGCTAATTGTAACTGTTCTAGTACCGTATTCTCTGGATCCAAATTTTCTAATCGCTGATCGAGATATGCGCTCTCCGGCGTTACCTTGGATACCCCAACCAAAGGCGAAATTTGGCCTGCAAACACTCGAAGCAACGTGGATTTACCACAACCGTTCGGGCCGACTACGCCTATACGCTGTTGCCCACCCAGGATCAGGCTTATGGTCCGGGTTGCTCCCGATACGTACGGCAACTCCACGTCATTCAATTCGGCCACGCGACGCTTTGCGGCCTGCGTGATTGGTATTTCATGCAGTGTTATGTGCGACTCATCTTCAACGTGCTGTGCGGCCTCACGCACTCTTTGGTTGAGTTGCGCCCGGCTGGAGGCCTGTTTCTGGCGCAGCGCGCCTGACGATGTTTCGCTGCGCTCTTTCTGACGATCCAACAAGATCTTGGCTTGATTGGCCTCTTTGCCTCGCCGGTTACCGCGCGCTTGCCGTTGTTCCTGCCGTACACGCTGCTTCCGCATCGCCTGTTCCTGCCGTTGGCGTTCAAGCTTGCGCTCACTCAGGTTTTGTAGGGCGTTCTGTCGTTCGTGTGCCTTAGCCTCGGCGTAAAATGAGTAGTTGCCTCCATAGCTTTGCAGCCCCAGGGAAGACAATTCCACGATGCGCGCCATGGACTCCAGCAATTGCCTATCATGGCTGACCACGATCAGCCCACGCGGCCAGCGTTGTAGTTGTTCGATCAGCGCCTGTCGGTTCGGTCGATCGAGATGGTTGCTCGGCTCATCAAGAATCAAGAAGTCTGCATCCGAGAGCATGGCACCAATCAAAGAAATTCGCATCGCCTCACCGCCGCTTAGGATGCTGGCAGGCGTGTCTGTTCCAAGGTGGCTCAAGTTATTGCGCTCAAGGTCATAGCGGAGTCGCTGGCGTATGTCCCAGTGATCTCCTACGGCATCGAAATGCTCCGGTGCTGTACTGCCTGACTCAATACGTGCTAGCGCATCCAGCGTGTGCTTTACCCCCGCCAAGTCGGCCACTGTAGAACCATCAGGGTGCACCACTTGCTGGGCGAGGTAATGCACGCTGCCGGAGCACTGGCAGTGGCCGGTGGTTGGTTGTAACAACCCAGCCAAGATGCGTGCGAGCAAAGTTTTGCCGACACCATTGCGTCCGACCAGTCCCGTTGAGCGCATATCGAACTGCTCGTGAAGGTCGGAGAAAAGAGTTCTGCCGTCTGGCAGAACGTGGGATACGTTTTTCAGTACGAGATGGGTATTCGCCATGCTCTATTCCAACGATGCCAAGAGCTCCCCCTGCTAATGGGGGCTGGTGGAGACTGGCCGTCATAACAACGGCGGCATCAATGGCGCATTGGACAAACACCTCATATTGGAAGGAATAGGCTGATTATTGTACAAGCACTTTCACAAATGGAAAATGCATTATTTTCAACTAATTGAACCGACAAACTCATGACCGAGATGCCCGACAACATCCTTTATCTGCCTGAGTACCAGGTTCTGGGCTGCAAATCCACCGACGACGAGATGCCCTTCCAGGTGGAAGCGCCCGATCCCATCGCCTGTGAGGAGTGCGGCGTGCAGGGTGAATTCGTGCGGTTCGGCAAGCGTGATGTTCCCTATCGTGATCTGCCCATCCACGGCAAGCGGGTCACCGTCTGGGTGGAGCCCGATGACATCAACGTCCTGCTGGCCGGCGTGGCGGCGGGCGATGGCCTCGTCTTCCTGCCGTCCTCGCTGACGGCGTTGCGGCGTTGCGGCGTTGCGGCGTTGCGGCGTTGCGGCGTTGCGGCGTGGCCTACCGTCGATTCACAGCCGACATCGAGTCTCGTTTCACGGTCACCCTGACGCCGATCCGCAGGGCGAATGAAACCCGTCCATCGGCGTTGCAGGCATGGGATCGGCTTATCACCGCGCCACGCCCCTGAACGTCGACGCGCTGAAGTGCACGCCCTGGATGTCAATCGGCGTCCAAAAGTGGCTCTGGCTCAATCTGAGTGCACGACGGCTCCACTTTCGCCTTGACGGCCGGTGCGCCCCGGCACCGCTACGCGATGCCGCTTGGTCAAAGGGAGCGGCGCGGTCGTCTCGCCACAAAGGCTCCTTGTCTCGGTATTCTCGCCGTTCTCAGGCCCGCGATCCACTTATCGCCCTGTCCAAATTTCCCCGGCCAGCTCTCATCCCGGCGTCGGGTTTAATCAAGACGTCTGCATATTATTGTCGGTGATGGCCGGAGCGGCCCGGCGACCGGTGACGGATCCCGGGTTAAAGCGTCGGCACATAGGTCAGTCCCTTTTCGGCGAGGCGCGGGCGCATGCCGTCCAGGTCGAGTGTCAGTTCGCCGCCGGCCAGGGCGGCGCGGCGGTCGGCCTCGGCTTGCTCCCGGGCCCGGGCGGCGCGCAGGACCGTCTCGGCAAGGTCGCGCGGGACCACGCACACGCCGTCGTCGTCCGCGACGATGATGTCACCCGGCCGGACGGCCGCCCCGGCGCAGACGACCGGGATGTTGACCGATCCCAGGGTCTCGCGCACCGGTCCGCGCGCACACAGGCCGCGCGACCACACCGGAAAGCCCATGGCGGTCAGGGCAGCGGCATCCCGCACCGGGCCGTCCACGATCAACCCGGCCGCGCCCCGCGCCTGCATGGACGTGGCCAGCAGTTCGCCGCAATAGGCCACCGCGCACGGTGTGTCGAGGGCGACCACCAGGATGTCATCCGCCTGGATCTGCTCGATCGCGACATGGATCATCCAGTTGTCGCCGGGCGGCGCGGCGACCGTCACGGCCGGTCCCGCGATGCGGGTGCCTGGGAACACCGGCCGAAGCGCCATGTCCATCAGCCCGACGCGCCCCTGTGCTTCGTCCACCGTGGCGACGCCACAGGCGGCCAGCCCAGCGACAACCTCGGCGTCGGGGCGGGCCGCGTCCGTCACGACAATGCTCATCCAAATCCCTCCCGATCGGGGTTTCGTCAGGCCACGAACCGGCAGGCGGAGGCGGGCGAGCGGGTGTCCATGTTGCGACCCCGGTTGAGGTGGTCGTCGATCTCGGCGGCGGCGCCGATCATGCGGCCGTACAGGAATACGTTGAACGCCGCCGTCTCCAGGTCGCGTTCGGTCAGCGCGCCGGAGCGGTAGTCCTTCCACAGAAGGGCCAGCAGCAGTGCGGCGATGACCGCGTCGACGTTGACGCAGAACACGTAGGGCGAGGCGCCGACCTCATAGAGCGCCTGCACAAGCTCCCGATAGAACGCGTGGAAGATGTTGTACTCTCCGCGCTCGTCCATAAACCGCGCGATAAACCGCTCGCGCGGGTCGTAGTTGACCGGGTTGCCCCGGAACACGGGGTGATGCACGCCGGGCAGCGCCCGCGTTTCCTGCCCCACCTCCTTGGCCTGGCGCTTCTCGGCCTGATAGGCCTCGGCGAACGCCGTCGCCATCGCCTTCAGGTCGAAGCCGTGGTTCGGGTCGGTCGGGTCGTCCAGGCCCTTGCCGCGGAACTGCTCAAGCAGGAAGGCCATGCCCTCGAACCCATTGCCGCCGTGACTGTAGCCGGTGTGGGTCAGAAATCCGGCCATGCCCTTGTTGATCTGCACCCGGCCCGGGGTCTGCGGACCGTCGGCGGAGACCGCGCCCTTGGCGCCCTGAGCCGAGATGGCGCCGGGCCCGTTGGAGATCAGCAGCCCGATCAGCAACTGCAGGGGTCGGGCGTCGTCGCCCTCGGGGCGCTTGCCGGTGATGGCCAAGTAGCACAGGTCGGCCACGGTCCATTCGCTGAACCGTTCCTGACGCGGAATGCCGTGCAGGCTGCCGCGCTGATGGTGACGCCCCTCGATGGAGGCGCCGACCATCACCCCGTACAGGCGCAGGTACCACGGCAGCGTCTCGGCGGTCAGGCGGCTGATGCGCTTGCGCATCAGGGGACCCCAGGCGATGGTCGTTGCGATGGCGGCCAGGATGGCGTCGCGGGAGGGCGGCCCGCCCAGCGTCTCCAGGAACCGCAGGAATACCGAGTGGCCACCGCGGTCGCGCACCGCTTGCAGCATGGCCCGGGGGCGCGGTTGTTCGGCCTCTTCCGGCGTGGCCAGGAACAGCGCCCGGGTCGACTCGTCCATGGTCAGGCCAGACAGATCGAACCCTTCGTCGCGCCCGTCGCGCAGCCCGGACTGGGCGAACAGGTCGATCAACGCCCGCGAACACGCCAAGGCCCGCTCGACGCGCTTCGGCCCGACCAGGCACACCGCCGCCGCCATGATGGCGTTGGGCGCGTTGCCGGCCTCGCGCGCGGCGTCGGCGGCGATCAGCATGGGCTCGCCCACCAGGTTGACCTCGGCCGCCACGGCGACGTCGAGCAGCGCGCGGTCGTTCTCGCAGGCGATCTCGTGCACCAGCGGCAGGGCGAAGGTGGCCTCCAGCGGCTCCAGCGCGAGGTCGAGCACGGCATGCCCGTGCACCGAGGTGACCTGCGTCTTCGGATCCATGACCGAGGCGCCAGACGCGTCCTTCATGCCCTGGCGGGCGATGACCGCGCCGATCTGCTGGCGCAGCGCCTGGATCTGCCCGTCGTAGGGGTCCCGGGCCGGCACCACGGGCAGGTCGATGTCCTCTGGGATCGGGATGCCTTGCGTATTGGCCATCCACGGCTTGAGCGCCAGCGAGCCGGCGGGCGCGAAGTCCGGCGCGGCGCCGTTCAGCGCCATCACCGCCGTCAGGGCCGCCGGAATGTCGGCGATGTTGACCACCACGGCGCCGGTCTTCGAGGCATGCGGGGTCTCGGGCGTGAACAGGCCGTCCACCCCGAACGCCTCCCGGAACCAGCGCTCCTTGTCCTCGGCCCGGTCGCCGCTGCCGGCCATGGCGCCGGCGTGACCGACCGCCCGGGTCAGCCGGCTCTTCCAGCGGCCGACCACGCAGGCCACGGTGGGCTTGCCGAAATCCACGCCGTGTTCGTAGTAGCCGCCGGGCTCGACGTACAACACGGCCGCCTTGGTGCGGTCGTCGGTCCGCAGCGCATGAGCGAAGTCGCGCGCGGCGTAGTGAATGTAGATGTCCTTGCCGGAGGAGATCAGGGTCGTCGTGCCCCAGCCCTCGGTGGCGAGGTACTGGGCAATGGTGGTCGTGAACCCGCCGGAGTTTGAGAAAATCGCCACCGACCCCTTGAGCAGGGATTCCTCGGGATGGTCGCCGCCCAGCGCGCCGCCCAGGCGCACACGGTTCCAGGCGTCCGCCACGCCCAGGCAGTTGCCGCCGATCACGTCCACCCCGTTGGCCTGGGCCATGGCCCGGATCTCGCGCGCGTCGTGAACCGCGACCTTCTCTGTGATGATGATGATCTTCTCCAACGCCGGGTTGACCCGCACCAGTTCGGCCACGCCATCACGAACACCCGCTGGCGGCAGGTAGACCACGCCGGTGTTGAAGGTGTGGCCGGCGTTCAGGCCCTCGCGGACGTTGTTGTAGACCGGGATGTCGCCGATCGGCGTTTCCAGAACCTGGGAGCCGCGTCCCGGCGCGGTGCCGAACACCACGTTGCCGCCGGAGAAGGCGTGGCTGGTCGGCGTCACGGTGCGGGATTCGTTGCCCAGGATGTTGAGCACGCAGACCCGGTCCGACCGCGACGCCACCTGCTCCAGGGACCGGATGCCGAGGTAGTAGTTGACCCCCTCGATGCCCTGACGATACATGCTGCGTCTCCCTATCAGGCGCTTGTTTCGAGATTGGGTCTGATGCCCATGTGCCGGGCCACCACGTCGCGGCCGCCGGCCGTCATCCACGCGTCCACCTTGCGGGCGTAGGCCACGACCTCGCTGATGGCGCTGTCGAAGCCGAAGAAGCGGTACGGCAGCCCCAGCGCGTCGCAGGTCTCGGCCAGGGTGCCGAAGCCCCGGATCAGGTTGGGGCCGCCGCGCCCGACCACCACGTGCAGCGGCGTCGGCCCGCGCTCGGCGAAGAACTCCCGCAGGGCGTCGCCCATGGCGCGGAAGGTCTCGTGGATGTCGGTGTTGTTGGCCTTGCCGCCGATGATGAACAGCACGTTGGTCTGCGGCAGGAAGTGGCGATAGCAAATGCGCGCCACGTCCTTCATCTTCTCGTAGGGCGGGTTGCCGCCGAAGTCCGACGAGATAATGGCCGCCTCGCCCAGCACCTCGGTCACCAGGCTGTTGGCGCCGCCGCCGAAGGTGGGCGCGAGAATGGTGCCGTTGGGATTGATGACGAACACGTCGGACTGACCCTGGTAGGTGCGGAGCTGGTTCACCTCATGCTCGAACTCCGAGACGTCGCCGGCAAACAGGTGCGCGGGCAGGCCAAGGCGCGCCATGCGCGGGTCGTCGCGGTCGAAGCCGGCCTTGAAATCGCAGGCGACCGGCAGCAGGCGCCCGCCCGGTTGCGGCCGCAGGCGGATCGGGTTTAGTTCCAGCGTCGTCATGCCGTAGTGGTGGAACAGGTCCCACAGCTTGGGCAGATGCTGCACCAGCGGCGAGATGATCTCGCGCGGCGCGCCCAGGTCGGACAGCGCGTTGGCCACCACGAACGCCTTCAGGCCGGTCAGCGCCTCGAACGGGATGGTGGCCAGCTCGCCCTTGTTCAGTTCCTCGATCTCGACGCCGCCCTTGTGGGTGATGGTCACGGTCGGCGCCCGGTAGCGGGTGTCGTCGGTGATCGAGAAGTAGACCTCGTGCTCGGCCGGCACCGCGCCCTCGAAGGTCACGCCGTTGGCCTTGGCCAGGGTCGTGCCA
Source organism: Rhodospira trueperi (assembly GCF_900101965.1). Lineage (GTDB taxonomy): Bacteria > Pseudomonadota > Alphaproteobacteria > Rhodospirillales > Rhodospirillaceae > Rhodospira > Rhodospira trueperi. The sequence goes on along the minus strand of NZ_FNAP01000007.1, from coordinate 124,497 downwards.
TGGCGGTGCTCGGCGAAGTACAGGCGCTCCTTCTCCGCCAGCGCGGTCTTCAGGTCGCGCGCCTGCCCGACCAGGCCGGCCTTGCCCTTGCGTCCCACGCCGCCCTTGAAGATCGGCTTGACGAAGATGGTGCCGTGTCGGGCCAGCAGGTCCTGGATCTCGTCCTCGCTGGCGCCGGGGCCCAGCACCTCGGTCACGGGAAAGTCCACGTAGCGCAGCAACCGCGCGCCATGCATGAGTCCGGTCAGTTGCATCGGCGGAGGTCCTCTTCGGTGGCGTCCCGGGAAAGAGCGCGCGCGTCGGGCATCATTGTGTTCCCTGCCTGCCGCGCCAGCGACGCACCAGGGGAACGAGAATGGCGGCCGCGGTCATGGCGATCAGCGCCCAAGTGATGGGCGAACCGACGAAAATGGTCTCGTCCATGTTCATCAACAGGACCGCGCGACGGAAATTGGCTTCCGCCATCGGCCCCAGGATGGCGCCAATGATGATCGGAGCCAACGGAAATCCGCTCCGTGTCAACAAAACGCCCAACACGCCAAAGGCCCACATGATCCAGACATCCTCGATGGCGTTCTGGGCGGCGAAGGCCCCGACGGTGGTGACCACCAGGATCATGGGCGCCATCAGGGCCGGCGGGATCCGCATCGCGCGCGCGAACAGGCCGGCGCCCATCGCGCCGATCAGCAGCATCAACGGCGCGGTCAGCAGCATCTCCCACATGAAGCCGTAGACGACCTCGGGGTTGTTGCGGAACAGCGCCGGGCCGGGCTGCAGGCCGTGGATCATCAGGCCGCCCAGGATCATGGCGGCCACCGAGTTTCCGGGCACGCCGAGCGTCAGGGCGGGGATCATGGCGGCCGCGTTGTCGGCGTTGTTGCCGCATTCCGAGGCGGCGACGCCGCGCGGGTCGCCCTCGCCGAAGCGGTTGTCGTGGCGTACCCAACGCCGTTCCTGGGTCCAGGACAGGAAGCTGGCGAGGTTCCCCCCGGCACCGGGAATGATGCCGATGATGACGCCGAGCACGCCGGACCGCAGCCAGGTCGGCACCAGGCGCGCGGTCAGGGACAGGGACAGCGCCGGACCGGCACGGGCGTCGACCGCGCCCGCCGAGTCCGGGGCGGCGGCCCGGCGGCGGGCATCCAGCAGCAAGTCGAGGGCTGGCGGGATGGCATACAGCCCGGTCAGCAGGATGATGAGGTTGACGCCACCGACCAGGGCATCCAGGCCGAACGTCAGCCGTTCCTGGCCGCTGATTTGGTCGATGCCGATCAGCCCTACCAGGACGCCGATCACGGCGGACGCCAGCCCTTTGATGGGGTCTCCCGACATCAGGACGGCGATCGAGACAAGGCCGAACACGGCGACCCAGAAGTACTCGGCCGGCCCGAACTGGAGCGCGAAGCGGATCAGCAGCGGCGCCACCATGATCAGGGCGACGGCGCTCAGGATCGCGCCGATCACCGAGGAAACCAGCGCCACCTGCAATGCCAGCCGCGCCTGGCCCGCGCGGGCCATGGGGACCCCGTCGAAGGTGGTCGCAACGCCCGATGGCGTGCCGGGGATGCCGACGAGGATGGCCGGGATTGCGCCGCCGTACATGGCGCCGTTGTAGATGCCGGCCATCAGGGCCAGGGCATGGATGGGCGGCATGCCGTAGGTGAACGGCAGCAGAACAGCGATTCCGAGGGTGGCGGTCAGGCCGGGCAACGCCCCGAGCACGATCCCGGCGATCACACCCGCCGCCATCGACAGCACGACGACGGGGTCCAGGACCAGCGGGAGGGCGGCGAAAAGCAGGTCCATGAGGGGCCTATCCGAAGATCACATCCTGCGGCAAAGGCAGCCGCAGGAGGAGCGAGAAGACAACGTACATCGCGCCGACAAAAAGGACGGTGACGGGCAGCAGACGCTGCAAACGCCGTTCGTGCCCGCCGATCCAGGCCAGAAGCGGCATGAACAGCAGCGCGCCCGTCAGCAAGCCCACGTGTTCCGCCGCCATGACGTAACCGGCCAGCAACAGCAGTCCGACGACCTGGACCCGGCCGGGGTGTAGGCTGGGGTGCGTGTCGTCCGTGCCCCCCGTGTCAGTCCCGGCGTCGGGTCCGGCCGGCTTCGGCAAGGACATGCGCCATGCGCGAACCAGGCCGATGACGGCCGCCGTGGCCAGGACAATGCCAAGGGCGGCGGGGAACATACCCGATGATCCGCCCAGCCGCAGGCCTTCGACCATGGCATAGCCGCCCAGGGCCGCGACCCCGAGGTATGTCAGGAGATCCGGTCGCATGGGGACCTCGCGCGCGAATGGACCGAAACCAGCGGCAGGCGCCTGCAGTGTCGGGCGCCCGCCATCATGGCTTAAACCGATGTTACTGCCAGGGGTTCTCGTCCCACAGCGCGCGATAGGACGTATCGAGATCCGACAGATGCGCGGCGAACGCATCGGCGTCCATGTAGTTGAAGACCGTGAACTGCTCGTTGAGCTTGGCCTTCCAGGCGTCGGACGTCGCCGCGCGCTCGACCGCCGCGGCCGCCTTGTCGACGACCTCCTGCGGCACGCCGGCCGGGAAGACGATGCCGCGCTCAGACTTCATACTGACGTCCCAGCCGGATTCCTTGACGGTCGGAACGTCCGGGGCAAGGTCCGTGCGCTCGTCGCCCAGGTGCGCCAGGATGCGCACCTTGTCGGTGTACGGCATCATGCCGCCCAGGTTGATGGCGGCCATCGACACGTGCCCGCCCATCAGCGCGATGCGGGCCGGACCCGAGCCCGGGAACGGCACCGGGGTCAGGTCGATGCCGGCGGCCTGCTCGAAGTAGACCACGGCGAGGTGGTCGTCCGTGCCCACGCCCGTGATGGCCACGGTCACCGAGGCCGGGTTTTCCTTCGCGTAAGCCACCAAGTCGGCCAGGGAGTCGAACGGGCTGTCGTTGGCCACCGAAAAGGCCGACGGGTCCTGGATCAGATTGCCCAGGGGGGTGAAGTCCTCCAGCGTGAAGCGGGCGTCCCGGGTGATCGGGATCGTGATCGCCGGTGGGATGTTCAGAATGCCCATGGTGTAGCCGTCCGGCTCGGCCGTGGCGATGGCCGTATGGCCGGTTTCGCCGCCGGCGCCCGGCCGATTGACGACAACGACGTCGGTGCCGAGTTCCTCTTCCAGCAGCGGGGCGAGCGTGCGCGCGGTGGTGTCCGTGCCGCCGCCCGGGCTGTAGGAGACGATGAGGTTGACGGTCTGTTCCGGCCATTCCGCATGGGCGGTCGTCCCGAAGGCAATCGCCGCCACGGTGGTCAGCAAGGCGGTGCGGATTGTACGCATGGGTCTATTCCTCCCTATTGTGTTTGACGCGTGTCCAACTCATGCCTTGAGGGTCGCGTCCGGCACGGTCGCGGGGTCGAGCCCCTTGCGCTGGACGTGATCCTTGAGGAGCCGCCGAATCCCCTCTTCGAGGGGCATCCGGGGCTCCCACCCGAGCACCTCTTTGGCCCGGGCGTTGGTGAAGTGCAGGCCGGGACCGGTGGGCAGACGGACGCGGCCGCTTTCGGTTACGTATTCCGGGTCGATTCGGCGGCCGGCCACACGGCAGACCATGTCGACCAAGTCTTTGGTCGAAATGCCCTGACCGCCCGAGGTGTTGACGATCTCGTCGGTCTGGTCGCCATCAAGCGCAAGGCACAGGGCAGTTGCCACATCGCCGGCATAGACGAAATCCTTGCTTTCGCTGCCGTCGCCGAACAGCTGCGGCGGCTGGCCAGCCATCAGACGGTCAAATGTCTCGATGATGTACAAGGCGTTGGCCGCGCGATAGTGCTGACCTTCCCCGTAAACCGTCGAAAACCGCAACACGAGGTAGTCCAGCCCGTATTTGGACTTCCACATCCGGCACAGATGCTCGCCGATGATCTTCGAACTGCCATAGATCGCCGCAGCCGGCGGGATGCCGTTGTGGTGATGCGGTTCGTCTTCGGCGACGGCGCCACCGATCCCGTATCCATAGACGCCGTTCGAGGAGGCCAGCACGACCTTGCCGACACCGCACATGCGGGCCGCCTCAAGGAAATTAAGGTGGCCCTGGATGTTCAGTTCCAGGGCAGCCGAGGGATCGCGCGAGACGCCGATGGTCATGAACGCCGCCAGATTGACGGCCCGGGTGACCCCGTCCATATGGTCGATGATCTGCGGCAGGCGGGTCAGGTCGCCCTTGACCATGCGCACGCGCGGGTCCTGTTTGAGATCACCCAGCGAGTCCTGGGCGTCGAAGGCCACCGGATCGAAAATAATCACCTCTGCGACGTTCCGCTCCAGCAGCGCGCGCGTGAGATGACTGCCGACCAGGGATGCGCCGCCCGCCACCAGAATGCGAGCCCCCGCGAGATGATTTGGCATCGGCTGTCCCGTCCTCATGCTGTCCGATTGTCGTTGATTAGAACTCATTGCAACCCAAGGTAGATCGACTTCAGGGCGCCGTAGAGCCTGAGACCCTGTCGTCCCTTCTCCCGCAGCAGGCCGCTTTCCTTGAAGCCTCCGAAAGGCGAGGAGATGCTGGACTGCTTGTAGCAGTTGATCCACACCGACCCGGCCTGGACGGCACGGCCGACCCGCCACGCACGGTCGAACGAGCCGCTCCAGATCCCGGCGGCGAGGCCGTAGACGCTATCATTGGCCATCTCGATCAGGTCGTTCTCGGTCCGGAATGGGACGCACACGATCACCGGACCAAAGATCTCTTCCTGCGCGCACCGGGCGTCGTTGCTCACGCCATCGATCACCGTGGGCCGGACATAGGCGCCGTTTGCCAGCGCGGGGTCGTCCGGCCGGACGCCGCCGGCGCGCAGACGTCCGCCGTCCTCCTCCAGCCCGATGCGGATGTAGGACTCGACCCGGTCCCGGTGATGCTGCGAGACCAACGGGCCCATCTGCGTGGCGGGGTCGGCGGGGTGTCCAACCCGCAAGGCATCGGCGCGCTCGGCCAACCGGGTGATGAAGGGCTCGGCAATGGACTCCTCGACCAGCAGGCGTGATCCCGCGACGCAGGACTGGCCGGCCGAACCGAAGATGCCGCTGGCCACGGCGTCCAGGGCCCGGTCCAGGTCGGCGTCGGCGAAAACGATGTGCGGGCTTTTACCACCCAGTTCCAGCGCCGCCGGGATGATGCGTTCGGCACACACGGCGCCAATCGCCCGCCCGGTTTCCGTCCCTCCGGTGAAGGACACCATGCGCACCAGCGGATGGGCGACCAGGGCGGCGCCGGTCGTTTCGCCGGTGCCGGGCAGCACCGTTACGAGCTCGCGCGGCACGCCGGCATCGGCACAGATTCTGGCCAAGTGAAAGGCAAGCTGGGGCGTTTCTTCGGACGGCTTGATGATGACCGCGTTGCCCGTCGCCAGGGCCGGCGCGGCCTTCTGGGCCTCCTGCATGATGGGCGAGTTCCAGGGCGTGATGAGCGCCACCACGCCGTAGGGTTCCACCACGGTCATCGAGACGTAGGAGCCGCGCGGGGGTGTGACCTCGGTTTCCTCGGTCTCCAGGACAGCGGCGAAGAAACGGAAACTGCCGGCGGCCGTCGTCACCATTTTGCGGCATTCCGCGAGCGGTTTGCCACTGTCGTGCATCTGCAACTCGGCCAGCGACTCCCGCTCCGCCTCCAGCCGTTCGGCCACCCGCACCAGGACCCGCGCGCGTTCGTGCGGCAGGCGGTGCGGCCAGTCGGACCGGCGCCAAGCGTCATGGGTGGCGCGAACGGCCTGATCGACGAGTCGCGGGCTGGCGATGCAGACTTCCCCAGCGATCGTCCCGTCGGCCGGATTGATGCTGACGAGGGTTTCGTCCGTCATCTCGGGTTGACCGCAGACCCACAGCGGAGTGACCATTTATCCTTTGCCTCACTGTGACCATATGACACATCCATTTCATGGCCCATTAGGGGGCAGAGCGAGCGCCGACGGGCAAGTTGAATCTTATCGACTTTTCGGCCGACGAAGGTGTCGACCGGATTGTTGACAATGTGAATGCTGTCTATGAGCGAGAAAACGACAAGTCACGGCAAAGTCGCCGCCGTAGTTCGGGAGCTGGAACACGCGATCATTTTTGGTCGCATTCTGCCGCGTCAACGCGTGACAGAAGACGAAATCGTGCACGGTATGCATGTGAAGCGTCATGTCGCCCGTGACGCATTGATGGAGCTCGAACGGCTCGGCATGATTATGCGTGAGCCGTACAAGGGGGCTTCGGTTCGTCTGTACACCCGCGACGAAGTCCGGGACCTCTATGAGGTGCGGGAGGTGTTGCACCGGGAGGCGGCGCTACGCATCCGGCGTCTGCACGACGCGGACTGGATCCAGGATCTCGAAAGGACGCAGAAGGACCACGAGGCGGCGGTGGCGACTCGCGATCTGGTCGCCGTGTTCAACGCGAACAAGGCGTTCCACGACACCCTGTTTCAGGGGACGGCCAACGGGTATTTCGTGCAGGCCATCGAATATTCGAATGCGCTGACGCATTGCGTCCGATCACACGCGCTCAAACACCAGCTTTTCCTCGATCAGGCGTGCGCCGAGCACCGGGCCATGATCGAAACCCTCAAGGCCGGGGATCTGACCGCGCTGGCCCGCCAGTGCATCGACCACATGCAACCGGCGCGGCGGCATTATGAGGAACAGTTCTGTGGGCCAACGCCGGTGCCAGCCGATGGGCTGGCGACGGACCACGGGACCTGACAACGGTCGGCGATGGAACGGACTCGTCCGTTCCATCGCCTCCGCCGCTTCGCGGCGCCGGTCCCGTTTCTGAAAAGCTGGCGTCGCGAAGCGACGCCAGGGTCGCACCGCACTCAAGGCAGGGTCGCACCGCACTCAAGGCAGGGTCACAGCAGCACGTCCAGGTCGCTCAGGCGCACGACGTGCGCGTATATCATATTCAGCACCGCCAGTTCGTGATCATGCAGGGCCTGGGTGGCCGCCGCGCAGCAATCCTCGACGACGATGACCTCGAAACTTTCGTCAGCTAGGCTTCGAACCGTGGAGGAGACGCACTGGTCTGTGAAGATTCCCGCGACGATGACCGTTCGGATCCCGAGATTGTGAAGGATCAACCTCAGGTTGGTGCCCGTGAGGGCGGAATCCGTGGTTTTCAGCACCACGATCTCGTCGCCTTTCGGCGTGAGGGCCGGCACCATTTGGCTGGGGTGCCCGGCCTTGGGGAGCAATAGGTTGTTGAACCCGGGCTTCTTCTGGCTCAGTGAACGGTCGCGTCCGTCCTCGGTCAGGCAGGCGATCCGGGCGAAGAGCACCTCGATCCCACGCCGCCGGGCCCGTTCGGTCAGGGCCACGGTCCTGGGAATGACGGTCTCGCGCATGCGCTCCAGGAACGGGCGCCAGCGCTCGGCCTCGGCCGGCTCTTCGGGTTCGGTGACGTACGTGTTCTGGATGTCGATGACCAGCACGGCAGTGGCGGCCGGGTCCAGCGTGAGATCCTCGGGCTCGGGAGCGGTCGCGTAGTAAAAAGAGCGGTAGGCCGTCTTCCAGTTCCAACTCATGGATGATCCTTTCGTCCAGGGATGCCGCGATGTTGCGTGGGGGGAACGGAGCGACGGTCAACTGGCACTCGCGCGACCGAAGGAGTAGCGTAAGGCTCATGGCCATCGGAAAGAAAACAGCACGCCAGCGGCGGATCCTCGAGATCCTGGGCACGCAACCGACCTTGCGGGTCAGCGATCTGGCGGCGCAACTCGGGGTGTCGACGGAAACGGTCCGGCGTGACCTGGATGACCTGACGGGCCGTGGCCTCATCAGCCGGACATACGGCGGCGCCGTGCGTCGGTTGTCGCTTGAGCCGGGCCTGAACGAGCGCCACGCCCTGCTGGTGCCTCAACGCCAGAGCATTGCCCGCCTGGCGGTTCCCTTCCTGGCCGGCGCGAAACACATCATGATCGGTTCCGGCGCGACGACCGTGCATGTGTCGAAGCGCCTGGCGTTCGAGATGAACAACCTGACCGTGGTGGCCCATTCCTTTGGTGTGGCCACGGTTCTGGCGCTCAATCCAACCATCACCGTGCTGATGGCGCCGGGCGTCTATCATGCCCAGGAAGGCGCCGTGCACGGCGCCCAGACCGCGCGCTTCCTGGAGGGATTCCGGGCGGACTGGGCCATCCTCGGAGCCAGCGGACTGAAGGAGGATGGCGCCAGCGATGCCCTGATCGAGGCCGCCGAGGTCTACGCCACGATGATGCGGCGGGCCGCCCAGGTCATGGTGGTCGCCGACAGTTCCAAGTTCGATGAGCCCTTTCCGGCCCGGTACGCGAACTGGGATGACATCGACGTTCTCGTCACCGAGACTCCGCCGAAGGGGGCTCTGGCCAAGGCCATCGCCGCCGACGGAACGCGGGTCGTGGCGGAGTTCGACGGCGAGGATCCGGGCCGTTCCAAACCACACACCACCCTGAACACGCCAACCGGCTGAGCGGCCGGCGGCCCGCTGGCGGCGTTCAGGCCGACGGGATCGCGGCAAGGGTATCGGTAAGCGCATCGACGAAAAAGTCCGCCTCATCCCTGGTGAGGCATAGGGGCGGCCTGATCTTGAGGGTATGGCCATAGCGGCCGGCGGCGCCGATCAGCACACGCCGGTCACGCAGTCCGTTGATGACGGTGCTGGTCAGTTCCGGATCGGGAAGGTCCGGGTCGCCGTCGCGGCACAGGTCGAGGCCGATGAACAGGCCGGCACCGCGCACGGCGGTCACCCGCGCGTCCGTCGCGACCAACTCCCCAAGGCGGGTCATGATGTGATGACCGATCTTCCTGGCGTTGGCCTGCAAACCTTCCGTCTCGATCACCTCCAGCACGGCCAGCCCGGCGGCTGCGGCCACCGGGTTGCCACCGAAGGTGTTGAAGTACCCGACGCCCTCGCAGAACCTGGCCAGAAGGTCGGGCCGCGTGGCCACCCCGGACATCGGATATCCGTTGGCCATCGGCTTGCCCATGGTGACCATATCGGGCGTCACGCCATGGCGGTCGAACCCCCAGAAGGCATCCCCGGAGCGGGCGAAGCCGGGCTGCACCTCGTCGGCGATGAACAGGCCGCCCGCGGCCTGCATGGTTTCCACCGCCGGCGCCAGAAATCCGGGGGGATCGGCGAACACCCCGTCGCTGGAGAAGATGGAATCGCAGATCAGGGCGGCCGGGGTGTGGCCACGCTCGCCGAGCGTCACGATCGCCTTCTCCACGGCGGTCTGGAAGCCGCCGGCGATGTCCTCGCCGAAGTTGGCCGACCCAGGCGCCGGCACCATGCAAACATGGGGGGGCGGCGCGCCCTGTTTCAGGGCGGAGGGTGAGATGTCCGTCACCGCCCAGGTGTTGCCGTGGTAGGCGCTCTCGGTCACCACGAATCCGGTGCCGCCGGTCCCGCTCATGGCGATCCGCATGGCCAGGTCGTTGGCTTCGCTGCCGGTGCAGGCCAGCACCACATTGGACAGGGAATCGGGCAGAGTGGCCTTGAGGGCCTCGATGTAGGTCTCGGTCGGCCGGTTGAGATAGCGGGTATGGATGTTCAGCGTCGCCACCTGCCGCGAGATGGCGGCGACCACGCGTGGATGGCAATGCCCGACCGAGGGAACGTTGTTGTAGAAATCCAGAAAGCGGGTTCCGTCGGTCGCTTCCATCCAACACCCGCTGGCCCGGGCCATTTCCAGGGGGTGACGGTAGAACAGGACCGACGCGGCCCCGACGTTGCGTTGCCGGCGGCCCAGCAGGGCGCTGACCGCCCCCTTGTCCCGGGTCGCGTCGAAAGCGTTCATGTCCAGGATCGGACGGATGGTCGGGGACATGGGGTCATAGCTCCGAGGGAAGGGGTCTGGCGTGGCGGACCGGGGCTGATCCGGCATCAGCCCGCCGAGGTCAGGAAACGGTCGGCCAGCGTCAGCGTGCCATGGGTGTAGGGCGCGCCCAGTTCCTGGGCGGTGGGGGTCTCGGCATGGCTGGCGATCCAGGCGGTCAGCAGCAGGCGGCGCAACATCACGAAGGTGGGCAGGAGGGCTTCGTCTTCCGGTGCCAGAGGGGCGACGCTGCGGTATCCCTCGACCCAGGCGTCCTGGAGCGCCGGGATGTAGGGCTCGTGCTCAAGGAAGCTGATCGCGGCGGCAAAATCGTAGCCGAACCAGCCGAATCCACAGTCGTCGAAGTCGATGACACCGAGGCGCTCCCCCTCGACCAGCAGGTTGGCGAGTCGCAGGTCGGCGTGAATCAGGCCGAACCGGTCCGGGGCGGTGCCGTAGGCGTCGAGGCGGCGCCGAAGTTCGGCGCTGGTTTGCTCCAGCAGGGCCGCGCCATCGGCATTCAGGCCCAGCGCGTCGCGCCAGTCGCCCCAGTGCGGCGCCGGGCCGACCGTGGTTTCCCAGGTCCATGTCTTGCGCACGAAGCCGTCGGACCGGGGCCAGGCCCGGGCGTGGTCGTGCAGGCGGGCGCTGATGGCGCCCAGCGCGCGGAAGCCGTCCGTCAGATCCTCGGAGGCGTCGGGCTCGGCGCCGGACATGAAGCTGAAGGCGACCACCTCGCGATGGGTGCCGTCGAGATCGAAGGTGGCGATGTGCCCCCCGTCGGCCACCGTCAGGGGTTCCGGCGTATCCACGACCTGCCGCGTCCGCAGGTCGGTGATCCAGGCCAGCTCCGATTCGATCTCCGCGCGGGTGTGATACCCCGGTCGATGGACGCGAAGGACCACACGCCGCCCCTCGTCCGGATCGTTGGCCAGGAACGTGGCGTTCTCGGAGATGGTCAGCAGCGAGACCTCGGTGCGGGGGGAAAGTCCCCAGGCCGCTGTCAGGGTTTCCGCGCCGCGACGGAGCGCCTCGATGAACTCGTGGTTGTATAATCCCGCCATGTGAAACTCCGGATCGGCGACCGCACCAAGAATGTCGTCGGACGGTAACGGCAGAATGTGGAACTTACAACATTTTTCTGTTGCGTTCGCCGAGATTTTGAGGGATGCATGTCAAAAGCCCTGCTCCGCCACGGCGCGTTCCGGCTCGGGACCGTCGCGGTATCCGTCCCTCCGTCCGCTGCATCAGGAGAGGCCCTGCCATGACCATGACTTTGTCCCGACGCTCCTTCACCCTGGGTTCCGCCACCATCGCCGGCTTGGCCGCGATGGGACCTTTGCGTCACGCCCACGCCCAGCGCACGGACCAGCTGAATATTCTGTGCTGGGAGGGCTACAACACGGATGACGTGCTGAGCCCGTTTCGCGACCGGCACCCCGGCGCCACGTTGCGCGCGGAAAGCGGCACGTCCGACCCGGACATGATCAACAAGCTGCGCGCCGGCGAGGTGAACGTCTGGGATCTGATCAACGTCAACCAGCCGTGGGCGCGGGGACGGCTCTATCCGGAGGGCCTGATCAAGCCGCTCGACAAGGACCGGTTCCTGCCGTTCTTCGAGCGCATGTCGCCCACGTTCGCCGAGCCCTATCCGCTGGCCTTCGCCGACGACGGCAACCTCATCGGCATGCCGCAACGCTATGGGCCGTTCTCGTTCGTGGTCAACACCGACAAGATCAGCCGCGCCACCGCCGAGGAACAGGGCTGGAAGCTGTTCCTCGACCCGGCGATGAAGGATCGCTTCGGCATCCTGACCTACGACAACTGGAACATCATCCACATGTGCCTGACCGGGGACCAGAACCCGTTCGCCCCCATCGACGAAGCCGGGATGGAGACCTTCCGCAAGACGGCGGAAACCATCTTCGGCGGCGCGCGGCTGCGGTCCGACGATCTGGTGGCGATGAACACCGCGTTGATCAACGGCGAGATCGACGCCTACTTCACTGGCGGCACGTACACCGCCAGCCCGGCCCGCCTGGACGGCCTGACCAACATCCGCGGCATCACGCCGGCGTCGGGTCCGATCAACGGCAAGGGCGGCGTGGTCTGGATCGAGCTGACCTCGCTGGTCAACAATCCCGATCCCTCCGCTCTGGCGGCGGACTTCCTCGAATTCGTGCAGGAGCCGGAAGTCTGCAAGGCCGTCGGATTTGCCGAGGGCACCTACAACCCGGTCGCCCAGATGGGTGATCCGGCGGTGTTCGAGAAGTGGGACGAGGACGAACTCGACGCCATCCAGTGGGATACCCTCGAGGACGAAATGAACCGCTCGGTCGAGTACGACGTGGTCGCGTCGTATGACGACCTCTCCACGATTTACAACGCCGCCAAACGGGGCTGACCCCCGCCCCACCGGCGCGCGGCCGCGTCCGGTCTTCCGTCCCGTGAGGCCGGAGCCGGACGCGGTGCGCCGCCGTCCCCCGCCGTTCCCCCGTCGTCCAAGACACCACCCCTTCTTCGCCGCTTCGGGATCCCGCCTGGATGTCAGAGAAAACCATTCTCCAAATTGCCGGTCTGTACAAACGCTTCGGGGACTTCACGGCCCTGCACAGCATCGACCTGAAGGTGCGCGAGGGCGAGTTCCTGGCCATCGTCGGCCCCTCGGGCAGCGGCAAGACCACCCTGATCCGGTTGTTCGTCGGCATGGACGAACCCACCGACGGCACCATCTGGCTGCGGGGCCAGCGCATCGACACCGTGCCCGCCAACAAGCGGCCCACCTGCATGGTGTTCCAGTCCCTCGCCCTGTTCCCGCACATGACGGTGGGCCGCAATATCGAGTTCCCTCTGAAGGTCGCCGGCGTCGACCCCGCCCAGCGCCGCGAGCGCGCCCTGGAGCTGCTGGACCTGCTGCGCCTGCCGCGCGAATACTACGCCAAACGCATTCACCAGTGTTCCGGCGGCGAGCGCCAGCGGGTGGCGTTGGCCCGCGCCCTGGCCTTCGATCCGGAGATCCTGTTCTTCGACGAGCCCCTGTCGGCGCTCGATTTCCGCCTCCGCAAGACGCTGGAGAAGGAACTCAAGGACCTCCACGCCCGCACCGGCAAGACGTTCGTCTACATCACCCATAGCCTGGAGGAGGCAATGGCGATGTCGGACCGGATCGCCATCATGCGAGCCGGCCGCTTCGAACAGATCGCACCCGCCGACGAGATCTACAGCCGTCCGGTGAGCCGCTTCGTGGCCGAGTTCATGGGCGAGGTGAACCTGTTCCCGGTGCGGGCCGACGACGACGGCGTGATCCGGGCCGATGGCCTGGCGCTCGATCCCGCCGTGGCCGCACGGCTGGGCCTGCACGCCGGCGAGGCCGGTACCCTGATGGTGCGGCCCGAGAACGTTGCGATGGTCAATCGGTCGGACGCCGGCGGCGCGGCCCCGGAAATCACCATCGGCGGCCACCTTCGCGCCGAGTACAACCTCGGATCGCGCCTGCAGTACGAGGTGGAAGGGCCGTCCGGACAGCGCCTGACGGTCGAGACCCTGCGGGAGAACCGCTTCGGCGGCGCGCCCGGCGACGCGGTCACGCTGGGCTGGACCCTCGACCGCTGCCACGTCATTCACGGCGACTGAACGGGGACCCGATCAATGGAACGTCTCGACCGTCGCCTCGGCGCCCTGACCGCCACGCCCATGCTGGTGCTTCTCGGCCTCTGCTTCCTGGCACCGCTCGCCGTGGTCGCGGGGTTTTCCGTCATGCCGTCTAAGGTGTTCGATCTGTGGCATCAGCCGGATTTCTCGGCCTACGCGGAGCTGCTCCGCCAGGGCTACTGGAAGTCGCTGGCCTGGTCGCTGGGCATGGCGCTGGCCTCGACCCTCATCCTGCTCGTGCTGTGCTGGCCACTCGCCTATGCCATGGCCAAGGTCTACCGGCGCTTCACGCTGATTCTGACCATCGGCGTGGTGATGAGCCTGTTCGTATCGGAGAACATCCGGCTGTTCGGCTGGGTGCTGACCCTCATGAAGGGCGGCCTGATCGAAGGCTACCTGAGGCACTGGACCGGGACCGGGTTCGACGGCCTGCTATACAACATGCCGGTAATCGTGTTCGGGTTGGTCTACGTCTACCTTCCCTTCATGCTGTTCCCGCTGGCGCAGGGCATTTCCATGGTGCCTGACGACGCCCGCCAGGCGGCCGCCGACCTGGGCGCCAGTCGCGCCCGCATCCTGTGGGAGATCGACCTTCCGCTGGCCGCGCCGGGCATCGTCGTGGGCTGCCTGCTGACCTTCGTGCTGGCCACCGGGGCCGTCGCCGAATCCAAGCTGCTGGGCGGACAGGCGGTGATCGTCATCGCCGACGAGGTGGAAACCGCCTTCACCTACGGACAGGACTGGCCGCTCGGTTCGGCCCTGGCGATGGTCCTGATTGCCATCGTCGGGGCCATCGCCATTGTCGGCGTCAACCGGGTCGACCTGGACGCGATCATGGGGAGGCGCCGCTGATGGAACCCTCGCGCCTATCCCGCGCCGGTCTGCTGCTCTACGGCATCCTGACACTCGGCTTCCTGTACTTGCCGCTGGTGGCGGTGGGGTTCGCCTCCGTCTCCAAGGCCCGCTATCTGAGCTTCCCCATCCGGCGCTACGACACCGGCTGGTACGCCGAGGCCATGGCCAGCGACACCGTGCGCGACCTGCTGCTGATCTCGCTCAAGGTCGCGGGCCTTGTCACCGTGATCAGCATGATCGTCGGGTTCTTCGGAGCGCTGGCCTTCGCGCGCTACCAGTGGCGCTTCCGGGGCCTGTTTCAGAAGCTGATCCTGCTGCCGATCTTCTTCCCCCAGACCGTCCTCGGGCTCGCGCTGCTGATGTGGTTCAACGCCCTCGGCGTGGTGCCGTCGTGGCATACCGCAGTGGTCGCCCATCTGGTCTGGATCTCGCCGATCGCCACCCTGATCATCGCCATCCGAGCCTATAGCTTCGACCCGACGCTGGAAGAGGCGGCCCGCGACATGGGCTGCTCGACGCTGCAAATCCTTCGTGAAATCACCATTCCGCTCCTCATGCCGGGTGTGATTTCGGCCGGGCTGTTCGCCTTCCTGCTGAGTTGGGGGAACTTCCCGCTGTCGCTGTTCACCACCGGGGCCGACTCGACGCTGCCCGAGTGGCTCTACGCCAAAATGGTGGCCGGGTATTCGCCGTTGGTGCCGACGGTGGGTGTGCTGAGCGTGGTTGCATCGGCGGTGCTGCTGGCGGTCGCCCTGCTGGCGCCCACCCTGGTGCGACTGTGGCGGCGCAACGCTGCGGACTGAGCCGCCAGACACATCCGGACGCCGAGACAAACGACAAGGAGAGATTGCCATGCTGACCAGCATTGACGGCCGGAGCTGCATCGTTACCGGCGCCTCGAAGGGCATCGGCAAGGGCATCGCCCGGGTGTTCGCGGCCAAGGGGGCGAAGGTGATGGTCGTCGCCCGTGGCGAGGCCGACGCCAAGGCGACCGTCGAAGAGATCCGCGCGGCCGGCGGGACTGCCGAGATGTATCTGTGCGACGTTTCCGATTGGGATCAGGTCCGGGCCATGGCCGCACACACGGCCGAGACGTTCGGCGGCATCGACATCCTGTGCGCCAATGCCGGCATCTTCCCGCAGTCCAAGATGGTGGACATGGACCCGGCCGAGTGGGACCGCGTGCTGGGCACCAACCTCAAGAGCACGTTCCTGTGCGTGAAGGCGTGCATTCCCTACTTCGAGACGGCCGGCAAGGGCCGCGTGGTGGTGACCTCATCGATCACCGGCCCAGTCACGGGCTTTCCGGGGTGGACGCATTACGGCGCCTCCAAGGCCGGCCAGCTCGGCTTCCTGAAGACGGCGGCCATGGAGCTGTCGCGCTACGGCACCACCATCAATGCCGTCATGCCCGGCAACATCATGACCGAGGGTCTGCAGGATCTCGGCGAGGACTACCTGTCCACCATGGCCGCCTCCATCCCGCTGAAGCGACTGGGCTCGGTCGAAGACATCGCCCATGCCGCGCTGTTCTTCGCCTCCGACGAGGCCGGCTACATCACCGGCCAGCAGGTCGTGGTGGACGGCGGCCAGATTCTGCCGGAGTCGCTGGAAGCGCTCCAGGAAATCTAGAATCATGCGACGACCCGTTGTTGTGCTGTAGAAACGACTTGCCCGGCCGCTGCGAACCGCAGAGGATCCGCGCGGTCGGTTGCGGCGGCCCCGGGACCGGCCGCCGCAACCTGGCCTGCGAAACGCCGCAAACCGTAAGAAAAAACCGCCAAGGTTCGGAAAGAACACAGACCGTGAAGAAAGGGAGGATACGATGAACAAGATGGAAAGTTTCCGTCAGAACCGGCACACGTTCGCCGCCCGTTATGACAACTTCATTGGCGGCAAACCTGTCGCGCCGAAGTCGGGCCGCTATTTCGAGAACACGTCCCCCATCACCGGAGAAGTGCTGTGCGAGGTGGCGCGCTCCGATGCCGCGGACATCGAGGCCGCCCTGGACGCGGCCCATGCCGCGAAGAACGGCTGGGGCAAGACGCCGCCCGCCGAACGGTCGGCGATCCTCAACCGCATCGCCGACCGCATCGAGCAGAACCTGACCACCCTGGCCACGGCCGAGACGTGGGACAACGGCAAGCCGATTCGCGAGACCTCCATCGCCGACCTGCCGCTGGCGGTGGACCACTTCCGCTATTTCGCGGGAGCGATCCGGGCGCAGGAGGGCTCGCTGTCGGAGATCGACGACGACACGGTCGCCTACCACTATCACGAACCCCTTGGCGTCGTCGGGCAGATCATCCCGTGGAACTTCCCGCTGCTGATGGCCACGTGGAAACTGGCGCCGGCGCTGGCGGCCGGCAACTGCGTGGTGCTGAAGCCGGCCGAGCAGACGCCGGCCTCCATTATGGTGATGATGGAGTTGATCCAGGACCTGCTGCCGCCCGGCGTGCTGAACGTGGTCAACGGTTTCGGCCTGGAGGCCGGCAAGCCGCTGGCCAGTTCGCCCCGCATCGCCAAGATCGCCTTCACCGGCGAGACCACGACCGGCCGGATGATCATGCAGTACGCCAGCGAGAACCTGATTCCGGTGACGCTGGAGTTGGGCGGCAAGTCGCCGAACATCTTCTTCTCAGACGTATGCGCCGAGGACGACGACTTCTTCGACAAGGCGATCGAGGGCTTCGTCATGTTCGTCCTCAACCAGGGAGAGGTCTGCACCTGCCCGTCGCGCGCGCTGATCCACGAGTCCATCTACGACCGCTTCATGGAGCGGGCGCTGGCGCGGGTGAAGGCGGTCATCCAGGGCGACCCGCTCGACCCGGCCACCATGATCGGCGCACAGGCCTCCTCAGAGCAGATGGAGAAGATCCTCAGTTACTTCGACATCGCCCGCCAGGAGGGCGCCGAGATCCTGGTCGGCGGCAGCCGCAATACTTCGCTGCCGGGCGATCTCGGCAACGGCTTTTATGTCCATCCGACGGTGCTCAAGGGGCACAACAAGATGCGCGTGTTCCAGGAGGAGATCTTTGGCCCGGTGGTGTCGGTCACCACCTTCAAGGATGACGACGAGGCGCTGGAGATCGCCAACGACACCCTCTACGGCCTGGGGGCGGCGGTGTGGTCGCGCGACATCAACCGCTGCTACCGCTTCGGCCGCGCCATCCAGGCGGGCCGGGTGTGGACCAACTGCTATCACGCCTATCCGGCCCACGCGGCCTTCGGTGGCTATAAGCAGTCGGGGATCGGACGCGAAACACACCTTAAGATGCTGGACCACTACCAGCACACCAAAAACGTCCTCGTCAGCTACTCGCCGAAGAAGCTCGGGTTCTTCTGAGAACGGGCGGCGCCCCGGCCGGATTCGATCGACCGGGGCGCCGCGCCCGATACCTTCGGCGCAGGGAGGATTCGATGGACCAGACGACTCATGCCACCGGAAAGGTTACCGCCACGCCGGAAGCCCTGGCGTTCCTGGAGGAGATCGTGGCCGACCACGGCCCAGTCATGTTTCACCAGTCGGGCGGCTGCTGCGACGGCTCATCGCCGATGTGCTTCCCGCAGGGCGAGTTCAAGCTCGGCGCTGCCGACGTCCGGCTGGGCGAGATCGGGGGGATGCCCTTCTACATCTCCGGCAGCCAGTACGAGGCCTGGAAGCACACCGACCTGATCATCGACGTGGTGCCCGGGCGCGGTGGCCAGTTCAGCCTCGATAACGGCCGCGAGAAGCGGTTCCTGACCCGCTCGACGGTGTGTGCGCCGCCCTCCGAGGACGAGCCTCGGTCCTGTTGAGGCCATATTCAGGTTGCGGGACGAGGTCGTGAACGAGACGCCGTGCCTCGGCCTCTCCGGGGCCGGGCGGATCACAGGGCGAACAGCCCGATGATCATGACGGCGCTTGCCTCCACCGTGCCCTCGACCAGGGTCCCAACCGTTTGCAGGCGGTAACCGGTCTTGGCGTCCATGTTGGAGAACTGGGTCACGACCCAGAAGACGCTGTCGTTGGCATGGGAGACCACCATGGCCCCAGCGCCGCCCGGCGGGGCCGCGTCGGGTTCGACCTTCGGCGCGCACCGATACCGGGACCGTCACCGGGATCAGAACCGGGTTGCGTCATCCCGGCCGGGCTGCCTCAGCGCGCCTCGGTCCACAAACCGTCCGCGCGGTTGAACGCGCGCGTGTCAACGGCCTCAAAGCCGGCGCCGGTCCAGGCCCGTGTTTCCACCTTCAGGCGGGGCGGACGCGACCGCAGGCGGATCACGTTGTAGCCGTTGGCCTCGTCACGAAGCCGGACGGAGGTGGCGCTGCCGGCCTGGGCGACGACCATGGGCCACGCCGGCGCGCTGCCCCGCGCCGTCGGGACGGATGCGACCGCCGCATGGGCACGGTGCAGATGGCCGCTCAACACCAGATCCACGCGGCTGTCGGCGAAGGCCCCCAGCGCGCGGGCGGCATGGAACAGCATCGGTCCATGGCGATGTCCCGGCGGGAGAACGGCGGGATGATGCATCACGACGACGCGGATCCGGTCTGAACCGAAATCCGCCAGATCCGCCGCCGCCCGGGCAAGCTGGCGCCGGTTGACGCTGCCCAACGCCCAGTTCCAGTGACGCACCGCCCGCCGCGCCGTGTTCAGACCAAGCACCGCCATCTCGGTGTCCGCGACCAGCGGGAACAGGTCGGCGGTGATGTGGCGGGTGAAGCGCCGGTACGGGTGCAGGAAACGGCTGGCGAGGTTGAATGCCGGAACGTCGTGATTGCCGGGTACCACCAGAAGGGGCCGGGCGAGCCGGTCCAGGAACGCCCTCGCCGCGCGAAACTCGCGCCGGCGGCCGCGCTGGGTCAGATCGCCGCTGACCACCACCAGATCGGGCGCCACGGCCGCGACGTCGGCCTCCAGGGCCGCCACCGCTCCAGGATCAATGGCGCCGAAGTGCAGATCGGACATGTGAGCCAGGGTTCGCATCAGCCACTCCTGAACAGATCCCGCGCCGCTCCGTCAAACCGCGCCAGCACCGGGACGGCCTCGGCCGGCACCCAGACCCGCAGCGCGGCCGGCCACAGGCGGAAGCGCAGGCGCGGCGGCAGAAGGACCACCTCGCCGTCCACGGTGGCGCGGATCACCCGCCGACGCACGAACACGGTCAGACGCCGGGCGTCCGCCGTCAGCATGTCGGAATCACGGCGCCAGGTTCCCGAGACCATGAGCCCCAAAGCCAGACGCAGCCACTGCCAGGGCCGGTGGTGCTTCATGACATAGATGGCCAGGGCACCGCGTCCCAGGCTGTCGCGCCGCACCAGCAGGCCGGGCCGTTCGGCATAGGCGTTGTCGGCCACGACCATGGCATGGGTCTTCACCCGCAGGACGCCCGACTCTGTCTTCAGCACGGCGCGCAGGCGCGGCCAGCGCCGCACCGCCGTCAGCAGGCGCCACCCCAACCGTCCCCAAAGCACCGGTGTCATGGCACCGCGCAGACGCTCGCGCTGGCGCGCCGTGTTGGCGAACAGGCCGAGCACCACGGCGTTCAGGAACACGCGACCGTTCACCCGGCCGACATCGATCCGGCCGACCACGCCCTCGGCCAGGGCGGCAATGGCGGCCTCCGGATCCTCCGGCATGGACAGATCGCGCGCCAGCAGGTTGGCGGTGCCCAGCGGCAGCGCCGCCAGCGGGGGATGATCGTGCGGCGTTTCCGCATCACAGAGCGCCTGGGCCACCGCCGCCAGGGTGCCGTCGCCCCCCGCGACCAGCAGCGCCCGCGCGCCGGCCTCGGTCGCCGCGCATGCCGCGTCGGCCATCGTCGCACCCGATTCCAGGCGCGCGGTGGCCGGCAGGCCGTGCCGTTCAAGTGCCGTCACCAGCCGATCCGCGAGCGCGCGCGCCGCCTCCGGCTGGCCGACGAACGCACCGGCCGCGCTGTTCACAAGCACCACCACCCGATCCCGCATCTGGTTGTCCCACCGCAAGAGTCCGTGTCCGCCGAAAGCGCCACCGCGAACGATGGCGCCCACTGTCCACATATGGGGAGTTTGCGAGCGGTTCCAGGTCATGGGCGCGGGAGGTGCTCCCGGCCACGATCTCGGGACGCCCGTTTTTTCCGTCGCTCCATGGACCCCGGCCGACCCTCCGGCGTTGATCCGGAAGGAAGGCCGGGCGCGACCGCGCCGTAAATGGGAGTCGCGCGCGCGGCTCCCGTTTTTTCGTGGGGCGCCAAGGGCGAACGCGCCGTTACCGCACCGCCTGAACGGCGATGCCCAGGGCGTAGAGCCCCAGAACGCCGACGCTCTCGAAGCCGATGCCGGCGATGCCCCGGCGTTCCCGGACGATCAAGCCGAGCAGCAGCACGGCGGTCATCGTCAGGCCGATGACCAGCCAGAACAGATCGCCAAGACCCACGGCGTGATACAACGAGCCGTCGCGGTACGCCACGTCGGAGGCGGACAGAAACAGCACGTCAAAGGTGTTGCCGCCGATGATGCCGCCGAGCGCCAATTGCAGCGCGCCGCGCCGCACCGCCGCCAGCGTCGTGATGAGTTCCGGCAGCGACGTGGTCACCGCCGTCAGCAGGGCGCCTACGGCGGTTTCCGAAACGCCCAGCATGTCGGACATCCGTCCGCCCGTCTTGGAGATGAGCCAGCCCGCCGCGCCGAGCACCAGGGCGAGGCCCAGGAATTGCGCCAGCAGCGGGGCGATGCCGCCCCGCGCCCCCGTGCTTTCTTCTGGGCTTTCCTCCGGGGTGTCCGTCCGCGTATCGCGGGTCTGTTCCGGGTGCCACATCGGCCGTTGGCGAACCCGCGCGGTGGCGCGGGTGCCAAGGACATAGAGGATTACCAGCGCCAGTGAGGCCGGGTGAATGCCAAGGACGGCGATGTCCGGCCCCGTCACCGCCAGCAGGGCCACCGCCAGCAACAGGGACAACAGGGCGGCCTGCACGACGCTGGCCAGTTCGGCGGCGGCGTGCTCCATGTTGACGCGGCGATACAGAAGGTCCGCCAGGGCCAGGAATGCGGTCTGGGCGGCAATGCCGCCAACGGCATTGGAAAAGGCCAGCGACGCGCGACCGTCCAGCGCCGCCGTGACGGACACGACCGTTCCGGACAGCGACGTGGCCAGCCCCAACAGAACACCGCCGACCACGGCCTCGCCCAGGCCCGTCCGGTCTCCCAGGCGATCCGCCAGAGAGGTCAACCGCACGCCGAGCACGGCGATGGTCAGGCCGGCGGCGGCGAACAGCCCGACCACCACGGGCAGGGACAACGCGTCGAACATCGGCGATCACCTGAGCATGGGGGGGTGAACACACCGCGCCCCGGGCCGACCCGTTCACACGGATCAACCCGAGGCGCGCGAGGCTCGGACAGGCGACACTCCGCCTACCAGAGCGTGGACTCGAGCGCGGGCATGTCCTTGGCGCCCACGACGACGACATCGGGCGTCGATTGGCCCACCGCCTGTACGACGACGCGGCGGTTACGCGGTTCGCGCACACCGTCGCCGGTGGGAACGGCCGGCGCCGTCTCGCCCTGGGCCTCCAGGGCCAGGGTGTCGATCTCGCGCACGGTCAGGCCCATGTTGGTGAGCGCGTCCGCCACGGCCACGGCGCGACGCTCCGAGAGCGCCTGGTTATAGTCCGCCGATCCGGAGCGGTCGGCGTGCCCGACCACGCGCATCGCCACCGAGTCCGGATTGTCCAGGGTCTCCTCCAGCTCGTCCAGCACGGCGCGGGCGTCCGGCGTCAGGGTCGCCTCGTCAAAGCCGAAAAAGACCACGGCCTCGGCCACCACGGACGGATCGTCCACCGCATCCAGGGCGGCGAGCACCGTCATGGCGTCGCGGAACTGGGTCCGGCAGGCCTCGATGTGTTGGTGCTGGTGGCCTTCCTGCACCTGCTCGACCCAGCAGTCGTAGCTCACCAACGCGAAGGCCGACGCCTTGGGGGCGATGTCGGGACCATCCGTGGTCAGAACATGCATCAGGGCCTCGCGGGCCTGATTCAGACGCGCCAGATGGAGTGGGTCGGTAATGCCCTGGTCGGCGGCGACTTCCGGGCTCGGCGCCTCGCCGTGTCCGACGGCGATGCCCTTGTCGGCAAAGTGCTCGGCGTCGTACCAATCGCCCATCCGGTCCGCCTCGAACAAACTGAACTGCTTGTAGTAGCGGATCGCCTGTTCCTCGAACGTCGGCGCATCGGCCGGGATGTCGGCATCGCGCATGGTCCTGACGCCCTCGAAGCCGAACAGGGCATGGGCCGGAGAGGCCACGGCGAGACCCAGTGCGGCGCCGGCGGCAAGCCGGCCCAATGTCATCTTGGGCTTGGTCGTCTTGGGCATGCTCATGGGTCGTCTCCTCCTTGAAACGGCGCGCGCGGTCTCTGCGACGGCATGGATTGGAAAACAACGTCGGTGTCGCGTCCCCTGCGGGACAGGGCGTGGGGACGGGCGCGCGAGGGAGAGAGGGGGGAGAGGAAGGACGGGGGGGGGGCGGCTTCGTCGAAGAAGCCGCCCGGGTCGTTCACATCCTAGTCGCGCAGTTCTTCCTTCAGATAACCGGCGGCGGCACCGGCGGCACCGCCCAGGGCCGCACCCGCAGCCGCCGAGCCGCCCGTAACGGCGGCCCCCGCCGCACCGACACCAGCGCCGATGGCGCCGCCGCTGACGGTGCTCTGCTGGCTGGCGGTCATGTTCGAACAGGCGCCCAGGGCGAGCGGCGCGGCCAGGGCGAGAACCAGGGTCGTGCGCACAGTCATGGGATGCTCTCCATTGGTCTTTCCGGTGAACGGATGTCCGACAGCTTTCGTGGTCGGACGGACTTGATGGGGAACGCCGGACCCGGGGAGCGGGTTCCGGGATTTTTCCCGCCCCGTCCCTGCGGGGTCCGACCCGGGAAGCGGATCGTGGGACGCCTTAGCTGTCGTCGGCAGCGTCCTCGGCCTGCTGGGCGGCGTCCTCAATGCTCTGGGCGGCCCCTTCGGTCGCCTCGTTGAGAGCCTCGCCGGCCTCCTCGACCGCGTCGCCGACCTCCTCGACGGCATCCCGGGCCTGATCGCCGGCCTGCTCGCTATCCGACTGAGTCAACGACATGCCGACCATGACGCCCCCGGCGACGAGCACAATGATCGCGATGGCCATCAGCGCCTGTTTCATATCGGGGTCTCCTTTTTGCAGTGGCTTTGTTCCCGCGCATCATGGTTGCGGGACAGATGTCACCCGGTCCCGGTGACTTCGCCCTCGCCTTGGTCGGACGGGGCCTTAAGGCAACGCTCCGGTGCGTCAATCGAGACGGCGTTGGGGAACATGTCCAGGAAGGGAATGCGCAGGCCATACCCGTTCACCATCACGGGCTCTTGCGGGCATTCGCGGGTCACCCGGCTTGCCACGGATTGCAGGTCCGCAGAATCGAACTTGAAATACGGGGGCGCGAACCCGGCATCCTTGTTCTTGAAGATCAGTGTGTCGGCGGTGCCGGCATAGACCGTCTCGATGCGGTATTGGACATCGCGCCCGTCACCGGTCGTGCCGGTGATCTGCACCTCCCAGGAACCCGGTCCCCAACGCACCCAGACGAATGCCAGAATGACGACGAGGACCAGCCCCAGCCCGACTTTCATCATGTTGGCCGCACTCATGGTCGCGGTACCGTTTGTGCCAGCGGGATCGTCGGCTTTCATCACTTGTCTCCTTCATTTCGCTTCGCCAATCGGAAACGCCGGTGCCGCCCTGGGGTTCCCGTGAAAACGCGCCCGATTGCACGTCACGGCGCGAATTGCCCGCTGACTGGCGTCCCCCGCCATCCTGTCTCGGGCGGAAAAGCAATTACCATTCAACCAGCTAAACCGAATCCCTCCCTGACGTGAGAGGGCGAAGTGCCCATTCGAATGACAGGCCCGAATCCCGGGCGCTCGGCGGCACGCGCAACAGACGCGCAACGAAATCGCTGGCGGCATCGGAACCCGACAGGGGTGCTCGGAGTTGTTTATGCAGTCACACCGTGGCGCGGCCGTCGCGTCCCGTCTTTGGCCCCATCATTGGCGGCACCGACGGCTCCATCGTCACAAACGAACAGGAGGCTCCCATGTTGGGTTGGGCCATCATGTTTTTCGTCGTGGCCATCATCGCCGCGATCTTCGGCTTCGGCGGCATCGCCGGGGCTGCGGCCGGCATCGCGCAGGTTCTCTTCTTCGTGTTCCTGATCCTGTTCGCCGTGTCCGTGGTCGCCTCGGTGATGTCGGGCCGGCGCCCGCCGGTGCCTTGAGGCCACGGATACCGGCCGTCGAATGACCTGACTTCATTCGACGGCCGGCCGGCGCGCCTCTGGCGTCGCTTCGCGACGCCAGCTTTTTCAGACTGGGGGCCGGCGCCCACGGCGCCGCTTCGCGGCGCCGATTTAAGGATGGCCGCCCTTTGGGCGGCCGGGGCGGCGGAGCCGCGCGCCCAGAAGGGGCGCTGCGGCGAGCAAAACAAAGATTCAACAACGCCGGCTCGGCGTCGTGAAGGCCGGACGAGTCAATCCTATCGTCGGTTGGCATGACACTCGCCAATGACGTCCGCGAGCGCCGTCTGCGACACGGCCGACGCGTCGCGGACCGTCGAACGCCGAAAAACCAACGCGCAACCAGCAACCGGAAATGGAGGACCACCATGACCATGCAAGACAACAAATATGTGCAGGCCGTTCAGAGCGACTTCGACGCCCTCAAACAGAAGTGGGACGACATGCGTCAGAGCTTTTCCGACACGGGAAATGGCGGCGGTTCCGGCGAAGCATCGGGCGGCGGCAACGGCAAGGTTGACTCCCGCCTCGCCGAAACGGCCTGGGCCGATTTCCAGGACCAGTCCGAAAAGCTGAAGAATGCCGGCAGCGCCGCCTCGAACGAACTGCGCGGCAGCTACGAGGCGGCTCGCGACAAGGTCAAGAAGGTTGTCGAGGCCTATCAGCGCGGGTAAGCGCCCGCGTGTTCCCTCACCCGACGTCCGGCCCGCCCGGACGTCGGGGCGTTGGGACGGAAACAGGAGGATGATCCAATGGCACATTCCATGACATCCACCGCCGACGAGCCCACGTTTCATGGCGAGCCAGAGGAACGGGTTTGGGGCGTTGATCAGGGCGACCTGACCCGGATCGGCGTCGTCTCGCTGCTGGCCGGGGCGGCGGCGCTTTTCCTGCCCTGGCTGGCCACGACGGCCGTCGAGTGGTTTCTTGGGCTGTCGCTGATCGTTCTCGGCGGCTTTGAGTTGATGCACGCCCTGCCGTTCAATCGCGAACGCGGATCCGTCTGGCATCTGATTCTGGGCGTGATCGCAGGCGGCGCGGGGCTGATGTTCCTGGTCGAGCCGCTGGCCGGCACTCTGACGCTGACCAAGCTGGTCGGCTTGCTCCTCACCGCTTCGGGTCTCGCCAAGGCCGCGTTTTCGTTTTCGGTTCGCCTGCTACAAGGGTGGGCCTGGGCGCTGGGCAGCGGTCTGCTCAGTCTGGGCGTCGGTCTGGCGATCCTGTTCACGATTCCGGTCCTGTCGAAGACGCTGCTTGGCGTCCTGGTGGCCGCCGAGCTGCTCATCAACGGCGGCTGGATGCTGAAGCTGGGGCTGGCTCGCGAGCGAACCTGAGCGCCGCCTGTCGCGTCCCAGTGGGCAGCCGTCCAGTGGACCGCCGCGTTCTCGGTCGGGGGCACCTCTCGACCGCGAACGCGGTGTCGCGACTCTTGAACCCGCCCCTCCGGGGTGTTTCGCCGCCCGCGGTTGAACGGGGAGACAAACAATGGCCCAGACCGTCGAAAGCGTTCTGAACACGCTGGACCGAAGCGCCGCAGAGCGCGACACCGTATCCCTTGATGACGTCCTGGAGACCTTCGGGCCGCGCGCCCAGGGACCGCTGGTGTTCGCCATCGGGCTGGTGATGCTCTCGCCGGTCAACTGGATCCCCGGGGCCGGCATCGTGCTGGCGACCGCCCTGACGCTGTTCTTGTCGCAGGCGTTGCTGCGATCCGGGCCGCCCCGCCTGCCGCGACGCGTGGGGCGGGCCGAAATCAGCAGCGACCGCGCGCGACAGGCCATCGCCGCCGTGCGGCCGTGGGCCCGGCGAGCCAGTGTGTTGGTTCAGCCTCGGCTACGAACATTCACCACCGATGTCTGGCGTCGAATGGCCATGGTGATGATCATCATCACCGCCCTGTCGATGTATCCGCTGGCGATCATTCCAGGCGGGGCGGGGCCGCCTTCCCTCGCAATTGCCGTCTTCGGGCTGGCGCTTCTCGCCGAAGATGGAGCCCTGATGCTGGTCGCCCTTGGGATGTCTCTCGGCGCCCTCGGGTTCGCCGTCTGGACGTTCGGGTAGAGGCTCCGACAGAGGCGACACCGACGTGCGCCGGGGCCGGCGAAGCATCGACCAAGAAAAAGGGAGCGCCCACTGTGCGCTCCCTTTTGCGTGTCGGATTGACCGTCCGGGCGCTACTGCGCCGCCAAGCCAAGTTGGGTGTCGATCTCCTCCATCAGGCCGTCATGCGGCGCGGGCCTGCCGGCCGGCATCCGGGGCAGGTCCAGGTTATCCTCGTCCAGCAAGGCTTTGACGTCGCGCCGGCCGCGCGAGACCCGGCTCTTGATGGTACCGGGCGCGCATCCGGCGATCTCGGCGGCCTGCTCGTATTCGAACCCGCACGCGCCGACCAGGACCATGGCCTCGCGCTGTTCCTCAGGCAGGCAGGCGAAGGCCCGCTTGAAATCGTCGAGTTCGAGACTGGCCTGCTGTCCACTGGGCACGCCGTGGGACAGCATGGTCTCCTCGTCGGTCTCCTCGCTCTTGCGCCATTTGCGCCGATGCTCGGAGTAAAAGGCGTTGCGCAGGATGGTGAACACCCAACCACGGAAGTTGGTGCCCGGCTGGTAGCTGTCGCGGTTGGCCAGCGCGCGGGTCGCGGCCTCCTGGGCGAGATCATCCGCCAGCGCACGGTCGTTGGTCAGCGAATGCGCGAAGGCCCGCATGTGGGGCAAGGCGTCGGTCAGTTCCTGATTGAAGGACGACATGGATGCCTCCTTTCTTTCGTCGAACCGGCCACGGAGCCCGACGGCCTCGCTTCGGGACCGTCCGGAGAAAACAAAGCGGAGGATCGCTCGCTCCGTCAGTCCGAAGGGGTGTCGTTGGCGCTTCGCAGGCGCCGCACCAGGGAGCGGAAGGTCTCTGGCAGGGGTTCTTCGACCCTCTCCCGGTACATCCGTTTCAGGTGCGTTGTGATGCCGTGGCCGGCGTCTCCGTCCGGAGACGTTACGTGCTGGTCTCCTTGCGGAGACGTTACGTGCTGGTCTCCTTGCGGAGACGTTACGTGCTGGTCTCCTTGCGGAGACGGGGGGCGTTTCGCGTCCGCCCCGATGGTGAGTCCGGTGTCCGCGCGGCCATTGCCGCCGCCGTTGACACGCTTGCGTTCGGCCGCCTGGTCCCAATGGGAGCGACCGTGGTTCCGTTCAGTGTGCGACATGGTTTCGCTCCACCCGTCTCGTGGCTCCCACTGGAGCGAAACGTTTGCGGTGGCGGGTGCGTTCCATGGCGCGTCCAACCATACCAAGTATCTGGGGCGTTTCTCCGTTGGTGCAACCCACCTCATCCAAAAGAAGGAAACATCCCTCTCTCCGGGACGGGAACCCACCGGGTGGAGAAGCGTTTCCTCGCAGAGCCCCGGCGCGCGGTTCGCACCGGGACAGCCCGAAACCCGACCCAGCGAGGCGACGCATGAGTCCCACGCACCTGATCGGCGCGGCCGAGCGGATCCTGCTTGGCTTCGTCGTGGTGATGACCATCGTAGCGGTCGGCCTGGAAATCTGGGCCGTCTACCTGAACCGGACCGTCACCCTGGCCGACATTCTGCTGCTGTTCCTCTACGCCGAGGTTCTCAGCATGGTGAAGGTGTACTACGCGCGCGAGCGGGCGGCGTTCCTGTACCCGATCCTCATCGCCATGACGGCGCTGTCGCGCTTGATCGTGCTGCAGAGCAAGGAAATGGACCCGCGCGCCATCTTCTTCGAGGCCAGCGCCATCCTGATCCTGGCCGGAGCACTGGTGCTGATGCGCTCGCCGGTGCTGCGCGGACTGGTGGATCGCGGGCTCGGCGATCGGCCGACGGGACACCCGGCCATGCGCGATTCCGAAGACACGACGCAGGACGCGCCGCCCGAACTCAGCGACCGGATGCGCTGAGGCCGCCCCGGGCCAACACGGCCGGATCGACGACCCGGTCGTAGTCCGCCGCGTCGAGCAGACCGAGCGACAACACGGCGTCGCGAAGGGTCGTGTCCTCTTTCGCGGCCTTGTGCGCGGCCTCGGCGGCGCGGTCGTAGCCCACGACCGGCGCCAGCGCCGTGACCAGCATGAGAGACCGGCCGGACAAGTCCTCCAGCCGGGCGTCCACCGGCGCCAGTCCCGCGACGCAGCGGTCGGCGAACGAGCGCGCGGCGTCGCCCAGCAGGCGGATCGACGTCAGGACGTTGTGAATGATGACCGGCTTGTAGGTGTTCAGTTCCATCTGTCCCCCGGCGGCGCCGTGCATCACTGCGCCGTGATTGCCCACCACCTGGGCGCAGACCATCAACAGGGCCTCCACCTGGGTCGGGTTGACCTTGCCCGGCATGATCGACGAGCCGGGCTCGTTGGCGGGCAGCGCCAGTTCGCCGATGCCGCAGCGGGGGCCGCTGCCCATGAAGCGGATGTCGCCGGCGATCTTGCTGAATGCCGCCGCCGCGCCGCCCAGCGCGCCCGACAGGTCCACGAACACGTCATGGGACGCATTCGCGGCGAAGTGGTCAGGCGTCCGCGTCACCGGCAGCCCGGTCAGCGCGCGAACCTCCTCCAGAAACCGCTCGACAAACCCGGGCGGGCAATTCAGGCCGCTGCCGACGGCCGTGCCGCCCTGGGCCAGCGGCAGCAGGTCGTCCGTCAGGCGCCGCAGCCGTGCTGTCGCCCCCGCCACCTGCGCGGCGTAGCCCTCGAACTCCTGCCGCAAGGTGACCGGCACGGCGTCTTGAAGGTGGGTGCGGCCGCTTTTGACGCGGTCGCCGAACGCGGCGGCCCGCTCGCGCAGGACGGCGTGCAGGTGGTCCAGTGCCGGCAGCAGGCGGTCCCGCATCTCCAGCAGGGTGGCCAGGTGCATGACCGTGGGTATGGTGTCGTTGGACGACTGGGCGCGGTTGACGTGGTCGTTGGGATGCACGGGCGCGCGCGTGCCAAGGGGCTGCCCCAGGCGCTCGTTGGCGCGGTTGGCGATCACCTCGTTGGCGTTCATGTTGGTCTGGGTGCCGCTGCCGCTCTGCCAGACGGGCAGCGGGAAATGATCGTCCAGCCGGCCGTCGGCCACCTCGCGCGCGGCCGTTTCTATGGCGTCGCCAAGGCCGGAGTCGAGGTCGCCCAGGGCCACGTTGGCGCGCGCCGCCGCCTGCTTCTGCACGCCAAGGGCGTGGATCAGGGGCAGCGGCATGCGCTCGGTGCCGATCGGGAAGTTCTCCAGCGCGCGCCCGGTCTGCGCGCCCCAGTACCGATCCGCCGGAACGCGCACCACACCCAGGCTGTCGGTTTCCTCGCGATGCGTCGCCATGGTCATGGAAATCACCTCTCGTCGAGGGTCAGGGGCCGACTTTCGGACGCAGGTGATAAACCTGCAGTCCGCCCGGTCGATTGGTCTCGGAATGCCGGCTTGTGACCCCACCCGCCATGGACGGACCCGATCCCGGCGCCCGCGTGATGGCCCGCAGGACACGGCCGATCATGGCATCGCTCTCGCTGCCGAGCGCGAGATCGCTGAGCGACACAAGCCCGATCAGCGCGCCCTCGTCGTCCACGACGCACAGGCGGCGCACCCCTTCGCGACTCATCACGTCGGCGGCCTCGGAAAGGCTGGCCCGGCCGTAACACGCCACGACCCGGTTCGTCATGACATCGGCGATGGGATGGGCGGCCGGATCGAGCCCGGCGCCAACAACCCGCACGGCGATGTCACGATCCGTGACAACCCCGGCGACCGCGTCACCATCCAGCACGATGAACAGCCCGACAGTGTCCGCAGCCATCTGGCGGGCCACCTCGCTCACCCGGTTGTCGGAGTGCACCGTTCGGACAGGGGTGGTCATGACCTCGCGGACGGTGGAGCCGTTGCGATCCTCCGTGCCCTCTCCCTCGCCTTGAGGGTCCTGAAGGCTTCGGATGGCGTCGCGGATGTCCGACAACGAGGCAGTGTTCCCGCCGCCCATGTTCTCTTCGTCCGCCACCATCAGTTCGATGGCGTCGTGGTCCCACTGGCGCAACACCGCCAGCTTGTCCCGCCGGGACAGGTCAGGGCGGTCCAGCAACTCGGCCGGCGTGCAATCGCCAAGCCGGTACTGCAACGCCGGTGTCTGCGGACTGTAAGTCTGATCTTCGGGCATGGTCTACCTCACGTCCGATGAGTGATGCCGGCCCACCGCGAGGCGGCGGTGCCGACGGGCCGCGCGCGCCAGACCGCGATACAGTCCCGCCTGACGCCCCCGGTAGAACAGAAGCTCCGGGTGCCATTGCACACCGAGAAAGAACCGGCGGCCCGGCACCTCAATGGCCTGGACGATGCCGTGCTGGTCGCGCGCGGCCACCCGCACGCCCGCGCCCAGGCGGTCCACGGCCTGATGATGCAGGCTGTTGACGCCGGTCACCGCTCGGCCCAGCAGGCGGCGCAGCCGCGTGCGCGGCGCCACATCGACCCGCTTGCGCGGCAGGACGGTCCGTCGGCGTGGCGTCTCTCGATACACCGCGTACATATCCTGGTGCAGCGTCCCGCCGCGCGACAGGTTGAGCATCTGCGCGCCCCGGCACACCCCCAGCACCGGCAGCCCGCGCCGCTCCGCCCGCTCCAGCGCCGCCAGTTCGAAGGCATCGCGGGCCGGGTCGATGCGCACATCAAGCATCACGTCGCCGCCGTACACGGAGGCGCCGATATCATCGCCGCCGCCGATCACCAGGGCGTCGAGGTCGTCCACCTGCTCCACGTCCGCACCCGGAACGAGACGGCGGGGCACGGCCCCCGCCATCAACAGGGACAGTGCGTGCAGCGGCCAAAGGCGTCCGCCGCGCCGCCCCGCCGATCCCGTCACACCGATCCGGGGCCAGCGCCGGCCAAGGGTCGGGAGATGGTCGGTCATCGGGAGAACTCCTCCGGCAGTCGTCCGTTTCGAACCAGGGAGCCGACCGCGTACAGCAGGCCGAGCCCGGCCAGCGGATCATCGGCGGTGAACAGTTCCGAGCGGGCACTCTCGGCGCGCTGCCAGCGTGATTCAAAACGCTGGCGTGACGCGGCCGGCACCAGGGCATCACCGAGACCGCCGGCCATTTGGGTCAGCGCGCGCCACCAGCCACCGCTGCGGGCTTCCGTTCGCGCCCGTGCCCAGGCTTCTTCAAGGGAGTCGAAGCGGGCGCCGTCCTCGGCCAGGTCCTCGATGGCGCCCAGGATCCACACCAACGGAACCTTGGTGCGTTGCCCCAGGCGCACCTCCGGCACCGCCGGCACGGTCCCGTCGACCATCATCCGGTACAGCAGCCACGGATAATCGACGCCGGACTCGATGGATTGGAACAACCCGCCCCAGAAGCGCGGATTGACCTCGATCAGGCGCGGCGTTCCGGCGGCTGTTCCGTCCCAACGGAAATCGAGTTGCACCACACCGGTCCAGCCGAGCGGCCCGAGCAGACGCTCGGCCACCGCCGGCATGGGACCCGGATCGACGGTCTCGCGCAGCACCCCGAAGCCGCCGGCCCCCGGAAACGTTTCCAGATTGCGATAGGCCATGTGAACCCGGGGCACGCCGTCCTGGTACAACGCGGTTAGACAGTAGTCTTCGCCGTCGGCCAAGCCCTGGACCAGCACCGTGCCGTCCGGATCGATCAGCCGCGCGGCCTCGAACGCCTCCGCCATGTCGGCGGCGTCCTCGACCCGCGCGATTCCGCGCCCGCCGGTGGACGAGGCCGGTTTGACGAACACCGGAAACCCGATGTCCTCCGCGGCGCGCCGGGCTTCCTCTGCGGAGTCCGGAAGGCGCGTCGGTGGCGCCTCGACGCCCAGACGCTCCAAGGTGCGCGCCAGATTGTGTTTCGGAAACACCGCGTCGATGGTTTCGATGGTGGGCGCCGCGACCCGGGCGACAGGCTCGAACAGATCGCGCCGGGCAGCGATGTTCGGCGTGTCCTCGTGAATCGGCATGAGCACATAGGGCCGACCGTCCGACGGCGCGGTGTCCCGCACACCCTGGGCCAGGGAGTCGATATGGTCCGTTCCGTGGGGTCCCTTGGGGTCATGAAGAAAGGTGCGGGTGACATACCGCGAGAACGACAGCGCCATCATCGGCGTCTCGTCGCACCCGATCACCTCGATCCCGCGCTGGCCCAACGAACGCGCCACGGCGAGCGCCATCAGGCTGCGGCCGTGGGTCAGCACCACTCGACCGGGCGCGGGTGTCTGGACGCTCTTGTCTGGTTCGACCATCGTATTCGGTGCTCCTGCGTTACGCCGCGCGGCGCGCTGAAGCGCGCCGGTCCACCCTCCGGCAAGGGCACGGCCAGCGCCCCGACGATGGTGCCATAGGAGTTGGTGCCATTGGAGTTGGCGACCCGCTCGATCTGGCCATCGTCTGTCCTCCTGTGTGCCAAGGTGGGCCCCAGTAAGGAGTCAACGCCGGTCCAAGGGATGCGTTCCATGACGGCGGCGCGAGGCGCGTCTAACCTGGAACTGGTGTAATCGGGGCGGGTTCCGTAGGGTGTTGCCATGTCCAATCATCACGAACGTTCAACAACGGGCGATATCGCCGGGTTCGACGGTTGGGACGGCGTGTCACCGCTCGCCGTACCGGGCCAGACCTGCTGGCGGATCACGCGGGCCGACCGGTACGCGGTCCTGATCGACGGGGCGGCCTACTTCGCCGCCCTGCGCGCGGCGCTGATCGCGGCGCGGTCCCAGATTCTGATCGTGGCCTGGGACATCTCCAGCACGGTCCCCCTCTGCGATCCGGACGCCCCGCCGCCGGACGACGGCTGGCCGGTCACGCTGGCGCCGCTGCTGCGCGCGCTGACGGAGGCGCGCCCCGAGCTTGTCGCGCGGGTTCTGCTGTGGGATTTCCCCATGTTCTACGCCAGCGACCGGGAGATGCTGCCGGCGTGGCGGCGGGAGTGGAATCCGCACCCGCGCATGACCTTGCGCCTGGACGGCACGGGACCGGTCGATTCGGCACACCACGAGAAGATCGTGGTCATCGACGACCGTCTGGCCTTCATGGGCGGGCTGGATCTGGCGCAGGCGCGCTGGGATACCGTCGAGCACCGCCTGGAAGACCCGCGCCGTCGCCTGTCGGCCAGCGGCGAGGCATATCCGCCCTTTCATGACATGCAGTCGATGATGGAGGGGCCGGTCGCGGCCAACCTCGGCGCCATGATCCGCGCGCGCTGGGCGCGGGTCACGGACGAGCCGGCGCCGCCCGCCCCGGCGCCCGACCTGCCGTCTCCCTGGCCCGCGTCGGTGCCAGCGGATATCGAATCCCTCCCCGTGGCCTTGGCGCGGACCCGGCCGGCCCACGACGACGCCCCCGCCATCGACGAAATCGCCCGTCTGATCGCCGCTGATATCCGCGCGGCCCGGCGCTGGATCTACATCGAGGATCAGTACCTCACTAGCCGGCTCGTCGCCGAGACGCTGGCCGAGCGGCTGGCCGCAGCGGACGGACCCGAGGTGGTGGCCGTGATCCCGCGCGTCTGGGACGGCTGGCTGGAGACCGCGACCATGGGCGTGGGGCGCGAGCGGCTGCTGCGGGCGTTGCGCGCCGCCGACCGGCACGGGCGCCTGCGGGTGGTGACGCCGGTGCTGGAAGGGCGCGGGTCGGGACTGATGAAGATCCACACCAAGCTGATGATCGTGGATGACATCGCCATGCGTCACGGCTCGGCCAACCTCAACAACCGGTCGATGGGGCTGGATACCGAGCTGGATCTGCACCTGGAGCCGGGGTTGCCCGATCCGGACACCGGGCGGTCGCGCGGCGCCGACGTGGCACTTCTGATCGAGACCGTGCTGTGTCGCCTTTTGGGGGAGCACCTCGCCACCCCGCCCGAGACGGTGCGGGCCACCCTGCGCGAGACCGGCTCGCTCCATGCCGTCCTCGACCACCACGGCGATCCGGCCGTACGCGGACTGGCACCGGTGGACAGCGGCGACGCGCCCGAGGACCTGGTTGAGGCGCTGCCCGATCCGGTGCCGGGGGACTTCGAGGCGCCGGTCTCGGCCCGGGACCTGCCGCGCGTGTTTTTTCCGGAGGGAACGGCGGTGGCGCGGCAAACCCAGGGCCATCCGTATCGGCGCGTGTTGCTGCTGGGGGCGCTGGTCATCCTCGTGGTGGCGGTGTGGCAGGGGACCCCTCTGCATGCCATGGTGACGCGCGAGGCGGTGACGGCCTGGGTCGAGGCGATCCGTGTCCACCCATTGGCGCCGGTTGGCGCCATTGGCCTGATGGCGGGCGGCTCTCTGGTGGGGGCACCGGTAACCGCTTTGATCGTGGCCATGGCGGTGGTGTTCGGCCCGCTGCTCGGTTTCGTCTACAGCACCGTGGGCGCGTTGGCGAGCGCCGCCGCCGGGTTCGCCATCGGCCGTCGGCTCGGCGGCCCGGCGCTTGAGGCGTTGCAGGCCCGCGTCAAGCCCATGGACGGAGTCATACGGGCGGCGCGCCGCCACGGCCTCAAGACCGTGCTCTTTTTTCGGATTGTTCCGGTGCTGCTGTACACGCTGGTCAATCTGGCCTGCGGGGCGGCCGGACTGTCCTGGCGTGTCTTCATCTGGGGCACGCTGGTCGGCATGGTGCCGGGGATCGCGGTGATGAGTC
Source organism: Rhodospira trueperi (assembly GCF_900101965.1). Classification (GTDB taxonomy): domain Bacteria; phylum Pseudomonadota; class Alphaproteobacteria; order Rhodospirillales; family Rhodospirillaceae; genus Rhodospira; species Rhodospira trueperi. The sequence goes on along the minus strand of NZ_FNAP01000007.1, from coordinate 89,319 downwards.
TGTTGGGCGAGGGGCTGTGGCAGGTGATCCAGGCGAGTTCGCCATGGCGCGCCGGGTTGATCGCGGCCGGCCTGCTGGCGTTGGTGGTCGCCTTCAGGGCCGTCTCGCGGCGCGCGGCGCGCACCCAGGCGCCGGATGTCCGGCGGCGGGGGTAGAACCGTGATGCCAACCTTGTCCTCGTCCCCGGATACGCTGACCATCGCGACGTACAACGTTCATACCTGCGTCGGGCTCGACCGCCGGCGCGACGTCGGGCGGGTGGCGCGCGTGCTGCGGGGGCTGGACGCCGATATCATCGGGCTTCAGGAGGTGCTCGGCCCCGGCGGCGCCGACCTGGAGGACTTGACGGTCCTGCCGGTGCTGCCTGACAGCGATCCGTCGGAGGTGGACCAACTGGCCACGTTCGCCGACGCGTTGGGCTGCGAGGCGCGCGCCGGCGCCAATCTGATGCGGGCCGGACGGCGCTACGGCAATGCCCTGCTCAGCCGCCACCCCATCGTCGCCGCGCGCCGCTTCAGCCTCGCCCGCGACGGACGCGAGCCGCGCGGGGCCATCGACGCCCTGATCCAGGCGCCGCGGGGCTGTCTGCGCGTGGTAGTGACCCACTTCGGGCTTTCAGGCCCGGAGAGGGCCTGGCAGGCCGAACGGCTGGCGAGCCTTTTGGGAACGCCCTGGGAGGTGGAGATCAAGGCAGCCCCGCGCGCGACCGTCGTCCTCGGCGATTTCAATGACATGTGGCCGCCGTCGCCCACCTATCGGCCGTTGATTGATCGGCTGGGTGGGCGTCCGCCCTGGCGGCGGACGTGGCCAGCCCCGCTTCCCCTGCTGCCGCTGGACAAGGTCTGGCCCGGCCCGGGCGCGCGCCTAGTCTCGGCCCGGGCGTGGCGCGGTTGGCCGGCCCGTGTGGCCTCGGATCACCTGCCCCTGATCGCCCGCCTCGCCATGGATAGCGGCGGCGCGGGCAATCACGATCCGGCGGTCGGCTGACCGAACGGGGCCTACCGCACCACGAACACCGACACGTCGCTGTGGCGTACAAAGGCCCCGGCGTGCGAACCGAAAATGGAATCGTGGAAGCGGGGAATGTGGGACGCCATCACCACCAGATCCGCCCCCAGTTCCTGACTGCGCTTGCGCAGAACGCGGTCCAGATCGGTGGCCGGGTCGTGGCTGATGATGGGATCCGCTTGCATGCGCGCACCCGTCCGCACGGCGTACTCCTGAACGAACGCGGTGAGTTCATCGACGAACTCCTCCGGGTTGCGGGCAACGTCGGTGGGCTGCGCCGTGGTGATCGCGACCACGCTCACCGGGACGCCATAATACTGGCCGAGATCGCCGGCCTGGGTCATGGCCTTACGCAGGGTTTCACCGTGGGCCAGATCGACGGGAACCATGATGCGGGAATACATGCTGGCCTCCTTTGACATCGAGGGGACGGGAACGACGGGAGCCGCCGTCAGTGGCGGGTCGTCTCGGCCTCCTCAATGCGCGCGCGGACCTGATTCGGCATCTCCGCGAGCATGTGGTCGATTTCCGTGTCGTTGAGCCGTTTTTTCAGCCACCAGGGCCTCCTCACCGTCGATCTTTGGAACATCCGCCAAGCGGTCGCCGAGGGACTCCAGGACCGTATCCAGGGACCGTTCCCGGGTGGGGATGACGGCCAGCTTCCAACCCTCGAAGTCGATGCCCCGGATCAGGGTCGGGAGTTGACCTCCGACGTGCGCGGCCTGATCCACGGTGACACGGTCGCGCACCTGATGCAGCACCACACGCAGGGCGCCATAGGCTTGGCCCTGTGCGCCGATGCCGGGGGTTTCGGCCAACGTGTTCAGCCATATGTTGGCTTCATGATAGGCGTGATCAATACGCGTCACGGTGATTGTGGCCTCCCGTTCCGCAAGGTGATGCTGTGCGGTCGCCCTTTCAACGGAGATCTCGGAAGGGAACGCTTGGCACAGCCGCCGGGTTCCAGAAGGATTTGCCACGACCAATTCCGTCAGACGCGCCGGTTCCCGCTCGCCCACCCGGGTGCGCCTGCGGGGCGATTTATGGTGGACAACCGGGGGTGATCGCGGCCATGAAGCCGTTCAACAGGGCACCGCGCCGGCGCCACGGCGCGGCCCCGGCCCATCACCCGGAGAGGTTCTCGTGGCCCCTGAGATCGTGACGGTCCTGGCCATTCTGGCCGCCACCATCGCCCTGTTCGTCAGCGACCGCATTCGCCTGGATGTGGTGGCCGTGCTGGCGGTTCTGGCGCTGGCCCTGACCGGGCTGGTCACGCCCCAGCAGGCGGTCGCCGGCTTCGGCGCCACCGTCGTGGTGCTGATCGCCGGTCTGTTCGTGGTCGGCGAGGGCCTGTTCCGCACCGGGGTTGCCTTCCGGGTCGGCGACTGGCTGGTGGACACCGCCGGCACGGGCGAGGTGCGCCTTCTCGTGCTGTTGATGGCCGTTGTCGCGGGCCTGTCGGCGGTCATGAGTTCGACCGGCGCGGTCGCCATCTTCATCCCGGTCGCCCTGCGGCTGGCGGTCAAGGCCGGCCTCGCCCCCGGGCGCCTGATGATGCCCTTGTCGCTGGCCTCGCTGATCGGCGGCATGCTGACCCTGATCGGCACGCCGCCGAACCTGGTCGTGTCCACCCAGTTGCAGCGGGCGGGGCATGAGCCGTTCGGCTTTTTCGACTTCACGGCGCCGGGTCTGATCGTGCTCGCGGTCGGCATGGTTTACATGCTCACGGTGGGCCGAAGGCTGCTGCCCGGTGGAACCGCGCCAGCGCCCCGGCGCGCCGGCGAGCGCCGCACCCTCGCCGCCCTGGCCGAGCACTACGGCATTGCCGGCAAGCTGGTCCGGATGCGCCTGACCCCGGGCTCACCGCTGATCGAGCAGACGGTGGCCGAGGCCGCGCTGCGGACCGGACACGGGATCACCGTGCTGGGCTTCGAGTCCACCGGGCGGTTTGGCGACACTGCGACGCCGGCCCTGGCGCAGAGCCGGTTTCGGCCGGGACAGGTGCTGTTCGCCGTCCATAGCGCCGAGACCACGGCCGAACTGATCCCGACCGCCGCCGCCCTGGGTCTGGAGGTGTTGCCGATGGAGGATCGGCATCACCGGGTGATGGCCCGGGAACTGGGCATCGCCGACGTTTTGTTGACGCCCGAGAGCAGCCTGATCGGCAAGACGTTGAAGGACACCCGCTTTCGTCACCGCCACGGCCTGGGCGTGCTGGCCGTCCAGCACAAGGGACGCACCGTCCCCGGCAACTTCGCCACCCGGCCGCTGCGTTTCGGCGACGCCCTGTTGGTGGGCGGCGGCTGGAAGGAGATCGCCGCCCTGCGCGAGGCTCGCCATGATTTCCTCGTCCTGCGCCTGCCGGAGGAACTGGACGAGGTGGCCGAGGCTCCGGAAAAGGCGCCCCATGCCCTGATCGTGACCCTGCTGATGCTGGGGCTGATCACGGTCGAGATCGTGCCCACCGTGATCGCCGTGCTGGGCGCGGCCGCCGCCATGGTGTTGACCGGGGCGGTCTCTGGCTCCGGCCTGTACCGGGCTGTGAACTGGCAGAGTCTGGTCCTGATCGCCGGCATGCTGCCGATGGCCACCGCCCTGGAAAACACGGGCGCCATGGACATGATCGTCACCGGTTTGGTCGACAGCCTGGGCGCGGTGGGACCGACCGCGTTGCTGGCCGGGCTGGTTGTGCTGACCTCCGTCTTCAGTCAGGTCATCAGCAACACGGCGACCACGGTCCTGGTCGCCCCCATGGCCATCGGCGCGGCCGAAACCCTGGGCATCTCCCCCTATCCACTGTTGATGGGCGTGGCCATCGCGGCCTCCACGGCGTTCTCGACCCCGGTCGCGTCGCCGGTGAACACCCTCGTGCTCGGCCCGGGCGCCTATCGGTTCAAGGATTTCGTCAAGGTTGGGGTGCCGCTCCAGGGGCTGGTGATCGCCCTGACGGTCGCGGTGGTGCCGCTCCTGTTCCCGTGGGGGGGGGGGGGGGGGGGGGGGGGGGGGGGGGGGGGGGGGGGGGGGGGGGGGGGCGGGGGGGGGGGGGGGGGGGGGGGGGGGGGGGGGGGGGGACGCAAGGTCCAGCGTCGGTCGTACGGTTTCTGATGAGACCGTTCGCACCTGGAGGGCGGCTGCCGAAAGACAGCCGCCCCCAAGCCAAGGGGCGGACCCGCCCGCGCGAGTCCGCCCCGTCCGCGATGGGCCGCGCGCGGAGGGTCGATTACCGCTCCGGCTTGCGGAAGTGCAGAATGCCCCAAACGAGGTGCCCGGCCTCGCCGGCCTTCACCCAGTTGTCCAGGCCGACCAGCATGCGGTCGAGATAGCCCCGGCTGCACACCTTGGTCAGTTCGCTGTAGCGCTCGCGCAGCACCTCGGCGACCCGGCCGTAGTGACGCGGCAGGTGCTCGGTGAGTTCGGTGATCGACACCGTCTCGAAGCCGACGCGGTCGGCCGCTTCCGTGTAGAAGCCGATGGAGCCCAGGTTCTCCAGGTGAATGCGGTCATAGACCGGCTGGAGCACGCCCTCGGCGACATCGTCGATCTCCATCGGGTCGGTGAAGATCAGGTGGCCGCCGGGCTTGAGAACCCGGAACGCCTCCTCCAGCACGAGTTCACGATCACCGGCGTGCAGGATGGCGTCCTGCGACCAGACGGCATCGAACCGGGCGTCCGGTTCCGGCACGTCCTCGAAGCTGCCGTGAACGACGGTGATTTTGTCGGCCAAACCCTGCTCATCATTCAGCTGGCGGTTCTTCTCGTTCTGGATTTCCGAGATGTTGAGGCAGTGCACGCGGCAGCCCCGCGTGGCGGCGAGCCGGCGGGCGGCACCCCCGTAGCCCGCGCCCAGATCGAGCACCCGACTGTCCGCGTCAAGCTCCACCTGTTCCGCCATGGTATCGACGGTGCGGCGGCTGGCATCCTTGATCTGTTCGCCGGCCTTGTCGGTGTACAGGCCGATGTGAATGTCCTCACCACCCCAGATGTGGTAGTAGAAGTTGTCGGCATCACCGCTGTCGTAATAGGTCTCGGCGACGGAGGCGATCTTTTTCAGGTCACGCTCACCGCGCTCCGCGTCGTGAGTCTTCTCGGCAACGTGAATGAAGAAGTCCGGCTCTTCCTCCTGATAGGTTTCCTGGAAATCGCCGAACGTGCGGACATGCTGGAAACCGGCCTCGCTGAGCAAGCGCCGCATGTAGTTCTTGCGCAGCGGGAACATGTTGAGCTGGTACTCGGACTTGTCCGGGAAGGCATAGCGAAAACGAGCCAAACCTTCGTCCACGTACTCCGGTTCGGCCGTCACCTTGTCTCCGCAATAATAGTACTTGTGCTTCGTCGAATACCCGTTGTCCAGGATGGCGTCGTAGTTGCGCTGGTCCAGAATCAGCATGCCGTCGTGCTTCAGGGCCGCATAGAATTCCGCCAGCGCCCGGCGCCGGTCGCATTCCTTGTGCAGGTGGGTGAAGCTGTTGCCCAGGCAGATAATGGCGTCGAACTTGCCGTGCAGATCCCGGTTCAGGAACCGCCAGTCCGCGTGGCAGGTGCGCAGGATCATATGGCGGTTCTTGGCGTTCTCGAACGCCTTGGCCAGCATGGCAGCGGAGCCGTCCACCGAGGTGACGTCGAAGCCGGCCCGCATCAACTGGACGGAGTGGAAGCCGGTGCCGCAAGCCACGTCGAGGATCTTGGTCTTGCCCCGGGCCTTCAGCACGTCGATGAAGAAGCGGCCCTCGCTTTCGGCGCGGGCGTCCCAGTCGATCAGTTCGTCCCACTTCTCGACGAACGTCTGGACGTATTCGCCCCGGTACAGGTCACTGTCGCGCGCGGAGATGGGATCGTCGCCGTGATCCTGGTCGCGGGCAAGTAGGTCGCTGTTGCGGTCCTGGAAGTCGATGTTTTCCATGATGCAATCCTTCTGTTCGGCCTATGCGGCGGCGGTTTTGAGGCCCGCGTCGGCGGCCAGCGCGTCCGCGCGGTCGGTCTTTTCCCACGGCACGTCGGGACGACCGAAGTGGCCGTTCGAGGCGGTCGGGCGATAGATCGGACGCAGCAGGTCCAGCATGGCGATGATGCCCTTCGGCCGCAGATCGAAGTGGTCGCGGACCAGCGCCTCGATCCGCGCCTCCGGGATGGCGCCGGTGCCGAAGGTATCGACCCTGACCGATACCGGCCGGGCGACGCCGATGGCGTAGGCGAGTTGGACCTCGCAGCGCTCGGCCAACCCGGCCGCGACGATCGTCTTGGCGACGTAGCGGGCGGCGTAGGCCGCGGATCGGTCCACTTTCGACGGATCCTTGCCGGAGAAGGCGCCCCCGCCGTGCCGGCCCATGCCGCCATAGGTATCGACGATGATCTTGCGTCCGGTCAGGCCGCAGTCCCCCACCGGGCCGCCGATGACGAAGCGGCCGGTCGGATTGATGTGGTAGGTGGTGTCCGCGGTCAGCATGTCGGCCGGAAGGCACGGTTTGACGATCTCCTCGATCACCGCCTCGCGCAGCGTGTCGTGGGTGACGTCCTCGTCGTGCTGGGTGGACAGAACCACCGCGTCGATGCCGACCGGCCGATCGTTCTCGTAACGCACGGAGACCTGACTCTTCACGTCCGGACGCAACCAAGGCAGGGCGCCAGCCCGGCGCACCTCGGCCTGCCGCGCCGTCATGCGGTGGGCAAGCTGGATCGGCAGCGGCATCAGGTCTTCGGTTTCGCGGCAGGCGAAGCCGAACATCAGGCCCTGGTCGCCCGCGCCCTGATCCAGGTCGAGGCCCGCGCCCTCATTGACGCCCTGGGCGATATCGGGGGACTGCTTGTCGAGCGCGACGAGAACGGCGCACGAGCGCCCATCGTAGCCGTATCGGGGATCGTCGTAGCCGACGTCGAGAATCGTGTCCCGCGCCACCTGGGCGTAATCGACATGGGCCGTGGTGGTGATTTCCCCCGACAGAATGCACATGCCGGTATTCACCATGGTCTCGCAGGCCACACGGGCATGCGCATCCCGGGCCAGGATGGCATCAAGGACGGCGTCGGAAATGTTGTCGGCCAGTTTATCCGGATGACCGGCACCGACCGATTCGGAGGTGAAGATGTAGGACTCAGTCACGATGCTCGTTCTCCATGGCGGGCCGGGGGCGCGCGCCGACGACCGACTGTCCGTCGGTCGGGCGGGGGCGGCCCCCTGACACAGTGGTCCGTCGGTCGCGAGCCTCGGAACGTTCGGATGCGCGGACGGGTGGCCCGGCTCCGGCAGCAGATCATCAGTGCTGTTGTTCCATGCGCGCCGCTGTGACTGCGGCGCGCGGCAAGGTCATGAAACCCACGCCGAAGATGCGTGGAGCCGGTTTGGTTGGCCCCCGCGGGGTTTGATGGGGCACAGTTCAAGGGGCCGGTTGCCGGCCCCGCAGCCTCCATCGACATCCGTACGCTACACGAGAAGGGGAATCTGTTCCACCCGATGGCCCCTATTTTTCTGGGAATTCCATAAGAATGTCATTCTTTTGCGCGCGGCATTATCCCTAAAATTGCGAAATGCCGCTCTTCAACATCAAAAATATATGCCATGTTGACGAAGGACGATGCCCCCGCCCCGAAGACGGCCGACTCCGTCTCCTCCACCGGGATCACGGGTGGGCCGGGGCGATGGTCAGCAGGTATCCCGCCCGGTGAACCGTGACAATCTCCGCCACGTCCTGGGGAATGCGTTTCCTGAGGCGGGCGATCAGCACGTCCACGGTGCGGTCGCCGGGGCTCCAGTCGCGACCGCAGGCGGCCTGGGTCAGGTCGTCGCGCGTCAGGACCTCGCCCTCGTTCTCCAGCAGAACGAGCAGCAAGCGAGCCTCGGCGGGCGGCAGGAAGACGGTCGCGCCGTCGATGCTCAGCCGGCGCGACACGGGCAGGAACGACAGCCGTCCCCGCGTGATCGGCTGCGAGCGGTCACTGGCGCGCTGACGGGCGCGGTCCATCAGCATGAAGCGGATGCGGCTGCTCAGGTCCGCCGGGCTGAACGGCTTGGTGACGTACTCGGTCGCCCCCAGGCCCAAGCCCAGGATGCGGTCCTGAGTGTCGCCCATCCGCGACAGCACGATCACCGGACAGTCGGAGGACCGCCGGATGGACTGGATCAGCAGCAGCCCGTCGCTGTCCGGCAGGCGACGGTCGAGCACAATCAGGTCGAACGTGCGGCGCTCCAGGTGCGTTTCGGCCTCGCGGGCCGACGCGGCGATGTGCTGGCAGGCGCCGGCGCGTCGGACGACATCGCCCAGGGCGATCTGCACCACCGGGTCGTCCTCGACGCACAGCACATCCCCGAGATCGCCGGGCATCGCCTCGGGCGCGGACGCGGGAGGCGTGCGGGCGGTGCTCACGGTCCCTCCACGACGGCCGCGATGGCGGCCCACGACGGACTGTTCACCGGGTCCCGGTCCAGAGCCCCGATCAGGTCGGCCATATCCCCGGCGCCAGCGCCGGCCCGGCAGCGGTGTTCCAGATCGCGCAGCGGTTCTTCGAGGTCGCGCAGGCCCAGCAGGGCGGAACTGCCCGCCAGACGGTGGGCCAGATCGGCGATGGTTCCGGGCGGCGGCGGGTCGTCTCCGGACAGGCGGGAGAGGGTCGCGCGAAAGTCCCGCCATTGTGTCCGGAAGGCCTGCGCCATGGCGCGGATGCTGTCGGGCGACAGTTCCTCAAGCGCGGATCGATCAGCCGCACGGTCGGCCAGACCGGCCGCAGCCGCGTCGGCGCCGAACAGGGCCTGCCCCAGCGTGGCCCGGTCGGCGGGCTTAGCCACCACAGCGTCGAACAAGGCGTGAACCTCCCGCGCACCGTTGACGACCTCGACGTTGGCGGTCAGGGCAACGATGCGCGCGTCCGCCACGGCACCGCGCTCGCGCAGGGCGCGGACCAGGGCCGAGCCGTTCCCGTCGGGCAGCACGTAGTCTACGACCATGGCGTCATAGTCCCCGGCCTCGACGGCGGCCAGGGCGGCGGCCACGCTGTCGGCATGATCGACAACGAAGCCCAGGTGCTCCAGGTTGCGGGTGGTGATGACGGTGCAGTTCCAGTCGTCGTCCACGAGCAGGCAGCGCTGGCCCTCCGTCCAGGCGACCGGCACCGCGCGGGGCAGCGAATCGGACAGGGCGTCGTCGGCGCCGTCCGTCCCGCAGGGCAACTCGAACCAGACCAGGGTGCCGCCGTCGCTGGTCTCGGCGCCAATGCGGCCATCCATCGCCCTGACAAGGCGATTGCAGATGGCCAGCCCCAGGCCGGCGCCGCCCGCGCCGGTGTAGCGGGCACTGGTCTTGTCGAAGGGCTGGATCAGGGCCTTGGCGTCCTCCTCGGGGAGCCCTGGGCCGTGGTCGGAGACCTCGAATCGAACCGCGCCGGCACCGTCGGGGCCGACCGAAGCGGATACGCGGACGCCGACACCGCGCCCGTCGTCGAAGCGAATGGCGTTGTGAACGAGGTTGGAGAGCACCTGACGCGTCATGGCCCAGTCGAGGTACAGGCACGCGGGCACGTCATCACCGATCTCCACCGACAGGCGAGTCGCCTGCCCGGCCCGGACGGGCACGACGACGCGCCGGAACGCCGCCAGCGCGGCGGCAATGTCGGTGGGCACGACGCGCGGCACCGGCGGCCCGTCCTCCAGCTTGGAGTAGTCGAGCACGGCGTTCAGGGTCTGCAACAGGGTCTGCCCGGCGCCCTCGATCACGTCCAGGTAGGTACGGCGGGTGCTCGGTTCGGCCGTGCGCAGCAGGTCGACGGCACCGAGCACGGCATGAAGGGGGGTGCGGATCTCGTGACTCATGGTGGCCAGAAAGCGCGACATCTGGCGTTCCGCCCGCTGCGCGTCCTCAGCGGCGCGGCGGTGGGCGGTGATGTCGTTCAGCAGCAGCACATGGCCCAGCGTGGTCCGCTCCAGCGCGTCGTGCAGAGGCCGGATGCGGACGTCGAAGCAGCGCGGCCCCTCCACGGTTTCCAGCCAGACGCTCCGTTCCCCCTCTCCCGCGGAGTCGACCAGGGGGGCGAGCATCGTCTCCAGCACGGACTTCCGCTGCTGCATGTGGCGCAGATAGGTGATGTCGCCGGCGTCCGCCTCGCCCAGGAACAACTCGGCGGCGGCCTGGTTGGCGTTGACCAGGGTGCGGGCGCGGTCGAACAGGAAGGCGGGTGAGCGCAGACTCTCGAAGATGGCGAGGTAGCGGTCCTTTTCGAGCGCCAGCGTCCGGGTGCGGGTCTGGAGTTCGATCAGCCGCTCGCCCTTGCCGGCGACGGCCCAGTCGGCGACGACGCTCAGTTCGGCGCCGTCGAAGAAATCGCGCACGCGGCCGATGACGGCGGCGCGGGTCCGCTCCGCGCCCGGCATGTCCGCCAGAACCCCGCAATAGACGTTCCGGAAGTGCTTCAGCAGGCCCAGGAACATCTGCACGGTGATCCCGCGCGAGCGATGGCGGCGGGCGACCTCGCGCAACCGGGCGAAGCGCGGGTCCAGGCCGTGGTCCACGGGGGCGCCGAGAGCCTCGCCGTCGGTCCTGGCGTGGTCATGGGTCACGGCGGCGCACAGGCTTTCCGACAGGGTCAGCACCGCCTCCACCCACGCCGCGCGGATGGTGGTGGCGAGGGGCGCATAGCCGTAGGTCTTGGCGATGGCGAGGGACCGGTCCACCAGATCCTCCTGGCGGTCGTCCAGGAACCGACCCAGGGTGTCGGCGCGAACGACGTCAGGACCGCTGGCGCCGCGCGGGTTCTCGATCACCTGCTCTGGTGCCTGGGGTTGGTCCATCATGGTCATGCCGGCCGAGAACGGCCGTCCCTCCCGTGATTATTGGCGGGATCGTTGCTGTCCCGGTTCCCGATTACACCAGCCCATGCCCGAACGCCAAGCCCGCGCGTTGCTGCGTTTACTTCTCATTTACAGACAGTAACAACTTCGCAGCCTTTAAAGGCCGCATCTTCGCTATGGTCCCTCCCCAAAATCAGGCATCGGCGGGCCGCGCCCGAACGGTGCCCGGGACACGGGCCCGAGACATGGGGAGGACACACATGCAACGCATCGGGCGACGCGATTTCCTGAAGGGCGGAACCCTGGTCGGCGCCGGGGTCTTGGTCGGCAACCAGGCCTGGGCGCTGAACCGGCTGGAGCCGATCGACGATACCCTCAACGAGGAGTACCCGTATCGCGGCTGGGAAGACCTATATCGGCGCGAGTTCACCTGGGACAAGATCGGCAAGGCGGCCCACTGCATCAACTGCGAGGGCAACTGCGCCTTCAACGTCTTCGTCAAGGACGGCATCGTGCTGCGTGAAGAGCAGCTCGGCCAGTATCCGCAGATCAACCCGACCGTACCGGACGCCAACCCGCGCGGCTGCCAGAAGGGGTCCATCCACTCGGCGGCGATGTACGAGGGCGACCGCCTGCGCTACCCGCTCAAGCGCGTCGGCGCGCGCGGCGAAGGCAAGTGGCAGCGGCTGTCCTGGGACGAGATCACCGAGGAAATCGCCGACAAGATCATCGACATCTTTGTCGAGCACGGCCCCGGCAAGCTGATGACCCACACCGGGTCGGGCAACCTGTCCATGGTGCGGTTCGCCGCGCCCTATCGGTTCGCCTCGCTGGTCGGCGGCGTGCAGCTCGACATCTTCACCGACGTCGGTGATTTGAACACCGGCGCCCATCTGGCCTACGGCAATCCGCTGGAGAGCTTCACGTCGGATGCGTGGTTCGACGCCGACTACATCATGATGTCGCTGATCAACCCGAACGCCACGCGTATCCCCGACGCCCATTTCATCTGGGAGGCCAAGTACAACGGCGCCCGCGTCGTCTCGGTGGCGCCGGACTACAACCCGTCGTCCATCCACGCCGACCTGTGGCTGCCCATCCACCAGGGCAGCGACCCGTTCCTGGCCATGTCCTTCGTGAACGTCATCATCACGGAGGGCCTGACCAAACCGGACTTCATAAAGGAGCAGACCGACCTGCCGGCGCTGGTGCGCGTGGACACCGGAACGCTGCTGCGCGAGGCGGACCTGAAAGAGGGCGGGTCCGATCAGGTGTTCTATCACTGGGACCTGAACAGCGGCGCCGCCGTGCCCATGCGCGGGTCCATGGGGTCGGAGGACAAGACCCTTGCCCTCGATGGCGTGGACCCGGCGCTTGAGGGGACGTTCGAGGTCGAGGGGATCACGGTCACCACGGTGTTCGAGAACGTCCGCGCCGAGGCGGCCCGCTTCGCGCCTGAGGTCACGGAGGCCGAAACCGGCATCAGTGCCGCCCTGGTGCGCGAAGAGGCGCGCCGCTTCGCCGGCGCCCGCAAGGCGGTGCTGATGCACGGCTTCAACATCGGCCGCTACTCCAACGGCATCTACACCAGTTGGGCGCAGTCGCTGATGCTGGCCTTGACCGGCCACGGCGGACGCACCGGCGGAATCGATACCTCGTGGATCGCGTGGAACCAGCCCAAGTGGCTGGAACTGGCGTTGTTCGGCTTCCAGAAGCTGCCGCGCCTGGAACCCGGCGGGCTGGGCGAGTTCCAGCGCGGCCACATGATGGAACACGCCCGCAAGCACTTTGACAACGACAAGCTCAAGGAGCGGGTGGGCTTCGATCTCGACGACCTCCAGGAGATGATCGACGAGAGCATCGGTCAGGGCTGGATGCCGTATCACGGCGACATGAAGGGCCTGATCTCCATCGCCGACAACAAGTTCCGCCGCAACAAGTTCGCCGACAAGTACCGCGAGCGCATCCTCAAGGAGGTTGAGGCGCTGTTCGTGGACATCAACGTGCGCATGGACTCCACCGCGCAATGGGCGGACTACCTGCTGCCGGCGGCCAGCCACTACGAGGCCTGGGATCTGCGCACAGTGGGCTTCCACCGCTTCATGAATGTCTTCTCGCGGCCGGTCGACCCGATCGGTGAGGCCAAGCCGGACTGGGACATCATGGCCCTCCTGACCCGTAAGATTCAGGACCGGGCCATCAAGCGCGGCGTGGCCGGCTTCCAGGATGGGGAGGTCTCCCGCGACCTGCACACCATCCACGACGACTACACCCTGGGCGGTCAGCTCATGACCGATTACGACGCCACCAGATGGCTGGTGGAGAACAGCCCCGAACTGGGCGGCGTCACCCTGGAAGAGGGCGTGGAGCGTGGCTTCTTCGTGATGACGGCCGAGGGCGGCGCCAACCAGCCGATCCCGGAGGATGAGCCCTACAACCCGTTCGTCGCCCAGACCGAAGGCAAAAAGCCCTACGAGACCCTGACCGGGCGCATGACCTTCTTCTGCGACCACCCCAGCTTCGTGCGCCTGGGGGCCACCGTGCCGACGGCGCGCCACCATGCCGGCCGCGCGGCGTCAAGCTATCCGCTGTCGTTCTACTCGCCGCACACCCGCTGGGGCATTCACTCCAACTGGCGGTCGAACAAGTGGATGATGCGCCTGCAACGGGGTGAGCCGAACATCTACATCAACCCGACCCTGGCCGCCGCCCGGGGCATCGCCGACGGCGCCAAGGTGCGCGTGTTCAACGGCACCGGCGAGTTCTTCGCCCAGGCCAAGTTCTATCCCAGCCTGCCGGAGACCTCGCTGATGATGGAACACGGCTGGGAACCGCACCAGTACGAGCAGGCAAAGCCCATGAACAACGCCATGGCGACGCTGTTGCAGCCGCTGGAACTGGCCGGCGGCTGGGGTCACCTGGGCTTCAAGCTGTTCAAGTGGAACGCGAACCAACTCGCGCACGAAAGCAGCGTCGACGTCGAACCGGTGGCGTAGCCGGTCCGCGCTCGCCCCCACAATAACCCAGACGCCCAGGGCATCCAGGGAGGACCCAACGCATGGCCGTGAAACGCCAGATCAGCATGGTGCTGGACCTGAACAAGTGCATCGGCTGCCATACCTGCTCGTCCGGTTGCAAAATGCAATGGACCAACCGGAACGGCCGCGAATACATGTACTGGAACAATGTCGAGACCAAACCCGGGACCGGGTATCCCCGGAATTTCGCCGATATGGGCGGCGGGTTCGACAGCAACGGCAAGCTGAAGATTGGCAAGGAACCCGGAGCCGAGGACTACGGGATTCCCTGGGACTACAACTACGAGGAAGCGCTGATGAACGGCGTGGATCCGTGGCTGCGTCCCAACGTCAAGCCCACCTGGGGAGCGAACTGGGACGAGGACCAGGGCGAGGGCGAGTACCCGAATACGCACTATTTCTACCTGCCCCGCCTCTGTAATCACTGCGAGAACCCGGCATGTCTCGCGGCCTGTTCGCGCAACGCCATCTACAAGCGGCAGGAGGACGGCATCGTCCTGGTGGACCAGAAGCGATGTCGGGGATATCGATACTGCGTCAGCGCCTGTCCTTACAAGAAGGTGTACTTCAACGAACAGACGAGCATGTCCGAGAAGTGCATCTTTTGTTTCCCGCGTATCGAAAAGGGGCTGCCCACCGCCTGCGCCAGCCAGTGTTCCGGTCGCATCCGCTTCATCGGCTATCGCGACGACGAGGCCGGCCCCATCCACATCCTCGTGGACAAATACAAGGTGGCGCTGCCGCTGTATCCCGACCGGGGCACGCGGCCCAACGTGTTCTATGTGCCGCCGCTGTCGCCGCCGAAGATCGGCCCCGACGGCAAGCCCACGGGCGAGGACCGAATTCCCCTCGCCTACCTCGAAAAGCTGTTCGGCCCTGGTGTCTCGGAGGCGCTGGGGACGCTGGCGGCCGAGCGCCGCAAGAAGGCCGAGAGCGGCGCCAGCGAGCTGATGGAAACCCTGATCGGGTATCGCCGCGCCGACATGTTCAAGGTGGGATGAGCCATGTCGATCCTGACAACCGATCCGCCCGCCGTCGCGGACAGCCCGTCGCGGGCGCGGGCCTGGGAAACGCTGTGGCGCCTGTCGGCGCTGGCGCTGGCCCATCCGGTGCCGGAATTCCATGCCGCGCTGGCCTCCGGCGCGTACCGGGAGGCGCTGGACGTCGCCTGGGCGCGCGCCACCGACGGCGACGCGCCGCCGGCTGCCGGAGAGACGGGCGATTTCACCGCGTTCGAGGCCGGCTACATCAGCGCCTTCCTGCACGGCCGCAACGGCCGCCCCGTGGCCTCGCTGATGGCGGGCGATCACGAAGGGGTGCTGGGTGGCCTGTCCCGTCCGGTGTTCATGCTGAACCTGAGCGCGTTCTACCGGCACTTCGGGTTGCAGGCCGCGACCGGAGACGAGGGGCGGCGCGACGAGCCCGATCATGTGGCCAGCCTGATGGAGTTCATGGCCGTGCTCTGCCACCTGGAGGCCGGCGCCCTGGAGCGGGGCGGTGATCCCGCGCCGCCCCGGCGGGCGCAACGCGATGTGCTGGGCCGGTTCCTGGGGCCGACGCTGGCGACGGTCGCCGCCCAGTTGCGCGAACACCCCGGCCACGACCTCGACCCGACGCTGGCGGCGCTGATCCCGGCGCTGGCATCCGTATCCCGCCGCCGCGTCGCCGACCTGGAAGGCATGGTCGGTTCCTTCCGCGACCCGGAGACCGCACCCCCCCGCACCTCCGGTGACACAGGAGAGTCCGGATGAAACACACTGCCTGCACGCTGGGCGCCCTGACCCTGCTGGCCGTCGGGCCGGCACTGGCCCCAGCTCCAGCCATTGCCGCAGATGACGTCACCATCGCCGAACCCAACGTCATCCGGGTGCTGCCCTACGAGACAATTCCCGTGGGGCGCATCCCCGACGACGTGTATCTGCGCTCGACCAACGATCCCGATGACGTCATCTGGGAGCGCCTGCCCGAGTACCGGGTCCATGTCGCGCCCGCGCCCGTCGTCCATGAGTCGGTCGGTCTGCGGATCAACTACGCGGACGAGGGTCAGGCCCTGTACTTCACCCCGGCCCGCACGTCCGACCGCTTCTATGTCCGTCTGCGCTGGCGTGACGACACGCACGACACCGTCACCCTGCGGGATCGCTTCCGGGACGGCGTCGCGGTCCAGTTCTCGCTGGGCGATGACACGACCTCGTACATCATGGGCAACGGCCCGGATGAGCCGGTGAACATCTGGTACTGGCGCGCCGACACCGACGCGTTCGAGAATCTGGCCGCCGGCGGCGCGCGCAGCCTGACCAGATTGGAAGAACAGCCGGTCACCGGTGAGTCACAGTACGTGGAGAACAGCGACGATCCGAACGAATGGACCGTCGTCCTGTCGCGGCCGCTGGAGCCGAACGGCCCCCATCAGGTGACGTTCGACACGGGCGGGTCGGTGCCCGTCGCCTTCGCCGTCTGGCAAGGCAGCGACGCCGAGCGCGATGGCCTGAAGAACGTCTCGACCGGGTGGATCTTGCTCGATCTGGGCGCGGACTGAGCCGATGGACACGACGCAACCGACCACCACACTGTCGGCCTGCGGGCGGGATCACGCCTGTTCGTTCTGTCCCGTCGCGCCGTCCTGCCCCCTGGACAAGTCGGATCATGATCGCGCGCTGGTGCGGGCGCGGCTGTCCCGGGTGGGACAGGTCGTGGTGGTACTGTCCAACAAGGGCGGTGTGGGCAAGAGTACCGTCTCCGCCAATCTCGCCGCCGGACTGGCGGCGCGCGGCCTGCGCGTGGGGGTGGCCGACGCCGACATCCACGGCCCCAACCAGAGCCGCTTCTTCGGTCTGGTCGGGGCCCGGGTGCGGCTGTCCGCCGCCGGGTTGGAAACGCGGACCTTCGCGGCCGACGGGATCGCCCATCCGCTGCGCGTCGGATCGCTGGCCTTCCTGATGGAGGACGATGCCACGCCCATCGTCTGGCGCGATTCCTACAAGCACGACTTCATCCACCACCTTTTGGGCAGCTTCGACTGGGGGGATCTGGACGCGCTGGTGGTGGACATGCCGCCGGGAACCGGCAACGAGATGATCACCCTGTGCGATGTGCTGGACGACGGCGGCCCGCCCGCCGCCGCCGTGCTGGTGACCACGCCCCAGGCGGTGGCGCAGATGGACAGCCTGAAGGCCGCGCGCGTCTGCGCCGAGCGTGCCCTGCCCATCATCGGCGCCGTGGAGAACATGGCCGGCGTGGTCTGCCCGCACTGCTCCGGGTCGTTCCATGTGTTCCCGGACGCCGGTCTGGACGCCGCGCTGGCGGTCGAGGGCGTCGGCAAGATCGCCGCCATTCCCCTGGCGCCGGAGCTGGCGATCGGGTCGGACAGCGGTCGACCCGCGGTGCTGGACCACCCCGACGGCGCCGTCGCGCGGGCCTTCGCGCCGCTGATTGAGGCGGTCGCCGGATGGGCGGCGGACGATCCGGCGGCGGCCGTCGCCGGTGGCGCCCGATGAGCCCCCCCGCTCTCGGATATGTGCTGAACGAGACCCGGGGCGCGGCCGACCGCCTGCTCGCTACCGTGGCCGCCGATCTTCAACGGGACGGGGTGCGCGTGGCCGGCGTGGTCCAGCAGAACACCGACCGGGCGGACAGCCCGGTGTGCGACATGGACGTCCGGGTCCTGCCGGATGGCCCGGTGATGCGCATCTCGCAGTGGAGGGGCGCGCATGCGCGGGGGTGCCGCCTGGACGCCGACGCGCTGGAGGCGGCCGTGGTCGCGGTGGCCGAGCGTCTGGCCCCCCGGCCGGATCTCCTGATCCTCAACAAGTTCGGCAAGCACGAGGCCGAGGGCCACGGTTTCCGCGACCTCGTCGGCGAGGCGCTGTGCCTGGGCATCCCGGTGCTGCTGGGGGTCAACGGCCTGAACCGGGACGCGTTCCTGGCATTTGCCGGTGGTATCGAGACCCGCCTGCCCAGCGATCTCCAGGCTCTGCGGACCTGGGCGCTGGAGGCGATCCCGCGCCGCCACGTCCGGGCCACGGCCTGATCCGGCGCGTTGGACCGCGAAAGCGCCCGGTGGTCCATCGATGGACAGGTCGGGGCAGAGAGACGATTCTGTTCGGCCGATCAAACGGAGTTTGATTTTGGGATGACCCCCGGCTCCGCCCTCCCGTTGTCGGGCGGGCGTTGTCCGCCCGACCGGCACCGTTCTTGAGTGGCCGTTGGGTGACGACTTGGCTCCGGACGGAGCCGCGCCCCCCATCCGGCGGGGTCCTTCTTCCCAGGGAACCGCTCTGATCAGATGCCTGTCGGGTGCGGTCCGCCCGCACAGAGAATCGCGGGTGCCGGGGCCACCCTTTTGGCGCGCCTGCCATGGTGGGTCGATCTGTTTCCCGGGGTAGACGCGCCGCGTTCATGTGTGTCATCTGGCCCTCTTGTCACCCGCCATGAAACTCCGGGGCCTCTTTCTGTCCCCTCGAAGACGGCCGTTGATCCGTGCCTTCATCCTGGCGACCGCCGAAAGGACATCCTGCCAATGAACCTCGAGACCCAGTGCCTGCATGCCGGTTACCAGCCGAAGAACGGCGAGCCGAGAAACATCCCCATCGTCCAGAGCACGACCTTCCGATACGAGACCAGTCAGGACATGGCGGCCCTGTTCGACCTGGAGGCGGCGGGCTACTTCTACACCCGATTGCAGAACCCCACCTCCGACCGCGTCGCCGCGAAGATCGCGGCGCTGGAGGGGGGCTCGGCGGCCCTGCTGCTCTCGTCCGGGCAGGCGGCGTCGTTCTATGCCGTGTTCAACATCGCGTCGTGTGGGGATCACGTCGTGGCGTCGTCCGCCATCTACGGCGGCACCTACAACCTGTTCGCCATCACCATGAAGCGGATGGGGATCGCCTTCACCTTCGTCTCGCCCGACTGTTCGAAGGAAGAGCTGGACGCCGCCTTCCAGCCCAACACCAAGGCCGTCTTCGGCGAGACCATCGCCAACCCGGCGCTGACCGTGCTGGACATCGAGAAGTTCGCCACGGCGGCCCATGCCCACGGCGTGCCGCTGATCGTGGACAACACCTTCGCGACACCCGTCAACTGCCGCCCGTTCGAGTGGGGCGCGGACATCATCACCCATTCGACCACCAAGTACCTGGACGGCCACGCGGCGGCGGTCGGCGGCGCCATCGTCGATTCCGGCCGGTTCGACTGGACCGCCCACGGCGACCGCTTCGCCGGCCTGACAACGCCGGACGACAGCTACCACGGCGTGGTCTACACCGAGCGCTTCGGCCTGGAGGGGGCCTACATCACCAAGGCCGTGGTCCAGTTGATGCGCGATCTGGGGGCGACGCCGGCGCCGATGAACGCCTTCCTGCTCAACATCGGCCTGGAAACGCTGCCGCTGCGCATGAAGAAACACTGCGACAACGGCCTGCGTCTGGCCGAGTATCTGCAGGGGCACGACAAGATCGCCTGGGTACGCTATCCTGGCCTGCTCGGCGATTCGCAGCATGAACTGGCCACCAAGTACCTGCCCGACGGCACCTGCGGCGTGGTGATCTTCGGCGTCAAAGGGGGGCGGGCCGCCGCCGAGACCTTCATGGCCGGGCTGAAGATCGCCTCCATCGCCACCCATGTGGCCGACGCCAAGACCTGCGTGCTGCACCCCGCCTCCGCCACCCACCGCCAGATGAACGACGAGGAACTGGCGGCCGCCGGGGTCAGCCCGGACATGATCCGGCTGTCCGCCGGGATCGAGGGCGCCGACGACCTGATCGCCGACGTCGAACAGGCGCTGGCGGCGGTGCCGGCCTGACCGGCTCGAAAAGGGGGGCCTCCGGGCGACCGGAGGGCCTTTCCCTGCATCGCCACGCGTCAGGCGCGGAGCAGGGACAGGTTGGGGGCCGCGCGGACCCTATGGCACAGAAAGCCACGGAGAAAACCCGATGCCTGAACCACCCCCCAGGTCTCCGCACGACGCGCGCGGGCTGACCCCGCCCGGCGGTACCGCAGCCCGGGTGCTGCTCCTATCCTGCTGCGCGCCGTGTTCCGGGGATATCATGGCGACGATGTCCGCCGCCGGCATCGCCTATACGGTCTTCTTCTACAATCCGAACATCCACCCCGCCTCGGAGTACCGGCGGCGCAAGGACGAGAACAAGCGCTATGCCGAGCGCCTCGGGGTGCCGTTCGTCGATGCCGATTACGACACCGATGCGTGGTTCGCCCGGACGAAGGGCTTGGAGGACGAGCCCGAACGGGGCCGACGGTGCACCGTGTGTTTCGACATGCGCCTCGGTCGCGCGGCACGCCATGCCCACGATCATGGCTTTCCGGTCCTGACATCGTCCCTCGCCCTGTCGCGCTGGAAGAACCGGACGCAGGTCAACGCCTGTGCCCACCGCGCCGTCGCGCCTTATGACGGTCTGGTCTACTGGGATCACGACTGGCGCAAGGGCGGCGGTGTCGACCGAGCCCTGGACATCGCCCGACGCGAGGAATTCTACCGTCAGGACTATTGCGGCTGCCTGTACAGCTTAAGCAGCGCAAGCCGGCGCCGACGCGCATAGTGGCGCGCCCGAATCGGCCCCGGATCGCTTCACCTCCGTGACCGGACGGTTTCCCCCGAAGGTCTGGCGTCCTATCATCGCACCCGCGCGTCGGGTGATGCGCCAACGACAGACAGGGGAGGGAATCATGTCCGCGATGGGACGCCCGTGGGTCGGTCGCGCCCTGCTGGCCACAGGTCTGATGATGCTGGCCCCGTCCGTCCAGGCCGAGACTCTGCGCATCGCGTGCAGTGCGCTCGGCGAGCAGCGCACGCTGTGCGAGGACGGCGTCCGCGCCTGGGCCGAGCAGAGCGGTCACGACGTTGAACTGGTGGCCATCCCCAATTCCGCCACCGAACGCCTGGGGCTCTATCAGCAGCTTCTGTCCGCCGGCGCCGACGACATCGACGTCCTGCAGATTGATGTGGTCTGGCCCGGGCTGCTGGCCGAGCATCTGGTGGACCTGGGGCCGGCGCTGGGCGACGCGGCCGGGGATCATCTGCCGGTCCTGATCGAGAACAACACCGTCGACGGCCGTCTGGTGGCCCTGCCGTGGTTCATCGACGCCGGCCTGTTGTACTACCGCGCCGACCTGCTGGAAAAGCACGGCCGCGCCGTGCCCGCCACCTGGGCCGCGCTGACCGACACCGCCGCCGCCATCCAAGCGGCCGAGCGGGCGGATGGGGCCGGGGACCTGTGGGGCTACGTCTGGCAAGGCCGCGCCTACGAGGGCCTGACCTGCAACGCGCTGGAATGGGTCGCCAGCCACGGCGGCGGCACCCTCGTGGCGCCGGATGGGGCCATCACCCTTGAGACGCCGGCCGCCGCCGCCGCGCTGGACCGCGCCGCCGGCTGGGTGGGCACCATCTCGCCGCCGGGCGTGCTGAACCATGCCGAGGAGGACGCGCGCGGCCTGTTCCAGTCCGGCCGCGCCGTGTTCATGCGCAACTGGCCCTATGCCTGGGCGCTGGCCCAGTCCGACGACAGTCCGGTGCGGGGCAAGGTCGGCGTCGCTCCCCTGCCGGCCGGGCCGGACGGTGCGCCGGCAGCCACCCTGGGCGGTGCACAGTTGGCGGTCTCGAAACACTCGGCGCATGTCGAGGCGGCCGTGGATCTGGTGCGCCACCTGACCGGCGCCGCCGAACAGAAGCGCCGCGCCATCGTCGGGTCGTTCAATCCCTCCCGCCCGGCGCTGTACGCAGATCCCGAGGTGCTGGAGGCGGTGCCGTTCCTGGCCGACATGCGCGCTGTGCTCGACGCCGCCGTGGCGCGGCCGTCGACGGTCACGGGGGCGCGATACAATCAGGTCAGCACGGCCTTTTTCAACGGTGTGCACGGCGTGCTCAGTGGACAGTCGGACGGCGCGGCCGGCGTGGCGGCCATCGCCGCGCGCGTGCAGCGGATCAAGCGCGGCGGCTGGTGAAGCGGGGCGCCGCGACTCCCCTCGCCCGTCGGCGGGTGCGCGAGGCCTGGGCGCTGATCGCGCCCATGGTCCTGGTGCTGCTGTGCGTGGCGGCTTGGCCGCTGGGACGCACGATCTGGCTCGGTTTCACCGACGCCTCGCTGGCCGGCGCGGGCGACGCGGCGTTCATCGGCTGGGAGAACTACTACGCCGTCTACGGCGGGCAGGCGTTCGGCGTCCTGGTCGATCCGCAGTGGTGGCGGTCGGTCGGCAACACGCTGGTGTTCACGGTCACGTCGGTAAGCCTGGAGACCGTGCTGGGCGTCTTGGTGGCCCTGGTGCTGCATCAACGGTTCCCCGGCCGCGCCTGGGTGCGCGCCGCCGTGCTGGTGCCGTGGGCGATTCCGACCGTGGTGTCCGCCAAGATGTGGGCCTGGATGCTCAACGATCAGTTCGGCGTCGTGAACGCGGCCCTGGAAGGGATGGGCCTGATCGACGCGCCGCTGGCGTGGACGGCCGATCCGCTGCTGTCCATGATCGCGGTCATCGGGGTGGACGTGTGGAAGACGACACCGTTCATGGCGCTGCTGGTGCTGGCGGCGCTGGAGATGCTGCCGCGCGACATCTACGAGGCCGCACGGGTCGATGGAATCCATCCGGTTCGGGTCTTCTTTCGGGTGACGCTGCCCCTGATCCGTCCGGCGCTGGTGGTGGCCATCGTCTTCCGCACCCTGGACGCCCTGCGGGTGTTCGATCTGGTCTACGTGCTGACCGCCAACAGCCCGGCGACCATGACCATGTCGGTCTACGCCCGGCGCGAGCTGATCGACTTCCAGTCGGCCGGCAGCGGCTCGGCGGCGGCGACGCTGGTGTTCCTGGTCATCGCCCTGGCGGCGGCGCTGATTCTGACCGCCGGCCGGCTGCGCGAACGGGAGGCCGGGTCATGATCGCCCGCGCCGGGTTCGCCCTCGCCGTGGTCCTGATCGTGGCGGTCTCCATCGGGCCGCTGGGGTATGCCGTGGTGACCAGTCTGGAGACGGGCAGCGCCCTGTTCACCCCCGGCCTGTGGCCCGAGACCCCCACCGGAACCAACTACGCTGCCGTGTTCGCCGAGCAGCCGTTCGCGCGCAACATCCTGAATTCGATCGCCGTGGCCGGCGGGGTCGTGGGGATGTCGCTGACCCTGGCGGTGACGGCGGCCTTCGCCCTGGCGCGGGTGTCGTTCCGGGGCCGGGGCCTGCTGCTGGGCACCGTGCTGAGCGTCTCCATGTTCCCGCAGGTGGCGGTTCTGTCGGGCATGTTCCTGCTGATCCGCTCGCTGGGCCTGTACAACAGCCTGCCCGGCCTGGGGCTGAGCTACCTCATGCTCACGCTGCCATTCACGGTGTGGATGCTGACCACCTTCGTGCGCCAGATCCCGAAGGAGATGGAAGAGGCGGCGATCATGGACGGCGCCGGCCCGCTGACCATCATCGGCCGCGTGTTCCTGCCCGTTCTCTGGCCGGCGCTGGTGAGCACGGGGCTGCTGGCGTTCATCGTCGCCTGGAACGAGTTCCTGTTCGCGCTGACGTTCACCCTGACGGCGGAGACGCGCACGGTGCCGGTGGCCATTGCCCTGATCTCCGGGGCCAGCGCCCACGAACTGCCGTGGGGGCGCATCATGGCGGCGTCGGTCATCGTCACCGTGCCGATGGTGCTGTTGGTGCTGGTGTTCCAACGCTGGATCGTCTCCGGCCTGACCGCCGGGGCGGTGAAGGGTTAAAGGAGGACCGATGGCGGGGGTCGAAATCGACGGACTGGCGAAGCGTTTCGGCGCGGTCACGGCGCTGGACGGGGTGACGGTGTCGCTGCCGGACGGGGCCTATGCCGTGATCGTGGGACGCTCCGGGTGCGGCAAGTCGACGCTCCTGCGCCTGTTGGCCGGACTGGAGGACCCCACCGCCGGCACCATCCGCATCGGCGGCGCGGACGTGACCGCGCTGCCGCCGAAGCGGCGCGACGTGGCCATGGTGTTCCAGTCCTACGCGCTCTATCCGCACATGACGGTGTTCGAGAACATGGCGTTCGGCCTGCGTCTCCGCGACGGGCACCGCGACAAGGCGACCATCACCGCGCGGGTCCACGAGGCCGCCCGCATGCTGCACCTGGAGGACCTGCTCGACCGCCGCCCGGCGGCCCTGTCCGGCGGACAGCGCCAGCGGGTGGCTATCGGCCGCGCGGTGGTGCGGGATCCGGCGGTGCTCCTGCTCGACGAACCGCTGTCCAACCTGGATGCCGGGCTGCGACTGTCGGTGCGGCGCGAGCTGGCGGCGCTGCACCGGCGCCTGGGCACGACCATGGTTCACGTCACCCACGACCAGACCGAGGCCATGACCCTGGCCGACGTCATGGTGTTGATGGAGGCCGGCCGGGTGGTGCAGGCCGGGCCGCCGCTGGAGCTGTACACGCGGCCCGCCACGCCCTTCGTCGCTCGGTTTCTGGGCACGCCGCCGATGAACCTGCTGCCGGCGACGGTGACCGGGAACGACACGGCGGTGCCGGACGGCGAGGCCGGGCGGATTCCGCTGCCGGGTCACGGGCTGACGCCCGGCATGGCGGTCGAGGTAGGCGTACGCCCGGAGGCCGTCACCCCCTGCGCGCCCGGTGCCGGGCACCTGTCCGGCACGGTGCAGGTGATCGAGCACCTGGGAGAGTCGGTGCTGTGGCATGTGGACGTGGGCCTTGTCGACCCTGTGGTGGCCCGACTTGGCCCGGACGCCGCCATGCGGACGGGCGAAACCACCGGCCTGACCTGGAACGCCGACGCCACCCATGTGTTCCGGAACGGCGCCCGGATCACCGACCAGAGATCCCCCGCCACGTCTCGGAAACCCGACCGCAAAACGCCCTGACCCCGCCCGACGAAACGGGTGACCCGCTTCGTCGGTGGGCTGATACCGGCCGACGATAGACTTGATTCGTCCGGCCTTCACGACGCCCAGCCGGCGTTGTTGAGTCTTTGTTTTTTTCGCCGCCCCGACCGCCCAAAGGGCGGCCCTCCTTGAATCGGCGCCGTGGGCGACGGCCCCATTTGGTCAAAGCTGGCGTCGCGATCCGGTCCGGATCGCTCGGGATTTGCTCTCGCCATGACCGGTTCGTCCGCTCGGCGCCGTGGCCCCCGGGGATTTGCCGACCGCGACCACCTCGCTGAACGAACAGTCCAACACGCTCAGGAGCATGCCGGAACGCCTCCTGGCTGACGTGCGCGCGACCAGACAGCGGCCGGGGATGAGCGGAACGATGTGTGATCCATGTCAACGACGCCTTATGCTAGCCGCTTTGGTCCTGACGTGTCAGGATCAAGGCCCTCCGCCGCGTCGCGGCGCCAGCCCGACGTTGCTTTCAAGCGGGTGCCACCCAGCGACACCACAAGCGCACCGGCCGGCCGCCGACAAAGGTCATCCTTTTCGTCGACCGGTCTAGCAGGATCAGGAGTGCGGGAGGGTCCATGTTTCGACTCATGCGTGATGTCCGACGCTCTCGCTGCGGGACACACCAGGCGCGTCCATGGCTTCTGGTGTTGCTTCTGGTGTCCATGGGGCTCGCTTTGGCCGGCTGCGATGACGATGTGGACCAAGCGGCACGGACGAGCGACGCTAACCTGCTGATCTATTGCGGCATCACGATGCTGCATCCCATCCGCGCCGTCGCCGCCGTGTTCGAAGCCGAAACCGGCGCCACGGTCACCATCAGCCAGGGCGGTTCGGAAGACCTTTACAAGAGCCTGAAGGCCAACCGTCTGGGTGACCTCTATTTCCCCGGATCCCTGTCCTATCGCACGCGGAACCTTGAGGAAGGGCTCCTGGGCGAGGCCTTCGAGCTCGGTTACAACGTCTCGGCCCTGTTGGTGCTGGAGGGCAACCCAAAGCGCATTCCGGCGGATCTGGCCGCCCTGGCGGATCCGGCGCTATCGGTGGTGATCGCCAACCCGCAGAGCGGCAGCATCGGCCGGGAAACTCAGAGAGTCTTGGAGGCGGCCGGTCTCAACCGCGATGTCCTCGCCAACACCAGCTTCATGGCCACGGATTCCCGCAACCTGAACCAGTTCCTCCTGGACGGGGCCGCCGACCTCATCATGAACTGGCGCGCCACCGCCTTCTTTCCCGAAAACCGGGACCAGTTGGATGTGCTGGATATCGACCCAGCCCTCGCTGAACCCAAGATCCTGGCGATCAATTTGCTGACCTTTTCGGCACACCCGGAATTGGCGCACCGATTCATGGGCCTAGCGGCGTCGGAGCGCGGCCAAGCCATCTTTCGCTCATTCGGGTTTCTTGATCGGGACGGTCGAGTCGGAGTGGCCAACTGATGCCATCGCGCGCCAAACGGACCGACAGCATTTCCACCCGGCCGCTGTTCGTCCTGTTCGTGGTTTATGTGGTTGGCGTGTTGGCGCTGATCGGGGGCGAGCTGTTGTTCTCCAGCCTGATCGGAGACCTGAACGACCGCGCCCGCAATGAAAGCAATCGGGTGCTGATCGGCGAGGTCATTGTCAATGACCTAGTCCGCCTGGAGGCGCTGACGTATCGCATTGCGTCGGCCACCCGCAACGCCAAGGACCGGGAGTGGATGCGCGAGCAGGTCGAGTCCACCGTCGCGAATTTGCGTGAGGCCCTGGAGGTGCTGTCCAATGGTGGCGTGCTCCGGCGCGAGACACGCTTGAACATCGAATCGCGCGCCGTCATGGAGCGCGTCATCCCGTACGAGGCCACCCACACCGATTTCCCCTATGTTCTTGAGGTCATCGAGATCACCCCCAAACTGGACGATGTCGAGCACCTGACGGATGAACTCATCGATCTGATGAACCGTCACGACTCCTTGGGGCGGGTGTCCGACGCGGTCGCCTACTTGGCGTTGGAGCGTGATCTCGAAAACTTCATGGCGCGCCTGCCGCCGCTGTTCCTGCGCATGAACGAGAACGCCAACCGCCTGTTCTTTCAAAGTCAGCGGACCCTCAACGCGCTGAACCTCGATATCGACCGACGAACCGAGGCGTACCGTCTCGCGCGGGTCGTCCTGTCCGGCATCGTGATCCTGTTCGTGGTCGGCACGGGCGTCTGGATGCTGCGCTCGGTGAGAGCCTCGAACCGACGCCTGGAAGAGGTCAAGCGGGACCTGGAATTCCAGAAATTCGCCTTAGACCAACACGCCATCGTCACGGCGACGGACAAGGACGGCACGATCACCTATGCCAACGACCGGTTCTGCGCCATCAGCGGGCATGATCGCGACGAAATCATCGGCCGAAACCACCGCATGGTTCGGTCTGACGAACACGACGCGGCGTTTTTCGCCCAGCTTTGGCAAACGATTACGCGTGGCGAGGTCTGGCACGGAGAGATCAAGAACCGGGCCAAGAACGGCCAGCCGTACTGGGTCTCGGCGACAATCGTACCGTTTCTGGACAACGATGGAACGCCCTTTCAGTACATCTCCATCCGCACCGATATCACCGAGCGCAAGCTGATCGAGGAGCGCTTCCGCGAGCGCAACCGCTTCCTGCACGGCATGACGAAGGCCATGGGCGAGGGCGTCTACGCGCTTGACGCATTCGGTCGCTGTACCTTCGTCAATCCGGAAGCCGAACGCTTGCTGGACCTGACCCTTGGCGAGTTGCTCGGCGCCGACATCCATACCCTGGTACATCACAAGTTCGAGTCCGGCCGCACGGTCCCCGCGAATGACTGTGTGATCCTGCAAACCATCCGCCGGGGCGAAGCCTATCGGTCCGAGGGCGAGGCGTTTCGCCGCCGCGACGGCACACTTTTCCCGGTCGCCATCTCCTCCGTTCCCCTGATCGAGGACGACGTTATCGTCGGCTCGGTGACCCTGTTCCACGATATCTCCGCGCGCAAGCAAGCCGAGGTGGCGACCGAACAGGCGCGCCAGGCGGCCGAGCAATCAAGCCAGTTCAAGAGCCGGTTTCTGGCCAACATGAGCCACGAGATCCGAACACCGATGAACGCGGTCATCGGACTGTGCCATCTGACGCTGCAAACGGAGTTGACGCCGCGCCAGCGCGACTACCTGGAAAACATCTCGACGGCGTCACAGAACCTGCTGGCGATCATCAACGACATTCTTGATTTCTCGAAGATCGAGGCCGGCAAGATGTCGCTGGAGCGGGTCTCGTTCCGCTTGTCGGAAGTGATCGACTCCGTGGTCACCGTGATCCGGCCCCGACTGCGGGAAAAGACCCTGTCGCTGACCCTCCATGTGGACCGAGACGTGCCGGACTCCTTGCGGGGCGATCCGGTACGCCTGGGGCAGGTGTTGATCAATCTGGCCGGCAACGCCGTCAAATTCACCGAAAGCGGCGGCATCGGCTTGACCGTCTCGCGGGCCCGCACCGCGGAGACGAGCGACTCACCGCACCTCATGATCGCCGTTTCAGACACCGGCATCGGCATGAGCCAGACCCAGCAGGCTCGGCTGTTTCAAGCCTTCAGTCAGGTTGACAATTCAACCACGCGGCGCTTCGGCGGCACCGGCCTGGGTTTGGCGATCTCCCGCCAGATCGTGGCCCTGATGAACGGGACCATCGCCGTGGACAGCGCCCCGGGCCTGGGCTCCACCTTCAGTGTTGTCCTGCCGCTCGACCAACCGGACCGTCCGCCGGCGGACGATCCCGTGCCCGCCGCGCTGCGAGGCCGGGTCGTGCGCCTGAGGGTGGATGATGCCGAACGCCGGGCTGCCCTCGCGCTGATTCTGGAGCGGCTGGATCTGCGTGTGGCGGACGGAGGCTCGGACGACTCACCGCCCCTGGCCGTGATTGCTGATGACGCCGCCCGCGACGTCGAGGGCGCGCCGCTGATCGTGCTGGCAACGCACACGACTGGTGACGATGCGGAGGGCGTGATCCACCTGGAGCCGCCGCCGACCGAATGGCGGCTGCGCCTGACGCTGCTGCGTCTGGCCGGCCTTTGGAGTAACGAGACCGCCGCCGAGAGTTCGCTGGCACGGGCGGGACACGGGGATGCGCCGTCGGCGCGCGGGTCCCTGTCCGGAGCGCGGGTGCTGTTGGTCGAGGACACACCGCTGAACCAGCAGGTCGCCCGCGACATGCTGGAGAACGCCGGCATCGAGGTCTTCACAGCCGGCGATGGCCCTGAGGCCCTGGCTTGGCTGGACCGCGAGAGCTTCGACCTCGTGCTGATGGACGTGCAGATGCCCGGGATCGATGGCCTGGAAACCACGCGCCGGCTGCGCCGCCGGCCCGAGTTGGCCGAATTGCCCGTCATCGCCATGACCGCCCACGTCATGGCCGCTGATCGCGAGCGCTGTCTGGACAGCGGGATGAACGATCACATCGCCAAGCCGATCCATCCGCCGGCCCTCTTCTCAACCCTGGCGCGCTGGCTGAACAAGGATGTTGTGCCCGCGCCCGCGCCCGCGCTGTCCGACCCCGACCTGGAAACCAAGATCCTGCACAGTCTAGGCAAGCCGGTGCTGGACGTGCTGGACGTCCGTCAGGCGGTGCGCTCGGTCAACGGCAAGGTGGAGCTTCTGCGCCGGCTGCTGAACGATTTCGCCCGCAATCAGGGCGTTCAAAGCCTGGTTCTGCATCAGGCGGTGCGCGAGGGTCGTCTGGAGGACGCTCGCCACATCGCGCACACCCTGAAGGGCACGGCCGCCACCATCGGCGCCACCCAGGTGGCGCGCGCGGCCGGCGCGGTGGAAACAGCGCTGGCAAAGGGCGAAGCGCCATCCGAGGAAAAGATGGACCGGCTGGGGAGTGCCCTGTCGCCCCTCATCAAGTCGATCCTGGCCATGCAACCTGCCCCTCGAATGGCGGACGTCCCGGCGTCGGACGACAGCGCGACCGCGCCGGAGACCGCCCCCACAGCCACCGCCGACACCCAAGCCCTGCGAAAGACCCTCGCGGCCCTGCAAGCCGCCCTGTCGGCGGGCGACCCGAGTTCCGAAGGTCTGGCCGAAACGCTGGCGGGCCGCCTGTCCGGCGCGCGCCCGGATCTCAAGGCGGAGGCGGAGGTTCTGACTGCCGCCGCCGCCAGCTTCGACTTTGACGACGCGCTGGCCGCCTTGGAGCGCCTGGACACCGCGCTCAATCACCCCCCTCATTCCAAGGGATCCGCTGATGAGCCCCGATGACACCCGTCCTCTGTTGATGGTCGTCGACGACGAACCGATGAACATCAAAGTACTGGTTGATCTGCTGGGCGGCAGCTACCGCCTGACCGTCGCCAAGAGTGGCCATCAGGCCCTGCAGCGCCTGCGGGCAGGGCCGCCGCCGGACCTGATCCTGCTGGATGTGATGATGCCGGGCATGGATGGCCACGCGCTCTGCCGGGTGCTGAAGGACACGCCGGAGTTCGCGGACATCCCGGTCATCTTCGTCACCGCCTTGGGCGAGGTGGACGACGAAACGCGCGGCTTCGAACTGGGCGCGGTGGACTATCTAACCAAGCCGATTTCGCCTTCGGTCGCCCTGGCCCGCATCCGCACCCATCTGCAATTACGTCACGCCCGCCGCGTGCTGGAGGACTACAGCCGCACCCTGGAAGCCGAGGTGCGTGAGCGCACGGACCAACTGATGGCGCGAACGCGTGAGGTGGTGCACGCCCAGGATGTCACCATTCGCGCCCTGGCCTCGCTCGCGGAGACGCGCGACAACGAGACCGGGAACCATATCAAGCGGACCCAGCATTATGTCCGCCTGCTCGCGGAGGCACTGGCGGAGCATCCACGCTTCGCCGCCTTCCTGGACGACGACACCATCGAACTGCTGTTCAAGTCCGCCCCACTGCACGACGTCGGCAAGGTCGGCATTCCGGATGCCATCCTTCTCAAGCCCGGGCGACTGACCGACGACGAGATGGCGATCATGAAGACCCATGCCGCGCTGGGTCGTGAAGCGCTGCTGGCCGCCGCCGAGGGCAGCGACCCGTCCGACATCGGGTTCCTCAGCCTCGCTTGCGACATCGCCGGCGGGCATCACGAAAAATGGGACGGGAGCGGCTATCCGTCCGGCCTGAAGGGCGAGGAGATCCCCACCGCCGCGCGCCTGATGGCCGTCGCCGACGTCTATGACGCCTTGATCTGCAAGCGCGTCTACAAGCCCGCCTTCAGCCACGCAAACGCCATGGAGATCATCCGCGACGGACGGGGGACGCATTTCGACCCCGACATCGTTGATGCCCTGCTGGCTCAGGAAGACGCGGTGCGCGCCATCGCCGCGCGCTACGCGGATTGATGCGGCCTGAAGTGGCCGGTATCCCGTCACCAGGGCCCGCAGGAGACTTCCCCCCCAAGGTCCCCGGAGACCGGCACCACAGCGGTCCAGACAGCGCCCGGCACGGCGCTATGCGCCATGCTTGGCGCACCAAAAAAAGCCGGGCGGGAGATGATCTCCCGCCCGGCTTCCGCGTGCCCGCATTATGGATAAGAGGGGTCTGATCACCCGCCCTTGCCCTGACGGGGATCAGTCCTCCGACTGGCTCAGGTCGGCGCCGGTTTCCTGGTCCACCTGCTTCATGGTCAGCTTGACCTTGCCGCGATCATCGAAGCCCAGCACCTTCACCTTGACCATGTCACCCTGGTTGACGACGTCGGCCACCTTCTGCGGGCGCTGCTTGGACAGCTCCGAGATGTGCACCAGACCGTCGC
This sequence comes from Rhodospira trueperi, assembly GCF_900101965.1. GTDB lineage: Bacteria > Pseudomonadota > Alphaproteobacteria > Rhodospirillales > Rhodospirillaceae > Rhodospira > Rhodospira trueperi. The sequence continues at coordinate 57,897 of NZ_FNAP01000007.1, read as the reverse complement.
GGCTGCCCAGGAAGTTCACGAAGGCGCCGAACTCGACCACCTTCACGACCTTGCCGGTGTAGACCACGCCGATTTCCGGATCGGCGGCGATGCCCTTGATCCAGTCCACGGCGCGCTGGGCGTTGTCGGCATCGGTGGCGGCGATCTTGATGGTGCCGTCGTCCTCGATGTCGATCTTGGTCTGAGTGGTTTCGGTGATCTCGCGGATCACCTTGCCGCCGGTGCCGATCACCTCACGCACCTTGGACGGGTTCACCTTGATGGTGGTGATCCGCGGCGCGTTGCCCGAGACTTCCTCGCGGGCCCCGGTCAGGGCCTTGCCCATCTCGCCCAGGATATGGATACGACCGTCCTTCGCCTGTTTCAGGGCGACGTCCATGATCTCCTTGGTGATGGAGGTGATCTTGATGTCCATTTGGAGCGCGGTGACGCCTTCCGAGGTGCCGGCCACCTTGAAGTCCATGTCGCCGAGGTGGTCCTCGTCGCCCAGGATGTCGGTCAGCACGGCGAAGTCGTCGCCCTCCTTGATGAGGCCCATGGCGATGCCGGCCACCGAGCGCGGCATGGGCACGCCGGCGTCCATCAGGGACAGCGACGAGCCGCACACGGTCGCCATGGAGGACGAGCCGTTGGACTCGGTGATCTCCGAGACCACGCGCATGGTGTAGGGGAAGTCCGCCTTGGCCGGCAGCAGCGGCCGAATGGCGCGCCACGCCAGCTTGCCGTGACCGATCTCGCGCCGCCCGGCGCCGCCCATGCGACCGGTCTCGCCGACGGAGTACGGCGGAAAGTTGTAGTGGAGCATGAAGTTCTGGCGGAACTCACCCTCCAGGGCGTCGATGATCTGCTCGTCCTGACCGGTGCCCAGGGTGGCGACGACCATGGCCTGGGTCTCGCCCCGGGTGAACAGCGCCGAGCCGTGGGCGCGCGGCAGGAAGCCGACCTCGACCTCGATCGGGCGCACCGTCTTGGTGTCGCGGCCGTCGATGCGCTGGCCGGTCTTCAGGATGGTGCCGCGCACGATGTCGGCTTCCAGGGACTTGAAGGCGCCGCCGAACAGGGCCAGGGCGGCCTCGTCGTCCTCGAACGCGGCCTTGGCCTCGTCCTTGACGGCCGCGACCTTCTTCTGCCGTTCCACCTTGTCCGGCTCGGCGTAGGCGGCGGTCAGGCCCTCGGTGGCGATCTCCCGCAGCTTGGTCGCCACGGTCTCGGCCTCCGGCGGGGGCTCGGGCACCTCGCGCGGGTCCTTGGCGGCCATCTCGGCCAGATCGATGATCGCGTCGATCACCTGCTGATAGGCCTCGTGCCCGAACATGACGGCGTCGAGCATGACCTCTTCGGGCAGCTCCTGGGCTTCCGATTCGACCATCAGCACGCCGTCCTTGGTGCCGGCGACGACCAGATCCAGATCGGACTCCTTGACCTGATCCAGGGTCGGGTTCAGCACCGGCTTGCCGTCCATGTAGCCGACGCGGGCGGCGCCGATCGGCCCCATGAACGGCAGACCCGAGATCGTCAGCGCCGCCGAGGCGCCGATCATGGCGACAATGTCGGGGTCGTTCTCCATGTCATGGCACAGCACGGTGCAGATGACCTGGGTCTCGTTCTTGTAGCCCTTGTGGAACAGCGGCCGGATGGGCCGGTCGATCAGGCGGGAGACCAGGGTTTCCTTCTCGGTCGGGCGGCCTTCCCGCTTGAAGAAGCCGCCGGGGATCTTGCCGGCCGCGAAGGTCTTTTCCTGGTAGTGGACGGTCAACGGAAAGAAATCGAGACCCGGGCGCGGGCTGTGCTCGCCGACCGCGGTGCACAGCACGGTGGTCTCGCCGAGCGAAGCCAGGACGGCGCCGTCCGCCTGACGGGCGATGCGACCGGTCTCCAGGACCAGCTTGCGGCCGCCCCAATCGATTTCCTTGCGTGATACGTTAAACATCGACATTGCGTGTCATCTTTCCCTTGCGTGACCATCGCCGCCGTCTTGCGCGCTTTCGCACCCTTGCGCCACCGGCTCATGGCTGAACACGCCGTCGGACGGGGCCGGACGACGCGCGCAGGCAAGAGCAGGCGGGCATGCGAGAAACGGGATCCGGGTTCCGAACCGGGATCCGCGACGTGCGGGGGGCGCGGACCCGCGTTCGGCGTGCCCGATCCAGGTCCGCGCGCCCTTCCCAAAGGAAGGTCGCGCGACCGGCCGGACACAGCGCCCTGTGTTCGGTGTGCTCATGGGTTGCGGGGATATGATCCGCACCCATCGCATTAGCCTATTTGCGGATGCCGAGCCGACCAATAAGGCTCTCATAGCGGTCGCGCTGGCGCCGCTTGACATAGTCCAGAAGCTGCCGGCGCTGGCCGACCATCATCAACAGACCGCGCCGGGAGTGGGTATCCTTCTTGTGCTCCTTCAGGTGCTCGGTCAGGTTCTTGATGCGTTCGGTCAGGATCGCGACCTGCACCTCGGGCGAGCCTGTATCGCCCTCCGTCGGCGCGAATTCCTTGATCAGTTCCTGCTTGCGTTCGGGTGTAATCGACATCGTGTGCTCTTTGGCTCCCTGGGGCGCCCGACCGATGATCGAGGCGCGCGCTGACCTAGAAAACGACAAAAACGGCAGCGGCGGCGCCACGGCTGTGGCGCCATCCGGCCGAGCTACAGGTTCATGACACGAACCGGGCGGATCTCGCCGCCATCGATCCGGACCATGGCCACCAACCGACCGCCCGACCGGGCCTGAAGGACCGTATCGGGAGACGAGGCGGCCTCCGCCGTCCACCACGCCGGCGTTTCCCTGCTCAGCACCGCCGACAGAGCCAGCGGCTGCCCCAGGGAGAGGCGGCGGGCGTCCTGTTCCGTCAGGGCCAGGGCCGGGATGTCGTCCAGCGCGGTCTCGACGGAAAGCAGAACCTCGGAGTGCGCGAGACTATGCCCCAGCGTTTCCAGAGAATCCAGGGAAATCGCGCGCGATTCGTCGAACGGCCCGCACGACAACCGCCGCAGGCTGTCCATGAAGGCCACGGTGCCGAGCGACAGGGCCAGATCGCGAGCCAGCGCCCGCATATAGGTGCCCTTGCCCGCGGTGATCAACAGGTCGAGGCGATCCGGATCGGCCTGGGCATCGTCCTCGGACGTCAGGATATCGATGGAGTCGATGCGCACCGTGCGCGGGGACAGATCCACCGCCTGATCGGCCCGTGCCAGATCGTAGGCCCGCCGCCCCGCCACCTTGACCGCCGAAAACCGCGGCGGGACCTGCTCGACAAAGCCGGTGAAGGCAGGCAGGGCCGCCACCACCTGCTCCCGCGTCGGGCGCGCGGCGCTGGTGGCGATCACCTGCCCCTCGGCATCGTCGGTGTCGCGTTGCTCGCCCCAGCGCAACCCCATCCGATACAGCTTGCGGCCATCCATCACATGGCTGACGGTCTTGGTGGCTTCGCCCAGCGCCACCGGAAGAATCCCCGTGGCCAGCGGGTCGAGCGTACCGCCGTGGCCGACTTTGGCGGCGCCGCTGATCCGGCGCACGGCGGAGACCACGGCCGTCGAGGTCATGCCCAGGGGCTTGTCAATGACGAGCCAGCCGTTGATCGGCAGACCTTTGCGCCTACGCCCCATGGCCCCCGTCTTTGTCGATGTCTTTGTCGATGTTTTCGTCTTCGTCGCGCCCGTCGTCGTCGCCGGTCACGTCCCGCGCCACCTCGGGGCTGTGCAACAGCGCCTCGATGCGGTTGGCGGTGTCAAAGCTTGTGTCGGTGGCGAACGACAGGTCCGGCACATGGCGCAGGCGGACCCGGCTGGCCACCTCGTGGCGCAGGAAGGGCTTGACCCGGCGCAGGGCCTCCAGAACCTCGGCCTCGGCGGCCTCGCCGCCCCCCAGGGGCATGCAAAAGACCGTGGCGTTGCGCAGGTCGGGGCTGGCGCGCACCTCGGTGATGGTGACCGGCGTGGCGGCCAACACGGGGTCGCGGATGTTGCCCTTCTCCAGGGTCCAGGCGAGCGCGTGGCGAAGTTCCTCGCCGACACGAAGCTGACGCTGGCTTTGCGGCTTGCCGGCCTGCTTGGCGGCGGCGCGGGCGGGGTCGCGTCTCATGGTGACGGGACTCCTTGGGGTGTGTGAGGTGATCCGGGCCGGGGGCCCCTTTCAAACCGGGCCGGGCGGGAGTCGCACTCCCGCCCGGACGCCTGTCTTCTTACTCCGGGACGCAGACCGTCGGGCGGCTTCGCGCCGAAGGCGCAAGCCGCCATGCACGGCGCTCCTTCCGGCGGAGGCCCCGCCACGTTTCCAATGGGAAACGGACGGGGGCCGACTCCGCCCGCCGAAGGAAACGACGAAGGGACCCGCCGCGACCTCAGTTCTTGTCCTTGTCCACCAGGCGGTTGGCGGCGATCCACGGCATCATGCCGCGCAGCTTGGCGCCCACCTCCTCGATGTTGTGTTCGGCGTTCAGGCGGCGGGTGGCCTTGAACTCCGGCTGTCCGGCCTTGCACTCCTGGATCCACTTGCTGGTGAAGCGGCCGGTCTGGATGTCCTCCAGAATGCGCTTCATCTCCGCCTTGGTCTCGGCGTTGATGACACGCGGACCGGAGACATAGTCGCCATACTCAGCGGTGTTGGAGATCGAGTAGCGCATGTTGGCGATGCCGCCCTCGTAGATCAGGTCCACGATCAGCTTCACCTCGTGCAGGCACTCGAAGTAGGCCATTTCGGGCGCGTAGCCGGCCTCGATCAGGGTCTCGTAACCAGCCTGGATCAGGCTGGTCAGGCCGCCGCACAGCACCGCCTGCTCGCCGAACAGGTCGGTTTCGCATTCTTCTCGGAACGTGGTCTCGATGATGCCGGAGCGGCCGCCGCCGATGGCGGAGGCATAGGACAGGCCCAGTTCATGGGCATTGCCGCTGGCGTTCTGGGCCACCGCGATCAGGCAGGGCACGCCGCCGCCGCGCACGTACTCGGACCGCACGGTGTGGCCGGGGCCCTTCGGAGCGACCATGAACACGTCGAGGTCGGCGCGCGGCTCGATCAGACTGAAATGGATGTTCAGGCCGTGGGCGAAGGCGATGGCCGTGCCCTCGCGCATGGTGCCGGCCAGATGGTCCTTGTACAGATCGGCCTGCTGCTCGTCCGGGGTCAGGATCATGACCACGTCGGCCCAGGCGCCGGCCTCGGCCGGGGTCATGACCTTCAGGCCCTCGGCCTCGGCCTTGCGGCGCGACGAGGAGCCCTCGCGCAGGGCCACGGCCACCTCGGTCACGCCGGAGTCGCGCAGGTTGAGGGCGTGGGCATGGCCCTGGCTGCCGTAGCCGACGATGGCGATCTTCTTGCCCTTGACGAGGTTCACGTCGGCATCACGGTCGTAGTACACGCGCATGGTTCTTGGTTCCCTGGAATGGTTTGGTCGCGAGAAGGGCGATCGGCCGGGCCGAAACGGTCCCTTAGAAAGCCGTATTGCCGCGGGCGATGGCGGCGGCGCCGGTGCGGCTGATCTCGGCCAGCCCGAGTGGCTCCATCAGCTTGATGAAGGCGTCCAGCTTTTCGGTCTTGCCGACGATCTCGAAGACGAAGGAATCGTGGGTGCTGTCCACCACATTGGCGCGGAAGATGTCTGCGATACGCAGGGACTCGATGCGCTTCTCCCCGGCGCCGACCACCTTGATCAACGCCAGTTCGCGGCCCACCGACGGCCCCTCCACCGTCAAGTCGGAGACCTTGCGCACCGGCACCAAGCGGCCAAGCTGGGCCTTGATCTGCTCGATCACCATCGGCGTGCCGGAGGTCACCAGCGTGATGCGCGACAGGCGCTCGTTGGCGTCTACCTCGGCGACGGTCAGGCTCTCTATGTTGTAGCCGCGCCCCGAAAACAGGCCGATGACGCGGGCCAGGACGCCAGCCTCGTTGTCCACCAGAACGGCGATGGTATGGGTGCGAATGTCCTGTTGCGCCATCAATTGCGACATGACCCGATGTGTCCTCTTGGGTTCGGCGGTTAAGTCTCGGTCTTGCGGGCTCAGACCAGCATCATGCCCTGGTCGGAGACCTCGGTGCCGGCGGTGTCCTCGGAATTCATCAGCATCTCGTTGTGGGCCGCGCCCGACGGGATCATGGGGTAGCAGTTCTCCGACGGGTCGACATGGACGTTCATCAGGACCGGCTTGTCGGTTTCGATCATGGTGCGGATGGCGTCGTCGAGATCGCCCGGCTTGTCCACCGTCAGACCGACCCAGCCGAAGCTTTCGGCCAGGGCGACGAAGTCCGGCAAGGCCTCGCAGTAGCTTTCGGAATAGCGGCTGCCGTGCAGCAGTTCCTGCCACTGGCGCACCATGCCCATGTACTGATTGTTGAGGATGAACACCTTGACCGGCAGACGGTACTGCGCGGCGGTGCCCATCTCCTGCAGGTTCATCATGAACGAGGCCTCGCCGGCGATGTCGATCACCAGTGAGTCCGGATGCGCCACCTGCACGCCCAGGGCCGACGGGAAGCCGTAGCCCATGGTGCCCAGGCCGCCGGAGGTCATCCAACGGTTCGGCTCTTCGAACTTGTAGAACTGCGCGGCCCACATCTGGTGCTGGCCGACCTCGGTCGTGATGTAGGTGTCGCGGTCCTTGGTGGCCTCGTACAGGCGCTGAATGGCGAACTGCGGCTTGATGATGGAGTCGGTGGCCTTGTAGGCGAGGCCGTTGCGGGCCTTCCACTGGTCGATCCGGCCCCACCAGGTCGCCAGCGCCTTTTGAGACGGGCGCACCTGCTTGGCCTTCCAGACCCGGATCATGTCCTCGACCACATGCGCGACGTCGCCGACGATGCCGATGTCCACCGGCACGTTCTTGTTGAGCGAGGACGGATCGATATCGACGTGGATTTTCTTCGAGCCCGGCGCGAAGGCATCCAGGCGGCCGGTCACGCGGTCGTCGAAGCGGGCCCCGATGCAGATCATGACATCGCAGTCATGCATGGCCAGATTGGCCTCGTAGGTGCCGTGCATACCCAGCATGCCCAGGAACTGCTGATCCGAGGCCGGATAGGCGCCCAGCCCCATCAGCGTGCTGGTGATGGGATAGCCGGTCGAGCGCACGAAGGTGGTCAGCAGCTTGGCCGCGTCGGGGCCGGAGTTCACCACGCCGCCGCCGATGTAGAAGATCGGCCGCTCGGCCTTGCCCATCAGCTCGACCGCCTGTTCGATCAGCTTGATGTCGCCCTTGACCTGCGGCTTATACGAACGGTGCTTGACCCGCGCCGCCGGCACATAGGACGCCTTGCCCATCAGCACGTCCTTGGGCAGGTCGATGACCACCGGGCCGGGCCGGCCGGTGCCGGCAACCAGAAACGCCTCGTGGATGGTGCGGGCCAGCTTGTCGGCGTCCTTGACCAGATAGTTGTGCTTGGTGCACTGGCGCGTGATGCCGGTGGTGTCGGCCTCCTGAAAGGCGTCGTTGCCGATCAGGTGGGTCGGCACCTGCCCGGTCAGGCAGACGATGGGGATCGAGTCCATCAGCGCGTCGGTCAGGCCGGTCACGGCGTTGGTGGCGCCCGGGCCGGAGGTCACCAGAACGCAGCCCACCTTGCCGGTGGACCGGGCATAGCCCTCCGCCATGTGAACCGCGCCCTGCTCGTGCCGGACCAGCACATGGCGAATGCGGTTCTGCTTGAACAGGGCATCATAGATCGGCAGGACGGCGCCGCCCGGATATCCGAAGACGACCTCGACACCCTGATCGGCCAGGGCCTTGAGGATGATTTCGGCGCCGTTGAGCTGCGTCTCTGACATGGTGCGCATCCTTGCTGACGGGGTCCCGACGGGTTCGGACCACGAAACGAAACCGCCGCGCCGTCCGGGGGACAGCGCGGGGAGCGACAACCTAGTCCGAGCCGCCTAGCCGGTCAACAGGAACCGGCGAACGAATGTTTTGGTTTCGGCGGCCAGCCTTTCCGGTTGTTGCGCGATCTGCAGAGAGGGGAGCATGAGATCCGCCCGCATCCGGTGACGCAACCACGTCCGTTGTCGCTTGGCGTACTGGCGGCTGGCCGCCTGGGCGCGGGCGATGGCGGTGGCGAGGTCGATCTCGCCGCGCAGGTGGGCCGCGAGGTCCGGCACGCCGACCGCCTTCATGACGGAACGGTCGGGCGGTAGGGTCCGGGCCAGCAGGGCGCGCACTTCGTCGCGCGCGCCGGCCTCCACCATGGCCACGAACCGCGCGTCGATGGCCGTGCGCAGGGCGTCGCGGTCGGGGTCCAAGACAATGGAAAAGGTGCGCGCGGTCAGCGGCGGCGGGGCCGGCGGCTGATCCTGCCACCACGCCAGCGAGCGGCCAGTGGCCTCCAGAACCTCCCAGGCCCGGGCGAGGCGCTGCGAGTTGCCCGGATCGAGGCGGGCGGCCATCTCCGGATCGCGCGCCGCGAGGGCGTCGTGAAAGGCGGCGTTGCCGATCTCGTCGAGGCGCGCGCGGGCGGCGGCGCGGATGTCCGGTGGAATGTCGGGGACGGCGGCCAGGCCCTCGGTCAGCGCCTGCATATAGAATCCGGTGCCGCCCACCAGGATCGGCAGACGGCCGGCGGCCCACGCCTCGCGCGCCGCCTCGGCGGCCATGTCCGCCCACCGCGCCGCCGAACACACGTCGTTGCCGTCCAGCACCCCATACAGACGGTGCGGCGCCCTCCCCTCCTCCGCCGGCGTCGGGCGCGCGGTCAGGATGCGCAGGTCGCGGTATACCTGCATGCTGTCGGCGTTGATGACCGTGCCGTCCAGCGCCTCGGCCAGCGCCAGCGCCAGCGACGACTTGCCGCTGGCGGTCGGCCCGGCGAGGAGGATGAGGGGGGAGAAGGACTCGCTCATGGGGGAGAGGATGGCGGTTTGTCCGAGAACATGCACGACCCATATGTTAGGATGCGCGGATCAGGGCGCTGTATCCGGGTTTGGACAGCCAGGGAGGCGCGATCATGTCTGATGAGCCTGAGAACATCGTCCTCGCGTATCTTCGGCGGCTTGATGCCAAGGTGGATACCGTTATTCAGAAACAGGACGAGACGATTCTGCGTGTCCCCCGGATCGAGGCGGGGCTTGCCCGCGTGCGCCAGGATCAGGGCAGCGACGCTGAATACGTGGCTCAGCTTCGGGCGGAAGTTGACCGCCTCGGCAAGGAAGTGGACCGCATCGACCGCCGTCTCGACCTGACCGACGCGTGAGCCTCCGTCCGCCCCCACAATAACGGCGGGTCCGGACGGGCGGGACATGCACCGCCGCGAACGCCCCGCCGCCGCCCCCGCCCCATGACCCTTTCGTGACGCTCGACCTTGCCAGCGGTGGCGGAACCTGTTATCAAACGCGCAATCAATCCTCATGGCAGGGCTGGATCAGGAACGATCCAGTGAAGATAACGCTGGGGTGGGCTGCGGCCCCCCTTTTTTTGTTGCCGAACGCTGGCGAAGGAACGGATCGGATCGTGACCAGGCTGATGGGCGAACAGGGGCCGCTGGTGGCGCTCGTGACCCCGACGCTGGAGGACATGGGCTTCGAACTGGTGCGCATCCTGGTGATGGGCAAGCAGCGCAAGATCCTCCAGGTCATGGCCGACCGCGCCGACGGCGCGCCGATCACGGTGGAGGACTGCGAGGCGCTGAGCCGCGCGCTGTCGGCGGTGCTGGACGTGGATGATCCGATCCACGGCGCTTACGACCTGGAGGTCAGTTCACCCGGGATCGACCGGCCGCTGACCCGGCGCTCCGACTTCGAGCGCTACGCCGGGCTGGAGGCGCGCCTGGAGGCGGAGGTGGCCATCGACGGCCGGCGCCGCGTCAAGGGCCGGCTGAAGGGCATCACCGACGACGACGAGGTCATCGTCGCCGTCGCCGAGCCGGGGCCGGACGAAAGCGACGAGTGGCGCGTGCCGCTGGGCGCGCTGACCCGGGCCAAGTTGGTGATGACGGACGAGTTGATCCGCCATGTCATGAAGGCGGACAAGGCGGCCCGCAAGGGCAAGGACAGTCAGGACTGAGGCAGATGGACATGGATCGCGTGGCCGGCATGACCCGGCCGGAACTGGTGCAGGTGGCCGATACGGTCTCGCGCGACAAGGGCATCGACCGTGAGGAGGTGTTCATCGCCATGGAGCAGGCCATCCAGAAGGCCGGACGCTCCAAGTATGGCCATGAACACGACATCCGCGCGCTGATCGACCGTCGCAGCGGGGAGATCAAGCTGGAGCGTCACATTCACGTCGTCGAGGAGATCGAGGACGAGGCCACGGAAATCACCGTGGAACGGGCGCGCCGCAAGAAGCCGGACGCCGAGGTCGGCGACGTCATCATCGACCCGCTGCCGCCCATCGACTTCGGCCGCATCGCCGCCCAGACCGCCAAGCAGGTGATCGTCCAGCGGGTGCGCGACGCCGAGCGCGAGCGCCAGTACGAGGAGTACAAGGACCGCATCAGCGAGGTCGTCAACGGCCTCGTCAAGCGGGTGGAATTCGGCAACGTCGTGGTCGATCTGGGCCGCGCCGAAGCCCTGCTGCGCCGCGACGAACTGATCCCCCGCGAGCACTTCAAGACCGGCGACCGGGTGCGGGCCTACATTCACGACGTGCGCCAGGAACCGCGCGGGCCCCAGATTTTCCTGTCGCGCACGCGCCCGGAATTCATGGCCAAGCTGTTCGCCCAGGAGGTGCCGGAGATCTACGACGGCATCATCGAGATCAAGGCCGTGGCCCGCGATCCCGGCTCGCGCGCCAAGATCGCGGTGTTGTCCAACGACTCGGGCATCGATCCGGTGGGGGCCTGCGTCGGCATGCGCGGTTCGCGTGTTCAGGCGGTTGTCGCGGAACTCCAGGGCGAGAAGATCGACATCATCCAGTGGACCGAGGATCAGGCCAGCTTCATCGTCAACGCGCTGGCCCCGGCCGAGGTCGCCAAGGTGGTGGTGGATGAGGATTCCAGCCGAATCGAGGTGGTGGTCCCCGACGAACAGCTTTCACTGGCCATCGGACGGCGCGGGCAGAACGTGCGCCTCGCCTCGCAGCTTTCGGGTTGGGACATCGACATCCTGACCGAGGCCGAGGAGTCGGAGCGCCGACAGGAGGAGTTCCGCACCCGCTCCCAGGCCTTCATCGACGCCCTCGATGTGGACGACGTCATTGCTCACCTGCTGGTCACCGAGGGCTTCAGCTCGGTCGAGGAAGTGGCCTTTGTCGACGAACCGGAATTGGCGTCGATTGAGGGCTTTGACGAGGATATCGCCACCGAATTGAAGGACCGCGCTCAGGGCTTCCTGGAAGAACGGGATCGCGCCGCCGATGATCGGCGCCGTGAACTCGGGGTGGACGACGACATGACGTACGTTCACGGCCTGTCGTCGGTCATGCTGGTCGCACTGGGCGAAGCCGGCGTCAAGACGCTGGACGATCTGGCCGATCTGGCCAGTGACGAACTGCGCGAGATCGTCGGCGAGGGCAACATGGACGAGGAGACGGCGAACACCATCATCATGGCCTCGCGCGCGCACTGGTTCGAGGACGAGGACGAAGCCTCCGCCGCCGATGGCGATGGCGACGGGGCCGGCGATGCCCCGGCGACCGAGCCGGACGACGCCGAAGACAGGTCCGATGCCTCCGGATCGGATGCCTGAGGTCTCGACTGATGGCGCCGGATGGTCGCCAGGGCGCGGCGGATGACGAAACCGGGGAGGACGACATGCCGCCCGGGACACGGCGTTGCATCGTTACCCGTGACTGCCGGCCCAAGAGCGATCTGCTCCGATTCGTTCTGGATCCGGATGGACAGGTGGTCCCCGATGTGGACCGACGCCTTCCGGGACGTGGTTTGTGGTTGAGCCCGAGCCGCGATGTGGTAGAGATGGCGGCGCAAAAGCGTCTATTCGCAAGGGCGGCGCGGCGCGCGGTCACGGTGCCCGCCGATCTGGCGGATCGGGTGGAGGCTCTGCTGACGCGGCGCTGTCTCGACACGCTGGGGCTGGCCCGCCGCGCCGGGCAGGTGGTCGCCGGGTTCGAGAAGGTGCGGACACGGTTGCGTGAGGCGGGGGCCTCACGGGCAAGAATGCCGGCGGTTCTTCTTTCGGCGCGCGACGGAGCACCGGACGGCCGGGAAAAGGTGGCGGCGCTGGCGGTGGCGATTCTGGAGAGCGGCGAGGGCGCCGCGTCCGGGTGCGCCGGACAGAGTGCTCCGCCGGTCGTGGTCGGCTTCGATGCCGAGGAACTGGGGCGTCCCCTGGGCCGCGACCGGGTCGTTCACGCCACACTTGACGGGGGACGGCTGGCGGAAACCTTCGTGGAGCGTTGCGGTCATCTGGCCGGGTTTCGGCCCGGTCCCGTCATCCTCTCGGTGGCGGATGAACTGGCGGGCTCTCGTGGGGCCCGCCGCAACAACGGCGGATCGGGGGATCGGGGCGACCCTAGGGTCACTACCGACGGATCCGTGTAGGGCATGACGGAAACTCGGGACGTCCGGTCCCGAACCTGTGGTTGGGTATGGAGCGAAGCTGAGTCGAATGGCGGACGAAAAAGAACGCAAGGCGCCCCTGTCTCTTTCCTCGCGCGGCAAGCTGGAACTGAAGCGCCCGCTGGAGAGCGGTCAGGTCCGTCAGAACTTTTCGCATGGGCGCTCCAAGGTGGTGCAGGTCGAGGTGCGCAAGAAGCGCAACGTCCAGGCCGCCGAGGCCGAGGCCGCCCGGCGCGGACGGGGCGGCGCGGCCGACACGCGCCCGCGCGAGGCTGCGAACGGCGCGCCGGGTGACCTGACCAACGAAGAGAAGGCGCACCGGCTGCGCGCCCTTCAGAATGCCCAGCAGCGCGCCGAGGAAGAGGCCCGCCGCAAGGCCGAGGAAGAGGCCCGCCGCAAGGTCGAGGAAGAGGAAGCCCGGCGCCGCGCGGAAGAGGAAGAAGCCCAGCGCAAGGCCGAGGAAGCGGAAGCCCGCCGCAAGGCCGAGGAAGAACGGCAGGCCGGAGAGGACGCGTCGGCGTCCGAGGCGACACCGGAAGCCGGCCAGGCCGAGGCCCCCGCGAGCGGCGCGGACGCGGCCGAACCGAAGGCAGCGGTCGCCCCGACAACACCGGACGGGGCCGACGCGGGCAACCGTGCATCCGCCCCCAGGAGTCCCGGCAAGCCGCCACGCCGCACCGCCGCCGACGACGAGGATTCCCCGGCGCCGCGCCGTGGCCCCGCCGCCGCGACCCCGGCCAAGGCGGCGCCCAAGCCCGCCTCGACCAAGCGCTCCGAGCCCAAGCGGCGCGGCAAGCTGACCATTTCGGCGGCTCTGGACGGCGATGATCGCTCCGAGCGCGGCCGCTCCATGGCCGCCATGCGCCGCGCCCAGCAGAAGGAGCGCCGCAAGCAGCAGTCGGGCGGCCCACAGGAGCGCGTGGTCCGCGAGGTCACCGTTCCCGAGACCATCACCGTCCAGGAACTGGCCAACCGCATGGCCGAACGCGGCGCCAACGTCATCAAGTCGCTGATGAAGCTCGGCGTCATGGCCACCATCAACCAGGTGATCGACGCCGACACCGCCGAACTCGTGGTCGAGGACTTCGGCCACAAGGCCAAGCGAGTCTCCGACGCGGATGTCGAGATCGGTCTGGTCACCGGCCCCGACACCGAGTCCGACATGTTCACCCGCCCGCCGGTGGTGACCGTGATGGGCCACGTCGACCACGGCAAGACCTCGCTGCTCGACGCCATGCGCGAGGCCGACGTGGTCTCCGGCGAGGCCGGCGGCATCACCCAGCACATCGGCGCCTATCAGGTGAAGCTGGAAAGCGGCCAGCGCATCACCTTCATCGACACGCCGGGCCACGCCGCGTTTACCGCCATGCGGGCGCGCGGCGCGGAGGTCACGGACATCGTCGTGCTGGTGGTGGCCGCCAACGACGGCATCATGCCGCAGACCATCGAGGCCATCCGCCACGCCCAGGCCGCCAAGGTGCCGATCGTCGTGGCCATCAACAAGATCGACCTGCCCGAGGCCGACGCCAACCGCGTGCGCACCGAACTGCTGCAGCACGACGTGGTGGTCGAGGATATGGGCGGTGACGTCCAGACCGTCGAGGTCTCCGCCAAGAAGCGGATGAACCTGGAAAAGTTGGAGGAAGCCATCCTGCTCCAGGCCGAGATGCTCGACCTGAAGGCCAATCCCAACCGGGTGGCCGAGGGCGCGGTGGTCGAGGCCAAGATGGAGCGCGGCCGGGGCTCGGTCGCCACCGTGCTGGTGCAGCGCGGCACCCTGCGGATCGGCGACACCTTCGTCTGCGGCAAGGAGTGGGGCCGCGTGCGCGCCCTGGTCAACGAGCGCGACGAACGCCTGGAGGAGGCCGGCCCCGCCGTTCCGGTGGAGGTGCTGGGCTTCAACGGCACGCCCGAGGCCGGCGACGATTTCATCGTGGTCGAGGACGAGGCCAAGGCCCGCGAGGTCTCCGGCTATCGCCAGCGCAAGGACCGCGAGAGCCAGTTCGTCAAGTCGGCGCGCGGCTCCATGGAGCAGATGTTCGAGCGCATCCAGACCGGCGAGGCCAAGGAACTGCCCGTGGTCATCAAGGGCGACGTGCAGGGCTCGGTCGAGGCGCTCATCGGCACCCTGGAGAAGATGGGCACCGACGCGGTCAAGCCGAACGTCCTGCACTCGGCGGTCGGCGGCATCAACGAAAGCGACATCACGCTGGCCAAGGCGTCGGACGCGCTGGTGATCGGCTTCAACGTGCGCGCCAACCCGCAGGCCCGCGAGATGGCCCGGCGCGATGGAATCGAGATCCGGTACTACAGCATCATCTACAACGTCGCCGACGACGTCAGGGCGCTGCTGACCGGTATGCTGGAGCCGACCTACAAGGAAAACCTGCTGGGCTACGCCGAAATCCGCGATGTCTTCAACATCACCAAGGTCGGCAAGGTGGCCGGCTGCATGATTACGGAAGGCATGGTCAAGCGCGGGGCGAAGGTGCGCCTGCTGCGCGACGACGTCGTCATCCACGAGGGCAACCTGGGCCAGCTCAAGCGCTTCAAGGATGATGTCCGCGAGGTGCGCGAGGGCTACGAGTGCGGCATGTCGTTCGAGACCTACAACGACATCCAGGTCGGCGACTTCATCGAGTGCTTCGAGCTGGAAGAGGTGGCGGCGGCGCTGTAGGGGGGACGGTCGCCGTTGCTTCGCCGGCCTCCAGCGGCGGATCAACCCGTTGGCGTTTGATTGGTGGTCTTCCGGAAGGCGGGTTCACGCCGCAGGCGCGACCCGCCGTCGGGCCGGCTGGCCCTTCGGATCGATCGGGATTGGTCTTAGTTCACCGGGGCCACATCGCCGACGTCCAGGATGTCCTGAAGCTCGCGGGTTTCCCGGATGCGTTTCAGTCCCTGATTGAAGGCCTCGACCACCGCGTCGGGCACGGTGGCGCGCGCGAAACCAACCCGCAGGGCCTGCCTCCGGTGCGGAATCACGTTGAGCGCCGGGATCGGTCCCTCGTGATCCCTCATCGCGTCGGTGATGACGTGGTAGTTGCCATAGAGAGCCACACGGTCGGTCGGCTCCAGACCGCTGAGGCGGCGGATCAGGCTGGCCAGATCCGGCCCCAGCACCAGGGCACTCTTTTCCAGCGCCTCGATGGCCGCGCGCGCGTCCTCGGCGGCGTCGGACGGCCCCTGGGCGAGCACGATGTACTCGGCCATATCCGCCATCCGATGGATGGTCGTGTTCATGGTGAAGAAGGTCAGCCGGCTGTTGACCACGGCATCGGAGACCGTCATGAAACCGGCTGATCCGGCGGCTTTTTCGACGGGAAAGACCGCGTCACAGGCCCCGGACGCAAGCTGGGTGCGCGGCCGGATCCAGGGGCCGAGCACGACACGGCAGTTCAGCCCACCCTCCCGGCAGGCCGCGCGCACGGCCTCGCTCATCGGTCCGCCGGCATGACCACGCGGCATCAGAGCCCGCGCCGTGGGCATTTGCAGCGCGCTGAGCATGGCGCCGGTGTCCGCGTCGTCCTCCGCGCTCTCCGCGCTCTCCGCACTCTCCCCGTCCTCCGCCTCCTCCACGGCCGGCGGCGCGACGTCCACCTCGGCGACCTCCGCATCAACGGCGGTCTCGGGTGCCTCGGCGGCAGCCGCCTCGCCGCCGGCGGGTTGGTCTTCCGGCCCGGACTCCGGCGCGGGCGCCTCCGACCGGTCTACCGATGCCTCGGCGCGGCGGTGGGCGTCGGCGACCGCCAACTCAACCCGCGCCACGCGCTTGTTCAGGGGCACGGGCGGCGGCAGGACCTCAACCGGGGTGCCGGCGCCTGGCGGTCCCTCGGTGTCCGGGGAGGCCGGCGCCGAATCGCCCACTTCCGGCCGCAACGGCTCCGGCAGGGGTGGCGGCATGATCTCCGGCGCGGCCATGTCCTCGGGCTCGGCGGTGGTCGCGGTGTCGCCCCGGGCCGGGAACCCCAGGGCCACCGGATCCGGCTTGGAGGCGGGCGGACGCAGCGGCGGCACCGCCTCGACGAACGGCGGCCAGGGCGCCGTACACAGAATCAGCGGTTCGGCCTCCGGGGCGGACTCGGCATCCGGATCGGTCGCGGCCCCGGCCCCCGGCGCCGCAATGAGCAGCGCCAGCGCCAGCGCCAGCGCGGTGCGCCGTTCTCGACGGGGGACAGGCCCGTGCCGCTCGGTTACCATCGCCCCGCCCCGCGTTTCATCACGTTCGTTCGCCCTTGAGGTTGACCCATGGCCCATGCCGACTTCGTCCACCTGCGTGTCCATACCGCGTATTCCATGTCCGAGGGCGCCATCCAGGTCAAGGATCTGGTCCGCCGTTGCGCCGACATGGCCATGCCGGCCGTCGCCATCACCGACACCGGCAACGTGTTCGGCGCGCTGGAGTTCTCGGTGGCCTGCGCCGATGCCGGCGTTCAGCCCATCGTCGGCTGTCAGGTGGCGGTGCGCAACACCGACGAACCGCGCCGCCGGGGCGCCGGGATGCGCGACATGCGCCGACCCGACCCTGACCCGGTGGTGCTGTTGGCGCAAACCGATACCGGCCTGACCCACCTTCAGACGCTGCTCAGCAAGGCGTTCCTGGAGACGCCGTCGGGTGAGCGCCCGCAAGTCTCCCTGGAGGATCTGGAACTCCTCAACGAAGGCTTGATCCTGCTAACCGGCGGAGTCGGTGGACCGGTCGGACGCCTGCTGCTGGAGGACCGCGCCGACGACGCGGCGGCGATGCTGGCCCGGATGGCGGCGGCGTTCCCGGGGCGGTGCTATGTCGAGGTCCAGCGCCACGGCATGGCGGCCGAGCACCGCACCGAACCCGCGTTCATCGACCTCGCCTACGCCCAGGACCTGCCCCTGGTGGCCACCAACGAGGCCTTCTTCCCCGATCGCGACCTGTTCGAGGCCCATGACGTTCTGATCTGCATGGCCGAGAAGAGCTTTGTGGACGAGCCCGACCGGCGCCGCCTGACCCCGGAGCACGGTCTCAAGTCCGCAGCCGAGATGCGCGACCTGTTCCGCGATCTGCCCGAGGCCTGCGACAACACGCTGGTGATCGCCCGGCGCTGCGCCGTGATGGCGGAGAAGCGCAAACCGATGCTGCCGCACGCGCGCCGCGCCGGTGAGAAGGGCGAGGCCGGGGCGCTGCGGGACCTCGCCGTCGAGGGACTGAACAAGCGGCTGTGGAAGCACGTCTTCGCCGACGGCATGAGCGACGAGGACCGCGAGGCCACGGCCCGTCCCTACCGCGAACGCCTGGACTACGAACTGGGCATCATCGAGTCGATGGGCTTCCCTGGTTATTTCCTGATCGTCGCCGACTTCATCCAGTGGGCCAAGCATCATGACATCCCGGTGGGGCCGGGGCGCGGCTCCGGCGCCGGCTCGGTGGTGGCCTGGGCGCTGACCATCACCGACCTGGACCCGATCCGCTTCGGCCTGCTGTTCGAGCGCTTCCTCAATCCCGAACGCGTGTCGATGCCCGACTTCGACATCGACTTCTGTCAGGACCGGCGCGGCGAGGTGATCCATTACGTCCAGGAGGCCTACGGCGCCGACAAGGTGGCCCAGATCATCACCTTCGGAAAGCTCCAGGCGCGGGCCGTGCTGCGCTCGGTCGGCCGGGTGCTTCAAATGCCGCTCGGTTATGTGGACAAGATCTGCAAGATGGTGCCCAACAACCCGGCCAAGCCGGTCACCCTGCCCGAGGCCATCAAGGGCGAACCGCGGCTTCAGGAGTTGAAACGCGAGGACCCCCAGGTCGCCCGCATGCTGGACATCGGCATCAAGCTGGAGGGGCTGTACAGCCACGCCTCGACCCACGCGGCCGGCGTGGTCATCGCCGACCGGCCGCTGTCGGACCTGGTGGCGCTCTATCGCGATCCCAACGCCGACATGCCGGTGACCCAGTACAACATGAAATGGGTCGAGCAGGCCGGCCTGGTGAAGTTCGACTTCCTGGGCCTGAAGACGCTGACGGTGCTCAACACGGCGGTGAAGCTGCTGGCGCCGCGCGGCCTTACGCCCGACCTGTCGGCGCTGCCGCTGGACGACCGCGAGACCTACCGGATGCTCGGGCGCGGCGAGACGGCCGGCGTGTTCCAGCTTGAAAGCACGGGCATGCGCGACGTGCTGCGCAACATGAAACCCGACTCGCTGGAGGACATCATCGCCGTCGTGGCCCTGTACCGGCCCGGCCCGATGGACAACATCCCCAGCTACATCCGGCGCAAGCAGGGTCAGGAAGAGGTGCAGTACCTGCACGAGCAGCTTGAGCCCATCCTGCGCGAGACCTACGGCATCATGATCTATCAGGAACAGGTCATGCAGGCCGCCCAGGTGCTGGCCGGCTACAGCCTGGGCGGGGCCGACCTGCTGCGCCGCGCCATGGGCAAGAAGATCCAGGCCGAGATGGACAAGCAGCGCGCGCTGTTCTGCGAGGGGGCTGAGGCGCGCGGCATCAAGGCCGCCAAGGCCTCCGAGGTGTTCGACCAGATCGCCAAGTTCGCCGGCTACGGCTTCAACAAGTCGCACGCCGCCGCCTATGCCCTGGTGGCCTACCAGACCGCCTACATGAAGGCCAACTTCCCGGTCGAATTCATGGCCGCCACCATGACCTACGACATGCACAACACCGACAAGATGGGCGCGTTCAAGGGGGAGTTGCAGCGCCTGGGCATCACCCTGCTGGGACCCGACGTCAACCGCTCGCAGGTGGCGTTCTCGGTGGAGGGCGGCGCCGTGCGCTACGCGCTGGCGGCGATCAAGAACGTCGGTGAGGCGGCCATGGAGGCGGTGATCACCGAGCGCGAGCGGAACGGGCCGTTCAAGGACCTGAGCGACTTCGCCCGCCGGCTCGACACCCGCGCCGTCAACAAGCGGCTGTTGGAAAACCTGGTCAAGGCCGGAGCCCTGGACAGCCTCAACCCCAACCGCGCCCAGGTGTACGAGGCCATCGACACCATCATGCGCCACGCCCAGAGCGCGGCCGAGGAGCGCACGTCCAATCAGGTCAACCTGTTCGGCGGCGCCGACGAAGCCCCGGCGCTGTCCCTGAAGGCGTGTTCCGACTGGCCGGCGATGGAACGGTTGCGCATGGAGCGGGAAGCGCTGGGGTTCTACCTGTCGGCCCATCCGCTCGACAGCTACGGCAGCGGGCTGGAGCGGCTCGGCGTGGTGCAGTTGGGTGACCTGTCCCGCCACATCAAGCAGGGTGGGCGCGGCGCCATCCGCGTCGCCGCCATCGCCGGCGCCCGCAAGGAACGCACCGGCAAGACCGGCAACCGCTATGCCTTCGTCGAGATTTCCGACGCCAGCGCCACCATGGAGGCCGTGGTCTTCTCCGAGGTGCTGGCGGCGGCCCGCGACCTGCTCGATTCGGGCAATCCGCTGTTGGTCACCGTGGATGCCCGCCAGGAGGGCGACGACGACATCCGCCTGATGATGCAAGCGGTGGAGCCGCTGGACGCGGCGGTGGCGCGCACCGTCGAGCAGCTCAAGATCTACGTCGGCGAGCCGGGGCCGCTGGCCCGCGTGCGGGAGATTCTGGACAACGATCCGCCCGGGCAGAAGCGGGTGTTCCTGGTTGCCCGCACGCCGGAACGCGAGATCGAACTCGACCTGGAAAAACGCCACCGCCTGACGCCGGACACCCTGATGGCCCTGCGCGGCGTGTCCGGGGTGATCAACGTGCGGGAGGTGTGATACCGGTCGGCCGTCGATTGAAGTCAGTTCATGCGACGGCCGGTATCTCGCACGATCTTCGGTGATCCGGCGCCCGGATCACCTGGATCCGGTCCCCAGCAGCAGGTCCCGCGCCTGGTTGAGCCGCGCCGCCAGATAGGGCGTGCCGCCCCGATCCGGATGCACCAGTACGATGAGGCGGCGGTGCGCGGCACGGATGTCGTCGGCGCTGGCACCTGCCTCCAGGCCGAGCACCGCCAGCGCCTCCGCCCGGGTCATGGGGCCGCCGGACGGCGGCGGTTCCGCGCCGTCTCCTTCCCCTCCGCCCGCGCGGGCGGCGGCATGCCACTCGGGCCGGGCCCGCTCCAGCCAGGCGTCGAACACCCGCGCGCTTTCGGGATCGGCCTGAACCGTTTGCCACAGGCGCGCCGCCTCCTGCTCGCCGAGATCGTCCAGGGCACGGCCCTTGAGCGGCCCCTCGCGGACAACGCCGCTCATGGCGCCGGTGGCGTGCGATAGGGTCATGCGCAGAAAGCGGGTGGTGACCGTCGAGCGGTCGTCCGGATCGGGATCGGCATGGGCGCCGCCCAGACCACCCAGGCCGCCGAGCCCCCCGCCAAGCCCTCCCATGCCGCCGACGCCGCCGCCGGATAGCCCGAACATGCGCAGAAACGCGGACATCTGGCGCCCGAACGCGGCCATCCGCAGCCCGCGCACGAGCCACGGCACCAGCGCGGCCAGCGCGGTCGCGGCCCAGGCCAGCCGACCGGTCACCGCCAGGAAGATCACGCCGACCAGGATCGCCCCGCCGACACTCCAGCCCAGGATGCGCAACAGAATCCGGGGCTCGACCGCGACCGCCTGCCGCAGCAGCAGAGCCAGCCCCAAAGCCACGATCACGCCCAAAATGAGCATCGGCAGCATGGATTAGGTCCCTTTCGCGCGGCTCATCTGGTCGGTCAGACGCAACACGGCGCCGCCGGCCTTGCGGGCGTGGTCCTCCAGGGCCGGGCGCCCGCCGGCGGCGTACACCGCCACCGCGCCCAGCAACCGGCGCAACTCGTCCGGGCCGCGCGCGTCGAAGGCACAGCAGGCCCCGCCCGACAGCCGCGCGACGTGGCTCAGCACCCGACCGGCCAGCGGCTCGTGTCCCTCGTGAAAGATGAACGTCGGCAGCTTGCGCAAACCCATTTCGC
Source organism: Rhodospira trueperi (assembly GCF_900101965.1). Lineage (GTDB taxonomy): Bacteria > Pseudomonadota > Alphaproteobacteria > Rhodospirillales > Rhodospirillaceae > Rhodospira > Rhodospira trueperi. The sequence goes on along the minus strand of NZ_FNAP01000007.1, from coordinate 36,578 downwards.
CGGCCAGGGCGTAGAGGTCGTCCGGTTCCTCCTCGACGCAATCACCGATGAACACCAGGGCACTGACCGGAGCCTCTGCAAGGACCGTCAAGGCATGGCGCAGCACGCGGCCGATCTGGGTGCGCCCGGCGCGGCAGGTCACCGACGTCATGTGCCGTACCATGTCGTCCGGGCGGGTGACGAAGGGACCGGCCTTGCATTCCCCCATGCCGCGATAGAACACGAGTTGAACCGCCAGATTGCCGACGCTGGTGGCGGTGGCGAACATGGCCGCCTGGGTGTCCATGGCCAGATCCCAGGTGGGCTGGCGGCTGGCGGTGGCATCCATGGCGAAGATCAACCGGCCCCGGCCGGTGGAAGGCGTGGCGCGGACCTGATCAAGAAAAGCGTCCACGGACCCGGCGGACGCAGGCGCGGGCGCGGCGCGGGCGCGCTCCAGAAAGGCGTCCACATCGTCGGCGCCGCGCGGCGCCGGCGTGTGATCGCCGGACTGCTTCCTGTTGTCAGACACCGTCCGCCAATCCTTGCCCGGTCCGTCCCCGCAAGAGCCAGGGCGCGTTGCCGGCGTTCTTCCTCACCCAATGCGCCGCGATGATGTGCTGATATATAGGGCCATCGGCGTCGCGATCCATTCCGGATCGCTGGGGATTTGCCCTGACCCACCGGATACAGGTCAAAAAGAACGCTTCGCGCGCCCATGCCCTGGTCGAGCGTCCTTGGGGGGACCATCACGGACGAGGTCATCCCCCCTGCCAAGCGGCCCCTTCGGTCCGGCCGGGCTCCGCACTCCCTGACAAAGACTCGGGCGCGGACTCCCGACACGCCGCTGAATTCCACCGAAAACCCGCCCGACACCGGCCGTCTTGACGCCTTCAGCCACCATTCAGGGTCGGCTGGATGGGTGATTTCGGATGGCGAGCGGTGTCAAAGATCGATGTTCAGATTGAGAGTACAAGGACCTTCGAAACTGATGCCCTGCGCCTTCAACGTTTCGGCTCGGCCTTCGAAGAGAGCGCTGCTGAGAATCACGCGGCTGTCAAGAAAGTGTTGGTGGAGTTCGTAGGCCGCCTTGAGAACATGATTGCCCATGAACTGGTACGGTTTCGTATTCTTCTGAGGAATCATGGCCAGCAGGGTCAGCAGGCTCTCAATGTCCTTGTAGCTGCGGATCCCGTATTCGGCCTCGAAATCGCCCGTCACCTTGACCTTTACATTATACGTCGCGCGCGCCGCCGCGGCTCTCTGGAACCGGGTGTCATTGATCTTGATCAGGTTCTGCGCCATTGAATTCCCGATGGCGGAGCCCACACCCCAAGCCTGGGAGAACAAAAACTCGGCAACGGAAACAGGGCCCCCGACGCCCTTGACGATAAGCTTGCCGCCGTTAATAACAAGTTTTTCGACAATAGCGTCCTTAACCTTGCCTTCGATCACGGGATACCCTTCCGACCATCCCGATTCGACTCTGTTGTAGCCCCGCTCTTTACATGTCGCGGTAATCTTGAACCCAATCATCCGCCGTCCCCCGTCTTCAAACGTGACCGCTAACCGGCATCCCCAAAACACCGATCAGAGCGCTCCGTATCCTATCCGAAAGAGCCCATTTTGGGAACGGAGGTGTCCGTCAGGCGGCGGTGACGGCCGGGTGAAGGACCGCACCGTTTCGGTCGTTTTAGCGGGGGCTTGCACGTTCGGCAGCTCTCGCCGTGGGCCAGTCACCGGTCCCATGCCCTTTCGTGGAGGCATGACGGGTGCCTCAGGCGCGCACCGGCCTTCCTCCCCCGGATAGGCTATCGTATTCACACGTCTTTCCGCCGAAGCGGCGGCTCTTCGCTCACGCGACATCTTGACTCGTCATTGCGAACCCTCGTCGCAAGACGAGGGTGAAGCAATCCAGAGCATGGAACACGCAGGCTCGTCCTGGATTGCCCCATGTTTTAATTTGGGCTGCGCTCCTCGCATTGACGAACAAAAGTAGAGTTGTGTCAATCAGATAGCCTGGATTGGGGCGGACGGGGCGCGGGCCCAGGGAACCGTTCGACCCCCGCCACGCCCCCCTCCCCCACGGGCCTGCCCTACTCGCTCTCGCTGGCGAGGAATGCGGCGATGGCGTCACCGGCCTGGGCGATGGACAGCACGCCGTCCAGATGCCCGCGCGTGCCCTGGAGTTCCACGATCTGCACCGGGGTGCCGTCCGACTTGATCAGAGTGGCGGTCTCCCGCACGGCGTCACCGGGGAAGATCAGATCCTCGTTGGTGTGGATGATGAGCACGGGGGCCTCGATGTCCAGCAGGCCCTCGTAGAGGCTTTCGCCGTGGCCGGTGTAGAAGAGCTGGTTGGCCTTGGCCAGATACAGGAAATGGTTGGCGTCGGAGGTGGCGGCGCGGGCGGCCCCGGCACCGTCCAGCACGGCCTCGATCTTGAACAGGTTGTCGAAGCTGTCGGCCGGGTCCTGTCCGTCCTCGGCCCAGGCGCGACCGAACACGCCGTTTGACCATTCCGGGCTCTGGGCGTGCAGGGTAACGATCTTCAACGCCTCGGCCAGCCCCTGGGTCGGCGGCTCGCCATCATAGTAGTCGCCGTTGTTCCAGTTCGGATCCAGGCGGATCGGCGCCCCCCAGATGTTCAACCAAGCGATCAGGTCGCCGTCGCTCCACCCGGAGCCGATGACCGGAATGACCCTCTCGACCATATCCGGATGCACGGCCGCCCACTCGTAGGCCTGAAGCGAGCCCATGGACGCCCCCATGACGGCGTGCAGGCTCTCGATCCCCAGTTGATCCAGCAGGGCCTTCTGGGTCTCGACGAAGTCGCGGATGGTCAGGATGGGAAAGTCCATGCCCCAGGGCTTGCCGGTCTCGGGGTTAATCGAGGCCGGACCGGTGGTGATGACATTCGGGTTGTGGGCGCCCAGGTTCACCGGCGTGTCGACGGCAATCACGTAGTATCTGTCGGTGTCGATGGGCTTGCCGGCGCCGATGATCGAATCCCAGTAGCCCGGGGCGGTGTCGTCGGCGGCATAGCGGCCGGCGGCGTGGGAGTTGCCCGAGTAGTAGTGCGTGACGAGGATGACGTTGTCCTTGGCCTCGTTCAGGTCGCCGTAGGCCTCCCAACCCAGCGTCATGTCCGGGATGGTCTCGCCGCCCTGGGTGGTGAATTCGGGGATCGTGAAGCTCTGTTTCTCCACCAACGGCTCATAGGCCAGGGCCGGGCCGGCCGCCGCCAGCGCGCCGACCAGGGCAAGGCCGGTCAACCAGCCGGACAAGGGGTTGCGCATCGTGTTCCTCCCTGAAACTCTGTCATTATGGTGTGCCGCCCAAGAGCAGCGTCCTTGCGGACGGCGCCATCATGGGGGGACGCACTGGGGCGGCGCAAGACCTTGCGTAAGACTCGGAGATAACGCGTGATGCGCGGTGCCCCGCCGCTGCCACAATCCGGGGCTTGAATAATGGTGTTGTCCCGGAAGCGACGCTTGACAGGATATGAGGCCAGCGCATGAGGCAGGAAACGGCGGTGGATCAATCGGCCGATGGTTGGTTCGGCGTGCGCGCGCGGCGCGCGCGCACGGGCGGGGCGATGGTCGGTGCCATGGCCGTGGCGCTGGTCGGGGCTCTGGCCGTGTCCGGCTGTCAGCCCACGGTCAAGGTCGAGGCCCCCGACAAACCCATCGTCATCAACCTGAACGTCAAGATCGAACAGGATGTCCGGATCCGCCTTGAAAGGGGCGTCGAGGACGTGATGAGCAGCAACCCGGACCTTTTCTGATCCGGATGACCCAGCCGGAAACAGGGAGACTTAGGACATGAAAGTCGGGCCAGCAGCCATCGAACGGCGGTCTCAAGCTCGGATTGGATTTGCCTGGACGGCGGGAATGATGGTGGCGCTCGCGCTAACGGTCTTCGCACCCCCGGCGGCGGCGCAGAGCTTGGACCAACTGCGGGCCAACGGCGCCGTGTGCGAGCGTCCGGACGGTCTTTTGCACGCCCTCAGTTCGAATGGGGCCGTCGTCCAGCAGGTGGACACGATCAACCGCCAGCGTCTCGCCGCTTACGAAAAGCTGGCGCGGGACACCAACACCTCGGTGGAACAGGTCCGCATCGTGTCCGGCGAGAAGCTCCAGTCCCGTTACGGCGGTTGTCCCTGATCGGCGCCTTGGTCGCCCTCACCCGCCATGGTCAGATGAGGCAGCGCGTCCAAAACACCGCAGCGCCTCACCTCGCCTCCCTCGCATTGGTCCACCAAATGCGCCAGTTCGTTGCGCAGACGGTTGAGGTCCGCGATCCGTGCGTCCACCGCGTCCAGATGGCGTTGGGCGACGGCGTGGATGTCCGCGCACGACCGGTTCGCGTGACCGCCCAGAGCGATTAACTCCCGAACTTCGTCGAGCGTGAACCCCAGCCGCCGCGCCCCGCGCACGAAGGCCAGCCGGGCCAGATGCTCCTGCCCGTAAACGCGGTGATTGCCGGCCGTCCGCGCCGGCGCCGGCAGCAAGCCGATGCGTTCGTAGTAGCGGATCGTGTCCGCCTTGGCCCCCGTCAGGCGGGCCAGCGTGCCGATGTTCATGGCCGTGTTTTTGTCCTTGAATCTGGAGTTGCTCCAGGATCCATGTTGAGCCCTGTGGATCAAGGATCAAGGATCAGGAGGCCTCAAACGGTGCCCGGATGTGACTGCGCACAAGAAACCCGGTTCGAGGGCGTTTCAACCGCCTATCGGCGCGTGCTGCTGGCGGTGATCGCCATCAACGCCACCATGTTTGCGGTGGAGATGGCCGGCGGGCTGATGGCCCAATCCATGGCCCTGAAGGCCGACGCGCTGGATTTCCTGGGTGACAGCGTCACCTACGGCCTGTCGCTGGCGGTGATCGGCCTGTCGCTGCGCACGCGAGCGACGGTGGCCCTGGTCAAGGGGGTGAGTCTGGCGGTGATGGCGGCGGTGGTCCTGGGCGCCAGCCTGTACCGGGTGTTCGTGCTGGCTCAGCCCGATGCCGTGGTCATGGGCTCAATCGGCATGATGGCCTTTGCCGCCAACGTGGCTTCGGTGCTGTTGCTGATGCGGTTCAGGGAGGGGGACGCCAACGTCCGTTCGGTGTGGCTGTGCAGTCGCAACGATGCCATCGGCAACCTGGGCGTGATCGGGGCCGGCGGGCTGGTGGCGGTGACCGCGAGCCCGTGGCCGGACCTGATCGTGGCGGCGGCGCTGGCCGGGCTGTTCCTGAGTTCGTCGGCGCAGATCATCCGCCGCGCCCTGGCCGAGCGGCGCGAGGCGACGGCAGCCGGGTGTTCCGTCGAAGCGCAGCCGAACGCGGCGGAATAAGGGCGTCTGTTGCGAGGGCGACGCCAACCAGACCGGCTCAACGCGGCCGGAAGAAATCGTTGCCCTTGTCGTCCACGACGATGAAGGCGGGGAAGTCCTCCACCTCGATGCGCCAGACGGCTTCCATGCCCAGTTCGGGGTATTCCAGCACCTCGACCTTGCGGATGCTTTCCAGCGCGAGCTGCGCCGCCGCGCCACCGACCGAGCCGAGATAGAAGCCGCCGTGTTTCGCGCAGGCGTCGGTGACGGCCTTAGACCGATTGCCCTTGGCGATCATGACCATGGAGCCGCCGGCGGCCTGGAATTCGTCCACATAGGCGTCCATGCGCCCGGCGGTGGTGGGGCCGAACGATCCAGAGGCCATGCCCTCCGGCGTCTTGGCCGGGCCGGCGTAGTACACTGGATGGTTCTTGATGTAATCGGGCAGGCCCTCGCCGGCGTCCAGCCGTTCCTTCAGCTTGGCGTGGGCGATGTCGCGGGCGACGATCATGGGGCCGGTCAGGCTGACCCGGGTCTTGATCGGGTGGCGGCCCAGGGTTTCGCGGATCTCGGCCATGGGCCTGTTCAGGTCGATCCTGACCACCTCGCCCGACAGCTTTTCGTCCTTGATCTCCGGCATGTACTTGGCCGGTTCGGTCTCGAACTGCTCCAGGAACACGCCGTCGCGGGTGATCTTCGCCTTGGCCTGACGGTCGGCGGAGCACGACACGCCGATGCCCACCGGCAGCGACGCCCCGTGGCGCGGCAGGCGCACCACGCGGACGTCGTGGCAGAAATACTTGCCGCCGAACTGGGCCCCGATGCCCAGGCGCCGCGTCATCTCCAGCACCGCCTGCTCAAGCTCCAGGTCGCGGAAGGCGTGGCCGTGATCGCCACCGGCCGTGGGCAAGCCGTCCAGGTACTTGGCGGAGGCCAGCTTGACGGTCTTCAGGGTGGCCTCGGCGGAGGTGCCCCCGATGACGATGGACAGGTGATAGGGCGGACAGGCCGCCGTGCCCAGGGTCTTCACCTGCTCCTCAAGGAAGGCCATCAGGCTCTTCGGGTTCAGCAGCGCCCGGGTCTGTTGATAGAGGAAGGTCTTGTTGGCCGACCCGCCGCCCTTGGCCATGAACAGGAACGAATAGGCCTCCCCCGCCGTCGCGTACAGGTCGATCTGGGCCGGCAGGTTGTTGCGGGTGTTGACCTCGTCGTACATGGTGCGCGGCGAATTCTGCGAATAACGCAGGTTCAGATTGGCGTAGGCATTGGCCACGCCTTCCGACAGCGCCAGCGCGTCGCCGCCGCCGGTGAACACGCGCTCGCCCTTCTTGCCCAGGATGATGGCCGTGCCGGTGTCCTGGCACATGGGCAGCACCATCCCGGCCGAGATGTTGGCGTTCTTCAGCAGTTCCAGGGCGACGAAGCGGTCGTTGGCGGAGGCCTCCGGGTCGTCCATGATGGCCCGCAACTGCGCCAGATGGCCCGGCCGCAACAGGTGAGAGATGTCGCGGAACGCCTCCTCGGTCAGGCGGGTCAGCGCCGCCGGCTCGACCACCAGGACATCCTGGCCCCGGAACCGGTCGAGGCCGACGCCCTCGTCCGTGACCTTGCGGTAGGGGGTATCGTCGGCGGCGAGGGGAAACATCTCGGCGAAGGCGGCATCAATCATCGGGCACTCCCGTAGGCACGGCCAAACAACGCAGCCCACGCGGCAACGGCCGCGCGGTACCAATCGAACCGGTGATGACCCCGGTTTACTGTTTCTTGCGGAAAGCGTCGAGGGCGATGACGTTGGCGCCGTCGGGATCGGTCTCGACCCGGGGGGCTCCGCCCTGGCCGCGCCCGTCGTTGGATTCGCCGTCGCCCATCAGGGCGTCCCAGTTGGCCTCGGCATCATCGTCCGTGTCGTCCATGGCCTCGCCGGCCTCGGTCTGGAACTGCAGGCCGAAACTGGCGTGCGGATCGGCGAACGCGGTCACGGCCGCGAACGGAACGCGCAGACGCTCGCGCTTGCGGTTGAAGCTGAGGGTGACCTCCAGCGCGTCGTCGAACACCTTCAGGTCCCAGAACTGGTTCTGGAGCACGATGGTCATGTCCTGAGCGTGCTGGGCGCGCAGCCGGTCGGGCATCACGACTCCGGGGCGCGCGGTCTCGAAGGTAATGTAGAAATGGTGTTCGCCCGGAAGACCGCCCTGAGCCTCGACCACCCTGAGCGCGTCGCGCAGTACGCCGCGCAACGCAGCCTCGACCATGCGGTCGTAATGGAAGGTGGTGATTTTCTCGCTCACGTCGCTGTTCCTGTCCGCTTGGCCTGGGCCGGCACCCCTGTGTCTTCCCTTACTGTGTTCGTCCGCGCAAGGCCCGCGCCATGCCGGTCGAAATCCCTCCGGCACAGTGGGGGGCTTCTGTTGCCAGGTGCCCCCCGAACCCCGCCCGAACGTGCTACCGCCCGGGGCTTAGATCGGTCACCAGCACTGCATTACGCAGCGACGGCTTCCGGAGCATAGTTGTCGTTGGCAACTATTGCATTTGGCCCGATGACGGTGGTGCCATGCCGAACACAGCCTGCCTCTTTACCACGCGTGTCGATCCTGTTTCGCCCCCAGGAGAGGCCCCGCCGCCGCTGGCGGGGCCGGAACTGGTGGAGGCGCCGGGCACTGCCCCCGGGTCCACAACGCTTATTCCAGACAGGGTTTAGCGTCATAGCCGGCGAACCGGCCCTTGAAATATAGGACGACGCGGCGCCGGATGCAAAGGGCCGGTTGTATCCTGTTGTCGGATGGCCACAGGGCTTGCCTGGAATGGTCGTCTCAGGGATGCCCATCGGCCCGACGCGCGATGTCGAGGAACACCTCCTCCAGGGTCTGACGGCCATGGCGCGCGATCAGATCGGCCGGGGCGCCCTGGTCGTGGATGCGCCCGTCCTTCATGACGAACACGGTGTCGCACAGCCGCTCGACCTCCGCCATGTTGTGCGAGGCCAGCAGAATCGTTGCGCCGTGCCGGCGGCGCCACCCGGCCAGATGGGTCCGAACCCAATCGCCGGTGTCCGGATCGAGCGAGGCCGTCGGTTCATCCAGCAGCAGAACCTCGGGATCGTTCAGCAGGGCCTTGGCCAGGGCGACCCGGGTCTTCTGTCCCGCCGACAACTTGCCGACGGGCCGATTGAACACCTCGCCCAGGTGGAGGTCCTCCACCACCGTCGCGAGTCGCCCGCGCACATCGGCGATGCCGTAGAGATGGGCATAGACCGTCAGGTTCTCGCGCACCGTCAGGCGGTGCGGCAGATCGACATAGGGCGACGAGACGTTCATGCGCGCCAGCGCGAGATGACGTTCGCGTGTCATGTCGCGGCCCAGAACGCGAATCGTTCCCGACGTCGGCAACAGCAGGCCGTTGATGATCGACAGCGTCGTGGTCTTGCCAGCGCCGTTGCCGCCCAACAGGCCGACGGTGGTGTCCGCCGCGATGCTCAGATCCACGCCGCGCATGGCTGTCACGGACGTGCCGCGTGGTCCCGCGAACACCTTGGTGAGACCGCGCGCCTCGATCACCGGGGAGGGAGGCGCGGCGCTCATCGCGGCCGCGTCGGGATCACCGGCGCGCTCGCGCTGGACAGCAGCTTATCCATGTAGCGCCCCTGGAACATCGTGATGCCCAGCGAGCGCCCAAGTTCGAGCGCGGCCGGATCGTCGCAGCGGGCCAGAATTGTGCGGTTGCCGTGGTGCTCGCGCAGGCGTTCCGCCAGATCCGGACCATGGCCGCGCCGCATCTCCTCCGGCAGGTCCGGATGCCAGAACAGCTTCATCATGTCGACGCCCAGCCGGTCGCGGTTGAGCAAGGCCATCACCTCCGGTGTCAGCGAGTCCAGGCAGATTTGATAGCCGCGCTGGTGCGCGAAATCACGCGCGAAGGCATAGGCTTCCAGGTCGGCGAAGACATCCTCGACCCGCAACTCCAGGATCACGGTACCGTGCAGGGCGGCCGAGACCTGGCCCTCGAAGCGCAGGAAGGCATCGGAGAGGACCGAACCGACATTGATGTTGATGGAAAACCCGCTCTTCAGCAGGCCGCCGGCCTCGCGGTTCAGCCACGCCAGGACGCGACGGTCGAGCGTTTCCGAAAAGTGCTGGAACAGCCAACGGTTGGCCGTCAGATCCACGTTCGGCGCCATGGCCTCCCGCAGTCGGTCGATGGAGACATAGACTTCCGAGAACAACGCCTTGGGCGGCGCCGCCCCGACGATGGCGCACACCGGTTGCTGCCGGACATGGTTGGACAGGTCGGCCCGGTCCAGCCCCGTGACCAAACGCTCCAGCATTTCGGCGTCCAGGGGCGACAACGGCCGTTTTCGGTCGGCGTCCGCCTCGCCAGTGAAGGCCCGCCACGCCGGATCGCCCCGGCCGGTTGTCTTCGCTCTGTCAGTTGACCCCTTGGCGGCGGATCGCCGCTTGGTGGCCGCGGCGGCGGCCGCGTCCTCGACCCGCTTGGCCATGGCGCGCAGCACGCCGAAATCCGCATCAAGCGACCACCACTGCACCAGCGGACTATTGCGGCCGGGCGGGTCGGCCAGATGAGACGTCAGGGGGGCCTCGGGAATCACCAGACGTAAGCGGATCATCACGGCGCGAACGGCATCGGTCTGTTCGCGGGGAAAGCACAACAGATAGTCGCGACGAGGCAGGCGGAAGATGTGCGTCTGGTTCGCCCGCGCCAGTGGGACCAGCGTCTCCTCGACCGCCTGGATGACATCGCTTTCCCAGGTATCCGGCCGCAACTCGGACAGGGTCAGGCGCAGGGCCCGCATGTCCTGGTGCGTCTCGGCGACGTCCCTCACGAAGTCTGGAAGACTGAGCGCGGAGGCAATCTTGGCCGGCGGGTTCGCCATGGAACTCTCCGTCATGACGGCGCGCGGGCGCCGGGCGTCACGCCAGGGCTGACGCCTTCACCGAATTTGTGCAGTCTGGTAATCGCGTCCAGTTGGGGCGGGTTGGGGCATGTCCGGCGCGTCGGTCCGGCGGCGGAGCGTCGGCGTTCGACGCATTGCATCAGAGTGCAGGCTTTCCGTTGGGGGCATCCGGCCATGGTGGTGGCACCGATGACGCGGTCGACGAAAAACCCCTGAAACGCGTGGATTCCAGCGGTGAGCCCCCATGTGAGGGCTTGGTCGGTTTCCACCCGCGACAGCACGATCCTGTCGGCCCCCATCATCTCGATCATGGCCTTGGGGTGCGGTCCGTCCCAGATGGCGGCGGGATCGTCCAGATCGGGATCCCACATGAGCTTCAGGCCGCCCACATCCAGGCGCGCCGGATCGATCATCGACAGAGCGCGCGGCGTGACCCCGTCCAGAACCAGCCTGTGGCCACGGTCCCGCAGCCACCGGTTGGCTTCACCCAGGCGGTCCAGGGTGCTGAAGGCGTCGATGACCTGAACCTCGACGGTCAGAGTCGTGCCTTCGGGCAGGACCCCTGTGAATGCCTTCATCGCCGGCGAAAGAACGGTGTCGACGCTCAGATTGAGGCCGACGCCGACCGGTTGCTCCGGAAGCGGCAGGCGGGTCATCGCCGCGATGGCCCGCTGATCGAGTTGCCGGCAGATCTCCTGGAACAGCCAGCGGCTGGCCGTCACATCGATGCCGCGGGCGCAGGCCCGGCGGACCTCCGCCATGGACACGAAGAACTCCTCGTAATGAAAGGCGCCGTGGCGTTCCTCGTCAATGCGCAGCACCACCTGTCGCTGCATCAGCGGGCGGGGGTCGAGCTTCTGCAGCGCCCCGCTGATCTGACGCAACAGGCCGGGCTCCATCGGCCGATCCGGGGGGGGGCTGGACGGGTTCATCGGTCCCGTCAGCGTATCCCGGTCCTCGGCCAGCAGCCGAATTCGGTTTTCGAGGGCCCGGTTGTCGGTGGTCAGATCGTAGATGGTCAGGAACAAATCCCGACCATCCAGGGCCGTTCCCCGGGATCCCGGATCGGAACGGAACAGGGCGCGCAGCCGCTCGCCCTGAAGCTCCAGCGTGCCCGGGGGCATGCCGTTCCCCATGATCACCAGATCACCGCTTGACAGGGAGAAGACCTCGCAGCCATAGCCGGACACCAACGGCGCGAACAACTGGGCGGCGATCCGCAGACGGGTGGGAGTGCGGTTGATCGGGCGCAGCCGCGACAGGCCCACGAACAGGGCCTCGCGTCCCGCGCTTGAGCGCGACATGCGGGCAAGACTGTCCAAAAGACTCTGGTCCGCATGGACGAGGGAATTGCCAACTCTCATATGTTACGCTGCCGTTAAACGATGCGGGGCCGATTTTGTTCGGACCCTGGCATGGCTGAAGGCCGGCCCGTAGCGATCACACTAACGGGTTGACCCATCCCAGCCAAGGTGGTTGAGCGAAAGGCCGGTTTCGCCCGGTTGTATTGTTTAGCGGGTCCGTGAGGTCGAAGCGAGCCGGAGGCGTGGTATTGTGACGATCATGGAGGGGGCCTGGCCCGTCGATTTCTGGATCCCGGCGCCCGGCCGGGTTCCCGACGGCGTTCGGGTTTTCGCCATACCGGACATCCACGGGCGGGCCGATCTGCTCGAACGGGCGCTGGACGCCATCGACGTGGATCTGGCCCGGGCCGGTGATGGACTCGAACGATCCGTGGCCGTGTTCCTGGGCGACTATATTGATCGCGGCCCACGGTCCCGCCGGGTGCTGGATATCCTCACCAACGGGCTGCCGAAGGGACTGGAAACGGTCTTCCTGAAGGGCAACCACGAGGATTTCGTGCTGTCCTTCCTGGACGGCCAGAGCGATCCGGCCGGCTGGCTTTTCAATGGCGGCACGGAAACCCTGGCAAGCTATGGCGTGCCGGTGCCCGATACGGCGTTCTTGACCGGCGAGTCCGAGAACCACCTGCGGGAGGCGTTGCTGGACGCGCTGCCCGAGAAACACATGGTGTTCCTACGCAACCTGCGTCTGAGCCACCGCGAGGGAGACTACCTGTTCGTCCACGCTGGCGTGCGTCCCGGCGTGCCGCACGAATACCAGACGGCCGAGGATCTGCTCTGGATCCGAGGGCCGTTCCTGACCAGCGACGCCGATTTCGGCGCCATCGTCGTGCATGGGCACACCATCACACCGCGCCCGCTGATCCTGACCAACCGCATCGCGCTCGATACCGGCGCGGTCGAGCACGGCCGTCTGACCTGCGGCGTGTTCGAGGGTGACCGTTTGCGTTTCATGCAGGTGTGAGGCCGCCCGGACGGGCGTCGAGGAACCCACTCAGCGCGGCGCGAAGGTTGTCCGACAACGTCGGGGAGATGTAGCCCCCTTCCTGCACCAGCACCGTGGGCCGCCCGAAGGCACCCAACAGCGCGCCCAGGCGGGCGAAACCGTCGGGCGTCACGGTGAGCCCGCCGAACGGATCGTCCACCGACGCATCAAGCCCCAGCGCCACCACCAGCACATCCGGAGCAAAGGCGTCGATGCACGCCAATGCTGTCTCCACCGCCGCCAGATAGCCCGCGTCTCCGGTGCCCAGAGGCAGCGGTCGGTTGATGTTGTAGCCCAGTCCTGGGCCGGCGCCGCGTTCCGCCGCGTGCCCCCGGAAGAACGGATAGAAATCCGCCGGATCGGCATGAACCGATGTGGTCAGGACGTCCAACCGCTCATAAAAGATGGCCTGCGTGCCGTCGCCGTGGTGCAGGTCCACATCCAGGATGGCGACACGCCGTCCGCCGGCGGCCAGATCGGCGGCGGCGATGGCCGTATTGTTGAGATAGCAGAAGCCGCCCGTGCGCTCCCGCCCGGCATGATGTCCGGGGGGGCGGCACATCGCGTAGGCCTCGCGCGCGCCGTCCGCCACCGCGCGGGCGGCGGCGACCGCGCAGTGCGCGCTGGCCCGTGCGGTGATCCAGGTGTCGCGCAGGATCGGGCAAGCCTGATCCCCCAGATGATAGCCGGCCCGGCCCACCGGCGAGCGGGGATAGGGCGCGTCCGGCCGGTCGGGGGAGACGTTCGGGCGCACATCGCCGCTCGCGTTCGGCAGGCTCTGCCACAGGGTCCAGGCGGTGCGCAGGAAGTCCAGGTACTCGGGCGTATGCACGCGAGCCAGCGGGCCGTCACCGGCGTCGGCCGGTGCCTCCGGGGTCAGGCCCAGCGCCTCGACCGCGCGCCGGAAGTGGTTCAGCCGCTCCGGCTGTTCCGGAATCGGGCGCGGCGTGCCGCTGACAAGGAACGTGTCGCCGGCGTGGCCACGCTGCGCCGGGGAAATGAAAACGCGCATCAGGGGTCCTCAGGGGTCCGGTGGGTCATCGGGTTGGCGCGCCCGTGGGTGCGCGTCCGCATAAACGCGCTTCAGCCGCGCCGTGTCCACCGCCGTGTAGCGCTGCGTCGTCGAAAGCGAGGCGTGGCCCAGCAGTTCCTGGATCGTCCGCAGGTCCCCGCCGCGCGCCAGCAGGTGGGTGGCGAAGCTGTGGCGCAGGGCATGCGGGGTAGCGCTCTCGGGCAGGCCGAGCAGAACACGCAGCCGTCGCACCTGCCGCTGCACCACGCCCGGATTGAGCGGGCCGCCGCGCGCGCCGACGAACAGCGCGTCGTCCGGTCCCAGGACGAAGGGGCAGGCGGCGCGGTAGTCCGCCACCGCCGCCGCCAGCACCGGCAGCACCGGCACCACGCGCTGCTTGCGGCCCTTGCCGGTGACGACCAGGGCGCCGCCGGACGGCGCGTCCTTCTGCCGCAGCGCCAGCGCCTCGCCCAGGCGCAGTCCGGCCCCGTACAGCAGGGTCAGAAGCGCGGTATCGCGCTTGGCGATCCAGGGTTCGTCCTCCAACTCAGGCGCGGTGGTCAGGGCCTCGCGCGCCTCATCCTCGGCCAGCGCCTTGGGCACCGCCTTAGGCGGGCGCGGGCCGCGCACCTGGGCAATGGCCGGGTTGTGAGCGATGCCTTCGCGATCAAGCCAGCGGTAGAAACCGCGCAACGTGGACAGGCCGCGCGCCTGAGAGGTGCGGGAGACACCGGCCGCGCCCCGCCAAGCCAGCCAAGCCCGGATGTCGGCGGCGGATAGGGTGGCAAGATCGCTGATCGTCGGCGGCCCGCCCAGATGGTCGCTCAGGAATGTCAGGAACCCGGCCAGATCGCGGCCATAAGCGTCGAGCGTATTCGGGCTGCACCGGCGCTCGCCCCACAGCCATGCACGCCAACGCCCGACCGCCTCGCGCACACCCGCGTCCCCGGCAACGGGCACTTCGGGCGCGGGCTCTGGTGCGGTGGACACGGTCATGGGCGCGACTCGGGCGGACGGAAGCGATCTCGGCCATGGTGCGGCATGGCCCCGGTCCCAAGCAACCACAACCTGCCCGCAGCATTTCGGGCGCGTCGCGCGAGCTGCCCAGAAGATCGACATATTGGCGAATCACCGCGCGATCCGGTCCGGATCGCGCGGGATTTCCTCTACCGACGCGCTGAAACGCGGTACCATCAGGGCAACGACATGGGAGGCTGGCGCGATGGCGCATCCACCGCTAACACCATCCGGGTTCGAGCCGACCTTTTGGTTGCTCGACCGCGCCCTGGATGACAACGAATACTTGAATCCGCGCAAACTGCACCGCCTGCTGTATCTGGCACAGGCTTATTTCGCGGTCGCGAATGCGGGGCACAAGCTGATCCCGGCGACGTTCATCGCCGATCCCGATGGGCCATTGGAACCGACCCTGTTCAAGGCGTTCTCCTACAGTCGGCCGCGCGTGGATCTGGCCAAGATCCCGGAGCCCGCTGAAACCCTTCTGGATTCCATCTGGCGCCGCTTCGGAGCGCACTCCACCGAGCACCTGACCAAGTCTCTGAAGCGACACCCCCCCTATGCCGACGCCTATGCGGAAGCCCCGGGTGCGGAAATCACCATCGAGGGGATGGTTGCCTTTTACGGCCGCAAACCCACCGAACGCGAGGGGATCGGTGCCCTCACCGACCGGGGCGCCCCGCACATCGAGCATGTCCTGCGCCCACGCGTCATGCGGTCCCAGTCGGGCCGGCCGGTGAACGTGCATCAGTGGCGGCCACGCTCGCTAAAGGATCAGTAGCCGGCTCGGCTCCCGTTCCATTGCGCTTTCTCATTGCGTGCGGTGGGGTGAATGACGATTCCTGGTCCTATCATCGGCCTCATGCCTGGGCCGTGTCGTTGCAAAGAGGAAGCCCGGAATGCGCCAGTACACGCTTCAGGAAAAGTATCCTGTCTATCACATGAGCCTGCCGTTTTCTGAGACGAGCAAGACGTCCGTTGACGAAATTCTGGAGCACTACAAGCAAAAAATCGAAGAAGACGATAAGGTCGCTTACATCGCCACATTCGATCACTATGCGCACACGCAGGGCATCGGCGGCGAGATCAATCCGGAGATCAAGGCGGCCAAGCATGTCGTCTTCTGCTTCGGCGTCAAGCTGCCCAGTCCGGACGTGATGGCCGTTCGCCCCCGCTCCATCGGCGTCGTCCAAATGGAGGACCGGTTCGAAATCTCGTTCCTGGAAGCGCCCATGCCCGTGGCCAACACGGCAATGGAGACCTGGACACGCGCGTTGCGCGACATCTGAGTGTCTGTCCCGACGGACTCTGAGACCGCGCGACGATGAGGAGACTGCCGCCGCGCATGGTCGCCGCGGTCGCTCCGCCGAGACGGACCCCCATCCGTCTCGCTGCGGCGGGCTTTTGGGACACCGCAGCGAGACCGCACCGACGCAAACGGCGGACATACGCCTTCAAGATGCTTGCAAATGCCGGTGCGGGCTGGTATCCAGCCCTCCCTCACAAACGGGGCGGCGCGGATCGTGTCACCCATTTGAGAAATTGGGGCGCATAGCTCAGTTGGTAGAGCAGCTGACTCTTAATCAGCGGGTCCAAGGTTCGAGTCCTTGTGCGCCCACCAATTAAATCAAGACGTTAAGGGGCAGATAGGTCATCCTATCTGCCCCTTTTTTCCAAACTTTTCCCGGAAGTTTTCCAAACTTTAGGCCGTTTGTTCACGGCTTGTCCTCCGGCTTGCCGCCTTCCAGCAGGTCCATTCCCGCGCGGGCGCGGCGCCGTTTGTCGGCCGTGCGGGTGTAGTGCTGGACCATCGAGACCTGCTTGTGACCGGTGATCGCCGCAATGGTGCGGTCGTCGGCGCCGGCGTCGGCCAAGCGTGTTGCGAGCCCGTGCCGCAGACCATGGAACGTCAGTCCGTGGCCGATGCGGCCGTCCGCCTCCAGCTTGCGAATCAGGCGAAAGAACAACGTCCGGAAGCCGTCGCCGCTGTACGGGCGGCGATCCCGCGCCCCGGCCACGATCATCGTTGCCCGGCGTTCGGCCCGGGACAGGATCGCGGCCAAATCGCGATGCACGGGGATCCAGACCTCTTCGCCGGTCTTCGACTGGCGCCACCTGAGCCATCCGTCCTCGATCGCCGACCACGGCAGCGCCAACACGTCACCCTGGCGAAGGCCGGTATATGCCCCAAGGGCCACGGCCTCCCGGACGCCCGTCGGTGCCGCCGCCAGGACGGCGGCCAACTCGTCGTCGGTCCAGGGGCGGTTCGCGGCGGGTTTGTCGCGCGGTCTTTTGATGCGCGGAATCTTCTCGGCCGGATTTGGCCCGGTGACGTAGCCGTAGGGTCGGCCCCAGTTCCACACCAGCGAAATCACGGCGAGCACCAGATTCGCCTGCCGCCAGCCGTGACGCTCATGCGTCGCATCGCGCAGCCGCATGACGGACGGGCTGTCGATCCGGTCCAAGGGGACCGCGTTCATCCCTTTGCCGGGGCGATCCGGGTTGGGCTCCGCCAGATAGTCCAAGACGGTGCGGTAGCCTTTGCGCGTCCGGGGCGCGAGCTGGGCATACTTGGGGCTCGCTAGGTACAGTTCCCGCAGCCAGCCCCACGTGCCCGCCGGCGATTTCGGCTCGGACGGCCGGTCTTGCACTTCGCGGTCGAGGGCGGCCACTTCCTCAAGGAACGCGGCCGTTCCCTCCGTCTGGCGCAGACGCTTGCCCGTGCCCCGGTGATACAGGTAGACGGCACCCGTTCTGGGGTTCCGCACCCGCTTGATGCCTTTGATCCGGTACACTGGCATGGGTCACCCGAACAATTCATCCGCCCAGGTGGCGGCTTGATCCGGCGAAGGATCGCCGTCGGCGTAGTCGTCCAGCTTCTTTCGGTCATAGCGAACACACCCACCGATCCGGAACGGTTCGATGGGGACATGCGCGCGGAGCGTGTTGGCCGAGATGGACAGATAGGCGGCCGCTTCCTCGGCCGTCATGAGGCGCGGCCAGTCCGGTAAGCAGGACATGTCTTTTGAAATGCGCATGACAGCGCGTCCCCTCTCGTCCTGGTCATGGGCCGGCCGGCCGTGTGGCGGGCGTGGGGGCATGGGTCAGGTCTCGCGGTTGGTTTGGTCGGTGAGGCGCGCCGGACGGGCGGCGAGGATGCGTTGGACGCCGGCGGTGTCGCCCTCGCGGTAGGCGGCGATCAGGTCGAGTTCGGCTCGGGCAATGGTGCGCTCGCCGTACAGCACATAGCGCAGGTCGAAGCCGCGCCCGATCAGCAGCTTCAGGTCCTCGGGCTTGCTGGGCGCGGTGTTGCCGTGTTCGATGGACCAGAGCTTGGAGCCGGTCCATCCGGCGGTCGCGGCGAACGCCTTCGGGCTTTCGTAACCGAGGCGAGCGACCTCCTCGCAGAATCGGGCGCTGCCGGACACGCGGCGATCCTCGACATAATCGCCACTACCGACGAACAGGTGCGGGTCGGCCTTCACCCGGGTTTCCGGCCGGCGGTCGAAGTAGGAATCCTCCAGGGCCTCGAACACCTCCCAGGCCGCGTCCGTCTCCAGCATCTTGGCATGCCGGGCGGCGCCCCGCGCGGTCCAGAGAAGGACCGATTTTGCATTCATTCCCACCTCGAACTGACTGTCTTTTAGGTAGTCAGTTCGCTTTCGGAATAAGCGGAGATCCGATCCCGCAATTTTGAAGAAGTGTCGGCCCTCGACGAACCGATCAACGTTGCGGCTGTGGTTCTTGTGGAGACGCACAGGCTCCGTCCCGTAGGCGGCGGCCAGAAGCTCGGTGGTCAGGACAGGCTCGCCCCGGTAGGCGATGGGCCGAAGGGTCTCGACCGTGACGGCGGCGAGGGGTTCGGTGGTCATGGAGTGGTCTCCGTGTGCTCAGACAGGACAGGGGACGGGGGGCTCGGCCTGCCCGTCCTTCCAGATCGTGGCGACGGCCTCGAGGCCGCGATGGCCCTGTTCCCAGACGAACCACGCGTGGGCGGTCGGGGCGCCGCCGGTACGGGCCTCGGGCGGGATGTCGAAGCGCCAGCAGTGGGCGCGGTCGCCGCATAGCCAGATGCGCGCCGGCGGCCGGGCGTCCCACCACGCCCGGCGGGCCTGGCTTTCCCGCCACGCAAAGCGCTGGAAGCACAGGACCTTTCGAGCCCCCAGGGAAAAGGCCCGATCCACGAACTCAGTGGCCCGCGAAAAGGGCGGGTTCATGAACACGCTCACCCCGGACAGGGGTCGCGGCATGTTGTGCCGAAGATAGGCCGGGGTCTCCCGGAACATCGGCCACGCGATCCAGGAAGGCGGGTCCGCCAGAAAGTCCGCCTGTCCGTGCTGATCCGCATAGCCCCAGCGGTGCAGGTCCAGCGACCCGACGTCATAGCCGGCGGCACGGGCCGCTTGGGACAGAATGCCGGTGCCGCAACAGGGGTCCAGGACGCGGGGTGTGAGGACCTCGACCTCGAGCACCCGGCGCGCGGTCCACGCGGGCGTCTCGTAGCATTCGGCGGCCACGGCCTGGGCGGTCAGGGACGCATAGGAAGCGGCGAGCGCCGCGTTCGCCAGATGCGGCCACAGGGTGGGATGCGGGGCGGCGGCGGTCACTCGGAGACCTCCTTCCACAGGCAGCATGCGGGCGCGCCGGCGCGGATATCGCTGCCGGTGCCGTTGGTCCAGACGTCCCGAAGCAGGTCGCATTTGCGGTACACGGACTTGCCCCGGCCCTTCCGCACGTAGTGCAGACAGGTCCGGCAGGTCTCCCCCTTCGGCCCGCCGCCCGGGCGCGCGGCGTACCCTCCTGGGCGTCTCGGCTTGTGCTTGGGCTCCGGCCCGTCGGCGACGGACGGCCCCCCAAACATGTCCGGCTGCATGGCGGTCATGGTCAGTCCCCCGGATGCGTGTGGGCGGCGTGGGTGCTGCCGATCGGCGCGCGGATGCGGCACTTGGACGACAGGCGATCGGCCGGCCGGCGCTTGCCGGCCCCGAAGTCCAGCGTGTCCTGACGGCCGCGCCGCCATGCCTCGGCCAGCTCGGGCAGCGCGTCCTCGGCGAAGGGGCAGGCGTCCGCCCCCATGCCGGCCTCTGCCGCGTCGGACCCGAGAATGTAGGCACCGAGACGGGCGGACGCGGTGTTGCCCTGATCGTGCAGGGTCAGGCACTGGAGCAGATCGCGGCGGTACCGATGGGGCAAAACGACGACGGTCATGTCGTCGCCGGCTGCGGGATCGACGCCGATGCAGACGGGGGTGGCGTCTGTCATGGTCTGCGCCTCCATTCTGGCGTCGGGATCAGCCGGCGCGGTCGTACCCCTGCACGGCCAGGGCGCCGCGTGGCAGGGTTTCCAGGACCTCGGTGGGGACGCCGTCACACAGGTTCCAGCACGCGGCGAGCCGGTAGGCATTGGCGATGGCCTCGGCGCGGGCGACGTCGTGGGCGGTGCCGGTGTGGACACCGCGCAGGCGGAGATCCGCAATCGCCACCTCGGGGTCGTAGCGCGGCACGAGGCGGACGAGCCCGCCTTTCATGACCGACACCAGCCCCGGGGTGTGCGGCGCGTGATGCGTCATGGTGTCCTCCCTAGTCGAGGATGGCGTGGCCGAGGATCGACCACAGGACGAGGACAAAAAGCGCGACGGTCAGGGTGAAGCCCTCCGTCACGAACACGACAATCCTCATAATTCTCATGACGCAGCCGCCTCGCCCCGGTGGTAGGGCAGGCTCAGGGCCACGAGCGCGGCGGATACGCTCATGAGTTGGTCCGACACGGATGTCGGCGTTACCACGCCGGCGGCGGTGCGTTCGGCCGCCTGGATCGCGTCGTTGAGCGGCCCGCCACCGATGTAGGCCAGCCGGCCGTCGGGCATTTCCTCGACCACGATGACGGCGGCTTCGGGCGGGGCCTTCGGATCCTCTCCGACCATCCGGACGCACCAGGACTGGCGCCGGTCGGACAGCGGCCGCCACGCGGCGAGCGTGCCCCGGATCACGGGAACCAGGCGCCCGCCCCGGTCCTCATGGATCACAACGGGATCATCGCAGCGGGTGCCGCCCAGGGCGGCGTAGAGGGGAATGTCGATCATGATTCCGTCTCCCTACTTGCGGGGTTGTTCGAAGCACCAGCACTTGACGGCGCGGTTGTAGAAGTCACCGGGCTGGCCGGAGTTGACGGTCTTGATGCCCAGGAACTTGCGGCTCTTGCTGGTCTTGAGGTGCCGCTTCAGGTCGGCCGAGGTGGCCGGCAACACCTGCTGGTGCTGCTGGGCCATCTGGATGACCTGGTTGAGGTTGAGAGCGAGGAGCTGGTCCGGCTTGCGGCTGTGGTTCAGCTTGTCGCCGTCGGGGTCCAGGAACTCGACCAGCTCCCACCATTCCTCGACCACGGCATGGTCGGAGGCGATGGCGTCCTGGCGGCGGGTGGCGGCGGTGTGCAGGGTTTCCAGCACGTCCTCTCGGCGCGGCCGGGGGATCTCGCACAGGTCACACAGCACCTCGGCCAGGGCCATCATCTGGCCGTGGTTCTTGGCGATGCGGTGGGACCGGATGGCGGGGTCGGCCAGCAACGCCTTTTCATGCAACGGGGTGCGGGTGCGCACCGTCTCCATGATCCGGTCTTCGGCCTGACAGACCAGGATGAGCCAGTGGGACAGGTGTTCGACGGGCAAAGCCGAGAGTTCGTCGGCGGCGTCCTTGCCCTCGGCGGAATGGCCGGAGCAATCGAACAACAGGTGCACGATGCGCGTGAGAATGGCCTCGGAGGCGTTCACAGCCGCGTTCTGGGAGATCAGGACCGAGGCGCGGAACGGCGGCTCATAGGTCTCGTTGCCGCCGTTCTTCACCCCGCGCGAGCGCACGGCGCGGCCGTTGTAGGCGGTCTTCATCTGGTCCCAGTCGAATTGCCGCTGCTTGCTGTCCGGGCTGTCCCGGTCGCTTTCGATCAGCGAGATCGGCAGGTTCGACACCTGGGAGAAGTTGCGGGCCAGGGCGGCACTGGTGGCCTTGTTGGGGTCGAAGCCCTCGTAATCGACGCGGCCGACCAGCTTCCACAGGAACTCGATCAGAGAGGATTTGCCCGCCCCCGCCTCGCCCACGATCTCCAGGAAGGGGAACGACTTGTGGACCGCGCGGATCTGTTCCGCGACCAGGGAGCCGAGGAAGAACGCGGCGGCGATCAGCCCCTGGGCGCCATAGGCGCGGTAGACCAGATCGGGCCAGTCGTGGCGGTACTCGGTCGGCTTGCCGATATGCAGCGCGAGCGAGCCGTTGAGGCTTTTGATCGACAGGCGGCCGACCTCGAAAAAGTCCTCGTCATTCAGGCGATGCACCCGACCGTGATGCACGGCCACGTCCGGGAACACATAGGTCTCGTGTTCGCGGGAATAGCCGATGAACTCGACGGTCTCGACCACCCGGATGCGCCGCAGGTAGCGGCCGACGATCCAGTTCAGTTGCTGGGACGATCCGCTGTACAGGGCCCCCGGCGCGATGGAGATCAGGCGCTTCTTGAACTCGGACGCGGACGAGATGTCCGCCCCCCGGAAGGTGTTCTTGAGCGTGCGGCCGTCGGGCAGATCGACCCGCGTGTAGTACCAACTCTCGTCCGTCAGCTTGGACTGCTGGAAGTACAGGAAGGAGACCGCGCAGTTGCAGATCTCATGGCACTCGGCGGCCATGTCCTCGGCATCCTCGCGGCACAGGCCCTCCATGGTGGCCTTGTTCAGGCGCTCCTGGTCCAGCTTCCACCACCATGTGCGGCTGTCGAAGTCGAGGCCGAAGGCGGAAGCACTCTTGCGGCGGTAGATCAGCAGGCCCTTTTCCTTGGCCGTGCGGGCGCGGAACAGATCGCCGTGGAAGCGGCAGCGGTCGAGGGTGTCGGCGCGCGTGTCTTCGGTCAGGGCGCCGGCGAGCCAGAGGTCGTTCCAATCGCGCTTCTTGCGCCCGTCGCGCGGCACCAGGGCGGCGCGGCAGGTCCAACCGTCCTTTTCGGCGCGCCGGATATGGCGGCGCATGGCGCCCTTGCCGGCGGGGTCGTTGTCCAACGCCCAGACCAGGACCGGCTTTTGCCCGGCGTCGGCCAGTCGCTGCAGGAAGGTGCCCGGGTAGTTGGACGCGGACAGGGTGGCGGCGGCGGACAGCCCGGCGCAGGCCAGGGTGGCGGCGTCGATGCAACCCTCGACGATCCAAAGCTCGTCCCCGACCCGCTGTTTCGGTGGCGCCCAGGCGAGGCCCTTGTGTGCCCCATGGAAGTGCTGCTTGCGCAGCGTGACGTCGCCGTCGTCTTCCTTCACCCGCACCGGTTCAACGAACCGTTCCATCCAGATGCCGGGCGCGATCTCGAACAACACGGTGGCCGTGCTGCGGTCGCCCTGGGGGTGCCAGAATTTTCCTTGGCGGTACCAGCCGCGCGCGGCGTCGGGCAGGCCCCGCACGAACCCCATGTAGGCGTGCGCGGTCTCGTTGGGTTTCTCGGACGTGGCGGGATAACGCTCGTTCAACTGCCCGAAGGCGTCGGGATACAGGTCCTTGGTCGACGCCTCGAACCCGCACTTGTTCAGGCGTCCGCAGCGGATGACCCAGGGCTCCGTGCCGTTAGCGTAGAGTTCCTTCTCGCCGCACTGGGGGCAGACGCCGCGTTGCAGCCACTCGCCCCGGGGGCGCATCTTGTAGTCATGGATCAGGCGTTTCCGCACGTCGGCGGCGATATCGTCACGCATGATAGCCTCCCACCTCTGACGGGCGCGGTGGGATCGCAGCGGGTTGCGCGTGTATCAGGCCGAACCCGGGTTGCCGCAGACGCGGACGGGCAAGGACAAGGTTGGCCGGGTTGAGTTCAATGCCCACGAACCGGCGCCCCTCCGCCAGCGCGGCGACACCCGTCGTGCAGGCCCCCGCGAAGGGGTCCAGAACGACGTCACCGGGCTCCGATCCAGCGCGGAGGCATAGGGTGGGAAGGCCGACCGGGAACGTGGCGAAGTGCTCGCCCTTGAACGGGCGGGTTGGAATGGCCCAGACGGAACGGCGGTTGCGGGTTGATGGCCCCCCATTGCTGCCCAGCGTGCTGGTGCTGGTCCCGTTCGTTGTTGCGCCGCCCGCGTCCGCCTTGTGTTGACCCGTCAAACGTCGCGGCCCGGCGGGCTGCCCAGCCGGCTCACTGATCGCATCCGCGTCGTGGTAGTATCGGGGCGATTTCGTGAAGTGGAACACATACTCGTGCGCCCGCGTGCAACGGTCGCGGACGCTTTCGGGCATGGCGTTCGGCTTGTGCCACGCGATGTCTTCACGCAGGTACCAGCCATCGGCCCGCAGGGCGAAGGCTACCATCCACGGGATCCCGATCAGGTCCTTAGGCTTGATCCCGCTATCCGGCCATTTTCGCGTCTCGCCCAGAGTTTCCTGGGTGTGCTGGCGGTCAAACCGCTGGCCCCGCGTGCCTTGTCGGCCCGTACCGCCGTCGCTGGCGTAGCAGTCGCCGAGGTTGACCCAAAGGCTCCCGTCGGCGGACAGCACGCGGCGGACCTCGCGGAACACGGCAACCAGTTCAGCCACATAGGCGGCTGGGTCCGGTTCCAGACCAATCTGGTCGGGGTGGCCGTAATCGCGCAAACCGAAATACGGCGGCGAGGTGACGCAACACCGCGCCGCGCCATCAGGAAGAGATTGCAGCGCCGTCCGGGCATCGCCACGGATCAAAGTGACGATGTCATTCAACTGGATGTCCGATGTCATCGTGTTTCCCCCCACCCCTGGATCAGCCGCCCGCCCCGGCCCGCGCGAGCGGCGCGGTGGCGACGGATGGCGGCGGAAGGGGCGTCAGGTGGCGGGACGGCGGCAGCAACGAGGCATGCAGCACGCGCACCGGCGCCAACTGCCCAACCCAGCGGAATCCGCAGTCGTCGTTGGTGCAGCCGTAAGTGATTTCCGTGATCGCCGGCGTGACCTGACAGACCTTGATGGTGCGGCAGGTCTCGCCGCAGACGGGGCACTTGGCGCTGTTCCGGAACGGGCGGGCCGAGTTTCGGGAATTGCCGTTGTTCGGGGGGCGTTTCATCGTGGTGATCTCCCGGATTGTGCCGCCCTGCGGCGGTGGGGCTGTCCGCGCCGGGTTTCGCGGAGTTTCATGAGGGCGTCGTAGTCGGACTGGGCAACGTGCATGCGCGTTTCCGCGCGCTGGATCAGGGCGGCCAGTTCCTCGTCCGACAGGTCGCCGTCCTCGGCCGCCTGGACGGCACAGCGGGCCAACTCGCCCAGGGCCACCTGCCCCCGCGTCGCCATGTGCAACACGGCGGCGACATCGTCCGAGTCGCCGTCCCACGCCGGTTCCGGCGTGTCCGCGTCGGCCAACAGGCGGATCATCTGGCGGGTGACGATGGGGTCGGCCGCGTCCCGCTCCAGGTCGATGATGACGTCGGCGGGCGGGAACACGTCCATGTGATGGGGGCTGGCGTATTCCTGAAGCTGGCTCTTGCCGACCCGCGTCAGATCGGCGGCGGCGCAGTACCCGCCGTTTTGCCCGACCAGCCGCCGAAACGCGGCTTTCAGGGCCTTGTAGACGTGATCATCGTGCTGGCGGTTCATTGCGGAAACCTCATTGCGCTTTCCGGCTGTTCCGAAGCATGAGCCGGGACATCGTTTGCTGGTAGGTCGAAGAAATCTTGGGGCGCCAATTCAATGCCCCGCTGCCGCGCAGCCCGCAGCAGAACGCCCTGATACCGTTGCGGGATGAGGCCACCGGTTCCACCGCGTTCACGGCTGTAGGTCCACCGGTAGACCCTTGAAACAGAGGCGCCTGTGATCCGCGCGACGGCCCTGTGCCCGCCGAACTTGGCAATGACGCGCTGCGCTATGGGAGTGAGTGACGTGTCCATGACGCCAAATTTGCGCATTTCGCAAAGTGCTGTCAAACGAAAAACGAAATGGCGCTTGTTTGCGGTTTGCGCAAAAATCGTTCCATGGACGTGATCGAATGGATCAAGGAAGGGCTGGACAACCCCGCAAAGTCGCGGATCGGGTTGGCCGATGCCCTCGGCCGGAATTCGGCAGTCGTGACCCGCATCCTTCAAGGAAAGCGGCGGCTGAAGGCTGACGAAATTCCTGCGGTGGCGGCTTACCTAGAACTGGAACCTCCGCCAGAAGTCGCCCGCGTTATGATTGAGCGAACGGAGGATATGCGAGCCTCCGGCCGCGATCTGCCGATCTATTCAAGCGCGAGGGGCGGCCGGACCGGCATGATCGTGACCTTCGATCCAATCGAATATGTCACGCGACCGGAGCCACTTCGGGACGTCCGGGGCGCGTTCGGCATGTACGTCGTGGGCGACTCGATGGCGCCAGCCTATCGGCAAGGGGATATGGTGCTGATTCATCCACACCGGCCCGTGAATCAGGGCGACGATGTGCTGCTGGTCAAAGAGGATGGCGACGGCGTCAACGAGGCCATGGTCAAGGCTCTCATTGCGATGACGGACGACGAAGTCAGGGTCCGCCAGTACAACCCGCCGCGAGACCTGGATCCGATCCCTCGGGCCGAGGTCAGAAATGTCATGCTGATCGTTGGGTGCTACCGGAAGGGATAAATTGAACACGGCGACGCAGGACCGGCAGAAGAGCCACCAATGGGACGCCTCACCTGCCGCCCCCCCATGAACCGTGATCGCGACTTGATGGGACGAATCGTCGACACGATCCAGGCGGTCTACAAGGCCGAGGGCTAAGCCATCCCCGAACGCTGCCTAGGAGAGTTGGCGGCCGAGTGGTACGGCACGATCACATCCCAAGCGGCCGGGCCCGGCGACCGTCTCGACGCCCTGGCCGAACACCAGATCGCTTTGCGCCGGAGATTGCGCGCCGCGACCACCCGCCCCACGGACGATAAACGCCCGGCCTGAGACTTGTTCAAAGCCCACAAAATGCCGGGGCATAGCGCACCGGCGCCACGGGCGTAAATGTATTTGGTGTTGACCAGAAATAAGAGAGGGTGCGGCACACTCAAGTAAATATATGATTCATTTTCAAGCGCAGTTTTTATGAGTTTTTGTACAACTTATTGTATATCAAAGCAATAATGGCAGCGCATTGGCGTAATCATAAATTATTTCAATCCGTTTTTTGCTAAATATTTCTTGATCAACGTTTGGACATATGTATTTAATGTCCGAAATAGTTTCCATCATTATACGGGATCCGTATATGTATTCGTTCGCTCGCTCGCATCGGCCAACTTTGTTGCACCAGATGTTATTATGATTAATAATTTCATCCATCAGCATTTTTGTCTTTAAGGCAAAAATAGAACTGCAATAATAACTATCAATGAAATTTGCATTACAAATATTTGCATCATAGCACATCTTTGCATCAAAAACCATTTCCTGGAAAGATATATATTTTTGCAGTGTATATTCATCATCAACAATGAACTCGGTTACGTCATGCGGCTTAATGGAGCGCATATAGTCTTCTCGACGCTCTACAATTCTCGACATTTCTTTGTATGCTGAAAATTCTAATTCTCTATCATAATCTATTTTCCAGGCTACATAACCAAAGAGTGCGACAAAAAAGCTCATCAAAAGAATGCACACTTCAATAAATTTCCCGTTCTCATTTATGATTTCTACTATTGATGCCTGCTCCAACTTCATCACTTTCTTAACAAGAAAATTAAACATAAAAAAGACAATGAGAACAATAAGAACTGGCGCCAACATTAAGTAGACATACCACATAGAAGTAACTCCGCTCTCTGTTCATAAGCATCATACTTTTTATCGGCATCACTGCCCTTTGTGAAACTAATATTGCTGGCTCAGGTTGCCAGCATACGAAAAAACAAACGCACCGCTCACCACGGCCGTAAAAAGTATAGCGTTTCTTCTTGTAGGTGCCAAGCGCATGAATGCGATTGTTTTAGGCGGCCGACAGGCCCGACCAATTCACGCCCGTCTCGGTCAGGGAGGCGGCGCCGCCTGACCCGCCGCCCTGGGCCGGGGGCTGCTGTTCCACGGCCTCGATGCGCGTTCGGAAGCCGCCGCTGGCGTCCAGCTCGTGTTGGACGGTTTCGACCACCCATTGCACGCCATCGATCTCCGAGCGGAATCCGCTCACGGCCAGGGGCTGCCCCGCGATCACCTCGGGGCGGCCGAGGGCCAGCCGCAGGCGCAGGTCCCTTTGCCCGCGCGCCTGATCGGTCAGGGCCGCACGGGCGGCGGCGCGGGCCTCGGCCTGGGACGGATAAAGGCGCCGCAGGGTGGTGACGGTACCGGGGGCGCCCGCCAGCTCGGCCCGATCCTCGGCCGCGTCGTGGTCGCGCCAGACGGCGCGGACCCCGGTGGTCTCGCCCTCGCGGTCCTGGATCCCGAACGCGTGGGACACGGTCTCCGCCCGGGCCACCCGGATCGCCGGCAAGGTGGCCCCGGCGGCGGTGCGACCGGAGCCGCGCGGCGTGAACACCAGACGGCCGTCCTTGATGGTGCCGATGGCGTCCACCTGGCGGGCAAGGCGCGAGATCAGGTTGACGTCCGATTCCGTGGCCTGATCCAGATGGGGGATCGGCAGCGCGGCCAGGTCCGGCGCAATGGCCGGGATCAACCCGTGGCGCGCGGCCACGGCCTGGAGCACGGCGCCCAGGGTGGTGTCGTCATAGGACAGGTCCCGATGGGCGCGCAGGCCTCCGGTCAGGTCGGCCGCGCGGGCCTTCACGATGACCACGTCCGGCGGGCCCCGGTGCCGCACCTCATCCACTCGATAGGTGCTGCGATAGACCATCGGCCCGTCCCGCCAGCCGATGGCGGCGGACAGACGGACCCCACGGCGGGGCAACGCCAGGGCGCCGTCAGGATCGGCGACGGTCAACTCCAGTTCGTCGGATTCGAGGCCCGGCTTGTCCGTGATCTTGAGGCTCACCAGACCGGCCGCAATGGCGGCGGTCACGTCCACGGTGTCGGCCGTGATGCGCCACGCGGGGATCACCGGTACAGGCTCCACAGATCGGACGCGGCCCCGGCCAGCCCTCCGGCCAGGTCGCGGGCGCCGGCGATCACGTCGTCCGGCGCGGGGGCGGACAGGTGGCCGGGCAGGCTGTCCGCCAGATCGCCGCGCGCGGCCAGATCATCGTCGCTGTACCGGGTCAGGGACAGGGTGAAGTCCACCTTGCGGGGCGTGCCGTCGCTGAACATGTGGGTGCGGGTCTCGCGCACGCTGGTGACGATCCAGGTTCCGCGCCGCCGCCCCTGGCCGTCGATCAGCAGCCATGCCTTGCCCTCGGCCGCCATGCGGCGGAGCGTGTCCAGGTGGACCGGGCCGCCCGTGATCTCGGGCATCAGGGTCCCGGTCAGGGTCAGGGTGTCCGTGCCTGGACCGGTGTACTGGTGCGCGGGGGCGGCGCCGGCGCGGTCCTGGGACGGCCAGCGCCACGCGCTGTCCCGCGCCGCCGTGGCATAGGGCAGCGAGTCGGTCTGGAAGGTGAACAGGCCGAGGGTCATCAGGGGCATTTATCGACCTTTCTTGTCTTGCGGCACCGGCCCGCTCCCCCACCCGGCCACCCATATGATCCTGGCGTAGGGTGGCCGGGTGGGGGAGCGGGCTGGCGCCGAATGCAAACATCACCGCACCCCGTCGTACAGGTGCGCGCGGGCGGCGGAGGCGCGGGACGCCTCCCGGTCGTCCAGGAGCTCCGCCAGGATGCGCTTGATCTCCTCGGGGTCCGAGCCCGGCGGAACGTTGACCGTCAGGTTGACCGTGTCGTGGGAGTCCACGTTGGGCGCGTTGGCGGCCGCCGCCGCCGCGACACCGGCGCTGGTGTCCACCACGTTGAAACGGGGCCGGTCATCGTTGGCCGGGGGCGGCCGGCCGCCGGCGTAGGGCTCGCGGTCGGCAAACCGGCTCGGCAGAGAAAGCGACGGCCGGGACGGCGTGTCGGCGGGGGGCGCCGCAGCCGCATCCTCTTCGTCGTCATCGCCCCCGAAGCCCAGCATGCTGCCGGCCGAACGCATCATCCCGACCACCGGCTGCAGCTTCTGATCGATCCAGGCGATCCACGCGGTGATCTCGCGGTCCACGGCGTCGATGGCATCCAGGAGCGGCCCGAACCATTGGCGACCCAGGGCCGAGAGGTCCACGCCGAACAGCCACTTGAACAGGCCGTTGAAGGCATCGCGGACGAGCGACCACGGGCTGGTCTGCTTGATGATCTCCCACAGTCCGGAGCCCAGCCCGACGTCGAACGCCGCGCGGACCTTGTCCAGCTTGGCCTGGAACCAGACCCCGATTTTGTCCCAGTTGGCGTAGATGGCATAGGCGCCGAAGGCGATGGCCGCGATGACCGCCGTGATCGGGTTCGCCAGCAGGGCCGCGCCCAGCCGCCCCAGTTGAACGCCCAGGCTGGCCAGGGACCCGATCAGGCCCGCGTTCAGGGTGGCCACCACGGCGATCATGGCGGTGTCCCAGCCGCCGATGGCCTCCACGACCGACTGGACCCGGGACCCGAACGCCTTCAGGCTCGCCAGCACGGCGGACCAGTCCACGCGGTCGAGGGCGTCGGACAGGCGCTGGACGATCGACGAGATCTCGCTGGCGATCAGCTCGCGGTTGGCGCCGATCCAGTCCCCAAGCTGCTGCAACAGGGGTGTGAGGACCGGCGCGAGCTTGGCGGAGATGGTCTTGGCCAAACCGCCCATGATGCCGGACAGGTGGCGCAGGGAGTCCGATAGGGTCCGCGCCTGGGCAATCTCTTCCTCCGACAGGATCTGGCCGTTGGCCTCCGCCTCGGCCCGCATGCGGCGCAGCTCGTCGGTGGAGGCGGACAGCATCTCGACCATCTGTTCGGCCGCCGTGCCGCCGAACAGTTCGTCGGCGATGCGCTGGCGTTCCGAGACGTCCTGGATGTTTTCCATCCGGCTGCGCACAAGCTCGAACAGGGCTTCGGTGTCGCCCTTGACGGCGTTGATCTGATCCCGTCCCAAGCCGAGGCGCTGCCATGCCTCTTCCGATTCCCCGCCCCCTGTGACGGCGAACTCATCGGCGCGCAGGGACAGTTCCTTGAGGCCGTCGATCATGGCGTCCTGCTGGATGCCGAAGCGTCCGCCGACGGCGGTGAGGGCTTGCAGCGCAGTGGTGGACACCCCGATGCGCCCGGCCCACTGGTCGATCTCGCGGCCGGACTCCGCAAAGCCCTGCATCATGGAGCCCAGGCCCCCGACAGCCGCACCGCCGCCCAACAGGCCCCCGAGCCCGAGGGCGCCGGAGAGCCTGGACAGGCGCCCGGTGAGGGCACCGGCGGCCAGGGCCGCCCCCCCGGCGGCGTGGCGGATGCGGTCGAAGTGGCCCTCGATCCGGGCCAGGCCGTTGGCGCGCCGGATGGCGCGGGCGATGTCGGCCGACAGGCGCCGGGTCTCGGCGGCGGCATGACCGGTGTCCACCCCGGCCTCGCGCAGGGCATCGCCGGCGCGCGACATGGCCGTCTGGATGCCCTGCGTCCGCTTGATGAGCCCGGCCTCTTTCTTTTCCAGGAACGCCACATGCTGGGTGGCCCGCTGGAAGGCCCGGCCGGTGCCTCCGGTCTCCTTGGTCACGCGGGCGAGCTTTTCCCGCGCGCCGGTCAGTTGTTCCTCAAGGTCGGCCAGGGCACGGGTGTTCTGCCATGCGTTGGCGCGCACCTTGCGGAACGCGGCCAACTGTTCGGCCGAGCGTTCCAGGCTGCCCAGGCGCTGCGCCGCCGTCCGCGCCCCGCCGCCCATCTGGCGCGCGGCCTCCCGCACACGGCGCAGTGGCGCCGTGGCTGTGTCGATGGCCGCGAGGGCGATGGAGAGTTTCAGGTCGGGCATTTTGGTTTCCTTTTTCGCCCCAGTTCGCCCTTCGGGCTCGCGCGGCTCCGGGCCTTCGGCCCGCCGGCCCGGTCGGGCCGGATGGGTCTCCCTATCGGCGACCGGTGCGCATCGCCTCCGCCTGGGCGTTCAGGGTCTCGACCGCCATGCCATAGGCCTCGGCGTAGCGATCGAGATCGAGGGCATCGAAGACGTCCGGTGGAAAGGATCCCGGGAACGCCTGCATCAGGACACCCCATGCGGCCCGGGCGTCGTCGGGGAGTCCCGGCCCATCGCGCCCGCCCCCGTCCCGGGGGGTGCGAAAAAACTCAACACCTCCGCCGTCAGGGCCAGCAGGTCGGCCGGGTGCAACTCGGCCAAGTGCGCGGCGGAGACGGCGTCCATGCTGATCCGGGGCGCCAGGGTCAGGACGGCATCCACCTCCGCCTCTTCCAGCAGCGCCAGCTTCAGGCCGCGCAGATCGCCGGCCTTGGGCGCGCGGAAGCGCAGGGTGTCCAGGGTCTTGTCGCCCCCGACAGGCAGGGGTTGATAGAGTTTGACGCTGCGGAACTCGTTCATGTTTTGGGTCCTTTCTTTTCATCGCCGCAGCGCCGTCCTTCGGACGCCGCGCGGCTCCGGGCCTATCGGCCCGACCGGGCCGGCGCCCGGGTTTGGTGTACCCCTCCGGCCCGACCGGGCCGGCGCCGCTTTAGCGGCGGAGCCGCGCGACCTGCTAGGGTCGCTGCGGCGATCAGGAAACAAGACCAATCGCGCGGCGCATGTCCGCCTGACGGTCCACGCCGTCCACGATCTCGGTGCCGGCGATCAGGTCGATCTCGATGACGGTGTCGCCGTTGAGGCGGTAGCGGTAGTAGGTGCAGGGGACCTCGACAGTCATCTTGGCGACCTCGCCGCCCTTGACCGTGCCGTGGCTGATCTTCTTCCAGCGGCCCCGCACGGAGACCTCGATCGCGTCCGTCGGCGCCTCGGCATCGTCGGCGCGGGCGGCGGCGAGGAAGCGGACCGGGATGTTGCCCGCCCCGAACAGGCCCCAGGCGCGCAGGATGTCCTCGTTGAACTCGGTCAGGGTGAAGGACAGCGACAGGCCCTCCAGGCCCAGGTCGCCCTCGACCGGGCCGAGCATGCCGGCGTTGCGCAGGCTCTCGGTGACCCGCGTCAGTTCCGGCAGGGTGAGGTCCTCGGCCACCCCCGCCAGGGAGCGGCCGTCGACCACCACGTTCCAGGTCTTAATGAGCTTCGGGAGCATAGGTGGGACCTCCCCTTAAGCCGCCATTCGGGCGGCGAAGTCGATCAGGTAGTCGCTGGTGATCTTCTGCTCGAACATCAGGTTTTCCAGCGGCGGCACCGGCGTGTAGTCGTAGGAGATCCACAGCTTGCCGGCGTACAGCTCGGTGGCGCTGTTCTTGGCCGGATCGAACCAGGCCCGCCCGCCGATCAGGTAGTTCCGCGCGACCAACTCGCGGAACTTGGCGTCGACGCCGTCCACGATGTCCTGGGCCAGGGTTGGGTGCAGGGGCTTGTCCACGGCCCACATGTGCGCCCGGGCCATGGTGTCGGCGAGCACCTGGGCGGTGCGGGTGTAGCTCTCGAAGGCGAACGCCGTGTCGTTCGAACAGGTGCGCGAGCCCCAGAAGCGGAACCCGTCCTCGCGGATCAGGGTGGTGACGTCGGCGGCGTTCAGCACGCCCGCGTCCGTGGCCGGGGATTGCAGGTCCCACGAGACGTCACGGGACAGGCCGGTCACCCCGTTGACGGCCACGTTGGACAGGGTTTTGTGCCAGCCGACGTCCTCGTCGATCTTGGCCCGCAGGCCCAGGGCGCGGGCCGTCGCCCACGCGGTTCCCGTCGCACTGGCCACCGTGTCCCAGCGTTGGAAGTCCGGCCAGATGAGCATGAGCTCGCGGGCCGCGAAGCCGTCGCGGTACAGCACGGCCTCGGACGGGGTGACGCAGCCGTGGCACCCCGCATAGGCGAAGCCGCGCAGGGTCTGGGCGACGGTGACCAGCTCGGCCGTGACCGCGTCCGTGTCCAGTCCCGGGGCTCCCAGGATGCGCGGCGTCACCCCAAGCTGGGCCTGGGCGGCCGTCAGGGCGTGCAGGCCGGTCTTCATGCCGGCGGTGTTGGTGCCGCCGATCACGTTGGTCGTGGTCTCGGCTTCGTCGGCGCCTTCGGCCACGCGCACCACAACCGTAACGGCGTTGGCTTGATCGGCGATGGCGTCCAGCACCCGGGCCAGCGTGCCCGTGGTGCCGGCGGACCCGGCGGCGGTGCGCACGTCGGTGATGAGGGCCGGGCGATCCAGGGGAAAGGCGTCGGCGTCGGCATCGTCGGCGGTGGCCACCAGTCCGATGATGGCGGTTTCCACGGTGCGGATGGGCCGGATGACGTCGGTCAGTTCGATGATGCGAATGCCGTGGTGATAGTCGGTGGCCATGGGCGGAACTCCCTAGGGGGTGGCGTGCAGGGCGGCCAGGGCCGCGAGGGCGGAATCCCGGGCGGTGTGAACGGCGGGGACGTCGGGGGCGGCGGCAATGGCGGCCTTGCCGCTCAGGCGGGCGGCCTCGATCCGGCCCGCCACCCCCTCCCAGGCGTCGGCCTGGGTCAGGATCACGGCCACCACGCCGGGCAGGTTAGGCGCCGTAATCCCGACCTCGGCGGCGAGCATCGGGAAGTCCCCCGTGGCAGGCATGTCGCCGGCGTCGAGGATCGCCTGGGCCTCGCGGGCGCGCTGTTCCTTGCGCTGATATGTCATGGCCTGGGCGGCGCCGCCCGTCAGGTAGGTGAGCCGCACCGCCTCCGCCCGCCGGTCGATCTCGGCGGCGGCGGCGGTCTGGGCGGCGGCCCGTCGGTCGGCGTCGGTCTCGACCCGCCACAGGCCGGTGTCGGCGTCGCGGATCAGCGGATCGTCGCCGGCGCAGGTCAGGGGCTGGCGGCCGTCGGCCGGCGCCAGGCGCGGCCGGCCCTGGGGATCGACATGCCACTCCCGCTCGACGCCGGCGATATCGATCACCGTGTCGGCGGCCGCGTCGTAGCGCAGCCGCTCCAGGGGCACGCCGGCCAGCGCCGGGGGCAGCGGGGTGCCGGGCGCCGTGCCGCTGGCGCGCGCGACCATCAGGTCGCCGTCGTGATGCTGGGCGGTCGTCATGCCATCACCTCCACCGCAATGCGCGGGACGTAGGGGGACTGCAGCGAGTCCTGCTGCGGGGTGCCGGAGACCGCGTACCGCGATACGTCCAGACCGGTATCGATCTGCCAGTCATCATCAGAGCCGCCGTCGAGAAACGAATGAAACAACAGCGACAGCATGGGCGTCGCCGGGGTGCGCGCCCAGTCCAGCGCCAGCGCCCAGTCCCATGACCCGGGGCTGCCGCCGTAGACGACGCCGGTCGCCGTCACATGCGCCGTCGCGTGCAGGCGCGCCGCATTGGCCAGCGGCGTCACCGTGGGCACGGTGCCGGCGGTGCCGGTCTCGACGCGGGCGATCAGCATGTCCACGGGGGTACTGTCGAACCCGCCCCCGGCGGCGCCGTCGGGCGTGCCGGTCAGGGAGGCGGGGACGGCGTCTGTGTCGGTGCCCTGCTGGGTGTAGAGCACCAGAGCGCCACCCTCGACGCGGCCGCGCAGGTAGTAGGTGCTGTCGGCCGCCAGATCGGCGGATTGCCACGCGGGTGTCTCCACGGTCACGAGATGCCCCCGGCCGGCGGTCGCGCCTTCGGTGCCCATCACGATGGGCGTTCCGGCGGCAACGGCCACCGTTCCGCCGTCCGCGCCGGCGGCGGGAGTGACGCTCAGGCGGTGGGTGGATGTCACGATCTCCGGGAATGGCAGCGCGGCCAGCGGCACCGCCGTGGCAGCGGCCACCCCGGCCCAAAGGCCCGACGGCGTGACCGCGCGCTCGGTGTCGGTGCCGGCGCGGCACTCGGCCGGCGTGGCCAGTTCGACGAGGCCGCGCATCTCGGTGGTCGCGTGAGGTGGCAGTTGCGACAGCACCCACGGGCGGGTCGCCACAATCACGCTGGTATCGGCAATCAGGGTGATCGCCGACGTGCTGGACACCTCCAACACCAGCTTGATGGCCATGTCCCGGGTCGCGCCGTCGGCCAGGACGGGCTTGTAGCTGGCGGGGTAGTTGGCGACGGCGATCAAGTCGCCGACCGCGTCGAACAGGCCCACCTCGCGCACCCACCACCCGCCGGTGTCGGTCGGGATGATCATTTGGGCGCGCATCCAGGCGGGGTTGTCCGGGTCCACCTCAAGGGTTTCGATGGCGGCGCGGTAGGTCTCGCCCACCAAGGCCGTCATGGTCTCGGCCGGGGTGATCGGCGCCCCGCCGCCGTCGCCCACGGCCATGTGGGTGACCTCGACCACGGTGCCCAGGGCCAGGGCGTTGGCGATCTTGGCCTGACCCGTGGCGGTCAGTAGCACGCAGTATTCTGATGACATCTAAAGCCCCTCCCATGGGCACGTGGCGATCAGGTCACCCCGACGCGTCGCACAATGGGCACGCGCGAGCCGTCGGGTGTCGCGGCGCCGCCAGCGCGTCGTCATGACGTCCATTCCCGCCGCACCTCGGCCGGCCAGGTCACGCCATACTGGGCGCCCACGCTCTCCAGCATCGCGTGGACCTCCGCCGCGCGCGCCGTGCGCACCCGCAGCATCCCGCGCCAGCCGGGCAGATACGTGGCCGCACGGGTCTCGATCAGATGGCCCGGATCATCCGGGGCCG
Source organism: Rhodospira trueperi (assembly GCF_900101965.1). Lineage (GTDB taxonomy): Bacteria > Pseudomonadota > Alphaproteobacteria > Rhodospirillales > Rhodospirillaceae > Rhodospira > Rhodospira trueperi. The sequence goes on along the minus strand of NZ_FNAP01000007.1, from coordinate 453 downwards.
GGGCATACGCGGCGGGCTCGTCCACGACGACACCCACCGGGTCCCACGCATGACGCGGGCCGGACGGCACCCACGCCCCGGCATCGTCGATGATCGCCAGCACCCCGCCGGAGGCGGCGCGGATCGCCCGGGCGCACGCCTTGGCCGTCGCCTCATCGGGCGCGGCCAAGGTGAAATCATGCCAATCCGCCGCGCTCATACCGCCTCCGCCCAGATGTCGGACCACAGCCCGGCCGGGCAGGTCCATTCGGTGGTCTGGCCGGCGAACACCAGGGGCGCGCCAGCGGTATATTCGGTGCCGTCCGCCGCCGTGCCGATCAGCTTGATGTCCCGGGCGGCGGGCGGGGTGTCGCTCAGAACATCCGCCGCCCGCGTCGCGGCGGACCCGGACGTGGGGATGTAGGACGTCGCGGCGGCGCCGGCCTCGACCTGAAAGGCGCAGACCTCGACATC
>NZ_FNAP01000013.1 GCF_900101965.1 Rhodospira trueperi | reverse complement strand
CTCGGCGCCCCTGTCGCCTCCCCCGTGCCGAACCTCGCCGAACTCGTCACAGCGCGCTGCCAAGCCTGACCGCCCGCACTTCTGCCCCGGTTACCCGCCTCTGGGCGGTTTTTCTTTATTCCGCACGAAAACGCCCTTAACGAGCGCGTCTGGGCGAATGCACTCGGGAGCGGAAGGACGTCCCGAAACACCCGTCAGAAGTCCCATTCATCGCGGTGACGGGGATAACCGGCCGCGCATCGCCTGCGGGCCGGTCGCCCGGGTCACCTCACGGGTCAAACGGAGAGGCCTCCAGATCGGCCTCTTCCATGTCCACTCCCAAGGCGGTCAGGCAGGTATCCTCGTAGCGCGCCCCTGGATAGACCGAGAGAATCGTCAGGTCCGTCACGGCGCTGTGGGTCCAGTCCGGCAACTGCACGATCTGCGTCCCCATCTGGTCCTCCAGCCGGATGTCCAGCCTGGATCCGTCCTCCAGGCGGACGCGCAGATCCCTGATTCGGCCGTTGGCCTGGAACGTTTGCTCGGTCCGCTGATAGCCGTTGGCGATCAACAGCGTGCGCCAGCTCAGATCGGCCGGCGCCCAGGACAGCGTCAGGCGCCCCCCCTCCCCCGGGCCGTCCTGGCCCTCGCACCATGCCCAGCCATCGGGGCCCGACACCAGGTTCTCCGGACCGTAGGAATAGGCGCCCTGATCCGGCAGCGCGGAACTGACACAGATCCTCAGCACGTTGACGTACTGGTTGGCTCCCATGGACACACACTCTTCGGCGTGCGCCGAGGCGACGGCCAGAAAACCGGAAAGGGCCACAACACAGGCCAGAACGCTGCGGCGGGCCGCAGTGGGACACACCGCAACGGTGATGGTCATGATGACGACCTCGACTGCGTTGATCATCGATCGGATAGACGCGTGGACCGGGGTCTTGTCCAGGGGCGCGACGCGCGAACGCGTCGGCAGGGCCACCCCGTCCCCCGCTCACTTTCGGCAGGCCTCGCCGCCCCCGTCAAGCCTGATGCACGCGGTGATGCCAACCGGAAGAACAGCCGCTGAAAACACTGGCCTTCGCGAAGCCGAACCCGGTCGGGCGAGGTTCGCTCTGTTGAAGACGGAGGGCCGTTCAGAGATTTCAGCTTGGAGACGCGCCTGGCTCCGGGATTCGGGCGGTTCGGCCAAACGCCTCTAAATCAAAAAGAAAAAGGCCCCCAAAGGGAGCCTCATCTCGGGTTCGCGAAAGAATAATGGCGGAGGGAGAGGGATTCGAACCCTCGATACCCGGTTAGGGTATACACACTTTCCAGGCGTGCGCCTTCGACCGCTCGGCCATCCCTCCTCCGTGTCCGGCGATATCCCGCCGGAAGCGCCGGACCATATCGAACCGACGGGGCCGATGCAATGCCCTTGCGGCATCTGCCGCACCCGCGTCGTCCGGCGTCTTCACCCTCATTCCCCGCCCGCGCGACGGCGCAGGATACGCAGCCGCGCGCGTCCCTGCGCCCGGTCGTCGATCAGCTCGAACCCACCCGGCACCGGCAACGCCTCGTCGCGGTCGGTTTCCACGACACACAGCGCGCCCGGCGCCACCCAGCCGGCCTCCACAAGCGCCATCAGCGCCGGGCCCGGCAGATCCATCCCGTACGGAGGATCAAGAAACACAAGGCAGGCCGGCGCCACACCGTCCGGGCGCGCCGGCGGCCGCGTGGTGTCGGCCCGCAGCACCGTCGTCTCGTCCGACACGCCCCAGTCCGTCACACGCGCGGTCAGATCACGAACCGCGCCCCCATCCCGGTCCAGGAAGACGGCATGGCGGGCGCCGCGCGACAACGCCTCCAGCCCCAGGGCGCCGGTGCCAGCGAAGGCGTCCAGAACGGTGGCGCCGACGAGGCTGAACCGCCCGTCCGCGGCACAGCGATGGATCAGCACGTTAAACAGCGCCTCGCGCGCGCGGTCGGACGTGGGGCGGATGGCATGACCGGACGGAACAGCAAGGGTCCGGCCCCGCAACCGGCCGGCCCCGATGCGCAGTCGTCGCGGCGCCCCGTCGGCGGTCGCCCGGGCGCGCCTCATGTCGTCGTGGTCAGCAGCCGGGCGGCAGGGAAGCGCAGCGTCACGGTAGTGCCGACGCCGACGCGACTGAACAGATCCATGGTTCCGGCGTGCAACTCGATCAGCCCCTTGACCAGTGGCAGCCCCAAGCCCGTGCCTCCGGGAGCCGTCTCGCGACCCTGGCGGAAGGGTTCCAGGACGGTCTGGATCTCCTCCTCGGCGATGCCGGGCCCGGTGTCCGCCACCGCCAGCAGCGGGCAGCCGTGGTGATCGATGTTGACGGTCACCAGGACGCGCCCGCCCCCGGGCGTGAAGCGCAGGGCGTTGCCGACCAGATTGAACAGCATCTGACGGACGGCGCGCGCGTCGGCGCGAATGGGCGGCATGTTCGGTTGGATCTCGATGTCCAACCGAATGCCCTGACGGATCGCCCGGGATTGCATCACGGCCCGCGTTTCTTCGACGATCTCCGTGAACGAGACCCGCTCATCAGCCAATTCCGCGCGGCCCGCCTCGATGCGGGAGAGGTCCAGGACATCGTTGATCAACGCCAGCATATGCCCACCGGCAGACCCGATGTCGCGGGCGTAGTCCTCGTAGCGCGGATCACCGACCGGCCCGAAGTGTCGGTGCTCCATCACCTCCGCCATGCCCAGGATGGCGTTCAGGGGCGTGCGCAGTTCGTGGCTCATGGTGGCGAGGAAGCGCGACTTGGCCTTGTCGGCGTCCTCGGCGCGTTTGCGCTCGGCCAGGGCCTGCTCGCGGGCATCCTCGATGCGACCGAACAGACGGGCCATGGCGGCGCCGCTCAGGCCGATGCCGGCCAACCCCAGCAGCCAAACGCCGCCATGGGCGAGCACGGCGAAGCGCAGGCTCGGCGCCTGGATGGCCGCGATGGGGACCATCGGCACGGTCACGCTGATGCCGCCACGCAGATCACCCTCGATGTAGCCCTGTTTCTCGTGGCATTGCAGGCAGGCCTTGTCGACCATCAAGGGACGCATGAAACGGAGCACGGCGCTGCCGTCAGCACTTTGCGCCAGGGCGGCGTATTCTGTTTCACCCTGATCGAATCGCTTCAGGGCCGCCGCCTCCCAGTCCCGCGCCCGGTTGGCCGGGCGGATCGGGTCCAGGCTGGTGATGTGGCTGACAATCCCGGTGTGCTGGGCCGCCATCCCATGCACGATGCGCGTCATATAGGACGGATTAACCATGGTCAGGGGGCCAGCCGCCGTCTCCAGGTCGCGATGCTCGACATCCAGATAAGGATTCGGCTCCACCTGGTCGACGTGGCCATACACGCCCCCCATCTGGGCGTTCCAGGCCCGGTAGACCAAATCGCGGTTGAACGCGGCATCGGCGTCGGAGCGGGCCAGTTCGAACGCCTGTTTGTCGAACAGGCTCATTTCCCAAGCCAGCGAAGCCCCTAGGACGGCCGTCCAGCCCAGCATGACCAACAGCGTGAATCCTAGAAACCGTCGCCGCAGCCGCCGCGTCATGGCGGTCCCCATCTCATGGATGCAGGCCGTCGATTCGTCGCGTGGGGCGGTGACGCCTGCCATCGTTGTCGTTGTGCATGGCGGCAAGCATGCCCGAACACAACGTTGGTTTCCAGAGCGTTTCGACGACGGCAGGATCACAAACCGAAACCGGCGACGCGAGGGGGATCGCGCCGCCGGCCGGGGGATTGGAAGAACGCTTTGGGACGCTCTCAACACCGCAGACCATAGAGCCGCCCCCGTTACGGCGGGCTTTCCCGCCCATGAACAATCCGTCATGCCGCGAGGCTCATACCGACCGACGACAGAATTGATCCCGGCCGAAGAAAGGGCCTCCCCGTTTTTCCGCCGACATCACAAATCGCGAATCATGAACACGGCCTCCTCGGCGTCCTGCCGGGGTGTCTCGTGGACCAGCCATGTGTTCCAGCCCAGGCGCGGTCCCTCGTCGGTGTCGGCCCCGGCGGAGGGCATGCGCAGGCGGGGAACCTCCCGCCGCGCCAGCACCACCTGAACATCGAACGCGAACTCCGGCCCGACGTACAGGCGCGTTACCGCCGCCAACCGCCGCAGTTCGTCGCCATCCGGCTGGAACTGGCGGAACTGCACCCACGTTAGAGGACCGATGCGCAGACGCAGGCTTCCCTGGACATCCCACACCCGATTCCCGGCCACCGTATCGAGCCCCAGGCAGCATCCCTCCGGAGCGCCCAGCCGGGTCTGTTCCTCCGGCGGCAGAGTCAGCCAGCGGCCATGGAACTGAAGAAGCTGGACCGGCCGGCCGAACATCGCGCTGAGCATTCCTTCCAGGGCCACGGCCGACGGCGGCCGATGGCTGAAATGCCCGCCGTAGTGAATGATGCACTCGTCGGGCACCGGCAGCCGGCCGCGCAGCCCCGGCAGGCCCAACCCCACCAACGCCAACAGTGTTTGGGTGACGGGATCGGTATCCCCCTCCTCGACCAATTCATAGGACTGATCAAGGCGGTATTTCGCGGCGGCGCGCCAGAACAGCGACAACAGCCGGTGATTGAAGGTATCCAGGAAATCGCGCATCGCCGGATCCCGCTCCCGGGTCCGCTGCATCACGGTTTCCGTGTAGTGCTGCGGCAACGCGCCATTCGGCCCGGTCATTCCCAGGAACGTGGCGGAGACGTGCGGCGGCCCGTCCTCGTCCTCATCGCGATGGCGACGCGGCGCCACCTGCCCGGGCTGGAACCCCAGGGCCTGATGCGCGGTCAGACGCACCGCCGTTTGTGCCGGCGGATGATCGTATCCGACCGGGCGACCGGTCTTGGTGCGCAACCCCTCGCGCTGCCACAGCCGCACCGCCTGCTGGAAGGTGAAGCGGTGCGGCTCCGCCCGCAGGCGGTCGATCACCCCGCCCGTCTTTGCGGCGGTCATAGCATCACCCGCGTGCCGGCCCGCGCCGGGAATCGGCACAACAGGCCCGGCCGGCCGCGCACCGACACCGACAAGCGCGTGAAGGAGTTGACGGAGCAGTACAGGGCCAGGAACCGGTTCAGCACACTGGCGAACAGGAAGGTCCCCGCGCCGGGCGTCGCGCTCTCGTCCAGATCCAGGGTCACGTCGAGACCCCGGGCCACGGCGGCGCCCACCCGCGCCGTCGTGCGCGCCACGCCGGCGCGGGCGGTCAGTCCGACCACGCTGTCGATCAGGGCGCGGGTCTCGGCAGTGCCGCGAATGTCATACAGGGCAAGGATTTCGCGAAGCGCCCGCACCGCCTCGTCACCGCCGGACAGGGACAGATGGTTCAGCGCCAGATGGGAAACCAACCGCCAGCGCCCACCGGGCCCACCCGTCGGTCGAAGTGTCCGGGTCGGCGGCGTCAGGGCGGTGATGCCGGTGACGGCCGCCGTGGCCTCGACCAGCCCCATGCGCGGATTGCCGCCGCCGAACGGCAGCGTGTTCGGCAGATCGCGGTTTATGCACAGCGTTTCGATCGAGAGCACCCAGCCGTCCCGGGCGGCCCTCTCGAAATCCATATCCACCAGGCCGAGATAGACCTCGGTGCCGCTGTCCTCGGTCACCCCGGCGCGGCGATCCGCCATCCAGTACCAAGGACGGACCCCGTCCTCATCGGACTGCCCGTGGGTCATGCCGTAGAACGGCCGGACTTCCACCACCTCGTCCGTGGGCGAGGTCGCCAGCACCCGCTCAATCCGGAAAACCTCCAGCCCTTGCGGCCGCCGCGCGTCGGGAATGACGCGGTAATCGGGGGTATTCTGCGTCACCTCGATGGGTTCGGCGCGCTGCGGCAGCATGTTGACCACCGGCGTGCAACCGAGCCCGAAGCTGGCCGCCGAGACGGTGCGTTCCAGATCACCGAACCCCCGGTTCAGATAGACGAACACCTCCAGGCGGTTGCCGGCCTCCAGCATGATCTTGGCGTCTAGACCACACAGATCGACGAACAGGAACTTCTCGGGGAAGGCGAAGAATTCCGTCAGCAGGCGATACCCGGGCGCCGAGCGCGCAGACCACGGCAGCAGGCCCTCGTCCTCCTCGAACCCGACCGGCTGGACGGCCTCCGGCCCCAGGATGACCGGCGCGCGATCCTCCGGCGTGTCGGCCAGGGCCACCGACAGGGTCTCGTTCACCAGCATTTCGTAAAGCGAGAAGGCTTCGTGCGACTCCCCGGACAGGAACAGCCGCAAGCGGTCAACGCCCAGGTTCGAGAACGTCTGCTCCGGCTGCGCGCAGCGGAAGGTCAGGCGCAGACAGGCGGTGGCGTTGGAGGCTCGGGGGTTGTTGGGCGCCTGGAACGGCCGCCCGGTCAGCGAGGCCTGCTCCAGGACCACCGGCCACAGCACGGTGTCGAACCCGGTGCGGAAGCGACAGGGCTCGCCGTGGGCGGCACTGGTGTCGATCTCGGTTCCGCGCGGCACGGTATAGGACCCGTCCAGATCCGGCTGGCAGGTCATGGACACCACGGCCATGGAGGGCACCGGCGCCAGATAATGCGGGTACAGCACCCCTAGCAGCGCGTCCGTCAGTTCCGGAAACGAGTCGTCCAGCTTCAGCCGGATGCGCCCGGTCAGGAAGGCGAAACCTTCGATCAGGCGCGCGACGTGCGGGTCCTCGGCGACCGTCTCGGACAGCCGCAAGCGCCCCGCTGCCTTGGGGTGGCGGGCGGCGAAGGCCCCGGCCAAGCGACGGATGGCCGTCAGTTCGGCCTGATAGTGGGGAAGCAGGTCATCAACCATGATCGGCGTTGCGCACCTCCAGACCACGCGTGACCGGATCCAGGACACTGTCGAAGATCACAGGCTCGGGCGACGGATAGGCCCGCATCAGGGCCTCGATGCGGAAGCACAGACTGCGGTCCAGCGGTTCGCCCTCGTCGGCCAGCGACACCGACACCTGAATGAAGCGCGGCTCGTACCGACGGACGGTCTCCTCGACCGCTTTGCGCAGCGCCTCCCGGTGCTCCTCCGCCGCCATGTCCTCGCCGGTAAAGTCGGGAATGCCGTAGTTGACCACCGATTGGCGCAGTTCGTCCAGATCCGGTGGCGGAGACAGGCAGCGATGACGGGTGTTCAGCAGCATCTCAAGGTCGCGCCGCACGGATCGGCGCAGGGCCTCCAGGTGACGCGAAACGGAGGTGGACCGGCCGTCCAACATGTCATCATCGTCGTCGTGCAGCCGGTCCAGAACCGAAGGCAAAGGCGGCTGCTTGAGCGCCCCATAAGCCATTGGATCAGCCCTCAGCCTGGGCGACGGATCGCGGCTGGTCCACGGTCAGGGTGGCGAGGTCCATCACCGGCATGTCCTGATCCCCCAGCAGCCAGCAACGCTGCCCCAGGCCGAACACCGGCCCGCTGTCGTCATCGCCGATCCACTCCGTCACGCGGCCCAGCAGGTGATCAGCGCGCGGCGCGGCGCCCGGCGGCGGAACGTACAGCGCGGGAATGAAGACCTCGCCCTCCGGTCCGTCGGAAACCTCGATCGAGGCCCGGCGCCAGATCAGGTCGCGCGGACGCTCGGGCGCATGGAACTCCAGCGAGACGACGGTGTCGAAGGCAATCCAGTAGTACGACCCGGACGCCGAGATCACCTCCAGCACCCCGCCGGTCAGATCGTCCAGGTCGCGCAGATCGTCGAACGGCGTGTCATTGTGCTTTCCGGCAACGGCACGGCGCGCCGCCTCGGCGTCGGCCAGCAGCAGACGCACGCCGTCCATGTCCCCGGCGCGCACAGCGGCCAGCGCCTTCAAGTGCGCCTGAAGGCAATCGTCGGGCGGACCGACGAACTCGGGCGCGCGGCCCTCGCGGAACACCTGATCGCGCTGGATCGCGCCCCGCAGCACGCGCCGGAACACCCCGATGCCGACGGCGTGGTCCTCGTCCTGAAGAGCCATCACCTCCATCATCTTGTCGGCGCGTTCGATCTCTCCGGTGAAGCACAGCATTTCGGCCAGCCGACCGCGCGCCTGCACGTCCTTCGGGTTGCCCTTGACCTCGGCGGTCAGGGCGGCGATGGCCCCGTCAAGATCGCCGGCCTCGAACAGGGCGGTCGCGGAACTGTCGGTCATGGTGTTCCCTCCAATGGCGGCAATGGCGGCGTGACGTGGCCGATGCGCCCCGACCCCATCAGGTTCCGGCGCGCAGGGCGGTGGTGTCGAGTTCCAGTCTCAGGGTGCTGAACACCTGATCGATCTGGAAATGCGGAACGACGTGGCAGACGCAGTTGTAGGTTCCGGGTTTGCCGGGAATTTCCTTCACCGAGACCGAAGCCTCGCGCAGGGGGCGGCGGGCCTTTTCCTCATAGCTGGCGTTGGCCCGGCTCTGGACGTACTGCATCAGCTTTTCGTGCAGGAACAGTTCGCATTCGCCGGGGCTGGCAAAGGAGCCCGTCTTGTCGCGCGCCATGACCTTGACGAGATGGGCAAAGCGCGAGACGCACAGAATGTAATGCAGCATCGCCGACAGACGTGCGTTGGCCGTGGCCTCCGGGCGATCATAGCGTTGCGGCTCCTGGATCGAGCCGACGGCGCGGAAGACCGCGAACGGCGTGTGCTGTTGGGCCGCGAGCGGCATCAGCCCGACCTCGCACAACTCGCTTTCGCGCACCTCCGGCATGGCCACCGCGACCGGGCCGCGCGTGGCCAGACCGGGACGATCCGTGCCGAAGTCCGGCGCCGGCAGGTCCTCGATCAGACCGCCGCCGGCCTCGTCACGCCGCGCACCCCGGATGTTGGCGAACCACCGGCATTCAAGGAAGGAATGGATGGCGACCCGGCCGAAGGCATAGACGGAAGAGGTCCATAGCCAATCGGACGCATCGGGATTGGAAACATCCTCGGCGTATCGGAACGGTTGGTGCCCGCTGCCGTCGTCGTCGTGGCGGTCGCGGATCAGCACCGTCGGCAACGCGATGCCCAGGAAGCGGCTGTCCTCGGCGGATCGCAACGAGCGCCAGCGGTCGTATTCCGGGCTCTTGAACAGACCGGCCAGCCGGATCGGCGCCGTCAGTTCCCCGAAGCTGTCAAGCCCGAGCAGGGCCGGCGTGCAACCGACCACCATCGGCGCGAAGGCAGCGGCGCAGACACCGGACATGGCGCGGAGCGCCGAAACGTCATCCGTGGAATGGGTCCGGTTGAGTTTGTGCTGCACGGCGTAGTCGCCCAGCAGAAGGCTGAAGGGCTGGCCACCCGGCGTGCCGAACTCCTCCTCATAGATTTTCTGGAACATTTGGCTCTGATCGAACTCCAGCGCCCGTTCCATGTCGCGGCACAGTTCGGCCCAGCTCAGGTCAAGAACCCGGACGCGCACCAGGTCATCGCCACCCACCGACTCGACGAGGTAGGCCAGCCCCCGCCAGGAGGCTTCCATCTGCTGGAACCGGGAATGGTGAAGAATGGCGTCCACCTGCGCGGACAGCAGGTGGTCAAGCAGGGCGATGTCCCGATCAAGGGCAGCCAAGAGCCGGTCGCGGTCCAGCGATGTGGCCCTGTCCGTGCCCAACCACGCCAGCAGGGCCAGGTCCCAGCGGTCGAGGGCGAGAAACCGATCCAGCGCCCCGTCCCCCGTGGCCTCCCCCGTGGCCTCCCCCATGGCCTCCCGCGTGGAGCCGGACAGGCCGGCCCGCACACGGGGAGGAGGGCGCGGCCGGGCTGGTCGCGCGATGACGGTCGCATCCAGATCGATCGCACCGTCGGAGTGTCGCACGCCAGCCCCTCCGTGCCCGTGTCCGGCGGCCGCTTACGACTGCTTCGGAATGCGCGCCACAAGCCGCATGGAGGTGGTCAGTTCCTCCATCTGCAACCAGGGACGCAGATAGGCCACGGCATTGTACGAGCCCGGTTGCCCGGGGATTTCCCGCACCTGAACCTCGGCCTCGCGAAGCGGATAGGATGCCCGCATGTCCTGGTCCGCGCCCTCCTTGGAGTTGACGTAGTTCAGGATCCAGCGGTTCAACCACGCCTCGACGTCGGGCGCCTCCATGAACGAGCCGATCTTGTCGCGCGCCATGACCTTCAGGTAATGGGCGAAACGCGATGTCGCCATGATGTACGGCAGACGCGCCGAGATGGAGGCGTTGGCCGTGGCCTCGGGCCGGTCGTACTTCTTCGGCTTCTGGGTCGTCTGGGCGCCGAAGAAGACGGCGTAGTCGGTGTTCTTGTAGTGACAGGCCGGCAGGAAGCCCAGCTTGGACAGTTCCGACTCGCGCCGATCCGTGATGCCGATCTCGGTCGGGCACTGGGTATCGGTGTCGCCGTCGTCGCTGATGAAGTTGTGGGTGGGCAGGTTCTCGATCTTGCCGCCGCCCTCGGCGCCGCGAATGGCGGTGCAGAACCCGTATTTGGCGAACGCGTCGGTCATCCGCGCGCCCATCGCATAGGCCGAGTTCATCCAGCAATAGTGTTCGTGATCCATCCGCGCGGCCGTGCCGTCGGGGTTGGTCGGCGCCTCCTCGTAGGAGAACTCCTCAATGGTCTTGGTAGCCTCGCCGTAAGGCAGTCGGGCCAATACGCGCGGCATGGTCAGGGTGACGAAGCGGCTGTCCTCGCTTTCGCGGAAACTACGCCACTTGCCGTATTCGACGGTATCGAAGATCTTCTCCAGATCGCGCGGCTTCGACAGTTCGGTGTAGTCGTTCAGGCCGAACAGCTGCGGCCCCGCCGCCGAGATGAACGGCGCGAACGCCGCCGCCGCCACGTTGGAGATGCCGGACAGCAGTTCCATGTCCTCGGGATGATTGGTGAACTCGTAGTCGCCGATCATGGCGCCGTAAGGTTCACCGCCCGGGGTGCCGAATTCGTTTTCGTAGATCTTCTTGAACAGGCCCGACTGGTCGAACTCGACCGCCCGGGTCAGATCCTTGTGCAGTTCGCGCTTGCTGGCGTTGAGAACCCGCAGCTTCAGGCCAGCGGAGGTCTCGGTGTTCATCACCAAGTAGTGGAGACCACGCCAGGAGCCCTCAAGCTGCCGGAACTTTTCATGGTGCATGATCACGGCCAGCTGCTCCGAAAGCTGCTGGTCGATCAACTCGATGGCCTTGTTGAACGTCTGCGTCAGGTTGCGCGAAAAGGTGATCGTTCCCTTCAGCGCCTGTTCGGTCAGGGTCTTGATCAGGTCCTGAGCGTGATCCGGCTCGGTCTGCTTGGTGGCGGCAATCGCCTGTTCCAGCAGGCTGGGGCCTTCCGCGACCGCAGTTTCAACGGCGGCCGACTCCTGGGCGTTCTGGGCGTCGCTCATGCCTTGTCCCCTTCGTTCGCAGGCTGCTCATCGGTGACACCCAGCGCGTCTTTCAACGCATTGATGTCATCGTCGTTCTGCAGGACCTTTTCCAGCAGGGCTTCCAGTTCCTCTGACCGATCCGCCTTGGACATCAGGTCCCGCAGCTTGTTGCGGGTTTCCATCAGGGACTTGAGGGCGGGAACCTGTTCGGCCACACGGCCCGGCTCGAAGTCATCCATGCCCTTGAACTGGAGGTTGACAGACATTTCGCTGCCGTCCCCCTTCAGGGTGTTGTTGACCTTCATGTTCAGCCCCGGGGTCATGCGCTGCATGACCTGATCGAAGTTGTCACGGTCGATGGTGACGAACTTCCGATCCCGCAGCGGCGGCAGCGGCGAGGTCGGGTCGCCCGAGAAGGACCCCAACACGCCCATCACGAACGGCAGTTCCCGCTCGACGACGGCGCCCTCGGTCTCGACGTCATATTTGATATGAACGCGAGGTTTGCGAACGCGGGACAGTTTCTTGTGAACGCTCTCGGCCATGATCGTCTCCCGTCTGGCAACGAATTCCTGTCATTTTGTCTGAAGTCTACTGGGTGTCTACTCGCCTGTCTTTCCGCGCCGGACGCCAACGCAACACGGTCAGAAGGCAGCCCGGTGCAGGCGAACGTCGCGCCGATGAGCCACGGCGTCGCCGCCGGCCAGGGGTTACCATGAACTGCCGCCGTCCTCGTCCGGCGGCGGCGTCACGCCGGCCCGCACGAAGAAGGTTTTGCGCGCATCCGAGTCGGGAATGAGTTCCTCCAGAAGCTTGTCGAGCGGCAGGCGACCGCGCCGCACCAAGTCCTCCAGAGTCCGTGGAATCACCGACTGTGGTTCGGTGCGTCGGAAGAAGTCCGCGATCTGCAGCATCTGCTTGAAAGCCTGTTCGCGGTCCCGGATCGGGCCGCTCGCCCCGCCACCGCCACCACCGGCCGCCGCGCCCCCCGCCGATGCGCCGGCGGACGCCGGCTCCTCGGCCTCGGGTTCCGCGCCGGCAGCCGGCTCCTTGTTCCAGGTGCGCATGATGACGCCGACGGCATCCGCGACCTCTTCCAGAATGCGCGAGATGTTCGAGGTCGGCGGCGCATCGGCGCCGCACTTCTCCGTCATCAGCGCATCAAGCCGCGCGAAGCTGTCACGGGCGCCCTGGACCTCCTCCGACAACGCGGCATAGAACGACGCCGGGGTTTCCAGCACGGACTGCCCGAACTGCTCATAGCTGATGGCGCCGGCATCGACGCGGGCCTGGATTTTCCCGGGATCGTTGAGCTTCTGAAGCTCGTTGGCCTGTTCATACTGCCACAGGCCGTACTGACCGCTCATCCCCTCGGTCAACGGCAGCAGGCGGATGGGCGCGATCAGGGCGCCGTCCCCCCCCACCCCGTTCAGGCCCGCGATCGGGTCGGTCTTGTCCTCGATGGAGTCCTCAATGGGCGGGTACAGATCGTCCCAGTATTGCTCGACGAGGCCCGCGACCAGATCGAAGCCGTCGCGCAGGCCGGCAAACCCGTGATGCCGCGTGGCCGCCTCGATCAACCAACAGGCCACCCGCAAATCCTTGGACTGGGTGGCCAGCACACCCGGCGCGGATTCAAGGATGTCACCCCATTGTTCGGGGATGGCGGCCTCGTCATCCATCATCGAGGCACGCTCCGCGGCCGCCGCGGAGCGGCGCAGATCACCCAGGGTAAACAACGGCGAGGTCCCCGATGTATCCTCGCGAAGATTCACGCCGACCGGATTGTCCCCCTCAATCGGCGCCAGCATCGTGTCAATGTCGAGCACGCGGTCTGCCATCAGAGTCGTCGCCCCCCAGCGAAAGCCCTCCCCATTCCGATCATCGGTGACCGGAGCGGTCGGGCGAATTCAATTGCCGTAGCCTACTGTGTCATCGGGAGGCTGCCAAGGGCGTCGGAGGCGCCCGCAGAAGCTTTGCGCCTGCCCGAACCGTCAATAGGTGATCAAGCCCGCGCTTCTGAAGGTATCTTTGGTCAGTAAAACGCGGGCGCCCGGCGAATAACCACCACTGATAAACATAGGCGGGACCAACAGAGGCAATTTTCCCTGATTGGGCGTTGCGTACCGCACGCGCCCGTCATTCGGTGTGTCTCCGTGAGTCACGGTCGTGAATTCCGGGCAAAGCGGGTCGGCCCGGGTCTTTCCAGCCTTGTCATTCCGCTCGGACTTGTCGCACCATGCCTTCAGACAACCTTGGGGCTCCGGGACGGGATTGACCTCCCACGAGCCAAGGCGGGGTGGAGACGGGGTGACGGGGCGCGCGCCGGAGTTGCGCGGCGTGTCGTCCTGCGAACGCAATTCGAGGTGATGGGGGGCTTTCGGAATGTCGGGGGTTGATATCGGATCTTTGCTGGCGCGCCTGTCGCCAATGGCCCGACGGACCTTGGAAGGCGGCGTCGCCACGGCGGTGTCCCGAACCCATTTCAATGCCGAACTCGAGCATTGGTTGCTGCGGATGGTCGAGGAGGACGCGACGGACGTCGCCCTGATCCTCAAGTCCGAGGGCATTGACGCGGGTCAACTCGCGGGGTCCCTGACACGGGCCCTGGATTCGCTGAAGACCGGCAATGCCCGGACGCCCGGCCTGTCGCCTCAAATTCTGGAGGCCGCGCGCGATGCCTGGAACCTCGCATCGCTGAAATATGGCGCCGACCGGGTGCGCACGAGCCATGTGCTGCTGGCCATTCTGTCGCGCGACACGCTTTCGGCGACCGTTTTGCAGTCCGCACCGGCGCTGCGCCAGATTTCGGTCGAGGCCCTGACCAACACCCTGCCCGAACTGACCGCCGACTCGCCGGAGGGACAGGGCGCCGGAGCCGGCCCTGGTGCCGTGGCCGGGCCGGAAGGCGGCGCTGGTGGCCCGGCGAAGAAGGGCGGCGCGCTCGACCAGTTCACCATCGACCTGACCCAGCGCGCGCGGGACGGCGCCATCGACCCCGTCCTGGGGCGCGATCAGGAAATCCGGCAGATCATCGACATCCTGACCCGGCGGCGGCAGAACAACCCGATCATGACCGGCGAGGCCGGCGTCGGCAAAACGGCGGTGGTCGAGGGCTTCGCACTGCGCGTCGCCGCCGGCGACGTGCCGCCGTCCATCAAGCCGTGCGTCATCCGCACCCTGGACCTGGGCCTGCTGCAGGCCGGCGCTGGCATGCGCGGCGAGTTCGAAAACCGCCTGAAATCCGTGATTGAGGAGGTGAAAGCCTCCACCCAGCCGATCATCCTGTTCATCGACGAAGCGCACACCCTGATCGGCGCCGGCGGACAGGCGGGCCAGGGCGACGCCGCCAACCTGCTGAAGCCGGCGCTGGCGCGCGGGGAATTGCGGACCATCGCGGCCACGACCTGGGCCGAGTACAAGAAGTATTTCGAGCGCGACGCGGCGTTGGCCCGGCGCTTCCAGGTCGTCAAGGTGGAGGAACCGTCGGAGCATGGCGCCGTCCTGATGATGCGCGGGCTTGTGTCCACGCTGGAGCAGCATCACGGCGTGCGGATCCTGGATGAGGCGGTGGTCGAGTCGGTGCGGCTGTCGCACCGCTACATCAGCGGTCGCCAATTGCCGGACAAGTCGGTCAGCCTGCTGGACACGGCCTGTGCCCGCGTTGCCCTGAGCCAACATGCGACGCCGTCACAGGTCGAGGATCTGCGGCGCGCCGTGGAGCACCTCGACACGGCCATCGGGATCGCCGAACGCGAGGCACAGGTGGACGCCGCGCGCGCCGCCGATGTCACCGAGATGCGCGAGGACCGGGAAGCCAAGGCATCGGAACTCGAAGCGCTTGAGGCACGCTGGAAGGAAGAACTAGCGCTGGTCAAAGAGATCCGGGATCTGCGCGGCAAGCTGGAAACCGCCGCCGCGACGGATCGGGCGACCGCCGGCGCCGGCGCCGCCCCGGACACCGAGGCCGGGCCGCTTGATGCCGCCGCACCGCCACCCGAACCGCTATCCGACGCCGAAATGGCCGCGCTTCGCGTCGAGCTTGATGCGAAGGTCAAGGCCCTGCGGACCCTCCAGGGCGAGGACCCGCTGATGCAGGCCGTGGTGGACGGTCAGGCCGTGGCCGCCGTGGTGGGCAACTGGACCGGCATTCCGGTCGGCCGCATGGTCTCCAACGAGATCAACACCATCCTGTCGCTTCAGGAAAAGATGGCCGAGCGCATCCTGGGACAGGACGCCGCCCTGGAGGTGATCTCGGAAACCGTGATGTCCGGCCGCGCGCGTCTTTCCGATCCGCGCAAGCCTTTGGCCGTGTTCATGCTGGTGGGCACCAGTGGCGTGGGGAAGACGGAATCCGCGCTGGCCCTCGCCGATCTGCTTTATGGCGGCGAGCAGAACATGACCGTCATAAATATGTCCGAATTCAAGGAGGAACATAAGGTCTCGCTGCTGATGGGGTCGCCGCCCGGGTACGTGGGGTACGGCGAGGGCGGTGTCCTGACGGAGGCGGTGCGGCGCAAGCCCTACTCCGTGGTGCTGCTCGACGAGATGGAGAAGGCACACCCCGGCGTGCAGGACATTTTCTATCAGGTGTTCGACAAGGGCATGCTGAAGGACGGTGAGGGCCGGGACATTGATTTCAAAAACACGGTCATCATCATGACGTCCAACGCCGGCACAGACACCATCCACGCCCTGTGCGCCGATCCCGACACCATGCCGGACACCGCCGGGCTGTACGATGCCCTGCGACCCGAGCTGCTCAAGGTGTTCAAGCCGGCCTTCCTGGGGCGCGTGGCCGTTGTGCCGTTCTTCCCGCTGCCGCCCGAAATCATCAAGGGCATCGCCCGCCTCCAACTGAGCCGGGTTCAGGCCCGCGTGGCCGATGCCTACAAGGCCAATCTGGACATCGACGACGCGGTGATCGACCTGATCGCCGAGCGCGCCACGGAGGTCGAATCCGGGGCCCGCGTCATCGACCGGATCATTACCCGCACCATCCTGCCGGATCTGTCGGCGCGTATCCTGTCGTGCATGGCGGCGGGACAGGTGGTGCGGCGCGCCACCCTCACAGTCGGTGCCGATGCGAGCATCGAATGCGAGGTCGAGGGGGTGGACGCGCACACGGGACCGGGGGCTCCGACCGCCGACAACGGCGCGGCGGAGGCCGACGGGGACGCGGCGGACGTTCAGGCCGGCTGACGCTCCGCATGGGGCCGACCGACCCCGGCGTCTGTATTCGAGGACCATCGCAGCTGGGAATTCATTCGCGCATCACTTCAAGGTTCGAGTACTAGACTGGATCAACTGAGAACGAGGGACAGGGCCATGGCCATTTACGTGAAGTACGGCAGCATCAAGGGCAACGCGACCCATCAGGAACACAAAGACTGGCTTGACATCGACAGCATGCAGTTCGGCGTCGGTCGCGCCATCAGCACGCCGGTCGGCTCCACCCAGAACCGCGAGGCGTCCGAGCCGTCGGTCTCCGAGATCAACCTGACCAAGCTGATGGATGAATCCTCGGTTGACCTGTTCCAGGAGTCCTGCACCAGCCACAACGGCAAGGACTGCACCATCCACTTGGTGTCGACCGGCAGCCCCGGTCGCACCTACGCGGAATACAAGCTCACCAACGCCCTGGTGAGCAGCTATTCCATGAGCACCGGCGGCGACCGGCCGAACGAAACGATCTCGATCAACTTCACCAAGATCGAGTTCAAGCACATCGCCTACGATGAAGCCGGCAAGGGCTCGCCGAAGTCCACGCACTACGACCTGACCACCACCAAGGGGTCGTAACCCAGGCACGGTAAGGGTCCGACGGTGGTGAACCGCGCCATCGTCGGATCGTGCCGGGGGCTTTCCCAGGCAGGCGATGGGGAGACGTATGAGCGGACTCCAGATCAAGGAAGGTGATCGCTATCTGCGTCTGCGTACGCCATTGGGGCCGGACGAGCTGATTCTCACCCGCCTGGAGGGTGAGGAGGCCATTTCCGACCTCTTTCGTTTTCAATTCGAGATGGTGTCGCCGAACGAGGGCCTCGGCGCCAAGGATCTCCTGGGCAAGCGTGTCACCGGCATCGTGCGCCGGCCGACCGATGAGGAACCACGCTATTTCTCCGGCATGGTGACGTCCTTCGGGCGCGGCCCGATGTTCACCCGAAACTACCGTTACTACGCGTGCGAAATCCGACCGTGGTTCTGGTTCCTGACCAAAACAACGGACTGCCGGATTTTCCAGGACCGCGATATCATCGAGATCGCGGAGAAGATTTTCGGTGAGCATGGGTTCTCTGATTATGATTTTGGTGGCGTCAAGTCGAAGCCACCAAAACGGACGTATTGCGTCCAGTATCGAGAAACGGACTACGATTTTATTTCTCGTCTTTTTGCCGAAGAAGGATTTTATTATTATTTCAAGCACGAAGACCAGAAACACACGCTGATGGTCGCCGACTCAAGCTCCGGTTATGGCGACACGTTCAACGACAAGGTTCCGTTCCGCGCCCAGGAAACCCTAACCAACGTCATCAGCCGCTGGCAGGCCGCCGAAAACTACATCACGGGCACATGGACCCAGCGCGACTACGACTTCAAGAAGCCGTCGGCCGACCTGACCACCACGACCCGCACGGTCAAGCCGGTCAGCGGGCTCGATAAGTGGGAAATCTACGACTACCCCGGTCGCTATTTCGAAAAGGGCCGCGGAGATGCGTTCACCCGCAAGCGCATGGAACTGAGTGAGCGCGACTTCGAACTGACCGAAGGCGAGAGCGACTGTCCCGGGTTTTATTCCGGTGCCCGGTTCACCCTGAGCGACCACGAGGTGGAGAGCGAAACGGGTACCGAGCACGCCCTGACCCGGGTCTCTCATCTGTCGCACGACTACACCCAGGTATCGGGCGATGCCGATCCGCCGATCTACCGCAACAGCTTCGTCTGCATGCCGGCCGATGTCGTCTTCCGCCCGGATCGGCCGCACCACAAGCCGGTGGTGGCCGGCCCGCAGACGGCGGTCGTGGTCGGACCGTCGGGCGAGGAAATCTATACCGACGAGCACGGCCGGGTGAAGGTCCAGTTCCATTGGGACCGCGAGGGCAAGGAAGACGAAAAAAGCTCGTGCTGGATACGGGTGTCGCAGCCCTGGGCCGGCCGCCGCTGGGGCGGGATCTTCATTCCCCGCATCGGCATGGAGGTGATCGTCGATTTCTTCGAGGGCGACGCCGACCGTCCGATCGTCACCGGATACGTCTACAACGGCGAAAACCCGGTGCCCTACGAACTCCCGGCCAACAAGACGCAGAGCGGGTTCAAGACACGCAGTTCAAAGAACGGCGGCGAGTCCAATTTCAACGAGCTTCGCTTCGAGGACAAGAAAGGCGAGGAGCAGGTCTACGTCCACGCCGAGAAGAACATGGATCGGGTGGTCGAGAATGACGATACGCTTGATGTGGGCCATGACCAGACCATCGAGATCGAACGCCACCGCACCGAAACGGTGAAAACCGGCAACGAAACCGTCGATGTCGACCAGGGGAACCGGACCATCACCCTGGGTCAGGGCAACGACAAGCTGCACCTGAAGATGGGCAACCACACCACCAAGATCGATCTGGGCAAGAGCGAACACGAGGCAATGCAGTCCATCGAACTCAAGGTCGGTCAGAGTTCGGTCAAGCTCGACCAATCGGGGGTGACCATCAAGGGCATGCAGATCAATATCAAGGGTCAGGTGACGACCAACGTCGAGGCCGTCATGACCACCGTCAAGGGCAACGGCGTGCTGACCCTTCAGGGCGGTATCGTCAAGATCAACTGATTGAGGGCAGGCGATGGCCGGCGAACCCCAGGCCGAGGCGGCGGCCCCGACACGATGGAAGAAGGTCAAGGCGACCCGGACCGGCGATCTCGGCCTGCCGCCGGAGACGGCCGAGGACATGCTGGGCGAGGCGCATGACGCCCTCGCCGAGGCGCCGCCGGAGGCCGTCATCACACGATTGGCCCGGACCGAGGATCAGGCCGCCACCGCCGTACGCCTGCTCGCGTTCGCCCTGCCCAAGCGCGAAGCGGTATGGTGGGCCTGTCTGGCGTCCCGCGCCGACATCGCCGCCGATCCCAAGCCGACGCGCCCGGCGGATACCGCGTGCCTTGAGGCCGCAGAGGCCTGGGTCTACAAACCGGTCGAGGAGCGTCGGCTGACCTGTTACCGGGCCGCCCTCGCGAGCAAAACAGACCGCCCGGCCTCGTTGGCCGCCCTGGCCGCCGCCTTCAGCAGCGGCAGCCTGGCCCCCCCCGACAGTCCGCCTGAGGTTCAGGCCATTCCGCCCGATGACTCCCTGACAGCCCAGATCGTCGGCAACGCGGTGGTCATGGCCGCCGTACGCACCGATCCCGCCCAGGCGTCCCGGCACCTTGCGCGACTCCTGGATCAGGGGTGCGATATCGCGCGGGGCGGCAATGGCGCCCTTGAATCTTCACCCGCCTGACGCGAGACGGATCCAATGGCCGCGCGACTGACACTGACCCTGTCCTCCGGTCTGCCCGGCGGCCCGCCCGCCGGCACCTCCCAAGTCCTGGAAAGCGGCCGTCTGACGCTCGGTCGTGGCCCGGACAATGACTGGGTGCTGGCCGACCCGGAACGCCTGCTGTCGAAACAGCACTGCGAGATCGCCTGGACCGGCGACGCCTTCGTTCTCACGGACACCAGCACCAACGGCGTCTTCATCAACAACGCCCAGGCTCCCGTCGGGCGCGGCCAGACCGTTGAACTGGCGCCGGGCGACAGCGTGCGCCTGGGTGACTACGAACTCCTGGCCCGCATTGATGACGACATCGACCGCGAGGACGTGGAGGAATACGCGCGCGATGCCCAGCCGTGGACCGCGTTCGAGGAGCGGACCTATTACGGCACCGGCAGCGCGCCGCCCCAGTCGCCGTCGGCCGACGACGACGGGCCGGGCTGGATCGGCGGCCAACGAGACGACGGCAACGGCGGCCGGTTCGGAGGGCGCGGCGCGAGTTCGAGCACGGGCGCCGGCCTGTCGCCGTTCGAGGACCAACCCGCCGACTGGCTCGACGATCCGATCCGGCCCAAGGCGCCGCCGCGTCCGCCCGCCACCCCGGCCGATCACACGCCGGCCGAACACGATGTCATGCACACCCCGCGGATCATGCACGAGAAGCGCCCCGAGGTCCTGAGCAAGGACTGGGACAGCGAACTGGATGACCTGTTGGGGAACGCGCCGCTGCAACCCGGAACCGGCCGCGCACCACCGCCGCCATCGTCTCCTCCACCGTCGCCGCCGGCCTCCGGCGCGGATGACTTTGACGACCTGCTGGGCGACGCGCCGATTGCCGGAGGGCAGCCGTCGCCACCACCAGCGCCGACGCCGACGCCGACGCCGGACTCCCGGCCGGCATCCCGGCCAATCCCCCCGCCGACCTTTGACGACGATGACGACGACGCGCCGTTGATCTCCGGCTCGTTCCCTGACGACGAAGAGAACAGCGGCGACCGGGTTCCGCCTCCGACCCAAGAGGCCGACGCACCACCGCCACCTCAACCGACACCGGCACCGGCGGCCGAACCTCCGGCGCGTCCGCGCCCTCCCGCACCGACGCCAGACCCACCCCCTGCCCGCCCGGCCGATACAAAGGCGAATCCGTTCGCCATGGACGACGGCGAGGCCGCGCGCCCGACCCGCCCGACCCCGGTGGCCCGCGCCGAACCCCCACCGTCGGCCGGCGCCGGACCGACGGACGCCAGCGGTGAGGCTCTGATCGCGGCGTTTCTGCGCGGCGCGCACCTCGATCACGCGCCGAAGAACGTTTCGCCCGAAGACCTCATGGAAACCGCCGGTGCCCTGTTGGTGGCCATGACCGAGGGGCTGCGCGACCTGCTCCAGGCCCGGGCCACGGTCAAGAACGAAATCCGCGCCGAACAGACCATGATCCGCGCGCGCGGCAACAACGCGCTGAAATTCTCGGTCAACGCGACCGAGGCCCTGGAGCGCCTGCTGGCACCACCCGGCCAGACCTACATGGACGGCCACGCGGCCACGGAAGAGGCATTCAAGGATTTGCGCACCCACGAACTGGCCACCATGGCCGGCTCCGCAGCGGCGATTCAGGCCGTGCTCGCGACCTTCGATCCGGCGACCCTGGAAGGGAAGCTGTCCGGTCGGCAGGGACTGGGCGGCCTGCTGTCGGGCGGCCGGCGGGCGAAGCTTTGGGAACTGTACGAGGCGCACTATCGTGAACTGGCCGACGAGGCCACCGAGGATTTCGACAGCCGCTTCCAGCGCGAATTCCGCAAAGCCTACGAACGGTTGAGCAAAGACGTGTAGCATGGACAGCGCGAGAGCGCTACGATCCCCGGCACTCACAGAATACAGGTGGGAGACAAGGTGATGAACGTGATCAGAAAGGCCGGCCGGTGGACGCGCCGGTCCGTTACCGGACGCATTCTTGGACTGCTGGGCGTCGGTCTGGTCGCCCCCCTCGCGCTGAGTGCATGCGCCAGCGCACCGCCGCCACCACCGCCACCGACCACGGTTGTCCTGTCGATCAACGCGGACAACACCGTCAACATGGATCCCATGGGCCAGCCGGCGCCGGTTCAGGTGCATGTCTACTGGCTGCGCGCCGCCACCGCGTTTCAGTCGGGCGACTTCTTCCAGTTGACCGAGCAGCCGGAAGCGGCTCTCGGCCAGGAACTGTCCGCCCATCAGCAGATGATCGTCCGTCCGGGCCAGGGCGTGTCGATCCAGCGCACGGCGCAGGCGGGCGAGACGTATGTGGGTATTGTCGCCGCCTATCGCGATCTCGATAACGCCGTCTGGCGCTCCGTCGCGCGACTGCAACCGAACACACAGAACGCGATCACCGTTCAGATGGGACAGCGGGGCGTAACCCTGACGACTGGCACGGCGCCAAGCGCGCATTTGAATCTGGAGGAATCTCCGGACGCCGGCTAGGCAACGCGACCCGGACACGGAGGAGACATGGCAAGCGGCACGGACAGGGTCGGGGGACGGCATGGGTTGGCGTAACAGGGTGGTCTGGTCCGAGGGCATGTTCCTGCGGGCCCAGCACTTCCAGCAGGCGGATCGCTACGTCGAGGGGTTGGTGCGCGACCGCACCGCCGACATGATGCCGGCGCCCTGGGGCATCACCGCGCTGTCGGTGGATGCCGAATTGCTGGAGACCGGCCGCTTCGCGGTGATCGAGTGCCGGGGCGTCATGCCCGATGGCACGCCGTTCTCCATCCCCGACGAGGCCGACACGCCGCCTCCCCTGGAACTCACGGAAAAGGCCCGGGGGGCCGAGATCTTCCTGACCCTGCCGCTGCGCCGCCCGGGCCTGTCGGAAATGGCGCTTGATGCCCGGGGCGAGGCCACCGCGCGCTTCATGGCGGAAGACTACGAATCGGTGGATGACATCGCCGGATCGGATGTGACCGCGACCATCCAGGTCGGCCGACAGCGTCTGCGCTTCCGTCTGGAAGGCGAGGATCGGGCCGGTTATGCCAGCCTGGGCTTGGCGCGGGTCGCCAGCGTTGACGCCGACGGACGTGTCAAGCTGGAGAACGAGTATATCCCCTCCGCCCTGGTGTGCCGGGCGGCGCGGCCGCTGTTCGCCGTGATGACGGAGTTGCAGGGTCTGCTGCACCACCGGGGCGAGGCCCTGGCCGCCCGCCTGTCCCAGTCCGGGACCAAGGGTGTGGCGGAAATCTCCGATTTCCTGCTGTTGCAGGCCACCAACCGATACGAACCCCTTCTGACCCACTGGGCCACCAGCGGAGACGTCCATCCGGAACGGTTCTATGCGCTGTGCCTGGAGATGGCCGGTGAACTGTCCACGTTCGCGGCGCAGTCGCGCCGCCCGGCAAAGTTCCCGCCGTACCGCCATGATGCCTTGCGGGAGACCTTCGAGCCGGTGATCGCCGACCTGCGCCACTCGCTCAGCGCGGTGCTGGAGCAGACCGCGATCCAGCTCGAACTGCGGGCCACCCGCTCGGGCGTTCTGGTATCCGCCATCAACGACCGCAGCCTGCTCAATCAGGCGGTGTTCGTGCTGGCGGTCAAGGCCGATGTTTCGCCCGAGGTGCTGCGCCGGCACTTCCCGCATCAGGTCAAGATCGGGCCGGTGGAGGACATCCGCCAACTGGTCAACTCGGCGCTGCCGGGCGTGGACGCCAACCCGCTGGCGGTCGCGCCGCGCCAGATCCCCTATCACGCCGACTTCGTGTACTTCGAACTCGACAAGACCGGGGAGTTCTGGCGCCGGCTGGCAACGTCGGGCGGGATCGGCATTCATATCGGGGGCGATTACCCCGGCATTGAAATGGAACTGTGGGCGATCCGGCAGTAGAAACCGTCGGGACCGACGGGACGGCGGACATGGCACGGATGGTGGCGCGGATGGTGGTAAAGGCGGACAACGATGGCCGATGACGACAACAAGGATCCGTTCAGCGAGCCGGGGGACATCGAACGCACGGTGATCCGGCCGTCGCCGGCCCGGCGGTCGTCACCCGGGGGCACCGGGGGCGGCCGGCCCGCCGCGCCCGCGCCGTCCGCCGGTCGCCGACAGGCACCGCGCCCGCCAGAGCCGGCCGCGTTCGATGACGAACCCGATCCGGCACCCTCCCGGCGCTCCGCCGGGTCCGGGGGATCGCGCGGGACGGCTTCAGCCGCCCCGGTGGGAGACATCGCCGCCGATCTGGCCGAGCGCTCCCGTCACAATCCCGTGGTTGCCGCCGCCTCGCCCCTGCTCAGCCTGATCGCCCGCCTGCGCCTGGGCGGCACACACCGTGACCCGGACGCCCTGCGGGATCGGGTGATGGAGGAATTCGAGGCCTTCAACCGCCGGCTGAAGAAGACGGACCTGCCCGAGGACCAGCACCGCACCGCGCACTATGTGCTGTCGGCCACCATGGACGACATCGTCCTGAACACGCCGTGGGGTAGCGGGTCGATCTGGTCGCGCGAGGGCATGACCCTGTGCTTCCACGGCGAGGCCTACGGCGGCAAGCGTTTCTACAGCCTTCTCAATCGGATGAGTGAGAACCCGGGCCGCAACGGGCGTGTCCTGGAGTTGATTTACCTCTGCCTCTCGCTCGGTTTCGAGGGCGAGTTGCGGGTGCTGGACCGCGGCCGCAGCGAGCACCGGCGCAAGCGCGACGGCCTGTACCGCCTCTTGCTCGACATCCGGGGCGAACCGCCGGAGGAACTGTCGCCGCACTGGCGCGGCGCCGAAACGGGTCATCGCCCCGTCGCCTCGCTGATCCCCGTGTGGGTCATCGCCAGCGCGACGGCGGCCCTTCTGGTTCTGCTCTTCGTGGCTTTCTCGTGGTGGCTCAACACCAAGAGCGATGACCTGTACGGGGCCTTCGCCGGTCTTCCGCCCAGCGGCGCCATCGTCATCGAACAGGTCACCGAACCGCCACCGCCGACACCACCTCCGCCGCCCGAGGTGGCCGAGGAAAGCCAGATCGAGCGCGTAAGCGGGTTCCTCGAACAGGAGATCGAGGACGGCTTGGTGTCGGTGCTTGAGGACGCGCGGGTCATCACCGTGCGGCTGATGGCGCGCGGCATGTTCCCGTCCGGCTCCGCCACCGTCAGCGAGCGGTTCCACTCCGTCCTGAACCGGGTCGGGCTGGCGCTCAATGACGAACCCGGCAAGGTCATCATCCAGGGCCACACCGACAACGTGCCGATCCGCACGGTGCGCTTCCCGTCCAACTACGACCTGTCGCTGGCGCGCGCCCAGGCCGTCCGGGATCTGATCGCTGCGGACCTGGACAAACCTGATCGCCTGAGCGTGGAGGCCAAGGCCGCCACCGAGCCGATCGCCGACAACAGCACGCCGGAAGGCCGCGAGGCCAACCGACGCACCGATGTCCTGCTCGTCAAGCAGGGTTCCTGAGGCCGGGGCGCGCGGCGATGGTCGCGCGCCCGTTGGCCGGTTCGAGAAGACAAACGGATACCGACCGTGAGCAAGATCCTCTCCATCCTGACGCGAGGCTGGTTCCTTGGACTGATCGGAACCCTGTTCCTGATCGTCCTGATCTGGTTCATCGGCCCGCTGGTCGCCATCGGCTCCGTCAGACCCCTTGAGGGCGTCGCGGCGCGCCTGCTGGGGGCGCTGATCCTGCTGGTCATCTGGGCCGGCTTCGTGGTGGTCGGGATCCTGCGCCGGAGGAAGCGGCAGGCGGCGCTGACCGAAGGCATGGCCGAGAACGCCGAAACCGGTGCGGCGGCCGACGCCGGGCCAGAGGTGGAATCGCTACGCAAGGGCCTGCAGTCCGCGCTGGGCGAACTGCAGCGCATGCGCCGGAAGGATGGAAAGAGCGGCCGGGCCTATCTCTACGAGCTGCCCTGGTACATGATCATCGGCCCGCCTGGGTCGGGCAAGACCACGGCGCTGATGAACTCCGGTCTGGGCTTTCCGTTGGGCACCGAGCCAGGCAAGGCCAAGGTCTCCGGCGCCGGCGGCACCCGTAACTGCGACTGGTGGTTCACGGACGAGGCCGTGCTGCTGGACACGGCTGGCCGCTACACCACCCAGGATTCCGACGCCGGGGTGGACGCCGCCGCTTGGGACGGCTTCCTGGGCATTCTGCGCAAGGCCCGGCCGCGCCAGCCGGTCAACGGGCTGATCGTGGCCATCAGCCTGTCGGACATCATGACGGTCTCCGAAGCGGAGCGTCGCACTCACGCCCTGGCCATCCGCAAGCGCATCTCCGAGCTGTATGACCGCCTGGGGCTGCGCCTGCCGGTCTACGTCATGCTGACCAAGGCCGATCTGGTGGCCGGCTTCATGGAATTCTTCGCCGACATGCGGCGCGACGAGCGCGCCCAGGTCTGGGGCATGACCTTCCCGGCGGAAACCGGCAAGCCAGGGACCGGAACCGATCCGCTGGACCTGTTCCCCGACGAGCTTGACCTGCTGATGGAGCGCCTGGAGCAGCGCCGCCTGAACCGCCTGCAACAGGAAGACGACTACGCCCGCGCCGGCCTGATCGCCGGATTCCCGTTGCAGGTCGCGGCTTTGCGCGATCCGGTCATGCAGGTGCTGGAGGAGGCGTTCCGCGCCGGCCGCTATGAGGATCCGATCCTGCTGCGCGGCGTCTACTTCACCAGCGGCACGCAGGACGGCACGCCCATCGACCGCGTCATGGCCGGGCTGGCCGGGCGCTTTGGCGTGCCGCCGGCCAAGTTCGGTGCCTTCCGGGGACAAGGCCGCAGCTTCTTCCTGACCCGCCTGCTGCGCGAGGTGCTGTTCCGCGAGGCCGGCCTTGTGGGCCGCAACCGCCGCGCCGAACTGCGCCAGAAATGGACCCGCATCGCCGCGCTGGCAACCTCCGTCCTTGTGCTTGGCGGCGCGGTCGGCCTGTGGACCTGGAGCACTCTGGTCAACCTGGACCTGATGGAGCGGGTTCGCGCCGGAGTCGACACCTACCGCACCCAGGTCCAGGCCGTTCTGGGAAGCGACGGGGACACGGTGGTGGTGGACTCCGCCGACTTGCCGCCGATCATACCGCCCCTTGCCACCGTGCGCGATCTGCCCACCGGCTACGCGCACCGCGACGAACCCCGCCCGACCGGGTCCGGATTCGGCCTGTACCAGGGCGAGAAACTAGCGCAGCAGACCCAGGCCGCCTACGCCAAGGCGCTGGACGGACTCCTGCTGCCACGCCTGACCTACCGTCTGCGCGACATGCTGATGGAGGCCCAGGAAACCGAGACGCTGTACAGCCTCCTGAAGCTTTACCTGATGGTCGGCGGCAGAGGGCCGCTGGACGAGAACCTGTTCCGGCAATGGGCGATCCTGGATGCGCGGCAGCGCTATCCCGGACAGCGCAACGAGGCCATGCGCGCGGACCTCGATGCCCATGTGGCGGCCCTGATGAACGGCGTGCCCACGGTCATGCCGCTGGACGGCGCCCTGGTCGAGCGCACCCGCGAAACCCTGAAGCGCCAGCCCCTCGCCGAACGGGCCTATGCCCTGATCCAGAACAGCCGCGAAGCCAAGGCCCTGCCGGACTGGAGCATTCTCGACGCCGCCGGACCGTCCGCGCAGCGGGTCTTCGCCCGCCGCTCGGGCGCCGATCTGGATGAGGGCGTGGACGGCTTCTACACCTACACCGGCTTCCACACCGTCTTCCTGCCGATGCTGGTGGACGTCTCGCGCGAAGTGGCCGGGGAAAGCTGGGTCCTGGGCCAGAACGAAGCGCTTCAGGACGAGCAGATCCGCCGCCTGGAGCGGGACCTCGCCGCGTTGTACATGGACGATTATGTCGCGACGTGGGATGCGCTCCTGGGCGACATCGTGCTGGTGCCGTTCAATACGGCCGGCGACGCGACCGAGGTTCTGAGCCTGCTGTCCGGGGCCAACTCGCCGCTGCGCAATCTGTTGACGGAGGTCGCCAACCAGACCCGTCTGGCGCGCCCCGAGGAACAGGGCACGGGCGGCATCGCCGATTTGTCGAACCTTGGCGGAGGATCGCCGGGCCAACAGGCGGAAGCCGTGGAGTCGGCGGCCGGGCAGGCCCGTCAGGTCACCCAGGCCCTGGGTCTGGGCTCCGGCGCGCTGTCAACGGTCGAGCGGCTAGCCGGCATCTTCTCCGACTCCGGCTTGGCCGGGGGTGGCGGCGGCGGCAGTGCCGCTTCCGGTGGCGGCGCCCAGGACCAGACCCTGCCCGGGCAGTTTGTCAACGACCGCTTCCGCCGGCTCCATGACTATGTCCTGGCCATGGACGGCGGCTCCCCGCCCCTTGACGGACTGATCGATCAGCTTGACCGAGCCTACAGCGAGCTTCGACGCGTGTCCGACAGCGGGGGGAACCTTGCCGCACTCACGGCCGGGGGCGGTGGCGGTGGCGGCGGCGCCGCCGTCGACACCATTCGCCGGCTGGAGACCGAGGCCGGACAGGTGCCGGCACCGCTGTCGGGCTGGCTCACCCAGATCGCATCGGGCGGGCAGACGGTCGCCGTCAGCAGCACGCGCGAAACCCTGAGCGGGGGCTGGAGCGCCGAGATCCTGCCCTTCTGCCGGGAGGCCATTCAGGGCCGCTATCCGTTCGCGTCGGGCGCCGGAAATGAGGTCGCGCTGGCCGATTTCGCGCGTCTGTTCGCGCCGAACGGCATGATCGACTCGTTCTTCCGTCAGAACCTGCTGCCCTATGTGGACATGTCGTCCAAGCCGTGGCGCAGCCGTCGACACAATGGGCTGGATCTGGGACTGTCGCGGGCCACCCTGGCCCAGTTCGAGCGGGCCGCGGCCATCCGCGATGCCTTCTTCCCGACCGGCGGCTCGCAGCTTTCCGTCTCGTTCGAGGTCACACCCGTGGCCCTCGACAACAGCGCCAACAGCGTGATCCTGGAAATCGACGGCCAAACGGTGGGGTATGCCCATGGTCCGATCTCGACGCAGCGCCTGACGTGGCCGGGGTCCACCACGCGGACCCGGCTGTCGTTCCAGCCCGACCTGCCGGGATCCCAATCCATCCAGTCGTTCAACGGTCCCTGGGGGTTCTTCCGCCTGCTCGATCAGGGGCACCGGCTCCAGGGCGGGACCGGCGACCGCTTCCGAGCCGTCTTCACGTCCGGCGCGCGGTCGGCGACGTTCGAGATCCGGGCGGGCAGTGTCACCAATCCGTTCAACCTGCCGGAACTCCGGTCGTTCCGGTGCCCAGGGGACCTCTGAATGCCGGGGCTCGGGTTTTACGGCAAGCTGCCGGCGCACGGCGACTTCGTGCGCCGCGGGATGAGCCCGGCCCTGGCCACGGCCTGGGACGGGTGGTTGAGCGCGCTGATGGCCGCCGTGCGCGACGACCTGGGGGAGGAGGCGTGGCTCGATGCCTACTTGACCGGACCGGTCTGGCGCTTCGCCCTGGGGCACGGTGTGGCCGGCGTGGCGCAGACGGGGGTGATGGTGCCCAGCGTGGACCGGGTGGGGCGTTACTTCCCCCTGGTCCTGACGGCCCCGCTGGACGGCCCCCGCAGGCTGGCGACGGCATTACGGCATGGCCGGAGCCTGCTGGACCAACTGGAGGATCTGGCCTGCCGCGCCCTGGATTCCGACTCGCTGGACGCCGATGATCTGATGTCCGACCTGGAGGCCCTCGACTGGGGTTGGCCCGATACGGCCGACGATCCCGCCGGGGCCGGAGAGTCGTCGCGTCCCGGTGTCTGGGTGCCCTTGGGCAACGCCGAGGCCTGCGAGACCATCACCGGGTTGGCATGGCTGATGACGGACGCCGGCGGCCCCCTGGAAGATAGTATGGGAGGGCTGTGGTGGACCGATGGCTCCGAACAGGTCGGCGGCGGCATCCTGCGGACACGCGGGTGGCCTCCGGTGCCGCAGGCGGTGGCGTTCCTTGACGGCGCCTGGGCGGCACGGGGCTGGACCGGATGGTCGCGGGCCGCGTGACGGCTGGCGGACACGGTTCGATGGTGACAGACACGGGCGCGGGGACAGGCGTATGAGCGGATCGACACACGGGCATGGATACGTGACCGACCTGCCCTATCTGACCCGGTCCTATCCCCAGTACGCGCCCGCCTATCTGCGCCTGTCGGCCATGCTGGCCGGCTACGACATCCCCGCGTTGCAGCCCGGCTCCGCGGTTCTGGAACTCGGGTGCGGCTATGGCAACCTGGTGATCTCGGCGGCGGCCGCCTATCCCGACTGCGATTTCGTCGGCGTGGATTTCAACCCCAGCCACATCGCCGCCGCGCGCCAGCGCGCGGCTGATCTGGGGCTGACCAACATCACCCTGCTGGACGCCGATTTCGCAGATCTCGCGGACGACCCGCAGGCCCTGCCCGACTGCGATCTCGTCATCTGCCACGGCGTCTATTCCTGGGTGGCCCCGTCCGTCAGGCTCGCCATCCAGCGCATTCTGGCGCGCCATGTGCGCCCGGGGGGGCTGGTCTTCATCACCTACAACGTGCTTCCGGGCAGCGCCTCGATGTCGGTGTTGCAGCGGGCGCTGTACGAGACCGCCTCGCTGTCGGTCGGGCGCAGCGATCACCGGTTGGGCGAGGCGATCACCCGGATCAAGGCCATGCACGCTGCCGACGCCGCGCATCTGGCCGGCAACAAACTGATCGAAAGCCTGCTGGACTCCTTCGACGAGGCCGACCCAGCGTATCTGGCGCACGAATACACCAACACCAATTGGTCGGCCCTGTATCACGCCGATGTGGCGCGGGACATGGAACAGGCCCGCCTGACCTACATCGGCAGCGCGACACCCTATGAGAACTTCCCGGCCCTGCTTCTCCAACCCCAACAAAACGAGACCCTGAACGAGATTCCTGTTTCATCGGTGCGGGAGACGTTACGCGACTATTTCATGGAACGGATTCTACGCAAAGACCTCTACGTGCGCGGCCCCCGCCGCCTGACGGAGCGGGCGCGGGACCGAACCCTGGATGAATGTCTTCTGGCCGCCGGCATCAATCCCGAGGACGCGACGTACCGCGTGACCGTACCGGCCGGACGCATCGATCTGGAGGCCCCCTTCCGCGAAGCCTGCGAACGCCTCTGGCGGGAAGAACGCCTGCCCCTGGGCGCTCTGATGGCGGGACCCTTCGCCAATACCGAGCAGAATCGCCCGGAAACCGTCGCGCTGATGTTGTCTGGCGGCCTTGCGATCCCAAGTCTTGACGCACCGGGTGAGACCACGCGCGCGGCCTGCCGCCGAGCCTTGGCGCAGGCCGTCGAGGCGGTGCATGATGGAGGCTTACAGACGCGCCCCACCGTCCTGGTGCCGCGTCTGGGCTGCGAACAGCCGGTGGGCGGTCTGGAGGCGCTTGTGCTGGATGCGCTGGCGCGCGGGCGGCCACAGGCGCCCGAAATCCTCGTCCCCGAACTGTGGGCATACTTCAAAGAGAAGGGGGAAGTCGTGATGCACAAGGGCGAGAAGATCTCCGATACGGCCCAGTGCCACGCCCTTCTGATCGACCTCATCCGCGATATGCTGTCGGAACGGGTTCCGCTGTGGCGTGCCCTGGGCATGCTATTGGACACCCCCGATCATGCGGAGATCATGGACCCATGAGTGCTGACGGATATCGCGTCCGGTCCATCGCGTCCTCTGATACGGGGCGGGTTCGACGCGTGAACGAGGATGCCTTCCTGGAGCGCCCCGACATCGGTCTGTGGGCGGTCGCCGACGGCATGGGCGGACACAGCCGCGGCGACGTGGCCAGCAACATGGTGCGCGAGGCGCTGGCCGCCATGCCCGCGCCCACATCCGGACTCGACCTGTTGCAGACCGTACGGGCGACCCTGCTGGATGTTCATGACGCGCTGCTCTGGGAAGCCCGCGAGGCGGGCGACGATCAGACCATGGGCACGACGGTCGTGGTGCTGCTGATCCACGATGACCATTATGCCTGTGTGTGGGTGGGAGACTCCCGCTGTTATCTGTTCCGGGACGGCGAGCTCGGCCGCGTCACGCACGATCATAGCGTCGTCCAGGACATGATCGACAATGGCTCGCTGCAGGAACACGAGGCGGAATCCCACCCCCTGTCCAACGTGGTGACCCAGGCCCTGGGCGCGCCCGTGGATCTGGCCCCGTCCACGGTGCACGGACCGCTGCGAAAAGGCGACCTGCTGTTGCTGTGCTCGGACGGGCTGACCCGCATGGTGCCGGAGACCGAGATCGCCCGGCTTCTGCGGGACCAGGGCGTGGCGGCGGTGGACGATCTGATCGCCGAGGCGCTGCGGGCCGGCGGCCGGGACAACGTCACGGTCATTGCCGTGGCACCGTACGGAGACGATGGAGCCGGCCGACACGTCGCACCACCGCCCACCAACGACGCGCTGGACGACGACGTTTTCTTCGACCGCACCGTCAAGCGCTGACCGTCACCGGTCGAGGCGCCCCCCCCTACCCGGACGCCCGCGCCAGATACTCGGGCCGGTAGCGCAACGAGCGACGCACCGGCCGATCCATCGTGTCCAGCAGGTCCATTTCAAGTGTCGGATCGGCGCGCATGGCATCGCGCGACGCAAGGTGGAGAATGCCAACCGGGCGGTGCGGGATTTCCGCCTCAACAAAAGCACCCGTCTCCGCGCAGACACGCGGAACATCCAGGTAGTTGCAGGCGTGCGGCATCATGGCGACGGGCAGGCCATCCAGGTGAACGGCCATGACGATGGCCATCTGATTGGACCCGAAGATGCGCCCATGCCGGACCATGCGCGTCATGTACCCCTGGATCGCCGGCCAGTGCGGCGCGTCACCCGCCAGCGCGAAAACCCCGTTGTTGAACGGCCGGACCCGGGCCAGTTTCCGGACCACATCAGCGCCCAGGCGAGCGCGCCGGGCATGCTTCATGCAGTAGGTCCGGGCCAGGGCGAGCCCCCCGACATGGCTCCGAATATCAACCGGGATCGGTCCCGTCGGGGTGTCGTCATATCCCACGGCCAGTCGGGCGCGACGCACGCCGGCCAGCAGCCAATCGATGGCCGCCGGATCGCACACCCAGGCGTCCGCGTCGATCCAGATATAGACGTCGTAGCCGGGGAAGTAGTCCCGCGTGAACAGCTTGTTGACCCGCGCCATGAGCCAGTCGCGGTCACCGGCGCGGCGGCCGGCAGCGCCGATGTTCCAGGCGCCGTCGGCCAAATTTTCGACCCGGGGACGCAGACGCTCCAAGACCGGCGGGCTCATCCCGGTCGAGATCAGCGACAGGTCGATCCCATCCAGTGCCCGATGCGCGCGGACCGACGCGATCAAGTCCTCAGCCAGCGGCGCATAGCCGTCGTCAGCTCCGGTGACGATGGTGACTCGGGGAGAGGGCGGCGTGACGCTGGGCATGGAAGTCAGGTCCGGAACAGGCAAATGGCGCGGCCACCCTAGCCGGATCGACAGGCCCGGGCCACAAGACTTTCCCGCCCCCAACGGTGTTTGCCGTTGCCCCGGCGGCTGTGTTCGCTAGCATGCGCCAAGGACGCCACGTTCCGGGCCCCACTTGAAAAAGGTGGGGCCAACCATACGTCGGGAGTGCGCGCCGGCTCGGCCGGCACCGGCCCTGGTGGCGGATCAGCGCCCGGAACCCGCGCCGCGATGCGCGCAATCGTTTGGGGTTGACGGAGACCTTTGCCATGGACACCACCCCTGCGGGGACCCGCCTCTTCGCCAGTCCCCTGGCCCGCCGACTGGCCGCCGACGCCGGTCTTGATCTTGGCGCCCTCACCGGATCCGGGCCGCGCGGGCGCATCGTCAAGGCGGACGTCGAACGGGCAAAGGCGGAAGGGCCGGCCCCCGCCGCCACACCGGCCGACCATACCGTGCCCTCTCCCGCCACCGCGCCTTCATCGCCGTCGCTTCAGCCGTGGCAAACCTACGAGGAAATCCCGAACTCCCAGATGCGCAAGGCCATCGGCCGCCGGCTGGTCGAGTCCAAACAGACCGTCCCTCATTTCTATCTGACCATCGATTGCGCGCTCGACGCCCTGCTGGATCTGCGCAAGCACCTCAACGAGCGGGCCAAGGACGGCGCATACCGGCTGTCGGTCAACGACCTCATCATCAAGGCCGCCGCCGTCGCCCTGCGCCGGGTACCGGCGGCCAACGCGGTGTGGACCGACGACGCCATCCTGCGGCTGGAGACGGTGGACATCTCGGTGGCCGTGGCCACCGACCGGGGGCTGATCACGCCCATCATCCGCAATGCCGATCAGAAGGGGCTGGCGGCCCTCTCCAATGAAATGAAGGATCTGGCGGCACGCGCCCGCGACGGCAAGCTGAAGCCGGACGAATACCAGGGCGGCGGGTTTTCCATCTCCAACCTGGGCATGTATGGCATCCGGGAGTTCTCGGCCATCATCAACCCGCCGCAAAGCTGCATCCTGGCCGTCGGTCAGGGCGAGCAGCGCCCCGTGGTCCGCGACGGCGCCCTGACCGTGGCCACCATGATAAGCTGCACGCTGTCGGTCGATCACCGCTCGGTCGACGGCGCCGTGGGTGCCGAATACATGGCGGCGTTCAAGGCGATCATTGAGGATCCGTTGTCTCTGCTGGTGTAAAATCGGGCGGTATCACTTCTCGACATACCGCTTCCTGAACACGATGTAGCGGTTGCCCAGGAAGTTGAAAATCATCCCGCACACGATGCCCGTCAGCGCCGCGACATAAATGGCCGTCGGCGTCTCGGGCAACACGCTGGTCCGCAGATACAGCGCAACGGCGTAGTTCACCACCATGCCCACGGCCGATGCGCCGAGAAATCCAAGGAACTGGGGCAGGATCGCGTTGTCTCGGGCATAACTGAACGTGAACCGCCGATTGAGCAGGAAGTTGGACACCAGACTGACCAGAATGCCCCCCGCAAGCGCACCCGAATCGGCAACCCCCAGCATCAACAGAATCGTCAACACAGTCAGGTTGACAACAACACCGGAGGCCCCCACGACCATGAACTGAAGGAAGTGCATCGCATTCCCGAACTGATGAATGTAAAGACGACGCAAATGCCTGATGTACTTCAGTTGCTCCTTCAAGCTCAATTTGCTCTCACCGTGAAGCCGGTCGGCGAAGTGAATTGGAACCTCCGCGACGTTCTCGAACCCGCACTTGACGATGAGTTCAAGTCCGATCTTGTAACCGACGGGGTTCAGGTCTTTCGCCCGGTCGAAATCCGCCTTCCGCAACGCGAAAAAGCCTGACATGGGATCGCGCACCGCGGTCAGGGGCCGCGCGAGCAGTGTGGCGACGGTGCTGTTCAGCCACCGGAACAGCCCCCAATCATCGTCCGTGGAGCCCCCCGGCACATAGCGCGATCCGATCACAAACTGCTGTCCCGATCCCAAGGCCAGAATCATCTGTGGGATCGCTTCCGGGGGATGACTGAGGTCGCAATCCATGCACACCAGGATCGGATGCCGGGCAGCACGAAATCCCTCAATGACCGACGGGCTCAGCCCCCGGTTTTCGGTGCGGACGATGATCCGAACCCAGTCGTACCCTGCCCGCTCAACCGCCTCAACGCTTCCGTCCCGGCTGTCGTCGTCCATGAATATCAACTCAAGATCGACACCCAGGCTTTGCCTCAACCAGTCGATCCGCTCGATCATCAGGGGAATGTTTTCAACCTCTTTATAGGTCGGAACAATAATGCTTGCATTTGTCTTTATAATAATTTCCGCAAGATCTTCATTGTCCTGAATTTGTTCTTGCACCGCAATCCATCTCCGATGGTTTCATCCCTGATCGTCCATACGACGAAGCTGGTTGGGGTCACCCCTACTCCGCCGCCCGGGTCGCCTTGCGTTCGGCATCCCGCGCCACCGCCGAGCCGTGTTCACTTTCCAGCGCCTGCAACGCCACCGCCTGTGTCAGCACACGCCGAATCTCCCGCAGCCTGCCCGGATGATCGATCTTCATCCCACACAAATCCTTGAGATAGAACACGTCGACCACACGCTCCCCGTAGGTATTGACGCGGGCGCTGGCGATCTGAACGTTCAGATGTGTCAGCGCCGACGTGACGGCATACAGGAACCCGGGCCGGTCACGACCGTTGACCTCGATCACGGTATGGGTCTTGGAGGCCTCCTCGTGAATGATGACACGGGGCGGCACGGAAAACGCCTTGGCCCGCGCCGGTAGCTTGCGGGACTTGCGGGCCAGTTCGCCACGCAGATCCAGGGTTCCGCCCACGGCCTTGACGACGGTCTCCCGCAACCGATCCAGACGGTGGGGTTGGTCCAGCGCGTCGCCCTCCGCCGACTGAACCGTAAAGGTATCCAGGACCATGCTGTCGGTCAGGGTGAAGATCTTGGCATCAACGATGGAACCGCCCGCCAGCGCGATCCCGCCAGCGATCTCGCTGAACAGGCCGGCATGATCGGGAGTATGAACGACCACCTCCGTCACCCCCCGTCCCGCGTCCACCCGCGTATCGACCGTCACGCCCGGGCCCGCGCCCGCGGCCGAGCCTTCGGCGCCATGGATCATCCGGGCGTGGCGCTCCTGCATGGTGGTATCACAGCTCAACCAGTAGCCCGGATAGCCCCGCGACAGATGCTCCTCGACCCAATCCGGAGGTAGGTCGCTCAAGGCCTCCCGCAGGGCCTGCTTGGCCCGCTCGACGCGACGATCCTGAGAGACCGTTGACGGATTGCCGATCAGAAACTCCTCGGTCCGGTAATACAGCTCCCGCAGCAGAGCTGCTTTCCAATTGTTCCAGATTCCCGGACCCACAGCCATGATATCGGCACAGGTCAGCACCAACAGCAGCATGAGCCGCTCCGGCGACTGCACCAGGGCGGCGAAGTCCTCGATGGTCTTGCGGTCGTCCACATCGCGGCGGAAGGCCACCCGGCTCATGTCCAGGTGACGCAGCACCAACCAAGCGACGGTATCGGTTTCCTCGTCGGACAGCCCCAGACGCGGACACACCTCCCGCGCCACCTCGGCGCCCAGCACCGAATGATCGCCGCCCCGCCCCTTGGCGATGTCGTGCAGCAGAACCGACACATAAAGCGCCCGGCGCGAATGGGCCTTATGGACCACCTTGGTCGCCACAGGCAGGCGCTCGGCCAAGGCGCCGCTCTCGATCCGGCTCAGGACACCGATGGCCCGGATGGTGTGCTCGTCCGTGGTATAGACGTGGTACATGTCGTACTGCATCTGCGCCGTAACACGCTCGAAATCGGGCATGAAGCGGCCGAACACGCCGGCCTCGCTCATCTGGCGCAGGATGGTGTCCGGCTCCTTGCGGTGGGTCAGCAGGTCCATGAACACGGCGTTGGCGTCGGGATCGTCCCGCAGCCCCTTCAGGCGCGACAGGTTCTCGGTCACCAGGCGCAGCGTATCGGGGTGGATGCTCAAACCGTGGTCGTGGGCGACCAGAAAGAGACGCAGCAGGGCGGGCGGATCGTCCGCGAACGTCCTGGGGCGAGGTACCGCCAGCCGGTCACCGTCGAGCACGAACCCGTTTAGATTCCGTCGGCGCATCACGAACCCAGGCACGGACAGCATGGGCCGGCGCTTCTGTTGCGCCTCCAGCACCGACAGGAAGATCCGGGTCAGGTTGCCGACATCGCGGGCGACCAGGAAATAGTGCTTCATGAAGCGCTCGACCCCGCGCGCGGCGGGCCGGTCCCGATAGCCCATGCGCTCGGCGATGCGCGGCTGTACGTCGAAGGTCACACGTTCCTCGGCGCGCCCGCTGATGTAGTGCAGATGCGCCCGCACCGTCCACAGAAAGGCCCGCGCCCGGGAGAACTTGGCCGCGGCGCTGGCGGTCAGCACGCCGGTTTCGACAAGTTCGTCCATGTCGGAGACCCGGTACAGATAGCGCGCGATCCAGAACAGCGTGTGCAGATCGCGCAGCCCGCCCTTGCCCTCCTTGATGTTGGGTTCCAGCACGTAGCGGGAGTCCCCCATCTTCTCGTGACGCTTGTCGCGCTCGGCCATCTTGGCCTCAAGAAACTCCGGCCCCGTTCCGGCCACGACCTTGGCATAGAGCTTGTGGGTCAACTCCTGGGCCAACGCCCTTTCGCCCCAGATATAGCGCGCCTCCAGCATGGCGGTGCGGATCGTCAGGTCGGCGCGGGCCTGGCGCAGGCATTCGTCCACCGACCGCGTCGAGTGCCCCACCTTCAGCCCCAGGTCCCACATAACGTACAGAATGCTCTCGACGACCTGCTCGGTGTACGGCGTGGCGCGGTAGGGCAGCAGAAACAGCAGGTCGATGTCCGAAAACGGCAGCATCTCGCCGCGCCCATAGCCGCCAACGGCCATGATGCAGAGCTTCTCACCGGTGGTCCGGCTCTGCTTCGGAAACAGGTGCGTGACCGTCACGTCATGCAACACCCGCACGATCTGGTCCATCAGATAGGTGTTGCCGGCACACAACGCGGCCCCGCTGCCGCCCTCACCCTCGAAGCGGCGGCGAATTTCCTCGCGCCCCCGGGACAGCGCGTCCTTCGCCGCGGCCAGTATGTCGGCGCGGGCCGCGCGCACCCCTTCCGGCCGCCCCTCGCTGACGAGGTCGGTCAGGTGTTCAAGCTGTACCGTCAACGCCCGCCGATCAATGATCGCGCGCGGACGCGGAGGACGGGGCAAGGACATGGCGGACATCCGTTCGCGACCCGGCCGACGCTGGCCGGATCACAGCTTGTGCCCCCCAGCCGCCCGCGTCAACCAACCGGCGCCCTTTGACCGAAGACGTGAGCGCATCGCCCCCTCGCACCACCACCGCAAAGGTCACGAGGATCCATAGTGTTTCGCTGACTTTCTGGGAGATTCCACGCTGCGGACAAGGTCGTTGCGCACCAGAGCCAAACGCGAGACGATTGGACACGGGAGTGTGGACCTACAGCTCCCCTCAAAAACCTTTCCGCCACTCCACGCCCCACACCTTCCAGTGCCGACGCCAAGCCATGACGGATGAACCGATAACCCTTCTCGACGCTCTCGAGAGCATCGCCATCCAGGGATACGACGCCGAACGGCGCGTCTTCTACTGGAACGACGCCAGCGAGGCGCTGTACGGCTATTCCCGCGCCGAGGCCCTTGGACAGCGCCTAGAGGATCTGATCATCCCGGACCAGCTTCGCGACGCGGTGATCCGGGAGATCAACGCTTGGCTTGGCGGAGGTCCCCCGCCGCGCGGCGGCGAAATCCGCCTGAAGCATCGCGACGGCCACCGGATCGAGGTTCATTCCAATCACCTCTCGCTGCCGGACGAGTCGGGTAGGCCACGCCTGTTCTGCGTCGACGTGCTTGTCCGGGATCAGGAGTCGCTTGAATCGATGCTGGACGGCGCTCCGGTCCCGAACATGAGCGCCGGCGTCATCGCCAGCCTGTCGCACGAGGTCCGCACCCCCTTGAACGCCATCCTGGGCTTCAGCGAGTTGGCGGCGGCTCGCGTACGGCCGCGCCTGCCCGACGATCCCGTGACACAGTATTTCCAGCACATCGAGACCGCCGGGCGCGAACTGAGCCACATTCTGGACCAGAGCCTTGCCGCAATGGGCGACACCCTGACCGACCTGACCCCGCGCCCGAGACTTGTTGAAGTGCAGGACGTTCTGGTCGAGGTGGCCAGCCTGATGATCGCGCTGTACCCCAACCATGGCAGCCCATTGGAGGTACGTTCCCTACCCGACCACCCGCGGGGCCGGTTCGATCCATTCCTGATCAAGCAGGCCGTCGCCGCCCTGACACGCTTTGCCCTGGCGAACAGCGCCGGTGGCACGCCCGTGACTCTGTCGGCCCAGATCCGCGCCGACGTGTCCGACATGGTCCTGTTCATGATCGAGGACGCTGGCCCGCAATTGCCCTATCCCATCCGCATTCGCCTGCTGTCCGGACAGCCGCTGAACATCGACGCGCACCGGTCGGAAAACCAGAGCGGATTGTTCCAGTTGTCCGTCGCCCAGCGCATTGCCCTTGCCACCGGCTCCATGCTGGCGTTTGATCGGACGGACGCGGGGACCAACAAGGCCGTGCTTGCCGTGCGCAGCCTGCCGGACGGCACCGGCGCAAACCCCTAGAGCAAATCCCGAGCGATCCGGAACGGATCGCGACGACGATTTGCTTCAACATCAAATAATTAGAACGCATTGCGTGATTCAATGACCCGCCCGACCCGCCCCGTCTGACCCAGCGATGACCACCAACGACCCCGTCACGACCGCCGCCGCGCCGCCGCCGGCCGGAGCCCCCCGGCTCTATGTGGACGACGCCGACCTGTCCGAGGACGGGCGCGTTACCCTTTCGGCGCCCCAGGCGCACTACCTGCGTAGCGTTATGCGACGCACCCCGGGCGATGCCGTGATCCTGTTCAATGGCCGCGACGGCGAATGGCGGGCCGCGCTGGACTCCGTCGCCAAGGCCCACGCCACGGCCGTTTGCCGGGATCGGCTGCGACCGCAGCCAACCGGCGGGCAGAACGGCCCGTGGCTGCTGTTCGCCCCCTTGAAACGCGGGCCGGTGGACATACTGGCCGAGAAGGCCACTGAACTGGGCGTTTCCCGCCTTCAACCGGTCACCACCCGGCTGACGACGG
The DNA here is from genome assembly GCF_900101965.1 of Rhodospira trueperi. Taxonomy (GTDB): domain Bacteria; phylum Pseudomonadota; class Alphaproteobacteria; order Rhodospirillales; family Rhodospirillaceae; genus Rhodospira; species Rhodospira trueperi. Next base: position 86,735 of record NZ_FNAP01000013.1, on the reverse strand, counting down.
CGGCCCGTGTCAATGCCGCCCGCCTGCGCGCGCTGGCCATCGAGGCCGCCGAGCAGTGCCGGCGCTTGGACGTGCCGGCGGTCACCGACCCCCTGCCCCTGGCACGTCTTGCCGAGGACTGGCCGGCCGACCGGACCCTTTTCGTGCTGGCGGAACACGGCGAGGCCATTCCCGCCGCCACCGCGTTCGCCTCTCACGCCGGCGGGCCGGCCGCGTTGCTGGTCGGTCCCGAGGGCGGACTGGCCGGCCCGGAGCTTGACGTGCTGCGGCATCTGCCGTTTGTTACCTGTGTGCGCCTGGGTCCCCGGGTGTTGCGCGCCGAAACGGCCGCCATCGCCGGCCTGACGCTGTGGCAGGCCGTGGCCGGCGATTGGCGCTGAGTCCACCCCGGAGTTCTCCCATCATGTCCGCGCCGTCCAAGCCCAATGCCCAGCCCGTGGAGAGCAAAGCCGATCTGGTCGCCTGGTTCGAGGCCGGATGCAAGCCGCCGGAGCAATGGCGCATCGGCACCGAACACGAGAAGCTCGCCTTCACGCTGCGCGACCTGCGCCCCCTGCCCTACGAGGGCGGCACGGAGGGACCCGGCATCCGCGACCTGCTGGAGGGGCTGAAGGCCTATGGCTGGAGACCGGTCGAGGAAGCGGGCACGCTGATCGCCCTGTCCTGCCCCACCGGCGGCAGCGTCACCCTGGAACCCGGCGGCCAGCTCGAACTCTCCGGCGCCCCGCTGGAGACCATCCACCAGACCTGCGCCGAGACCACCGGTCACCACCTCAACCTCAAGACCGTGTGCTCCGAACTGGGGATCGGTTTGATCGGCCTGGGCTTCAATCCCAAATGGCCGCGCGCCGAGATTCCCTGGATGCCCAAGGGTCGCTACGCCATCATGCGCCGCCACATGCCCACCCGGGGCACGCTCGGCCTGGACATGATGCTGCGCACCTGCACCGTGCAGGTGAACCTGGATTTCGAGAGCGAGGCCGACATGGTGCGTAAGATCCGCGCCGGGCTCGCTCTGCAACCGCTGGCCACCGCGCTGTGGGCCAACAGCCCGTTCACCGAGGGCCGGCCCAACGGCTTCCTCAGCTACCGCAGCCACATCTGGACCGACACCGACCCCGACCGCTGCGGCACCCTGCCGTTCGCGTTCGAGACGGGCATGGGGTTCGAACGCTACGTCGATTACATGCTCGACGTGCCCATGTACTTCGTCCACCGCGACGGCCAGTACATCGACGCCGCCGGCCAGTCGTTCCGTGACTTCCTGGACGGCCGCCTGCCCGCGCTGCCGGGTGAGCGCCCGACCATCGGCGATTGGGCCGACCACGTCACCACCGCCTTCCCCGAGGTGCGGCTGAAGACCTACCTGGAGATGCGCGGCACCGACGGCGGCCCGTGGAGCCGCATCTGCGCCTTGCCGGCGTTCTGGGTCGGCCTGCTGTACGACACGACGGCGCTCGACGAGGTCGGCCAGCTCATCCGCCGCTGGACACCCGACGAAATCGCCACCCTGCGCGAACAGGTGCCGGTGCAGGCGCTACACACACCGTTCCGCGCCGGCACCCTGGGAGACGTGGCGCTGGAGGTCCTGGACATCGCGCGGCGCGGGCTGGCCCGCCGGGCCCGGCTCAACAGCCAGGGCCGCGACGAGACCTGCTTCCTGGACGTGCTAACGGAGATCGCCGAGACCGGCCGCTGCCCGGCGGAGGAGCACCTGGAGTCGTTCCACGGCCGCTGGAACGGCAGCGTTGATCCGCTGTTCCTGGAGTATGCGTATTGAGCTGCCCTACCGCCGCTCGCGCTTGGCGAGGAAGGCGAGGCGTTGCAGCAGGTGGACGTCCTGCTCGTTCTTCAAGAGCGCGCCGTGCAGCGGCGGCAGCACATGCTTGACGTCGTTGGAGCGTAGCGCCTCCGCCGAGACGTCGTCGGACATCAACAGCTTGATCCAGTCCAGCAACTCACTGGTGGAAGGCTTCTTCTTGAGCCCCGGCACCTCGCGCACGTCATAGAATACGCCCAGGGCATCGCGCACCAGATTGGTTTTGATGTCCGGGAAATGGACGTCGATGATCTCCTGCATCGTCTCCGTGTCGGGGAACTTGATGTAGTGGAAGAAGCAGCGGCGCAGGAAGGCGTCCGGCAGTTCCTTTTCGTTGTTCGACGTGATGATAACCACGGGCCGGGTTTCCGCGCGCACGGTCTCGCCGGTTTCATGGACGTGGAACTCCATGCGATCGAGTTCCAGCAGCAGGTCGTTGGGAAACTCGATGTCGGCCTTGTCAATCTCGTCGATCAGCAGAACCGCGCCGCCGTCGTGGGTGAAGGCGTCCCACATGCGGCCGCGCTTGATGTAGTTGCGGATGTCGTGAACCCGCTCGTCACCCAACTGGGAATCGCGCAGCCGGGAAACCGCGTCGTACTCGTACAGGCCATGCTGGGCCTTGGTGGTGGACTTGATGTGCCACGCGATCAGGGGCAGGCCAAGCGCGTCGGCCACCTCCTGCGCCAGCACGGTCTTGCCGGTGCCGGGCTCGCCCTTGACCAGGAGGGGGCGCTGCAAGGTGACGGCGGCGTTGACGGCCACCGCCAGATCCTCGGTGGCCACGTAGGTCTTAGTGCCGGTGAACTTCATCGCGCGGGCGTCCTTTCATGTGGGCCATGCGGGCCATTCGGAACCGTATACGTTGGGCCGAAGGTAGCGACGCGACGGCGGGGGTTCAACGGCGGTGGATACGGTGCGGGGAACACCATCGTCTATCCGCTTGACGGTTACCGAATCCTGGATATCCTAATGACATGATCAAGTCCGCTGCCGACAAGCGCACCGCACGGTTTCTCCTGGGCCAATCGGTCAAGGAGTTTCGCGCCTTCGAACGGCAAGCGCAGCGCCGGATGGCTCTTCTTAATGAAGCAAGCTGCCTTGAGGATTTGATGCGGTTGCCATCGAATCGATTCGAAGCCCTTCATGGGAACCGCAAGGGCCAATACAGCATCCGCATCAATTGGCAGTGGCGGATCTGTTTCCGGTTCGAAGAGGGAGAAGCCCATGACGTCGAAATCGTCGATGATCATTGATGCGGTTCGTTTGCCGGCGATCCATCCCGGGGAGATCCTGGCCGATGAACTGAAGACCATTGGCGTGTCTGTCGCGGCGCTGGCCCGCGCCATCGACGTCCCGCAAAGCCGCATGGCGGACATCGTTCATGGCAAGCGCGCCGTCACAGCGGACACGGCCTTGCGGCTGGCGCGCTACTTCGGCACGTCGGCGCGGCTCTGGCTCAACCTCCAGACCGCGTACGATCTGGCGGTCACCGAAGCGAACGCCGGGAAGCACATTACGGCAGTGGTCCGCCCGCACGCGGCGTGATCAGCGCCTCCGCTGTCACACCGCCCGGTCCACGTAGCGGCGCCGCAGGTGCGCCTTGAACACGCCGGCGTCGAGCGGCTTGCCGGTGGCGCGCGTCAGCATCTCGGCCGCCGTGACGCTGGAGCCCAACGCGTGGACGTGCTCTCGCAGCCAGCCCAGCAGCGGCCCGAAATCGCCCCGGGCCAGATCGTCCGGGATCGACGGCACGGCCTGCACGGCGGCCTGGAACAGCTGCGCCGCCGTCATTGCCCCCAAAGTATAGGTGGGGAAATAGCCGATGGCGCCGTCATACCAGTGGATGTCCTGAAGGCAGCCGTCGCGGTCGTCCGGGACCGTCACGCCCAGCAGGTCCCTCATGCCGTCGCGCCACGCGCCGGGCAGATCGCCCAGCGTCAGGTCGCCCGAAAGCAATGCCCGTTCCAGCCGGAAGCGCAGGATGACATGCGCCGGATAGGTCACCTCGTCGGCGTCCACGCGGATCAGCCCCGGCTCGACCCGGGTATAGAGCCGATACAGCGTCTCGGTGTCCCACCCCGATCCGCCGTCGCCCAACATGTCCGCCATGATCGGCGCGGCGTAGGTGAGGAACGCGCGGGAGCGGCACGCCTGCATCTCCATCAACAGGCTTTGGCTCTCGTGAACACTCATGCCGAGCGCGCGACCGACCGGCTGATCGCGCCAGTCCGCCGGCAGCCCCTGTTCGTACAGCGCGTGGCCGGTCTCGTGCAGCACGCCCATGATGGCCCCGGTGGCGTCCGACTCGTCGTAGCGCGTGGTGATGCGCACGTCGTCGGGCACCCCGCCGCAGAAGGGATGCAGGCTCGTATCCAGCCGGCCGCGATGAAAATCGAACCCGGCCGTCTCCATCAGCCGAACGGCCAGCGCGCGTTGCCGGGCGGCGGGAAACGGCCCGTTGGGCGGGATCGGCGCTGGCCCTTGGGCGGCCAGGGCATCGTCCAGAATGCCCGGCAGGTCGACGGCCAGATCGTCGAACACCGCCGCGATGGCCGCCTGGGAGCCCTCCGGCTCGTAGGCATCAAGCAGGGCATCGTAGGGCGAGCACCCGAACGCCTGGGACTTGGTGACGGCGATTTCCCGCGTCAGGTCGAGCACCGTCGCCAGCGGCCCCCGGACGGCGGCGAAGTCATCCTCGGCGCGGGCGCGCCGCCAGACCATCTCGCACGCCGAGCAAGCGTGGGAATGAGCCTCGACCAGATCCGAATCGAGCGCCGCAGCGTGGCGCCACTCCCGGCGCATGGCGCGCAGATTGGCGCGGTCCCAATCGCCAAGCGTGGCCGCCTCATCGCGCTCGGCGGCGTCCAGCCAATCCCCGACCTCCGGTAGGGTCAGCAGATCGTGGGAAATGGATCGCAGCGTGGCCAGTTGGCCGGCGCGCGCCTCGGCGCCGCCCTCCGGCATCATCGCGGCCAGGTCCCAGTCCAGCACCCCCACCGCGTCACCCAGATGACCGAGACGGGCAAAACGGGCCTTGAGCCGATCATAGGCGGAGGTCGAGTCCATGGCATGCTCCCGCTGGAACGGCCCGCGACCGGGCCGGAAACTGCCCCGCACCGTCGGCCGACGCGCAGGTTTCGTCAAGAGTGCCGCCCGTCCAAATGAGGACACCCAATTTCATGTCGGAAACCGGTTCCGCCGACAACGAAATGACATTAGGATGCGCCACCCGCTGACCCGACCCACCGGCAGCGGGCGCTTGTCGTTTCGCCTTCCCACGCGGTACCCGGAACCCCGACCTCATGAAAAAGAACGCCCTGCTGCACGCGGCCGTCCACAACAGCAAGCCTATTTCCAAGAAAGGCGCGCTGGAACGCCTGTTCACCCTGATGTTCAAGGGCTTCGTGTACCCGCAGATCTGGGAGGATCCGGAGATCGACCTGGAGGCGCTCCAGCTGACCGGAGACAAGCGCATCGTCACCATCTGCTCGGGTGGGTGCAACATCCTAAACTACCTGACGGAAGCACCCGCGCGCATCGACGGTGTGGACCTGAACCCGTCTCATGTCGCGCTGAGTCACCTGAAGCTGGCGGCGTTGCAGCACTTTCCCGACCACGAGACCTATTTCCGCTTTTTCGGCCATGCCGACGAGCGGGCCAACACCCGGGCCTTTTCGAAGTATCTGCTGCCGCACCTGGACGAAACGACCCGGAAATACTGGACCGGATGGACCCCGGTTCACGGTCGGCGTATCAACTACTTCACCAAGAACATCTACAAGTTTGGCGTTCTGGGGCGTTTCATCGGGTCGCTGCATGTGCTGGCCCGCGCCCACGGCATGAATCCGCGTGTTCTGCTGGCGGTGCGCACGCCGGAGGAACAGAAGGCCGTGTTCGACGCCACCATCTCGCCGCTGTTCGAAAAAAAGCTGGTGCGTGCCATGTGCGGCATGCCGGTGTCGCTGTATGGCCTGGGCATTCCCCCGGCCCAGTTCGACGCCCTGATGACGGCCTCCGACGGCGACATCCCGGGGCTGTTGCGAGACCGGTTGGAACGGCTCGCCTGCGACTTCCCGATCGAGGAAAACTATTTCGCGTGGCAAGCCTTCGGACGGGGCTATGACCGGCACTACCGAAAGGCGGTGCCCCGTTACCTGCGCCGCGAGAATTACGAGCGCCTGCGCGACCTGTCCGACCGGGTGCATGTCCACCACGCCTCGATGACCCACTGGCTGGCCGATCAGCCGGCCGAGAGCCTGGACGGCTACGTGCTGCTGGACGCCCAGGACTGGATGAATGCGACCCAGCTCAACGATCTGTGGGCACAGATCGTACGCACGGCGCGGCCCGGCGCGCGCGTGATCTTCCGTACGGCAGGAACGGAAAGCCCGCTGACCACCGCGCTCTCGCCGGATTTGCTGTCGGTTTGGGATCACGACGTCCAGTACTGCCGCGATATGACGCGGCGCGACCGCGCCTCCATCTACGGCGGCTTCCATCTGTACATCCGCGCGCGCTGACCGCGCGCCGGCGCCAAAAAACAAAAAAAGGCATGCCCCATGGACGCTCATACCCTGATGGACCGGATCTATCGGCCGCAGCGCCACATCTACGACATCACCCGGAAATACTTCCTGCTGGGCCGCGACAAGGTCATTGACGACATCGGCGCCGCCGACGGCGAAACCGTGTGCGAGGTCGGCTGCGGCACCGCCCGTAATCTGGTCAAGATGGCCACACGCTATCCCAACGCGCACCTTCTGGGCCTGGACGCCAGCGCCGAGATGCTGAAGACGGCCAACGACAAGCTGGCGCGCAACGGACTGGCCGAGCGGGTCAAGCTGGCGCGCGGGCTGGCGCAGGACTTCGATGCGGCCACGCTGTTCGAGCTCGACGGGCCGCTGGACCACGTCGTGTTCTCCTACAGCCTGTCGATGATCCCGATGTGGCACGAATCGGTCGAGCACGCGCTGGACGTGGTGCGTCCAGGCGGGCGCATCCACATCGTCGATTTCGGCGACCAGTCCGACCTGCCGCGCTGGTTCCGCGCCGTGCTGTTCTGGTGGCTGGGCCTGTTCCACGTCCAGTTCCGGCCGGAACTGGTCACCTTCCTGTGGGGGACCCAGGCCGAGGGCCGGGCGGAGGTCACGGTCACGCCGCTGTACGGCGGCTATGCCTTCGTGGCCACGCTGGTCAAGGCGGAACCGGCCTCGGCGTCGGCGTCGGGTTAACGCTCTATCCCTTCAGGGTCTCGGCGAAGAAGGCCAGGGTGCGCGCCCAGGCCAACTCGGCATCTTCCTCGTCGTAGCGCCCGCCGGACGGATTGGCGAAGGCGTGGTCGGCCTCGTACCAGTGCACCGTCAGGCTGTCCGCCTTGTCGGCAGCGGCCATGGCGCGCTCGAATCCCCCGACCATGTCGGCGTTGATGTACTGGTCGCGGGTGCCGAAGTGCCCCAGCACCGGCCCGGCCAGTGCCTCCAGCGGACCCGGTTCCTGCACCAGGCGGCCGTAGTAGATCACCGTGGCGTCGGCCGGTGCCGCCAGCGAGGCATTGAGCGACCAGCCGCCCCCGAAGCACCAGCCGACGGTGGCGAGTTTCCCGCTACCGTGCTCGTGCTTACGCAACCAGTCCATCCAGGCGGTGCAGGTCTCCGTCGCTTCGCCCCCATCCACGGCCTGGGTTTGGGCGCGGGCCTGCTCCGGCGTGGTGGCCACCGATCCGCCCATCAGGTCGATGGCCAGAGCAACATAGCCCTCGCGGGCGAATTCCCGCGCCGTGGCCCGGATCTGATCGTTCAGCCCCCACCACTCGTGGATCAGCATGACCGTCGGCGCCGGCAGCGTCTCCGGCAGCGCCAGCGCGGCGGAAACGGTCCGGCCGGACGGCAGCGTCAGGGAGACGGTCTCGGTCGAGTCGGCGGCCGCGCGCGCCAGAATGGGATCGGCCAGCACGGCGGCGAACGAGGCACTGGCCAGCCCCTTCAGCACCACGCGGCGGTCAAGCTGGAGATCATCGAGCATGGAGGAATCTCCCTGGGCGTCTGTTTTGATTGGCACCGGACCGCGACTGCGTCCCATTCGTAAGTGGCGCGCTCACGTGTCGAGTCAACCAGCCAACGGATGCTCCCACGACAAAGGGCGGCCCCTCACAAGGCCGCCCTTTGCTCGTTCGCGGATGACGAAATCCCGTCAGATCCGCATCAGGTTCTGCATCACCGCTCCACACACATGGCGATTCCCATGCCGCCGCCGATGCACAGGGTGGCAAGACCCTTCTTCGCGTCGCGCTTCTGCATCTCGTACAGCAGCGACACCAGGATGCGCGCGCCCGACGCGCCGATGGGGTGGCCCAGGGCGATGGCGCCGCCGTTGACGTTCACCTTGCTGGTGTCCCAACCGAGTTCACGGTTGACGGAGATGGCCTGGGCGGCGAATGCCTCGTTGGCCTCGATCAGATCGAGGTCCTCGTGCGTCCAGCCGGCCTTTTCCAGCGCCTTGCGAGTGGCCGGAATGGGGCCTGTGCCCATGATCTCCGGCTCAACGCCGCAGGTCGCCCAGGAGACGATGCGCGCCAGCGGGGTTACCCCGCGTTTGGCGGCCTCGCTGTCCTTCATCAGCACCACGGCGGCCGCGCCGTCGTTGATGCCGCTGGCGTTGCCGGCGGTGACCGTGCCTTCCTTATTGAAAGCCGGGCGCAGCTTGGCAAGGCCCTCCTTGGTCACACCTTCCTTGGGGTGCTCGTCGGTGTCGAAGACAGTCTCGCCCTTGCGGGTCTTGATGACATAGGGAACGATCTCGTCCTTGAAGCGACCGGCCTTGATGGCCGCTTCGGCCTTGTTCTGCGAGCCGGCGGCGAACTCGTCCTGCTCGTCACGGGTGATCTGCCAGCGCTGGGCGATGTTCTCGGCGGTCACGCCCATGTGATAGCCGTTGAAGACATCGAACAGGCCGTCGCGCAGAAGGCTGTCCTTCAACTCCAGCGAGCCCATGCGGGTGCCGTCGCGCATGTGCGCGAGGTGCGGCGCCTTACTCATGCTCTCGTGGCCACCGGCGACGACGATGTCATGGTCGCCCATCATGATGGACTGGTAGCCGAGCGCGACCGTGCGCAGGCCCGAGCCGCAGAGCTGGTTGATCCCGTAGGCCGTCACCTCCACCGGGATGCCGGCGTTGACGGAGGCCTGACGGGCCGGGTTCTGGCCGGTGTCGCCGGTCAGGATCTGGCCCAGGATAACCTCGGACACCTCGGTGGGTTCCACCTTTGCGCGTTTCAGCACCTCCTGGATGACGACCTTGCTGAGGTCATGCGCGTGCACCGAAGCCAGCGCCCCGTTGAAGGTGCCGACAGCGGTGCGCGCGGCACCGGCAATCACGACATCGGTCATGGTTTAACTCTCCTGTTGTTCCTCCCCTGTGGTGCGCGCCCCCGCGATACCGGGCACCGCTATCCCCACCGGGCCGGTGAGCCCCTTACCCGTCGGCTTCTAGAGCCGAACCACCGGGCGACCGCGTCGGGATGGATCACGCACACCACTCTTGGGCATTGGTTATAAAGAGACAAAGCGGCTACGAAAACCGTAGTTTCCACCTAGGCCTTTCCCCGGGTGGTCTTCAAGGCCCAGCGCACGAGGGGATCGTGCACCAACGCCACCGCCCGGCGCCCCGTGATCATGCCCACATGGCCCAGCAGCGGCTCGCGGACCTCGGCCCGGGGCAGTGCCCGGGCCAGCGCCCGCGCGGAGACGGCCGGCACGATCCTATCCCGTTGCGGCACGACAACAAAGGCCGGAATGGTAACGGATTCGGGTCGAACCGGCTCGCCGTCCACGCACCACCGGCCGCGCGCCGTCGTATTGTCGCCGTACCAGCCGCGCAGGGTCTCGCTGGCCACCGCACCGGCCAGCGGCACACCGTCGTTCAGCCAGTCCTCCATGGCCACGAAATGCCGCGCCGCCGCACTGCGCGGACCAAGGTTAGCGAAGCCGCGGAACTTGCGCCCGATGGACGGCGGGTCGATGGTCGCGAAGGCGGCCTGCAACAGGTCCACCGGCAGATTCTCGTGCACCTCCAGCACGGGGTCGATCCACGGCGCCAGCGCGGTGGCCAGACGTCCCTGGGCGGCGGCGCGGTCGGCGTGGAAGTCCCATGGCGTGGCCAGCAGGACCAGACCGGCCAGAACCGCCTGCCGCCGTTGCGCCAACGCCAGCGACAGCAGGCCGCCCATACAATAGCCCAGCAGAATCGGCGCCCGCCCCGTGGTCTCGCGGACGAATTCCAGCGCAGCCTCCAACCGCGCCACATAGTCGGTCAGGGTGAACTCTCGTTCCGCCGCGCCCGGTGCCCCCCAGTCCACCAGAATCGGGCGCAACCCACGCCATGCGAGATAGGGCGCGAAGGCCCGGCGCTGGCTGAGATTGAGGATGTAGCCCCGGTTGATCAGCGACGGCACCAGCAAGATGGGCGGTCCCACGCGGGCGCGGGCGCGTCGTTCCGGCTCCGCGGGCGTGTCGGAGAAGTCGCGCAGCACCGTGGACCCCTGACGCCACACGGGCGGGGGGTCAAGCCCGGCACGATGATAGTCGTGCGACCGGTAGCCCTCGACCCCGTCCAGAAAGGCGCCAAGACGTCGGCGCGCCTCCGCGTCGACCGCGCGCACGAACGCCCCCGGCTCGACCCCGGCGTCGCGGGCCTTTTCAAGCAGATCGCACAGCGGGTCGGGATCAGCCCTTGGGCCGTCCGGCCCCGGAGAGCAGTCCGCCGAGCGCGGCTTCGAGAAGGGCGACGCGCTGTTCCAGGCGCTCAACCCGAGCGGCCATGTCATCATCAACTGGCCCTGCGTGGCCAGATGCACGGCCAGCGGACGCGGCCCGGGACGCGTCGGCGGCGTTGGCGTTGGCGTTGGCGTTGGCGTTGGCGGCGACTGTGGGCTCGGGGTCTGCATGGCCCTCCCCGGTCTGCTCGGAGGCGGCGGTTGCGGACGGGCCCTGCGGGGGGTTCACCGCGTCGGCCAGTCCCTGGGTCATGAGCGAGAACGACCGCGCCAGCGCTTCGGAAACGGCCGGGTCCCGAGCCATGGACCCCAGCTGTTCCTGCCACAGGTCTAGATACCGGCGGGCCAGCGCCTGAAGGTCGGGAGGATGATCCGTCATGCGCGCACTATACCCACGCGCCGGGGACGTTGTCACCCACTCCAAAACCGCAGGACCGATGTGGGTAGGCTGCGAAACGCCCGCGCTGCCCTGCACAATGATTCGGCAATATGGTGTTGCATTGCGGGGCGGGAACCCGGAAACTGACCCTTAGGACTCGGCTGCGATACTGAACCGCATGCCGGGCTTGGGTGATGCATCCCGCAGGCCATGTGGCGCGCGGGACCGGCGACGCGCAGGAACCGGAGGCAGGAGCGGTATGACGGAGAAGGTTGGTACGGGTCGGGCTAGGCGGAACGAAAACGACCCGATCATCATCAAGAAGTACGCCAACCGTCGCCTGTACAATACGGCGACCAGCAGCTACGTCACGCTGGACCTGCTCAGTCAGATGGTGAAGGAGCACACCGACTTCGTCGTCTACGACGCCAAGACCGGCGAGGACATCACCCGCTCCGTCCTGACCCAGATCATCGTCGAGGAGGAAGGCAAGAACGGGCAGAACATGCTGCCCATCAGCTTCTTGCGCCACGTCATCAGCTTCTACGGCGATTCCCTCGGGGGCGTCGTGCCCCAATACCTGGAACACTCCATGCAGGCGTTCGCCCGCAATCAGGAGAACATGCGTCAGGTCATGCAGAACGCCTTCGACGGGCTGTTCCCCGTGCAGAACATGGACGACCTGAACAAACAGAACATGGCCTTTTTCGAAAGCGCCATGAAGATGTTCTCGCCCTTTGAAGGGGCGAACCGTATGCCCGGCTTCCCGCCCCTACCGACGGGCACCACCTCGCCCATGACCGATGCCGAGACCGACGACGACGTCCAGACCATGAAGGCGCAGATGGCCGAGATGCAGCGCAAGCTCGACCACCTGATGGCTGATCGCGCGTCCCAACGCACCGAGCAGGTGGCGCCGACCAACCCGAACGGCGGCAACGGTACGGCCAAAACGCCGGACGCCGCGTCCGAATCGCGCTGACCGCCCGAACAGGTCGGGCCAACAGGGCCATCTTCCGTCCGTCATGACGCCGGCGAATCAGGCCGAACGAAGTGATGCGGTTTCCGGTTAAATCGTTCGCACCTGTAGGGCGGCTGGCTGTAGGGCAGCTGCCCTACAACATGTCCCGAACGCGTCCCGATTTCTCTTTCTACCGGTGTAGGCGAACGCCCCCCTGGGGACCGTTGTCCGTTCGAGACCGGCCCCGCACGCGAGGTCTGTCACCCGCCGCAAGGACTGGACGTGAGGATCAAAGACCCGGTCCGTCGCCACGGACAGCAGCCCCCCGGGGCGCAGGCTGTCGGCCCCCCGCGCCATCGCCATGACCTGATCCGGAAGGTCTCCCAGCACCGTCACCGACGAAGCCCTGTCGAAGCGACCGCTCGGCCACGCAGGGCACGGTCACAGCGTCAGGGAGGAGGGCGGTTGCCGTCAGGGCTCAGGCGGTCCCTCGGTCACGGAAAAAGGGCGGGGCCCAATACGCGCCCGCCCCTTTGCGACTGTCCCGAGGTCAGCCACCACGCGATCCGATCACCGGTGACACCCTACGGCCGCGCCCGTGTCGGGCGCGAAGCGTCGTCACGGTTATCGCTGCCCCGCGTAGCAGCCGTCACGGGCGCACACCTTGAGTTGGCCCTGACGATTGATCCACAGCGCCGTGACGCTGTCGAGTTGATGATTCTCCATCGGCAGGACGCGGGCGGCGCGGTCCTGGCTGCGCCAGATCCAAGCGTTGCAGACGTTGCGCACCGCAATCGACTGGCATGCCTCCTGTCCGGCGGCGATAAACTCCGCATCCGTATCCGCGTCGGGGCAGACCACCAGGGCAATGGTCCCGTACACACCGACCACATTGCAGGACTCGGTTCCCTGCGCCGCCGCAGCCGGTCCCGACATCGTCACCAGCCCGCACAGCAGGGCCGCCCACTTGAGATTTCGCATCTGTCGCCTACCTCGTCGTCTTCGCCAACACTGACGTGGCGCGTCGTCGTCCCGGATCACGCTTCCGGCCCTTCATCGGGCACCCACGGACACGCCCGCAGGGGAGTCAAACCACAGGCTCCTCCTGGCGGGCGATCGCGGACATCTGACGCGCAAGATGACCGCACCCTGCTGATTTGAGACGGCCGCGTCAACCATATCGATGGTCTAGCCCCGAGTCGCCCCAACGCGGCGGGGTTCCGCCAGCGCTCCAAGTATACAGAAAACATTATATGAATCAAATAATTATACCCTTATATTGACTCTGGACTCAAGAACCGAAGAGACGCCTTCGGCACCGGGCGTGGCACGTCTTCCGATCACGGGAAAGTGACCCCTACGGACTGCGGCACGGTTCTTTGAGCCACGGCGGACACCGGGGACTCGGCGTCGGGGCACAGCTCACGCGCTCTCGGTTCCCGAACCGGGCCGGGCGCCAGGACCTCACACGCGCCATACCCACAAAGGATAAAGTAGTACTATCTTTTAGAGAGAAAATCATGCACGTATATCAGCTCTTTAATTGAAAACCGGAATTGCCTCGGTCATATTTGGCCAGTATCGTCGCACCCTGTCAGCGCGGACCGACCGAAACCAAGACAAGAACACAAGGATCGTTTTCATGACCAAGCGTTTTGCCGTGGCCCTCGCGGGTTGCGCCCTGTTCGCCGCCACCCCGGCCCTGGGCGGAGACTGCATCACCCTGGCTTCCCTGACGCCGCCCGCCAGCACTGGGGTCAATGCCAGCACCAGCCCCACCCTGACGCCGGCCGATCGCGGCATCCAGGTCAGTGAATGGGTCGGCGCGCCCTGCATGACGAATGACGATTGCGGGGCCGACCTGAAGTGCGAGAACAGCGCCTGCGTCGAGAAGTAAGGGCGCGCGCAACCGGACGCGAGCGCGCCTCGTGTCAGCCGGGCGGGCCACGGGTCCGCCCGGTCCGTGACGACCGTCGAACGGAACGCGGGCAGCCTGCCCGCTCGGCCCCGGTCTCCTACCCCCGCGCCCGCAGGTCCCTGCGCACGATCTTGCCCGTCGTGGTCATCGGCAGGCTGTCGACGAAGGCGATGCGGCGCGGATAGGCGTGGGCGGCGTGGTGCGCCTTGGCGAAGTCCTGCAAGGCGCGGGTCAGGGCCGCCTCGCCGCCATGGCCCTCGACCGCCCCCTCGACCGGCACCACGAAGGCTTTCACGATCTCCGTGCGGTCGGGGTCGGGCACGCCGACGACGGCGACCATGGCCACCGCAGGATGCTTCAGCAGGCAGTCCTCGACCTCGCCCGGGCCGATGCGATAGCCGGCGGAGGTAATCACGTCGTCGTCACGGCCCACGAACCACACGTACCCATCCTCGTCCATACGCCCGGTGTCGCCGGTCAGCAGCCAGTCGCCCACGAACTTGGCCGCCGTCGCCTCCGGGTTGTTCCAGTAGCCCAGGAACATCACCGGATCGGGCCGGCGCACGGCAATGGGCCCCAACGCACCTGCTGCCACGGGCGCGCCCGTCTCGGGATCAATCACCGCCACCGTGTGCCCCGGCACCGGCCGTCCCATGGATCCCGGCCGCACCGGAAACAGGTCGGCGCAGTTGGACACGATGAGATTACACTCGGTCTGACCGTAAAACTCGTTGATGGTCACCCCCAGCGCGTCGCGGCCCCAGTCCAGCAGACCCGCGCCCAGGGTCTCGCCGCCCGAGCCCACCGAGCGCAGGTCGCAACCAAAGCGGCCCGGGTCCGGCACCTGCCGCAGCATCTTCAGCGCCGTCGGCGGCAGGAAGACATTGCGCACCCGATGCCGCGCCATCAGCGCGAACGCCTCCTCCGGGTCGAACTTGGCACCGCGATGCGCCAGCACCGGAACGCCATGGTGCAGCGAGGGCAGCAGCACATCGATCAGGCCGCCGATCCAGGCCCAGTCCGCCGGCGTCCAGAACAGGTCGCCCGGCTTGGGGAACAGGCGCTGCGGCAGTTCCACCCCCGGCAGGTGTCCGAGCAGCACACGATGGGCGTGCAGCGCGCCCTTCGGCTTTCCGGTCGTCCCCGAGGTGTAGATGATGATCGCCGGATCGTCCGCCGCCGTGTCCACCGGCGTATGGTCTTCCGAGGCGGCGGCCAGAACGGCGTCCCAGGAAACCAAGCGTTGACCTGAATCGGAGACGTCCGACGATCCCGCCCCCAAGCAAACGATGGTCGCGAGGTCCGGCAGATCGGGCAACAGCCCGTCGATGCGCTCGGCCTGGGCGGCGTCGGTCACCAGCGCCCGGGCACCGCTGTCCGCCAGCCGGTACGATAGGGCATCCAGACCGAACAGCGTGAACAGCGGCACCGAGATGGCCCCCAGGCGCCACGCCGCCACATGCGCCACCGCCGTTTCCCATTGCTGGCCCAGCAGAACGGCGACGCGATCCCCGGCCTTTACGCCACGGCCGGCCAGCGCGTTGGCCAGCCGGCTTGACGCCCGACGCAGATCGGCGAAGGAATGGCGGCGGATCGTTCCGTCCGCCAATTCCTCGATGATGGCGGCAGCCTTGCCCGAGTCCGCGCCCCTGCAATGCCGGTCGCAGACATCCACGGCAATGGAATAGCGATCCGGCACGGTCCACCGGAACCGATCCGCCAGATCATCGAACGTCGCCGCCTCAGGAAGCATCTGTCAGTCTCTCCTCGCTCGCCGCGTCCGAGCCGACCGGCGCGGTGTCCGACGGGTCGATGCGGACGATCAAGCAGGTCGTGGCCGGGGCATCGGCCGAAGGCGCCGATACGGCAAGGCGCGCCGTCCGCGCCGCGCCGCGCCCCTCCCCGGCCAGCGTCAGCGGCCCGGCGAAGACCGCCGTCCCCGGACGCGCCCGAGCCTGTTTCAGGGCGTCGGCCAAGGACCCGCGCGCCGAGTCCGCCAGCACCTCTTCCGCCGGGCGCCCGAACAGATCCTCCACCGCGCGCCCCAGAAGATCGCCGGCGGCGGCGTTGGCATCCTCAATACGCCCATCGGCGCTCAGAACCAGCAGCCCCCCGGACGCATCCGCCAGCACCGCGGCCAAACGGTCGGCGCCCTCACGGTGCGCCCGCGCCATCCGCCGCCGTTCGGCGTCCAGCGCGCCGACGGCCTGCGCCAGAAGCCCAAGGTCGTCGGCGGGCGTTTCCGGCTCAGCGAGCGTCAACGGGGTGTCGTCCCGCGCCGCCAATACCGCGCGCGTCATCCGACGAACGCGCCGAACCCCGTCCTCCCACAGCACAAGCCCGGACCACAACAGACACCCCAGGCCGGCCACGACCATCGCAAGGACCCCGCTGCGCCACACCGGCACGATTCGGTCCTGGTCGAGCGCACGCACCGCCAGCGCCTGCTCTAGGTCCGCAATGATTTGGGTCACCGCCGCCGTCAGGTGATCGGACGCCTGCCGACTGCGGGACAGCACGGCGGGCAGATTCTGGGTCATGGTCAGATGCTGGCGGCGCATGCGAAACACGCTGTCGGCCCCGTCCACGCCCTTCGCAAGCGCCGCGAGTTCGGCCTGGACGGCTTCCAGGACCGGAATGGCGGCCCGATCCGCATTGCGGATCGAGGCGGCCGCACGACGCAGGGATTCGTCGGCGCGGACCACAAGATATTCCAGTTCCGACGTATCGCCCGCACCCGATGCCGCCAGCATCATCCCCACCGTCACCTGGGCGTTGCGCGCCCACCCCCGCACGGCCGTCGCCGCGCCGGACCCACTGGGTCCCGGTGGAAACGGCAGATCATCCGCGTCAATGATCGCATCCAGAGCGTCCGGCCGCCGCCCGGACAAAAACGCCCGTTCCAGATCGGGCAGAAAATCCCCGATCAGGCCCAGTCGCGCATTCAACGCCGCCGATTCATCGGCCAGACTGAGCCGACGGAGAACCAGCGCGTCAAGGGTTTCAAGCGCCTCGGTCAGATCCGAAACCGCCGCTTCCAGACGGTCCCGCGTCACCGCTTCAAGCTTGGTCTCGCCCAGAGCGTCGAGACGAACCGTCAATTCGGCACGGGTCCGCTCCATGCGGTCCTTTACGGCGGCCCGGTCGCCCGCTTCCCCGACGATGGCCAGGGCCCCGGCCATTTCGGCCAGGGCGTCTCCCAGGCGGCTGACCACCAGCATGTCGGAAAACCGGGGCAGCGCGTCATCGACGAGACGTTCTCGCTGCCGATCCTGCCAGGATTGATAAAGCAGCAGCGCGACGCCGAGCGCCACACAGATCAGGGCAAGGCCGCCGTGGCCGACCAGGAGACGGGTAGCGAAACGAGGGGTCGGTGTCACGTCGGGCGGGTCCGTTCTGCGACCACAGAGGTCCGGGGCCGCCCACTATGCCACCGATGACCGCGCGACGCACCCATTGTGGCGTCGGGACTCAGGCCGCGTGCCGCTTCCGCTATCCAGCGATCAACCGCGCCGTTCCGGCGGCGGCCAAGCACAGAAACGCCACCGCGAGCAAGGCCCCACCGCCCACTGTGCATCTTGCGTGCAGGCGATGCCCGCCCAGGAGATCGTCGAGGAGCAGACGACGCAGGGCCTCAACGTCGTCGTTCGAGGCGCCCTTAATAGCGTTCAGACGGTGAAGTTGGTCCCAGAATCGGCGGTTGTTCAGATCCATCAGGGCTGGGATGGCGAGGACGATCGACCCCAAGAGGCCCAACACCCCTCCGGCGACCTCTGTCGCGGCCATGCCGTCGATCAATCAACGACCTCCCGTCTTCATTATCGGCAAGTTTTCCTCGTCCATTGCGGCAAGCACATCATCCGTCTTTTTTGACAGTATATTTACCTGTTCCGCGATGCTTTTAAGTTCTTGCCGATAGCGGAAAGGTAGCTCCAGCATCTCAGATATTCGTTCCATTTCCTTGTTAATGTCAGGTCGAAATGCCCGCGAATGCATGAGCCCACAGAAATATGAAGAAAAGGGCCATTGGTCACGCGGAACAAACTCCAACCGCATGCCAAGCGCCTCGGCAATTGCCCGCAACTTGCGATATGTCGGTCCGTCCTTGCCGTCGCCGCGTTCCATGGCGCTGATGGCCGACTGGTGCAAGCCGGCGGCCTCAGCGAGCTCGCGTTGCGACATCCCCGCCACCAGACGCTTCTCCCGAACCATCTCACCGATTTCCAGGGCGACGCTGGAGATGGGGGCTTCAGCCGCCAGATCGGGATGGTCCCGTTCGAGTTCGACGATCAAGTCCATAGCCGACGCCCCACGGGCCTCCCGACGCTTCCGTCGGGGAAGGGCGGTCAACCGCTCAGACTTTGTTCGAACACTAGAGTCCGCCATGTGTATCACCTTCGCAAAGACCGAGTGATAGGCACCGCCGATGGATCAGGTGCTTCAACTGATCTTCAATTTCCTCATCGGCCCTCGATAACCGACGAAACCAGCCGAGCGCATGGATCACAACCCGCACCGTTCCATCTTCGTCTTGCTCTTCCACCGGCGCGAAAAGCGCACCAGGCTCTCCTGGTGTCTGGTATACGGGCACGTCATCGAACCATCGCCAGACGGTGTATCCGACGAGATGGTCAAGAAACGCGTCGTACGTCTTCCCTTCCAGCCCAAGCAGATCATCAAAAACCAATTCGTAGGCCCGGTTTCTTTCGTGACGATCGCCTGTCTCGATGATCCGGATCATGTCGTCCATGAAGCGGCCCTCATCGCGCGGCCAGTCCATTGGCGTTTCGTAGAACTCGACCGTGATCCGCATCCAGACTCACCAAATATAATGAATTCTGTATCACCCTGCAATGTGCCGTTCGCTGTATCTAGCAATACATGCGAACGCCAGCCATCAATGCCAGAACGAGCACCAGCGGGCAAGCCAACCCCGACCGTCTGATGGCGGGGTTGGATAATTGATGCAACAATGATGGGGAAGCAATTGAACGCTCGGCCAAGCGCCTTCCCGGCTCAGGCCGCGTCCTGATCCGCCTTACGCCGAACGTGACTGGCCGCTCGCGCCGCCTCGCGCTCGGCCATGGCGGCGTCGGTCCGGCTCATCTGCTGGCGCACCAGATCGTCGAACACCCATTGCGCCGGGCGCTGCCCCTCGAACGAGACCTCGGGCGCCATCGGCCCGTCGGTTCGAATGCCCTGCAACGCCACCTTGAGCGCCTTCCACGGCCGGCGCACCGTATCCTCGACCGCCGTCGCCTCGTAGCCGCAGTGCATCATGCAGTTGGCGCACTTCTCGTAGCGACCGGTGCCGTAGCTGTCCCAGTCGGTCGTTTCCATCAATTCCCGGAAGGTACCGACCGAACCCTCGTTCAACAGATAGCAGGGGCGCTGCCAACCGAACACATTGCGCGTCGGGTTGCCCCACGGCGTGCACTGATAGGTCTGGTTGCCGGCCAGGAAGTCCAGGTACAGGCTGGACTGGTTCCAACGCCAGCCCTTGCCCTTGCCCCGCGCAAACAGATCGCGGAAGAGCTGCTTGGTGCGCTGACGGTTCAGGAACACCTGTTTCATCGGCGCCCGCTCATAGGCGAACCCGGGCGCGATGGTCACACCCTCCACACCCAGCTCATCGGTGGCGAACGACACGAAGCCCGCCACCCGCTCGACATCCACGCCCTCGAACAGCGTGGTGTTGCAGGTCACCCGGAAGCCGCGCCGCCGCGCCTCGCGGATGGCCGCCGTCGCCTTGTCGAACACGCCCGTCTGGTCCACCGCCTTGTCGTGATGCTCGCGGTCGCCGTCGAGGTGGATCGAGAAGCTCAGGTACGGGCTGGGCGTGAAGTCGTCCATCCGCTTCATCAGCAGCATGGCATTGGTGCACAGGTAGACGAACTTCTTGCGTTTCGTCAGTTCGTCGACGATCTGCTTGATCTCCCGGTGCAGCAACGGCTCACCGCCGGCGATGGAGACGACGGGCGCGCCGCATTCCTCGGCGGCCTCGACACACTCGGCGACCGACAGGCGCTTGTTCAGAATGCTGTCCGGATAGTCGATCTTGCCGCACCCCGGGCACGCCAGATTGCAGCGGAACAGCGGTTCCAGCATCAGCACCAGCGGATAGCGCCGATTGCCGCGCAGACGCTGTTTCATCAAATACGTGCCGACGCGGACTTGCTGGATCAGGGGAACGCCCACGACCTTACCTCACTGAAATGATTTGACCGGACCTGCCGTCACACCGTCACGCTACATGCAGATCGTGACGGTCCCGATCCGAGTCCGGCTGAATGCCGCGCTCCGCCATGGCATCGGCCAGCACGCGCGGCAGCTTGAACTGCATGTTTTCCTTGATACCCTGAAGGTGTTCCACGCTCGACGGCGCCACCTGGTCGATGCGCGCGATGAGATCGCGGACCAGACGTTCCGGTGCCGAAGCCCCGGCGGTCACACCGACCACGGACACCCCTCTGAACCATTCGTCCTGAACCATTGTGGCATCGTCGATCAGATGGCTCGGCACACCCATGGTGATGCCGATCTCCGCCAGACGGTTGGAGTTCGAGGAGTTGCGCGCCCCCACCACCAGCAGCAGGTCCACTTGCCGGGCCAGCTCGCGCACCGCCGTCTGACGGTTCTGTGTGGCGTAACAGATGTCCTTGACGTCCGGCCCCTGGATGTTGGGAAACCGCGTCTTGAGCGCGTCGATGACGTCCTTGGTGTCGTCCACAGACAGCGTGGTTTGGGTCACATAGCCGACCATGTCGGGATCGCGCACCTGAAGGCTCTCCACGTCCTCGACCTTGCTGACGAGGTGGACACCGCCGGGCACCTGCCCGCGCGTACCCTCGACCTCCGGATGGCCGGCATGGCCGATCATGATGACCTCGCGGCCCTTGCGGGCAAGATTCTGGCCCTCCCGATGCACCTTGGAGACCAGGGGGCACGTGGCGTCGATCACCGGCAGGGCGCGCCGACCGGCTTCCTTGACCACCGCCTGCGGCACCCCATGCGCGCTGAAGACGGTCATGGCGCCGTCGGGAATTTCGTCCAGTTCCTCGACGAAGACGGCACCCTGGGCGCGCAAGGTCTCGACCACATGCTTGTTGTGCACGATCTCGTGCCGCACGTAGACCGGCGGGCCATAGATCTCCAGCGCGCGCTCGACGATCTCGATGGCCCGCTCGACACCAGCACAGAAGCCGCGCGGACTGGCCAGAATGACCCGCAGTCGGGTCGGCATTTCGTGCGCCGAGGTATGGATGCCATCCGACGGCGCGGTCGAAGCGGAAGGGGCGTGGGTCTCATCCACGAGCTGGATCCTTGATCAAGAGCTTGATTTGTCCCCTATCTAGCGATCCGCGCGGGGGCGATGCAAGGATGCGGTCACCCCAATCGGTCGAGGGATTATCGCCTGAGACGGATTCGCAACACTGGCCCACCCCTTGTCCGAACGCGGCCGGAGCGGTACGCATGGCCGCAATGATTTCTGTTGAGGATCAAACCGCCATGCCAACGCTGGTCACCGGAGGCACCGGTTTCGTCGGAACCGCCGTCGCGCGCGCCCTGCTCGCACGCGGCGAGGCGGTGCGCTGTCTGGCGCGGCCCGGCAGTGACCGGCGCAATCTGGCCGGCCTCGACGTCGAGATCGCCGAGGGCGACCTGACCGATCCCGCGTCTCTGAAGGCCGCCACGCGGGGTGTGGACGCGCTGTACCACGTGGCCGCCGACTACCGCCTGTGGATTCCCGATCCGGAGGCCATGGAGACGGCCAACGTTCAGGGCTCGCTGAACGTCATCCGGGCGGCTCTGGAGGCGGGTGCGCGGCGCGCCGTCTACACCAGCTCCGTCGCCGTGCTGAAGCCCCACGCCGACGGCGCTCCGGCCGACGAGGACACGCCCACGACCGAGGCCGACATGATCGGGGCCTACAAGGGCTCCAAGTTCCGGGCCGAGCAGGCCGTGCGCCGGCTGATCGAGACCGAGGGCGCGCCGGTGGTGATCGTCAACCCCTCCACCCCCATCGGGCCGCGCGATATCAAGCCGACCCCGACGGGCCGCGTGATCGTCGAGGCCGCCTGCGGCCGCATGCCGGCGTTCGTCGATACCGGGCTGAACATCGCCCATGTGGACGACGTCGCCGCCGGGCACCTGCTCGCCTTCGACCGGGGCGCCGTGGGTGAACGCTATATTCTGGGCGGCGAGGACATGACCCTGGCCGAGATCCTGGCCGTGGTGGCCCGCCTGATGGGCCGCAAACCGCCCCGGGTGAGCCTGCCGCACGGACTGATCCTGCCCTTTGCCCATATCGCGGAGGGCATCGCCCGGGTGACCGGCAAGGAGCCGTTCGCCACCGTCGATGGCCTGCGCATGGCGCGCAAGCGCATGTTCTTTTCCAGCGCCAAGGCCCGGCGCGATCTGGGATACGACGCCCGGCCCGCCGATCAGGCCATCGCCGACGCGGTAACCTGGTTCCGCGACAACGGGTTCGTGACATGACGGCGCGCCTGCTCGCCGGCTGGGTGGAGACCGCGCGCCGCCACCCCTGGGCGGTGCTGACGGTGGCCCTGCTGCTGACCGTGTTGTCCCTTTGGCTGGCGGCGACGCGCATCGGTGTCTCGACCGACACCTCGACCATGCTGGACCCCGCGTTGCCGTTCCAGCAGCAAGACCGCGCGCTGAAGGAGGCGTTCCCCCGCTTCGGCGGCGAACTGGTCATCGTGGTGGAGGGCCGGACGGCGGCCATGACCGACGAGGCCGCCGCGCGGCTGGGCGACGCGCTGAGCCAACGCATGGATCTGCTGGCGTTCGTCTCCGATGTGGCGGGCGATCCATTCTTCCGCCGCAACGGCCTGCTGTTCCTGCCACTGGACGATCTTTACGGCGTCTCCGATACCCTGGCCGAGGCCCAACCCCTGCTGGGACCGCTCGCGGCCGACCCTTCCTTGCGCGGACTCGCGCACCTGATGGGCACCGTCGCCGACGGGCTGGCCGAGGCGGGCGGCGGATCCGGTCAGGCCCTGCCGCTGGCGGCAGTGCTGGACCGGATGGCCGACACCGCCGAGGCCCGGCTGTCAGACGTCCCCGCCCGGCTGGACTGGCGGGATCTGATCGAGCCCGCCGCCGACCTGCCCACGAACACCGACCGTCGCATCATCCTGGCCAAGCCCAAGCGGGACCTGACCGGGCTCTCTCCCGCCGGCGAGGCCATGAAGGCCGTGCGCGCCACCGCCCGGGATCTGGGACTGACCCCAGAGGCCGGCGTGACCGTGCGCCTGACCGGCGCCGCCGCCATGGAAACCGAGGAACTCAAGAGCGTTCAGACCGGCATGGACATCGCCGGCGCCATCACCCTGACCGCCGTGGTCACGTTGCTCATCCTGGGCCTGCGCTCGCCGCGCCTGATCCTGGCCACGGTGATCACCTTGCTCGCGGGACTATGCTGGACGGCCGGTCTGGCGGCGGCGGTCGTGGGCACCCTGAACCTGATCTCGGTGGCGTTCGCGGTGCTGTTCATCGGCCTGTCGGTGGATTTCGGCATCCACTTCGCCCTGCGCTACAAGGAAGGACGCGACCGGGGCGCCGACAACACCGCCGCCCTAGCCGAGGCGGCGCGCGGCGTCGGCCCGGCCCTGGCCCTGTGCGCGGTGACCGCCGCCATCGCCTTCCTGTCCTTCTTGCCCACGGATTACCGGGGGCTGGCGCAGCTTGGCCTGATCTCCGGAATGGGCATGGCGGTGGCCTTCATCGCCAACCTGACGCTGCCGCCCGCCATCCTGGCCCTGCTGCCGGCTCGACCGGGGCGCGGCACAAGCTCCGACGGCACGCTCGGCCGGTTGGCCGGCCACCTGGAGTCCGGGTTGCGCCAGCGCGCACGGACGGTGGCCCTGGCGGCGCTGGCCCTGGGCATTGGCGCGGCGGCGCTGGTGCCGGGCGCGCGCTTCGACTTCGATCCGTTGAACCTGCGCGATCCCGACACCGAGTCCGTTGCCACGTTGTTTGACCTGCTGGAGGACTCCCGGGTTACGCCCTACACCATGGACATTCTGGCCGCCGACCTGGACGCCGCCGAGGCCGTCGCCGAACGGGTCGGAGCCCTGCCGGAGGTCGACAGCGCGATCACCGCCCGCGATCTGGTGCCCCGGGACCAAGCCGAAAAGTTGATGGCGATCCAGGATCTGGCGCTGTTCCTGGGGCCGGCGCTGGCGGTCGATCCCATGCCCGCGCCGGACGCGGCGGAGCGTCGGGCCGCGCGCGATGACTTGGTGAGCGCGCTGGGGCGGCTGGCGAACAGCGCTGGAGGCGAGACGGCCGCCGCCGCCACCCGCCTCGCCGAGACCCTGGCGCGCACCGAAACCGACACCGCGCTGGCCACCGTGGCGGAGGGTCTGACCGCCGACCTGCCGCCGATGCTCGACCGGCTGCGGGACTCGCTGATGGCCGGGCCGGTCGCATTGGAGGACCTGCCCGACGCCCTGCTCGGCCGCTATCTCGCGCCGGACGGCCAAGCCCGGGTCGAGGTCCGTCCCGCCCTGGACCCGCGCGATCCGGACCAGTTGGCGCGTTTCGTCGATGCCGTGCGCACCGAGGTCCCACAGGCCACCGGCTCCCCCGTCCTGATCCGGGAGTCCGGACGTACGGTGCTGCGGGCCTTCGCCGAGGCGGCCGGGCTGGCGCTGGTGGGCATCACCCTCCTGCTGGCCGTGACGCTGCGCCGCGTCCGCGATATCCTGCTGGTGTTCGCGCCCCTGGCACTGGCGGCGCTGCTGACGGTGGCCTCGGCGGCGGTCTTTGGCCTGCCGTTCAACTTCGCCAATGTGATCGTTCTGCCACTGCTGTTCGGGCTGGGGGTGGCGAGCGCCATCCACCTGGTTCAGCGCGAGCGCGACGAAACCGACGTCGGCCGCGCCATGACGAGCAGCACCCCGCGCGCCGTCGTCTTCAGCGCGCTGACGACCATCGGCTCGTTCGGGTCCATCGCCGCGTCGAGCCACCCCGGCACGGCCAGCATGGGCGTGTTGCTGACCATCGCCATCGGCCTGACCCTGGTGTGTACGCTGGGAGTGCTGCCGGCCCTGCTGGCGCTGTGGCCGAGCCGGCGCGGCCTGTGAGGTCCATCCGCCATGGCCAAGGGCGACCTTCACGCGGTCATCCGCCTGAACAAGCTGGAGATCGACGAGTTGCGCCGTCAGATCGGCGTGCTGTTGCGCGAGGAGTCGGATCTGGTCGCCCGCGACCGCGCGCTGGACGAGGCCCTGGCGCGGGAATCGCGGCTGGCCGACAAGCACCCGGAGGCGGCCTATACCTTCCCCGCGTTCCTGACCGCGCACCGCCAGCGCAAGGCCGACCTCGCCGAGGCCCTGGCGGATGTCCGCGCGCGGATCGAAACGACGCGCGAGTCCCTGGCCGAACTGTACCGGCGCCGCAAGACCTATGAACTGGCGCAGGACGCCCGCGACAAACGGGCCGAGCAGGAGCGCGCCCGCAAGGATCAGGCGGTGCTGGACGAGGTCGGCCTGACCATGCACCGGCGCCGCCGCGCCGAGGACGGCGAGGACGGCATCGGGGACGAGTAGGTCGCCCCCTCACTCCTCGCCGTACCGTGCCGAGACGAAGTACAGCCCGCACGCGGGCGCCGTGGGCCCGGCGGCGGCTCTATCGCGGGCCTCCAGCGCCGCCCGCAGGTCGGCCGCCGACCACTTGCCGGTCCCGACCAGCGCCAGCGAGCCCACCATGTTGCGCACCTGATGATGCAGGAAGGAGCGCGCGCGGGCCGTGACATGCACCTCTTCGGCGCACCGGGCGACGGACAGGTCGTCCAGCGTCTTGACCGGACTGTCGGCCTGGCACTCGGCGGCGCGGAAGCTGCTGAAGTCGTGATGGCCGACCAGCACTTGGGCGGCGGCATGCATGGCGTCGGCGTCGAGCGAGCGCGCATGCCACCACACCCGACCCCGGTCCAGCGCCGGATCGGCACGGCGGGTCAGGATGCGGTAGAGATAGCGGCGCTCGATGCAGGAAAAGCGGGCGTGGAAGTCTTCGCCTGTGTCCTCCGCCATCAGCACCGCGACAGGCGCCGGCCGCAGGTGGGCGTTGAGCGCGTCGGCCAGCTTGCCGTCCGGCAGGGTCTTGGGCAGGTCCACATGCGCCACCATGCCCAGCGCATGCACGCCCGAATCGGTGCGCCCGGCGGCGTGGAAGCGCACCGGCTCGCCGCAGATGCGCTCGGCCGCCTCCTCCAGCGCCTGCTGGACCGACGGGCCGTTGTCCTGACGCTGCCAACCGACGAAGGGCGCACCGTCGTATTCGATGACAAGCTTGTAGCGGGGCATGGCGCCGCCGTCCCTACCCCAGAACCGTGCCCGGTGGCAACGGCCGGCCGCGCAGGAAGGCGGCGCCATCCACCGGCCCCTTGCCGGCGCGTTGCAGGCGGTCGAGACGCAACGCCGTGCCGTCCGCACAGGCCACACGGGGCGCATCGTCCAGCACCGTGCCGGGCGCTGTTTCGGCCCGCCCATCCTCTGGTGTCGCGGCCAGCACCCGCACGCGCTCGCCGTCGTGCTCGAAAAACGCGCCCGGCACCGGCGACAGACCGCGCACATGGCGGTCCAGATCGGGTGCCGGCCGGGTCCAGTCGATCCGGCTTTCCCCCTTATCGATCTTGGCGGCGTAGGTCACCCCGTCCACAGGCTGAGGCACCGCCGTCAATACCCCGGCCGCCAGCCCGTCCAGCGCCTCCAGGATCAAGGGCGCGCCCATCGCGGCCAGCGTGTCGTGCAGGGTGCCCGCCGTGGTGTCCGGGCCGATGGGGGTCTTCACCGACAGCAGCATGGGACCGGTGTCGAGGCCGGCCTCCATCCGCATGATGGTCAGTCCGGTTTCGGCGTCGCCGGCCATGATGGCCCGCTGGATCGGCGCGGCACCCCGCCAACGCGGCAACAGAGAGGCATGGATGTTGACGCAGCCCAGGCGGGGCGCGTCCAGCACCGGACGCGGCAGGATCAGCCCGTAGGCCGCCACCACGGCCACGTCGGCTCCCAGCGCGGCGAAGGCCTCACGGTCGGCCGGGTCCTTGAGGGTGGCGGGATGACGCACCGGCACACCCAGCGCCTCGGCGGCCTGATGCACGGGCGAGGGCCGCTCCTTCTTGCCACGACCGGCGGGGCGCGGCGGCTGGGTGTAGACACAGACGACCTCGTGCGCGTCGGCCACAGCCCGCAACGCCGGCACCGCAAAGTCCGGCGTGCCCATGAAGACGACGCGCAGGGTCACGCGGCGAGGTCTCCGTTCTTCTTGCGCTTCTGCAACTTGCGCAGAATCATGCCGCGCTTGATGGTGCTGAGGTAATCGACGAACAGCTTGCCGTTCAGGTGGTCGATTTCGTGCTGCACACAGGTGGCCAGCAGGCCGTCGGCCTCGATCTCCTGTTCGCGATTGTCGCGATCCAGATAGCGCACCCGCACCCGGGCCGGCCGGGTGACATCCTCGTACATGTCGGGCAGGGACAGGCAGCCTTCCTCGTGGACATTGGACTCCTCAGAGGACCAGACCACCTCGGGGTTGGCCATGCGCAGCGGTTGCGGCGGCTCGCCCTCGCGCGCCACGTCCACCACGATGACCCGCTTAAGCACCCCCACCTGCGGGGCCGCGAGTCCGATGCCCGGCGCGGCGTACATCGTCTCCAGCATGTCGTCCATCAGGGCGGCGACCCCAGCGTCAACAGTGGCCACCGGCTCGGCGGTCCGTTTCAGGCGGGGATCGGGGGCGACGACGATGGGCAGAACGGCCATGGCGGTGTCCTCAGGGAGACGACGGAGCACGAATCGACGGCGGGACCGGACCCGGTCCCGCCCAGCATGGGCTCGACATAGGGCACGGTCCGGGGCCGGTCAAGAAAGCGCCGTCCCCGCCGACCGCAGCGACGCCGTCAGTGCGACGGCTTGCCCACCAGCTCGGCGTTGACCTGCGCCTCGGCCTCATGCAGCAGCTTGGCGATCCGCAGTTCCAGCCGGTGAGTCGACATCTCGATCCCGCGCGCCGCCAGATCGGCCCGCACCTTGTCCACGATGTCGGTCTTGCCGGCGTGGGTCAGGTCGTATTCGATCAGGTCTTGGGCATAGGCATCGGCGTCCGCGCCGGTGATGCCGACCTCGCCGGCGACCCACAGCCCCAGCAGCTTGTTACGACGGGTGATGATTCGGAACCGCAAGGCTTCGTCGTGTTCGTACTTCGCCTCGAACGCCTTTTCGCGCTCTTGGAACGGATCGCTCATGGTCCTCCCTCTCCCTGTTCCGGAGGTATCCTCCCGGAGCGCGGCCCTTATACCCTCACCACCGCGCGCGAGCCTACCCCCTTTTTCGCACCGGGATTTGAGGAACGGGCCGAACCTCCCCACGTTGGGAAGACGGAACCGGGGCCGTCCCCGACAGGATAGAGAAAGAACAAGGAACCTCCCTGATGTGTACCGTCATCGTGCTGCGCCGGCCGAACCACGCCTGGCCGCTGATCCTGGCCGGGAACCGCGACGAGATGCGGGATCGGCCATGGACGGCCCCCGGACGCCATTGGCCCGACCGCCCGGAGATCATCGCCGGGCGCGACGACCTTGCGGGCGGCTCCTGGCTGGGGCTGAACGACTCCGGCGTCGTCGCGGTGATGCTGAACCGCAAGGGCACGCTGGGGCCGCAAGCGGGCAAGCGCAGCCGGGGCGAACTGGTGTTGGAGGCGTTGGACCACGCCGACGCGGCGGATGCCGCGCGGGCGCTCGCCGACCTGAACCCGGACGCCTATCGGGCTTTCAACATGATCATCGCCGACAACCGGGACGCCTTCTGGCTGCGCCACGCCGGCACCGAGCCGATGAACGCGATTCCGCTGGACGAGGGCCTGTCGATGATCACCGCCTTCGACGCCAACGATACGGCCGACCCGCGCATCGCCGCCAACCTACAGCACTTCCGGGCCGCGCCGCCGCCCGATCCGACGGCCCCGGACGGGTGGGAGGCCTGGACGGCGCTTCAGGGCCGGGGCGCCGACACCAACGCACCGGCGGCGACCGCCGGCCTGTGCTTTGCCCTGGACAGCGGGTTCGCCACCGTCAACGCCACCCAGATCGCCCTGCCCGCCCCGGCCGTGGACGGCCCCGCGTCGGTGATGCGGTTCGCCGACGGCCCGCCCGACCGCACGCCGTTCCGGCCGGTGCCCCTGGGCGCCGAACAGCGCTGACACGGCGCACATCCCGGCTTTGCGTGTCCTGTCATATCATGATAACAGCAGAATGAATGGCTGATGGCAGCCATGCTGCGCGAGAGAGGACCGTGACACCCAAGGACTTCAAGCACTGGCGCAAGGGCGTCATGCGCATGTCGCAAAAAGAGGCGGCGGAGGCCCTGGGCCTGAAGCGCCGCGTCGTCCAGTATTACGAAAAGGGCGAGCGTGACGGCGACGTCATCGACATTCCGAAGGCGGTGCGGCTGGCCTGTTTCGCGCTGGCGCAGGGTGTGACGGACTATCACGGCCCGGCCATCGGCGCCGAGGGTGTGCCGCCCGAACCGGACGCGGGAACCACGCCGGCGCCGGACGAGGTGGCCGGATCCAAGGCCCGGAAAAAAAAGAAGGCCGCGCCCCCCGCGCCGGCAAAAGGCGCGGACGATGTCCCGCCGAAGGAGCCGGACACCGCGGAACCCCAGGCGGCCGCGAGCTGAAGCGGGTGTCCGGCGGATCGCCCTCAAATATCCGCCTTTCAACGAAGACCGCCCCGCGCTATGGTGCGGCTGTCGCGCCCGTCGCCGTCCGGTGGCGGGCGCTTGCTCCTGTTTTCCGCCCCCAACCCGCAAGACGATGCTGATGGCCCGACGCAGACAAATCTATGAAGGCAAGGCCAAGGTCCTGTTCGAGGGTCCCGAACCGGGCACCCTGGTGCAGTACTTCAAGGACGACGCCACCGCCTTCAACAATCAGAAGAAGGGCACCATCACCGGCAAGGGGGTGCTGAACAACCGCATCAGCGAGTTCCTGATGCAGCGTCTGGGCGACATCGGCGTGCCGACGCACTTCATCCGCCGCCTGAACATGCGCGAGCAGTTGGTGCGCGAGGTGGAGATCATCCCCATCGAGGTCGTGGTGCGCAACATCGCCGCCGGCTCGCTGTCCAAGCGCTTCGGCATCCAGGAGGGCACGGTGCTGCCGCGCTCCATCGTCGAGTACTACTACAAGAGCGACGATCTGAACGACCCGATGGTCACCGAGGAGCACATCACCGCCTTCGGCTGGGCCACCATCCAGGACCTGGACGAAATGATGAGCCTGTCGCTGCGGGTCAACGACTACCTGTCGGGCCTGTTCCTGGGCATCGGGCTGAAGCTGGTGGACTTCAAGCTGGAGTTCGGTCGCGTCTATGACGACCAGACCGACGAGATGCACCTGGTGCTGGCCGACGAGATCAGCCCCGACAACTGCCGACTGTGGGACGTCAAGACCAACGAACGCCTGGACAAGGACCGCTTCCGCCGCGACATGGGCGGCGTCGAGCAGGCCTATCAGGAGGTCGCCCGCCGACTCGGCATCCTGCCCGAGGGCGGCCCCCGCGACATGCAGGGTCCGGCGGTGTTGCAGTAGAGCAAATCCCGAGCGATCCGGAACGGATCGCGACGACGATTTGCTCAGATATTAAATCATGAAGGCGCCTTGCGTGATTCAGAACGCACGCCAAGCGCTCTGGAATCCCGCGTCGGCGCCGCCACCATTGTAATGACCGGAGGACCCAGCCCGTGAAGGCCCGCGTTCATGTCACCCTGAAGCCCGGCGTGCTCGACCCACAGGGCAAGGCCATCGCCAATGCGCTCCACTCGCTGGGGTTCGACGGCGTGAAGGAGGCCCGTCAGGGCAAGGTGATCGACCTCGACCTGGACGACACCGACGCCGAGGCCGCGCGCGCCCGCGTGGACGACATGTGCCGCCAACTGCTGGCCAACACCGTGATCGAGACCTACCGGATCGAGGTGGACCCGTGAAGTCCGCCGTCATCGTCTTTCCCGGCTCCAACTGCGACCGCGACGTGGCGGTCAGCCTGGAGCAGACCACCGGCCGCCCGCCTGTCATGCACTGGCACGCTGACCCCGCCCTGCCCGAGGACCTGGACCTGGTCGTCGTCCCCGGCGGGTTCTCCTACGGTGACTACCTGCGCTGCGGCGCCATGGCCGCCCACGCCGCCGCCATGACGGGAGTGCGCAAGGCCGCCGAACGCGGCGTCGCCGTGCTGGGCATCTGCAACGGCTTCCAGGTGTTGTGCGAGACTGGCCTGTTGCCCGGCGCCCTGATGCGCAACCGCGACCTGCGGTTCCTCTGCAAGGACGTCCACCTGCGGGTCGAAACCACGGACACCCTCTTCACCGGCCACTACGCGCCCGGGCAGGTCATCCGCATCCCCATCGCACATCACGACGGCAACTATGTCGCCGATCTGGCCACCCAGTGCGCGCTGGAGGACGAGGACCGCGTCGTCTTCCGCTACTGCGACCCGGCCGGTAAGGTGACGGAGGACGCCAACCCCAACGGCTCGCTGGACAACATCGCCGGCATCCTGTCGGAGGAGCGCACCGTGCTGGGCCTGATGCCCCACCCGGAACGGCTGGCCGACCCACGCCTGGGCGGCACCGACGGCCGGCCCCTGTTCGCCTCGCTGCTGGAGGCGCTGTCGTGACCACGATCACCCCCAACATTATCGCCGAGCACGGCCTGACCGCCGAGGAATACCAGCGCGTCCTGGACATCTTGGGCCGGGCGCCGAACCTCACCGAGTTGGGCATCTTCTCGGTCATGTGGTCGGAGCACTGCTCCTACAAATCCTCCAAGAAGTGGCTGAAGACGCTGCCCACGTCCGCGCCCTGGGTGATCCAGGGGCCGGGCGAGAACGCTGGCGTCATCGACATCGGCGACGACCTGACCGCCGTCTTCAAGATGGAAAGCCACAACCACCCCAGCTTCATCGAGCCCTATCAGGGCGCGGCGACCGGGGTCGGCGGCATCCTGCGCGACGTCTTCACCATGGGCGCCCGCCCTGTGGCCAACCTGAACGCGCTGCGCTTCGGCGCGCCGGACCACCCGAAGACGCGCCACCTGATCAGCGGCGTGGTGGCCGGCATCGGCGGCTACGGCAACTGTGTCGGTGTGCCGACCGTAGGCGGCGAGGTGAACTTCCACCCCGACTACAACGGCAACATCCTGGTCAACGCCATGACGGTCGGCATCGCGCCCGCCGACCGCATCTTCTATTCCAAGGCCAGCGGCGTCGGGAATCCGGTGGTCTACGTCGGCTCCAAGACCGGGCGTGACGGCATCCACGGCGCCACCATGGCGTCCGCGGAGTTCAACGCCGATTCGGAGGAGAAGCGCCCCACGGTCCAGGTCGGCGACCCGTTCACGGAAAAACTCCTCATCGAGGCCTGCCTGGAACTGATGGCCACCGACGTCATCGTCGCCATCCAGGACATGGGCGCGGCCGGTTTGACCTCGTCGTCGTTCGAGATGGCCTCCAAGGGCGGCCTGGGCGTGGAACTGACGCTCGACCGCGTGCCCATGCGCGAAGAGGGCATGACGCCCTATGAGTTGATGCTCTCGGAAAGCCAGGAGCGCATGTTGATGGTCCTGGAACCGGGCAAGGAGCCGGTGGCCGAGGCCATCTTCCGCAAGTGGGGCCTGGATTTCGCCGTCATCGGGCACCTGACCGACACCGGGCGCATGGTGCTCACCTGGAACGGCGAGACGGTGGCCGACCTGCCCATCGACCCGCTGGCCGAGGCCGCGCCCGAATACGACCGTCCGTGGGAGCCGACCCCGCCCGCGCCCGTGGTGGACGCCGCCGACGTGCCCGAGGTGCCGTGGACCGAAGCCCTGCCGGCCCTGATGGGCTCGCCCGACCTCGCCAGCCGCCGCTGGATCTGGGAGCAGTACGACCACATGGTCATGGGCGACACGGTGCAGCGCCCGGGCGGCGACGCGGCGGTGGTGCGGATTCATGGCTCCGAGCGCGGGCTGGCCATGACCACCGACTGCACGCCGCGCTATGTCCGCGCCGACCCCGTGATGGGCGGGCGGCAGGCGGTGGCCGAAGCGTGGCGGAACCTCACCGCCGCCGGTGCGCGGCCGTTGGCCGTCACCGACAACATGAACTTCGGCAACCCGGAAAAGCCGCTGATCATGGGCCAGTTCGTCGGCGCCTGCCAGGGGCTGGCCGAGGCCTGCCGGGCGCTCGACTTCCCGGTCGTGTCGGGCAACGTCAGCCTCTACAACGAGACCGAGGGCCGCGCCATTCCGCCCACGCCGACCATCGGTGGGGTGGGCGTGATCGACGACCTGGACCGCATGGCCACGGTGACCTTCAAAGCGCCGGGCGAGGCCATCGTGGTGATCGGCGAGCGGCCGGACACACGCGAGAGCGGCTGGCTGGGCCAGAGCCTGTACCTGCGCGAGCTGTGCGGCCGGGAAGAGGGCGCGCCGCCGCCGGTGGACCTGGAGCACGAACGCCACGTCGGCGACGTGGTGCGCGGGCTGATCCAGGCGGGGCGCGTGAGCGCGTGCCACGATGTCTCCGACGGCGGCCTGCTGGTCGCGGTGGCCGAAATGGCGCTGGCGGGGGACATGGGCGCGGCCCTGACGCTCGCCGCGCCGTCGGCGGCGGCCTTGTTCGGCGAGGACCAGGGGCGGTATGTGGTCACCGTGCCGGCCGAGGGGGTAACGGGGCTGCTGGCCGAGCTGGGCACGCTGGCGCGGCATATCGGCGACACGGGCGGCACCGGCCCGGACGCCGCGATCACCCTGGGCGGGGCGGAGGTGGCGCTGTCCGACCTGCGCGCGGCCCATGAAGGCTGGTTGCCAGGGGTGATGGGGGCGTAGCCTGAGCGAAGAAACCCGTTTTCGGGACGCTAGTTTTCGCGCTACTGTGAATGGATGCGCTGTCAATAATTGCGAGAGTGAGCCCGTTCATGGAGCCTTCGGACGACGAAGCTACCAACCTGCCGGAATCATTGACCGATGCTCTGGATGGGCTGGATGGCATTCCGGCGCCGATTAAGCGTTCGATTTTCAAGGCATTGAGTAGCCTGATTACCGGCTGTGCCGATGTCCCAGCCGCTTGGCTGGAGGATAAGGCAGCCAGAATTCGATCTCGCACGAGGAATCATGAGCTCATCATGGCTGCTGCAGGTCGCGGCGCGGCTAACAAGGCGACGTCGGACCCTGAAATAGTTGACCGTGCCTTGGAGTATCATGCAAATCATCTTGTCGCGAGCCAAATAAATAGAGAAGCGGTCGCCTATCATGCCTGCGAAGCCATGCGGCTTGGCTTTGAAGGAGGTCAGAAGAATGAAAAAAGTGCCGCAGTTAGTCATGCAGAGGAGCTGGATGAAGATTGGCTTACCCAATTTAATCAGGTTGCCTCTATTAAGTCAAATGAAGATATTCAATTAATTTTAGGAAGAATTCTCGCGGGAGAAGTTTCGCGCCCCGGTACTTTTTCACCGCTTACCATACAGGCGCTTTCAGTCTTGGATCAGAAGACAGCGTCATTATTTGATTATATTTGCAATTGTGCGCTGGTAAATTCTCAGGGAGAAGTGATGGTCATATACTCAAGCCTCGGCTCCGACAGATGTAAATCTATAAAAGATGATCTTATTTTGCGCCTTCAAACACATGGATTAGTTGGACAAACTGGCATATATATTGTAAACCCGGAGCAGTATTCTGAAAAAAAAGAAGTTCAATATGGGGAGGAATGTCGTTTTTATTGAACAGAATCCCGATTACGAAAAGAATAATTTGGCAATTATGCCAAAATTATTTTATTTTTCCTTTGTTGGAGCCGAGCTATTTAAAGTAGTTAGCAAAGAACTGGATCGAGATTATGCGTTGATGCTCCGCGACGGTTTGGCCACTTATGGCCTGACCTTGTCGTTTCCTGACGTCACGCCACCTCTGGATTCGGCCGAATAATGCTGTTTAGGTGTTTTTTCTCAGCCAAAACATCATCGTTCTCAAGGTGCCACTGCCTGTTTCGCCACCATAGCGGGCACATGTGGCTTCGCTGCGTAACGTCGAGCCCGTATGGGCGGCTTCACGCCGCGGGCGCAAGCCGCGTTCGGCGGCGTCCCCAGCGGCGGATTGGCCCCGCCGCGTTCCCCTTCGGGAAACGGGCGGGGCCGAATCCGCCCTACCCATTGTCTCCGATCGCGTTGGTCGCCCCCCCGCCCATGCCTCGCCCGTCACACATCCCGTGGCATGCGGAGGCCCGCGAATACATCCTCCCCGGACAGCCACCGCGCCGTCGCGTCCGGCGTGGCCAGCGCCCGGACCAGCGCGCCGCGCAGGTCCAGACGTTCGGATCGATAGCCGGCCGCCTCCACACCCTTCAGCACGCCCGCCTGCATGGCGTCATAAATGGCGTACCGGGGATAGTAGACGGGCACCTCCGCCTCCGGGTTGACGGTCAGTTTGGCCTCGCAGGCCCTTACATCCAGCGATGTGTACCCCCGGCACTTCAGGGGGCGCGACGCGTAGGCTGAGCACATCCCGGCCCCGTCCAGCACCGCGCACGGGACACGCACAACGTCGACATCGGGCGCCGCCGCCGCCTCGGCGCGGGCCAGCATGTCGGCGTGCTCGGGCCGTTCTCGCACCGCGTCCGCCGTCACCAGCACCTCGGGCGCGGTCACCAGGATCCAGCGCGAATGACAGCACATCGTGCATCCGGCCTTGCAGGCAATGGGGCGAGACGGAGGCGCAACCGCTTCGTTGCGGCGGGTCACGTCCTCGGCGATGGTCCAGACCTCGCCAAGCAACGTCGACAGCACGGCCACGGAGGGCCGACCGGACAGCGCCCCGGCCGTCGCCCCGGCGACACCCTCAACAATCTCGCGTGTGAGCGAATCGCGGTCCCGTTGCATCATCGGAGATCCCGTCGCTATCCTCGCCAATACGGTAGACGAGAATCTCGGTTCGGTACAGATCCCCAACGAAACGCCGCGCAACGGGCCGCCCGTCCCCCAGGCCGAAGGTATTGGACACGATCCAGGTTCCGGGTCTTGCCTCGGTTGCCGCGCGCTCGGCCAGACGGCTCATGGCGTCGCGATTCAGATAGCAGACGATCAGGCCGGCCCCCGACAAGTCCACCCTGTGCAGGTCGGCCCGCTGGATCTCCAGATTGCCGACCCGCCCGGCCAACGCCCGCAGGCGCGCCACCGCCCAGGGAACGGGCGAAAGCTCCACACCCAGCACGCGGCGATCCGGATACCGCGCCGCCAGCGCCAGCGCCAGCCCGCCCCAGCCGCACCCCAGTTCCAGAATCTCGCCGTCGATGGCCGACTCAGTCGGCACCGCCTCAAGCAGGACGCGCCGCGCGCGGGGCGACGACGGCCACGGCGGCGCACCCAGCCGCAAGGTGTAGACAACGACCACAGCCACGGCGATCAGCCCCGCCGTCAGCAGGGCCGTCTCGCCGAACCCCGCCACGGTCCGCTATTTCGCCTTGAAGGCCGGCTTGCGCTTGTCCTTGAAGGCGGACACGCCTTCCACGTAGTCGCCCGTGGACAGGAAGTCATAGCACTCGTCGAGTTCACTGTCGGTGACCGGATGCGGCGTGACCAGACGGCGCACGAACCGTTTGTGCCAGCGCGCCGCCAGGGGCGCGCCCAGGCCGATCCGCTCGACCACCCCGGAGAGGGTCTTGTCGAGCGCGTCCGGTTCCACCGCGTAGTTGATCAGGCCGGCGTGATAGGCCCAGTCGGCGTCATGGATCTTGCCCTCCAGCAGGATCTCGGCCGTGCGCGCGGCCCCGATGAGCCGCTGAATGGCCTCGATCTCCGGGTAGGCCATGACCACGGAAATACGCGAAATGGGCACGCCGAATTTCGACCGCGTGGAGGCAACCCGCAGATCCGCCATGCAGGCCAGTTCCAGCCCGCCGCCGACACACGCGCCGTCAATGCGCGCCACCACGGGGGCGGGGCACTCGCGCACCGACCGCAGCGCGCGACGCATGGTCACATCATACTCCTTGGCCTGTTGGGCGGTGGCGCGCACGGTGTCGAACTCGCCGATGTCGGCCCCGGCGGCGAAGGCCTTGCCGGCCCCCTGTAGCACCACGCAGCGCAGGCTCTCGTCCTCTGAGAGGTCCTCGAACGCCTCCGCCAGCCCCCGCCACATGGGCAGGTCGAGCGCGTTCAGCTTGTCCGGCTTGTTCAGGGTCACGGTGGCCACAAGGCCGGATTCATCACGGCTGGTGAGGATGGCGTCGGGCTGCATGCGGCTCTCCCTGGGATCACGTGAGTCGGCGCCGGGCCTGGAACGGTGCCGGACGATTGCGGGGTCCCCTTATAGCCGCTACAGAAGGCCGGAACGAAGGAGAAATCCCGCCCGTCCGTCCCCTGTCCGGAGACCCCGCCGATGACCCACAATCCCGCCGCCGCCGACTCGCATGATCCCGATGCCGGCCGCTTGGTCGCCCGCATCCTGCTGGAGACCCGCGCCGTCAACTTCCGGCCGGAGGAGCCGTACACGCTCACGGCCGGCTGGGCCAGCCCGGTCTATATCGACTGTCGGCGGCTGATCTCGTTTCCGCGCGCGCGGCGGCGGCTGATCGGTCTGGCCCAGGACACGCTGGAGCGGGGCGCGGGCCTGGAGGCCTTCGACGCCGTGGCCGGCGGCGAGACGGCGGGGATTCCCTACGCCGCGTGGCTGGCCGACGCGCTCGCCCTGCCCATGCTGTACGTGCGCAAGAAGCCCAAGGGCTTCGGCCGCATGGCACAGATCGAGGGCACGTTCGAAGAAGGCGCGCGAGTGCTGCTGGTGGAGGACCTGGCCACCGACGGCGGTTCCAAGCTGGTGTTCTGTGACGCCCTGCGCGCCGCCGGGGCAGACGTGCGGCACGCCTTCGTCGTGTTCTTCTACGGGGTGTTTCCGGGCGCCCTGGACGACCTGGAGGCCGCCGGCATCAAGCTGCACTTCCTGGCCACGTGGTGGGACGTGCTGCAGGAGGCCGAGGCACAGGAGGCCTTCGCGCCCGAGGCCATCGCGGGCGTGCGCGCCTTCCTGCAGGATCCCATCGGATGGTCGGCCGCCCGGGGCGGACGCGAGGCTTAGGCCCGCGTCCCCGACGCGGGGAAGCGCAGGGACGCGATCACGACTCCGGGGCGCGGTCGGCCGCCGTGGACGCAGCGACGCTGTCGTCCTCGCTCTTGCGCACGCCCTTGCGTTTGGGCGGCTCGGCGAGGGGCGGCAGCTCCTCGACGTCGGGATGCGGATCATCGGACTCGTCCACCGGCCCGGTGGGTTCGGTCTCGCGGTGCCCCTCGACATGGGACGCATCCGCGACCACCGGCAGGTTGGTCTGCTCATAAGGCATGGTCGGGACCGTCAGCAGCCGGATGACCCGCGCCAGCGTCCCCTTGAGGGCATCGCGCGGCACCACCATGTCCACCATGCCGTGTTCCAGCAGGTATTCCGAGCGCTGGAAGCCCTTGGGCAGTTTCTCATGAATGGTCTGTTCGATGACCCGGGCACCGGCGAAGCCGATGATCGCCCCCGGCTCCGCCATGGCGATGTCGCCCAGCATGGCCAGCGAGGCGGTCACCCCGCCGGTTGTGGGATCGGTCAGCACGACGATGTAGGGCAGGCCGGCGTCCTTGACCATGTCGACGGCCACGGTCACCCGGGCCATCTGCATCAACGACAGGATGCCCTCCTGCATTCGGGCACCGCCCGACGACGGAATGGCCACCAGGGGCGCGCGATGCTTCACGGCCAGTTCGGCGGCGACCACGAAGCCCTCGCCGACGGCCATGCCCATCGACCCCCCCATGAAGTCGAAGTCGAAGGCGGCCAGCACCGTCGTCTGCCCCTCGATCGGCCC
The DNA here is from genome assembly GCF_900101965.1 of Rhodospira trueperi. Taxonomy (GTDB): domain Bacteria; phylum Pseudomonadota; class Alphaproteobacteria; order Rhodospirillales; family Rhodospirillaceae; genus Rhodospira; species Rhodospira trueperi. The sequence goes on along the minus strand of NZ_FNAP01000013.1, from coordinate 47,981 downwards.
CTTGGCGACGATCAGCGCATCCGTCTCGCCGTTTTTCGCCTGGGCGTCCTTCAGGCGGCTTGAATAGCTTTTGACGTCGCGGAACTTCAGGGGGTCCGCTGGCACCTTGGGCAGCGGCTCGCGGTCATAGACGCCGTCGTCGAACAGCATCGCCAGCCGGTGCTTGACCGGCAGACGCATGTGATGGCCGCACTGCAGGCAGACCCGGCGGGCTTTGTCGAGTTCCTTGTGGAAGATCATGTGCCCGCAGGCGGGGCACTTGTGCCACAGGTTGTCGGGCACCTCGCGCGGACTGCCGACGAGGTTACGGAACTTGGGGCGGACGTATTCGGACAGCCAGTTCATGCGAACTCCCGAGAACGCGGGTCAGGGCGCGGATCAGCGGCGCGCGGCGCGGACACCCTCGGCCAGGGCGGCGACGAAGCCCAAGGGGTCGTCGCCCTTGGCGATACGGTCCACCAGGGCCGAGCCGACCACGACGGCATCCGCCGCGCGGGCGGTGGCGGCGGCCTGCTCCGGGGTACGAATGCCGAAGCCGACGGCAATGGGCAGGTCCGTTTGACGGCGCAGACGCTCCACGGCCTCGGCCACCTGGGCCTCGTCGGCCGAGCGGGTGCCGGTGATGCCGGTGATGGAGACGTAATAGAGGAATCCGCCGGCATGAGCCAGCACCGCCGGCAGGCGCGCCGCGTCGGTCGTGGGCGCGGTCAGCATGATCAGATGCAGGCCGTGGGCGTTGAAGGGGCCGGTCAACTCCGGCGCCTCCTCCGGCGGTAGATCGACGATGATGGCCCCGTCCGCCCCAGCGGCAGCGGCATCGGCGGCAAAGCGCTCGACGCCGTGGCTGTGGATGGGGTTGTAGTAGCCCATCAGCACGACCGGCGTTTCGGTGTCTTTCTCGCGGAACCGGGACAGCATCTCCAGCGTGCCCTTCAGCGTCTGGCCCTGCTTCAGGGCGCGCTGCGCGGCGACCTGGATGGTCGGTCCGTCCGCCATGGGATCCGAGAACGGCATGCCCAGTTCGATGATGTCGGCGCCGGCCGTCGGCAGGCCGTCCAGAATGGCCTGGGCGCTTGCGGGGTCGGGGTCGCCGGCCATCATGTAGGTCACCAGACCGGCGCGGCCCTGCTCGCGCAGGGCGGCGAAGCGGGCCTGGATGCGACAGCTTTCGGGGGTTGTCTCCCTGGGCATCACAGCACCTCCCCCATGTCGGTCCCCAGCGCCTTGGCGACGGTGGCGACATCCTTGTCGCCGCGTCCGGACATGTTGACCACCATGATGTGGTCTTTGGGCAGGGTGGGTGCCATCTTGATGGCCTGGGCCACGGCGTGCGCGCTTTCCAAGGCCGGAATGATGCCCTCCAGTCGGGTGACGGTCTGGAACGCCTCCAGCGCCTCGGCGTCGGTGATGGGCACGTACTCCACCCGACCGGTGTCCTTCAGCCAGCAGTGTTCGGGACCCACACCCGGGTAGTCCAGGCCGGCGGAGATGGAATGCGCCTCGGTGACCTGGCCGTCGTCGGTCTGCAACAGATACATCCGGTTGCCGTGCAGCACGCCCGGACGCCCGCCGGTCATGGAGGCGGCATGGCGGCCTGTCTCGACGCCGTCGCCGGCGGCCTCGACGCCGACGATGCGCACGTCCGGTTCGTCCAGGAAGGGGTGGAACAGGCCCATGGCGTTGGAGCCGCCGCCGATACAGGCCACCAGGCTGTCGGGCAGGCGGCCCTCTTGCTCCAGGATCTGTTCGCGCGTTTCCTCGCCAATGACGCACTGGAAGTCGCGCACCATGGAGGGATAGGGGTGCGGGCCAGCGACGGTACCGATCAGGTAGTAGGTGTCGTCCACGTTGGCGACCCAGTCGCGCAGGGCGTCGTTCATGGCGTCCTTCAGAGTCGCCGAGCCGCTGGTGACCGGCTTGACCTCGGCGCCCAGGAGTTTCATGCGGAACACGTTCGGCGCCTGCCGTTCAATGTCCACCTGACCCATGTAGATCACGCACTTCAGACCGAACAGCGCGCACACCGTGGCCGTGGCGACGCCGTGCTGCCCGGCCCCGGTCTCGGCGATGATGCGGCTTTTGCCCATGCGCCGGGCCAACAGGATCTGCCCCATGCAGGAGTTCACCTTGTGGGCGCCGGTGTGGTTCAGATCCTCGCGCTTGAAATAGATCTTCGCCCCGCCCAGATGCTCGGTCATGCGCCGCGCGAAATAGAGCGGGCTCGGCCGGCCGACATAGTGCTTCAGGTAGCCGTTCAGTTCGGTCCTGAAGGCCGGGTCGGTCGTCACGGCCTCATAGGCCCGCTCGACCTCCAGGATCAGGGGCATCAGGGTCTCGGCCACGTAGCGCCCGCCGAAGATGCCGAAATGGCCGCATTCGTCCGCGCCCGCGCGGTATGTGTTCAGTGCCTTGGTCATGAGTCGCCCATGTCGTTTCGCGCCGGGGTTATAGCGCGGGCGACGGGGCCGGGCCTAGCGCTAATTCTCGGGCAAGAGCTTCCGTTCCTGAACAAAGGCACGGATCACCGGCGCCGGAATCATGACCCCGCGCGGCATATCCAATCGTTCCGTAAATCCAATGGAGATGCCCGCGACAAGGGGCTCGTCTGTGCCGTCGGCGCTGACCAGCACCGGCCCCCCGGACGACCCCTTCGGCCCGTCGCAATCATGGCGCCACAGCGCATCGCCCTGCACGCCAAGGATGACGCAGCTTCGATCCACGGCCAGAAGATGCGGCCGGTCCTGACTGTAGCCCGCCAGCCAGACCCGGGCATGAACGCCGGCCGAGCGCCCCATTCCGACGTTCTCACTCAGCGTCATGGGGCGAATGTCCATCGGCTCGCGCAGTCGCAACAGCGCGAAATCGCCGCGCGGCCCGTCTCGGTCGGGACGGTGGATGGCGGCAACGAGGCTGTGGGCATCATAATCCCCGAACCGGTATCCGGCCACGAAATGCAGCGTATCGGGGGGCAACGGCCCGAGTCGGCGGTCTTCCAGGCAATGTGCGGCGGTCAAAACGAGGTCGGGCGCAATCAGGGTGCCGGTGCAGAACCCGCCCGTGCGCCGGTTGACCCGCCCGATGGCGCGCCAGGGCCAGGGATAGTCTTTTCCGGCGCTGGGACCGCCCTCGATGACGGGGCGGCGATCATCGGCACCCTGGATGCCGGGTATTTCGTAGGTGCGCGCATCGGCGAGGGCCGACGTGAGCACGACAGCCGCAACCGACAGGCACGTCAGGACAATGCGGGCTCTAAAGACCAAGGTCGGCATCCCGCCACGCTCCCCGGGCAATGAAGTGCGGATTCAGGAACCGCGCGTTCTTGGCATAGTGCAGGGGCGCCCCGGACTCGGTCGTGACATGGCCTCCAGCCGCCAGCATCACGGCGTGCGCCGCCGCCGTGTCCCACTCGCAGGTGGGGGCGAGGCGCGGGTACAGGTCGGCCGTACCCTCGGCGACGCGGCAGAACTTGAGAGAGCTGCCAGCGGTGACGCGCGAGGCCACCGGATAGCGCGCGAGAAATGCGTCCATGGCCCCACCGTCTCCGTGCGAGCGGCTGCCCAGCACCACCAGACCGGTCGGATCGGGTCGGCGACACCGGATGGAGTCCTCGCCCCGCGCGGTCAGCCGACGCGCCGTGCCGGCGCCGTGACCGATATAGAGAACGTCGAGGGCGGGCACCAGCACCAGCCCCAGCACCGGCCGGCGGTTCTGGATCAGGCCGATGTTCACCGTGAACTCGCCGTTGCGCTTGATAAACTCCTTGGTGCCGTCGAGCGGATCGACCAGCCAGAACGGACCGTCCCCTACCGTGGGCACGCGACCGGCGGCGACGCTTTCCTCGGCAACCACGGGGATTTCCGGAGTCAGCCGGTCCAAGGCCGCCAGAATCACGGCCTCTGCACGGCTATCGGCCGCCGTGACCGGCGAGTTGTCATCCTTGGACTCGACCGTGAAGTCGCTGTCGTAGACCGACATAACCTCGGCGCCGGCGCTGCGGATCACCGGGATCAGGGCGTCCGCGACGGCCCCCAGTGACCGGATGTCGAAACCATCTGTCATGTTGGATTGCGAGCCTTCCGCGCGGTCTGGAGCGTCCGCCACACCCGGTGCGGGGTCGCGGGCATATCGATGTGGTGGATGCCGAACGGCGCCAACGCGTCCACGACGGCGTTGATGACCGCTGGCGTGGCGCCGATGGTGCCGGCCTCGCCGGCACCCTTCACCCCAAGCGGGTTGGTGCGGCAGGGGAAGTCCTCGACCGTGCGGAAGCTGATGTCCGGAACATCCCGGGCGCGCGGCACCTGATAGTCCTGAAACGTGCCGGTCAGAAGTTGGCCGGTTTCCCGGTCATATCGGACCTCTTCCATCAGGGCCTGGGCGAGTCCCTGCACGGCGCCGCCGATGATCTGGCCCCGCAGCAGAATCGGGTTCAGGACGGTGCCGACATCATCGACGATGGTGTAGCGGTCCACCCGGACTTCCCCGGTATCCGGATCAATCTCCACCTCGCAGACATGACAGCCGTTGGGATAGGTGGCCTGCGGCGGTTTCCAGGCCTGAGTAACGCTCAGGCCTCCTGCCGCGGATTCAGCGGCGGCCTGGGCAACCTCGGCCAGCGTAAGCACGCGGTTGGTGCCCCTGCGACGGAACAGGCCGGCATCCGCGTCGTGCTCGACAGCGTCTGAGCCGTCCGCCTCCAGCAGATCGGCCGCGATCTCCCGGGCACGGACCACGAGCGCGTCAGCGGCGGCGGCCAGCGCGGCCCCGCCGACGGGGATGGATCGGGAGCCGCCGGTGCCCTTGCCGGTGGGCACCTCGTCGGTGTCTCCTTGACGCACGCGGATACGGTCCAGCGGCACACCGAGCGCGTCGGCCACCATCTGGCCGTAGGCGGTTTCGTGTCCCTGGCCGGTAGACTGGCTGCCGATCAGCACCGTCACCATGCCATCGGACGCCACCTGGACGGTGGCGCTTTCGTCGCCACCACCACCGCAGGCCTCAATGTAGAAACTCAGGCCGATGCCGCGCAGCCGGCCGGCGGCGGCCGACGCCGCCCGTCGAGACTCGAACCCGGCCCAATCCGCATCGCGCAAGCCCTCCTCCAGGACGGCGGCGAAATCGCCCGAGTCGTAGGTGCGGCCGAGCGCGGTCGTGTAGGGCATCGCGGCGGCGGGAATGAAATTCCGGCGCCGGATCTCGTCCACGGACACCCCGGTCTCCCGCGCCGCCGTCTCCACGAGGCGTTCCAACAGGTACGCGGCCTCCGGCCGGCCGGCGCCCCGGTAGGCGTCAACAGGCGTGCTGTTGGTCATCACCCCCCGTGCCCGGTAGGTGGCCGCCTTAAAGGCGTAGACGCCGACGATCATCGCGGCCCCGGCCATGGTGGGAATGAAGGCCGCGTTTTGCGAGCAGTAGGCCCCGATGTTGCCGCGCACATCGGCGCGGATGGCCAGAAATCGCCCGTCGACATCAAGCGCCAGTTCGGCGCGGGTCAGATGGTCGCGGCCGTGCAGGTCACTGGCGAAGCCCTCCGACCGATCGGCGATCCACTTGACCGGCCGGCCCAGGGCCTTGGCGGCGACCATGACCAGGGCATGTTCGTTCATCAGGAACAGGCGCATGCCGAACCCGCCGCCCACGTCGGGAGAGACCACGCGAATCCGATCCGCCGGCACCTTGAACACATGCTCCGCCAGCCAGCCGCGCAGGGTGTGGGAGCCCTGACTGCCCGTAAACAACTCGTAGCGGCCGGCCTCCGGGTCGAACCGGCCGATGGCGCCGCGCGGCTCCATGGGCGTCGGGGCCACCCGGCTGTTGACGAGATCAAGCGTGATGATCCGGGCGGCGCGCGCGAACTGCTCCGCCGTGGCCTCGGGATCGCCGGTCTCCCAATCGAACAGGATGTTGCCGGGGGCCTCGTCCGGATGCAGGACCGGGGCACCGTCGGTCAAAGCCGTAGCAATGTCCGGTGCGGCGTCCAGCGGGTCGATGTCCGGAAACACGGCCTCGGCGGCGTCGCGGGCCTGATGGGCGGTTTCGGCCACCACGAAGGCCACCGGCTCCCCCACGAAGCGCACCCGGTCGCGGGCGAGCACCGGACGCTCCGGTCCCGTCATGCGGCTGCCGTCGCGGTTCTTGACGAGGATCGTCGTCGGCAGGCCACCCACGCCGACGGCGTCCAGATCGGCGATGGTGAACACGCCCAGCACGCCAGGCATCGTCCGCGCCGCGTCGACATCCACGGCCTTGAGAACGCCGTGTGCGTGCGGCGAACGGACGACGGCGCCGAACACCATGCCCGGCAACACGATGTCATCCGTGAAGCGTCCGGCGCCGGTCAGAAAGCGCTGGTCCTCCACCCGGCGGATGGCCTGTCCCTTGCCGAAGCGGCCCATGTCGGTCTCCTGCCCAATGCGGTGGATCAAGCAAGCCTGGACGGGCCGGCCGGGTCAAGGGGACGGGCGCGGTCAGGAGGGAGCGGCGACCTCGCGGACGCGGGGAATCGCCCCGGACGGATCAACGGCTCCGGTGACGATGTCGGCGCCGTGCGCCATCACGCGGACGATGAAGTCCGGCCGGGTCCAGGCTGTCAACATGATGTCACCGCGCACGCCGTGCCGGCGGCCCGCCGAGCATGCCCGCGCCACCGCAAAAGAAAGGGCCACCCGCCGAAACGGGTGGCCCAGAAGCAGGATCCGGCGTTCAAGAGGTTGCCAGAAGCGAACCGAATCCGAGGTCAGTGCGCGTTCTTCCAGATCTCACGCTTGTAGGCATACAGAACGCCGGTGAAGACGATCAGGAACACCAGGACATAGCGACCCAGGTCCTTGCGCTTCTCCAGCTCTGGCTCGGCGGCCCATTGCAGGAAGGTCACCACATCCTTGGCCATCTGTTCCGGAGTCGCCTCCGTTCCGTCGGAGTACTCCATGATGCCGGGGAACAACTGCTGCGGCATGGAGATGGCATAGCCGGGAAAATAGTTGTTGAACGACTTGCCGGGCGGCACGGAGAACTCCGGATCTTCCTCGTGAACCCATTCCGGCACGCCGGCTTCGTACCCAAGCATCAGGCTGTAGACGTAGTCTGGGCCATGGTCGCGGGCACGCGTCATCACCGACAGGTTGGGCGGCACCGCGCCCCCGTTGGCCAGCTTGGCGAGGGCATCGTTCTCGTAGGGCTCCTTGATGGGATCCACCACGGTGGCCGGGCGCGTGAACATTTCGCCCCACTCGTCCGGGCCGTCCTCGATCTCGAAGCTGGCGGCGATTGCCTCCACCTCATCTTCGGTGTACCCGAGTCCCTTAAGGTTGCGGTAGTGCATGTATTCGAGGCCATGGCACGAAGCACAAACGTTCGAGTAGACCTCCCAACCGCGTTTCAACTGATCTTCGTTGTAGTGCCCGAACAGGCCATCGAAGGTCCAGGACGGATGCTTCAACTCCGGGCCCCCATGCCCACCGGCGGCCTGGGCGGCGGTACCGCCCAGGGACAGGCCCGTGGCCAAGATGGCGGCGGTGCCGATACGAATCAGGGTCTTCATGCTGCGGCCTCCTTGTCATGACCGGCGGTCACGGCCGCGCTGATGCTCTCTGGTACGGGCTTCGTCTTCTCGAACCATCCCAGCAGCGGCAGGATGACGACGAAGTGCGCGAAGTAGTAAGCGGTGGCCCACTGGCCCATGGTGACGTACGTGCCCTCGGCCGGCATCGCGCCCAACCAGGTCAGCAGGACGAAATCCGCCACCCATACCCAGAAAAACCACTTGAAGACCGGGCGGAACTTGCCGCTCCGCACCCGAGAGCGGTCGAGCCAGGGCAGGGCCATCCAGATCAGGATCGACAAGAACATCAGCACCACGCCGCCCAGCTTGTCCGGAATGGCGCGCAGGATGGCGTAGAACGGCAGGAAGTACCACTCCGGCACGATGTGCTCCGGCGTGACCATCGGGTCAGCCATGACGTAGTTGATGGAGTGGTTGAAGTAGTTCGGGTTGAAGAAGATGAAGTACGACAGCACGACCAGCGCCACACCCAGGCCAAACGCATCCTTCATCGTGTAGTACGGGTGGAACGGCAGGGTGTCCGCCTTCTTCTTCACGTCCACGCCCAGTGGGTTGTTCGACTTGGTCGTGTGCAGCGCCCACAGGTGCAGGAACACCAGCGCGAAGATCACCATCGGGAGCAGGTAGTGCAGCGAGAAGAAGCGCTGCAGCGTCGCGTTGTTCACCCCGAAGCCGCCCCACAGCCAGATGGCCAGTTCCTCGCCGACCAGGGGAATGGGCGTCACAAGACTGGTGATCACGGTGGCGGCCCAGAAGGACATCTGCCCCCACGGCAGCACGTAGCCCAGGAAGGCCGTGCCGACCATGACGAAGTAGATAATCACGCCAATGATCCAGAGGAGTTCCCGGGGCGCCTTATAGGACCCGTAGTACATGCCGCGGAAGATGTGGATGTACACGCATAGGAAGAACAGACTGACCGTGTTCATGTGGATGAAGCGGATGAGCCAGCCGGAATTCACTTCGCGCATGAGGCGCTCAACGGAAGCGAACGCCATATCCTCATGCGGCACGTAATGCATGGCCAGGAAAATGCCGCTGAAGATCAGAATCACCAGGGCAATGCCAGCGAGCGACCCGAAGTTCCACCAGTAGTTCAGGTTGCGCGGCGTGGGGTAGACGATCAACTCCTTGTGCATCAGGGAGAAGATCGGCATCCGTCGGTCAACCCACTTGATGGCCGGGTTGCTCCAGACGGGACTCGGGGTGCTGCTCATGAAACAATCACTCCTCGCCGATCTGGATGGTCGTGTCATCCAGGAAGGCGTACTGCGGGACGGGCAGGTTCAGGGGCGCAGGCCCCTTGCGAATGCGACCGGCGGTGTCGTAGTGCGAGCCGTGGCAGACGCAGAACCAGCCGTTGTAGTCGCCCTTGGGATCGCTGGGCTTCTGGCCCTTGGGGATGCAGCCCAGGTGCGTGCAGATGCCGATCTGCACCAGCCATTCCGGTTTGATGACCCGGTCTTCATCGGCCTCGGGATCACGCAACGAGGCGACGTTGACCGCGCGGGCCTGCTCGATATCCTCGGGCGTGCGATGGCGCACGAACACGGGCTTGCCGCGCCAGACGACGGTGATGGCCTGACCTACCGCGACGGGCGAAAGATCGACCTCGACAACCGCCAGGGCCATGACGTCCTTGGCCGGGTTCATGGAATCGATGAAGGGCCACACCGCGAGGGCGGTGCCGACCACTCCCATCCCGGCGGAGGCAATCAGCAGGAAATCGCGACGAGTCTTGTCGTCGCCGGATCCGGCCGGGTTAGCCGTGTGAGACATGGTGAAGCAACCTCTTCATTGCATTGACGGAGCGCAAAACAGACGACTCACGCTCCCTCCCCCTCGGATCGGCGTGCGTCTACGGTTCTCGGTCATGATAATCCGCCCGTGCCGGCTTACCGCCACGGCCTGAGCCCGACAGTAAAAACCCCGGGACGGATTGGATCCGCCGTTCCTGCCCCGCGAATGGCCCGACGGAATCGAGCCCACGCGACCCATGGGCGACGGTGGTTGTGACGGTGTATAATCGAAATCCTTAGCCATGAAAAGGGCAAATTTCTCCCATTCCCGGCGCTTAACCCGTTCCGCATCCAGGTTTTTTTTCCATGCGCTTGGCCTTGTACCAGCCGGACATGCCCCAGAATACCGCCGCCTTGATGCGTCTCGCGGCGGGGCTCGACCTGCCCGTGGACATCATCGAACCCTGCGGATTCCTGTGGGACGACAGGCGCTTGCGACGGGTCGGCATGGACTATCTTAAGCTCGTCTCGGTCCAGAGGCACCAGAACTGGGACTGCTTCCGGCGGTCGGCCGACGTGATCGGAACGCGGGTGGTGCTGTTGACCACCAGGGGCGCCACACCACACATCGCGTTGCCATTCCGGCCCGACGACGTGCTGCTTGTGGGACGGGAGGGGTCCGGCGTGCCGGACTCCGTTCACGATGCCGTGGACGCGCGGGTGACCCTCCCCATGGCGCCCGGGTTTCGGTCGTTCAACGTGGTCACGGCCGCCGCCATGGTGGCGAGCGAGGCCTTGCGCCAAACGAACGGCTGGCCGGCCTGACCAAAGGGCGTCGGGATCAGCCGCCCCCTTCCCCACCGTCCAGGCCCAGATCCCGGATCCGCTCCAGCAGCGCGCCCCGGTCAGGGCGGAAATCCTCGATCAGCCACCAGTCGCGCAAGTGCGTCAGAGCCGCGCCCAAGGCGGGACCGCGCGGCACGCCGGCGGCGATCAGATCATGACCCGTCAGCGGAAACGGGGGCGGGGCAAACGCGGTGGCCTCGGTCACGGCCGCCATCCATGCGGCGGTTCGGCGCGAGTCTGTGTGACCGTTTCGGGCACGTTCCGCCGCCCACTCAACCAGGATCAGATCAAGGGTCCGGCTCGGCCCCAGTTGATCGAGCAGGCGCCGCCGATCGGCCGGGGAGGCCTCAGGGCGCGGACGAAGTCGCGCCGGCAGGGCGGCGATCTCCGCCAACCGCTGGGTCTCGCGACGCGACAGGCGCAGGCGTTCGGCCACGGCGACAGCACCCGGCTCATCCGTGTTCAGCACCGCCGCCAGCCGGCGCAGATCATCCGCGACCACGCCCGGCGCGATGACCCCGCGCGTCTCCAGGAAGGCCAGAATGCGCAGAACATCAAAGCGTTCCGCCTCGGGCAGGATGCGCCGCAAGACATGCGCGGCACGGACCAGGAGCAGGGCGCCGGCCGGATCGGAGGCCATCAAGATCTTGAGCAGTTCCGCGCGCACCCGCTCGCCCGACAGATCGTCCACCGTCTCGGCCAAGGCCTGACAGGCCGTGAAGGCATCTTTGTCCGGCGCCGTGTGGGCATAATGGGCGTGAAAGCGGAAGAACCGCAGGATGCGCAGGGCATCCTCGCGGATCCGATCGATGGCGCGACCAACGAATCGCACGCGGCCAGCCGACAGGTCGGTGATGCCGTCGAAGTAGTCGAACACCGCGCCGTCCGGAGTCGCCGACAGGGTGTTGATGGTGAAATCGCGCCGCGCCGCGTCGGCCGTCCAGTCTTCCGTGAACGCCACCTCGGCGTGGCGCCCATCGCACCGCACGTCACGACGCAGGGTGGTCACCTCGAAGGGCGTCTCGTCCACCACCGCCAGAACCGTGCCGTGCTCCAGCCCGCGCCGCCACGGCACGGTGCCGATGTCGGCCCGGGCAAGCAGCGCCTGCACGACCTCCGGCCGATCCGGCGTGGCAATGTCCACGTCCTTGACGGGCCGACGCAGCAGGCCGTCCCGGACACACCCGCCGATCAGGCGCACCTCGGTTCCGTCCGCACTGAGGGCCGCCAGCAGCCGCCGCAGCCCCGGGGTCTTCATCCAGGGGTCCGGTGAGAGTTGCCCGACCGGAGTACGGGTTTTCAACTGGGTCCAGTCACGCGTCATGGCAACAGATCCGACGGCGTGGCGGCCGCCCCAGGGCACGAGATCCGCTCAGTCCGGCAGCGCATCCGCCGAGCCGGAAGCATCGGGGGCGTCGGCGTCGCGGTCTCTCAACTCGGCCGGGATAATGCGCCCATTCTCCATCCGAGGCGGCGAGTACTCACTGGTCGGACTGCCCATGGGCTGCAGAAGATACATGGTCATGGTGGCGGCCAAGGCGAGACCGGCGCCGGACAGCACCAGGGTCACCCAGGGCATGTCATCGCCGAGCCGGCGGACCACGCCCCCCTCTTGTCCGTCACCGGCGTTGGGGGCGGCCTGCCCCCGCATCAGCAGCCAGGCAATATACAGCAGGCTGGGTGTCAGCAGCGGCAGGATGATAGTCAGGAACACGCGCATGGATCACGGGCCTCGCAGCAGCGGCGGAAAGGTGCGGTCAGGACCGCGCAGCCGGACCCTCACCCTGCAACACCGCATGCAGGTTGATGAGAATGCCGGCCGTGGCTCCCCAGATATAGTAATCCTTGTAGGGAATGGCGAAGTAGGGGCGGCGCTGTCCGTCCTTCTCTCGATACCCGTGGGCATGATTGGCCGGATCCATCAGAAACGCCAGCGGAACCTCGAAAATCGAGGCGACCTCCGCCGGGTCGGGCCGCAGGGACACCGGCGGGGTGACCACACCGACGAACGGTGTCACACGGAAGCCCGTGACCGTGATGTAGTCGTCCAGCCGACCGACGATCTCGACCCGCTCCGCCGGCAGCGCGGTTTCCTCGTATGCCTCGCGCAACGCGGCCTCGCGCGGACCGGCGTCCTCAGGATCGACGCGGCCACCAGGAAACGAAATCTGCCCCGGATGATGCGGAAGGTGGCTGGCGCGCTCGGTCAGCAACACGGTGACGGCCCCGTCATGATCGATGATCGGAACCAGAACGGCGGCCGGCCGGTGCGGCGCTGGCGGCCTGTCGGCAAGGAACAGCCGCGCCTCCTCGCCCCCGAGCAGGCGAGCAATGGCCATGTCCGACCCCTGGCCCAGTCCCCGTCCGTCGCGCAGCCGGCGGGCCAGATCGGCGCGGTCTAGTCTTCGTCGTCCAGCGTGCCCAGGCTGAAGAATCGGTCCCTGCTCCATACCCCGAATCGTCTTTCACCGTCATGGGTCTCCTCGACCCCGCGTCCCACAAGATCATAGTACACCGACCGGCTCAGTCGGGCATCAAGTCCGTCGCGCACGGTGATGTAGGGCACAGACTCGCCCGTTTCCGGATCGTGCTCGACCCGCAGGGGATGGTCCTCGTCCAGGGTCACGACCTCGTCGCAATTGGTGCGAAAGCTGATGCAGGCACCGCCCTGGCAGCAGTCCACGAACAGTTCCACCGCCATGAACGGAACGTCGGCGACCTCGACTCGGCCGACCTCCGCCGGGGTGACCATCCAGTACGTCCCGTCATCCGCCCGGTGGAGCACCGACGCGAACAGGCATACCATCTCTTTTCGCCCAATCGGCGACCCCTGGTAATGCCACGCGCCATCCCGATCTATGGAGAGGCCCAGGTCGCCGCAGAAATGCCTTGGCCGCCCGCCGATCCCGGGCGTCTGCAACACCTCCAGACGCCTCAGGACAGGGGGAAGGCCTTGATCGGCGTCCGCCTCGCCCGATGTCCGATCCGCGACGGAGTCGTGTCGGTGCCCGGTGCCGGAGGCGTTGAGTCCCATGAGATGTTCCCGTGACCGTGCGAGGGAGGAGATGCGATGAGCCCCGCCACCGAATCCAGCGACGCCCGGACCGCCGACGCCGCGTTCGACGCCGATGCGGCCCTGCTCGAAGACGTAGAAAGGCTGGGGGACCGAATCAAGGCGGCCCGGCAGGCCATCGGCCGCGTCATCTTTGGGCAGGCGGACGTGGTGGACGGCACCCTGGTCACCCTGCTGGCCGGAGGGCATTGCCTGCTGATCGGCGTGCCCGGCCTGGCCAAGACACGACTGGTGCAGACCCTGGGCGTCGTGCTCGGCCTCGACGCCAAGCGAGTGCAGTTCACGCCCGACCTGATGCCGGCGGATATCCTCGGCTCAGAGGTGCTGGAACAGAACGAGGCCGGACGGCGCGGCTTCCGATTCATCCCGGGGCCGGTCTTCTGCCAGCTTCTGATGGCCGACGAGATCAACCGCGCCAGCCCGCGCACGCAATCGGCCCTGCTCCAGGCGATGCAGGAGCACAAAGTCTCCGTGGCCGGGCATTACCATGACCTGCCGGCACCGTTCCATGTGCTGGCCACCCAGAACCCCATCGAGCAGGAAGGCACCTATCCGCTGCCGGAGGCGCAGCTCGACCGCTTCCTGATGCAGGTGGACATCGGCTATCCGGATCGCGCGGCCGAACGGGCGATGCTGGAGGCCACCACGACCGACCGGGTCGTCGAACCCGAACCGACCCTGTCGCAAGACGACCTGATGGCGGCTCAGCGGCTCGTCCGCCGCGTGCCCATGGGCGAAAGCGTGATCGAGGCCATTCTCACCCTGGTTCGCAAAGGGCGCCCCGAAACCACCGACCTGCCTGAGATCCGGGCGCATGTGGCCTGGGGTCCGGGACCGCGCGCCAGCCAGTCGCTGGCGTTGGCGTGCCGGGCGCGGGCCGTCCTGGACGGCCGCTTGGCGCCCAGCGTTGACGACGTGATCGCCCTGGCCCGTCCGGTTTTGATCCACCGCATGGCGCCCACCTTCACCGCCCGCGCCGATGGCGTAACCCTCGGAGAGATCATTGACAGGCTAACGGAGTCGGTGGGCTGACGGGTCAAACCGGGACGGACCCGCGCGCTGAGCGGGTAAGACCGAAACCGGATGATCCGTCGGCAAATGCGAACAGCGAGTCCGATTCGCGGTTCAACGAACCGCGATCACTCATCCACGCCCGACGGCAGCATCGGCAGAAGTTCACCGATGACGTCGACCTGCACCATGACGTGGCACCGCATCGCCTCCGCCGCCGCGTCCGCGTCGCCTTTGACGATAGCCCGCGCCACGGTCCAGTGCTCCGCCTGGGACACCGCCATGCGCCCGGGACGGGCAAGCTGTTTGCGGCGATAGGGCTCTCCCCGTCGCCGCAGACCGGAAATCAGCTCGGCCAGAACGGAGTTATGCGCCCCCTCGTAAACCGCATCGTGGAACCGGCAGTTGGCTTGGTAGTAGGCATCCATGCCCAGATCCTGCGCCACCGCCGCGCCGCAGGCGTCGCAGGATTCTAGGAGTTGGCAGCGCTCGTCCTCCGTCATATTGGTGGCGGACAGCCGGGCGCACAGGCTTTCCAGTTCCGCCATGACAACGAACAGCTCGATCAGACGCCGTAGGGTGATGCGTGCCACCACGGCCCCCTGACGCGGACGCACCTCCACCAGCCCAGAGGCCGAAAGTTGATGCAGGGCTTCCCGCACAGGGGTTCGAGACACCGAGAAGCGGCTGGCAAGAGACAGTTCGTCAAGGCGGGCCCCCGGCAACAAATCTCCGCCGAAGATCTCGTCCTCAAGGGCTTTGCAGACCAACTCGGTTCGGGTCGGCGCCCGAGCTTTTTTGTTGTTCATGACCTCATGCTTCCTTGCCCGAAAACACGATATATACTGAAAAATCAAAACGTAAAAACCATTTCCTCGAAACATCTCATATTACACAAGAATTCATCAACGATGTTGTAATCTATTTTGGAGGGAAATTCAAACTCGCCTTTTGGCGAGCTATGTCATAACATATAACGCTGGGGGTGTTCTCATTTTTACTTCCATTCACGGCCCTTGCGTCTTGCCCCTGCGTCAAGACTTGGACCCACCCCGAAGTCCGTGTTTAATGATCGTCCGGTCACCGGAAGAAAGGCCCGCGCCATGAGCGAGACCAACGCCACCGCCGCCACCGTCCGGCATGTCCTCTGCGCCCGGCCCGAGGGCCTGAAACGGATGTCGTACTGCCAGTGGGGACCGGGCCACGGCGGGCACCCCGCCGTGATCTGCGTGCATGGCCTGAGCCGCAACGCCCACGATTTCGACCATCTCGGTGCGGCGTTGGGCGAAGCGGGTCGGCGCGTCCTCGCCCCCGATGTCCTGGGGCGCGGCGACAGCGACTGGCTCACCGATTCGTCGGGATATCAGTTGCCGCACTACGTCAGCGACATGACGCCCTTGATTGCCCGGGCCACGGCCCCCCTGGACATGGATCAGGTGGATTGGGTGGGGACCTCCATGGGCGGGCTGATCGCCATGCTGCTGGCCGCCAGTCCGCAGTCCCCCATCCGTCGCTTGGTCCTGAACGATGTCGGCCCTTTCGTGCCCAAGGCCGCGTTGGAGCGCATCGCGGCCTATGCCACGGCGGCGGAACCGACCTTCGCCTCGCTGGAAGAGGCGGAGGCCCACTATCGCCAAATCCACGCCGACTTCGGTCCCATGACGGATGCCGACTGGAACGATTTCACCCGCCACTCGACCGTCCAGCGGGACGACGGCCCCGGCGGCTGGCTGCCCCATCAGGACCCGGGGATCGGCGATCCGATGCGGGGCCAGGAGGTGGCCGACGTCGATCTGTGGCCTTTATGGGACCTGATCCAGTGCCCCGTTCTGGTGCTGCGCGGCGCCCGCTCCGACCTGCTGACGGCGGAGACGGCGGCGGAAATGACCAAGCGCGGCCCGAACTGCACGGTCCACGAGGTCCCCGACGCCGGCCACGCGCCCATGTTCACCACGGCGGAGATCAACGGCGTGGTCGCCGACTTCCTCGCCGCCTGATCACCGCACAGCCGAGACCCTGCCATGGCCGACATCATCAACCTGCGCCGCGCCCGCAAACAGCGCCAGCGCGCCGAGAAGAACACCACCGCTCAGGGCAACCGGCTTCGGTTCGGCCTTTCCGGGGCGGTTCGTCGCAACGCGGAGGACGCCCGCGAACGCGAGCGGCGCCGGCTGGAGGGCCACCGGCTGGAAAACACCGACCGCGACCCGTCGGCGGATGATGCGGACTGACCCCGTGCCCGTATCCATGTCCCCTGCCCTGCCCACCGACGCCCACATCCGCGCCGCGCACGAGCGCATCGGCCCGCATGTCCACCGCACACCGGTGCTGACCTGCGCCACCCTGGACCGCATGGCCGGAGCGACGCTGGTCTTCAAGGCCGAGCCGTTGCAGAAGGTCGGCGCCTTCAAGGCCCGGGGCGCGGTCAACGCGGTGTTCTCGCTGTCCGATGAGGCCGCCGCGCGCGGCGTGGCCACGCATTCGTCCGGCAACCACGGTCAGGCCCTGGCTTACGCGGCGGCGCGGCGCGGCATTCCCGCCCACATCGTGATGCCGGAAACGGCCGCCCGACCCAAGCTGGAGGCGGTCAGGGGCTACGGCGGCCGGGTGACCCTGTGCCCGCCCGGCACCCGCGCCCGAGAACAGGCGCTGGCTGACGTCCTCGCCGCCACCGGGGCCGACATGGTGCACCCCTACAATGACCCCCGCGTCATCGCCGGGCAGGGAACCTGCGCCCTGGAACTGCTGGAGCAGGCCGGCCCGCTTGATCTCGTGATCGCCCCCGTGGGCGGCGGCGGCCTCATCAGCGGCACCGCGCTCGCCTGCGCGGCCACCGCGCCCGCCCCCCGCGTTCTCGGCGCCGAGCCCGCCAACGCCGACGATGCGGCCCGGTCGCTCAAGGCCGGATGCATCGTCGAGGACGACGCGCCCGACACCATCGCCGACGGCTTGCGGGCGTCCCTGAGAGACCTCACCTTCGCCATCATTCGGGCACACGTCCCGGCAATTTTCACCGTCACCGAAGAGCAGATCGTGACCGCGATGCGTCTGATATGGCAGTTCATGAAGCTGATCGTCGAACCGTCCGCCGCCGTCCCTCTCGCCGCCGTCCTGGCCCACCCCGAGGACTTTCGCGGGCGCCGCGTCGGCGTCATCCTGACCGGCGGCAACGTCGATCTCGACCGCCTGCCCTGGATGCCCCCGTGATGCCCCCGTCTTGGACGCAAAGCCCCTGACCCTTCGGAGCCCCCCGCGATGCTGAATCCCGCCCTGGCCGACCTGCCCGACAGCCCGTTTTCGCGCATGACCGCGCTGATCGACGGCATTGATCCGCCGGACGGTGTGACGCCTCTGCTGATGTCGGTGGGCGAGCCGCAGAACGCCTATCCCGCCTTCGTCGCCGAGGCGTTGGCGGAGAACGCCCACCTGTGGGGCAAATACGTCTCACCGCGCGGCACCGACGCGCTGAACGACGCCATGATCGGATGGCTCGGGCGGCGCTTCGGGGTTCCCGCCGGGACCATCCGGCCGGGCGAGTCCATCGCCCCTCTGGCCGGCACCCGCGAGGGCCTGTTCCTGTTGCCCCAGGTGGTCACACCGCGCCGCGCCAGCGACAGCAACCAACCGCCCGCCGTGTTGATTCCCAATCCGTTCTACCACACCTATGCCGGCGCGGCCCTGGCAGCGGGGGCGGAGCCCGTGTTCCTCAACACCACGCAAGAAACCCGTTATCTGCCCGACCTGGACGCCGTAAGCCCCGATCTTTGGGCGAGGACGTCCCTGGCCTACCTCTGCTCGCCGTCGAATCCGGCCGGCACGGTCGCCGATCTCGATTACCTCAAGCGCTTCATCGCCATCGCCCGCGAGCACGATGTCTGTCTGGTGGTGGATGAGTGCTATGCCGAGTTGTACTACGGCGATCCGCCTCCGTCGGCGCTACAGGCGGCGCTCGACCTCGACGGCACGCTGGACAACGTCGTGGTGTTTCACTCGCTGTCCAAGCGCTCCAGTCTGGCCGGCCTGCGGGCGGGATTCTGCGCCGGGGATCCCCGTGTTCTCAAGCCGTTCCTGAAGCTGCGCGATTACGGCGCGGTGTTCATTCCCCTGCCCTCGCAAGCCGCCGCCGCGCGCCTCTGGGCCGATGACACTCATGTCGAGGCGAACCGCGCCTACTACCGGCGCAACTTCGAGATCGCCGAGGCCGTTCTGGGCGACCATCCGGGATTCACGCACCCCGAGGCCGGGTTCTTCCTCTGGCTGCGCGTGGACGATGCCGAGCAGGTGGCCCGGCGCCTGTGGGCCGAAGCGGGCGTCAAGGTGGTCCCCGGGGCCTACTTCGGCCGCCCCGATGCCGCTGGATTCAATCCCGGCACGCCCTATATCCGATTGGCGATGGTGCATGACGCCACGACCATCGACGCCGCGATGCGCCGCATCCGGCCGTTGTTGTAAGTGCGCGCCCCATCGGGCGAAACAGGAGATTTGCGGTGTCCCCTCCTTCCGACAAACCCCGCGAGGGTGAACTGATTCCCCCGCCGAAGCGGGCCGGTCTGCGATCCTATGGACCGCGGCCCCCGGCGGGGCTGGAGGAACCGCGCCAGCCGGCCAATCTGGTCTGCCAGCGCTGCGGCGCCGAATTCGCCTGGGACCGGGCCGAAAAGCCCGGCAGCCCGGAGGTCGCGTGGTCGGCGCGACTGGTCAGGGAGTCCAAGACCTGCGACTGCGGTTACGGACAACGCCCCCCCTTCGGAGGCGGCCCACACCCATGACCATCGAGAGACGTCAGGACCCACGTCTGGCACGCGGACTGCGGCGCGGTTCCGGCGCCGCCGCCCTGGTGATGTTGGCCTTGATCGGGGGCAGCGCATCCGCGACCACGATTGAAACGGACGCGCCATCGGCCACCCTGTCCCTGACCATCACCGATGTGACCAGTGACAGGGGCACGGTCCATGTCGCGCTGTACGACCGGCCCGACGCCTTCCTGGACAAGCAGCGGATGCTGACGGGCGCGATCGTCGCCGCCCAGGAGGGCAAGGTCGTCATCCAGATTCCCGATCTGCCGCCGGGTCGGTATGCCGTCGCCGCCTATCACGATGAGAACGACAACGGTCGCTTCGATCTCGGGTTGTTCGGCATTCCCCTGGAGGGATTCGGGTTCTCCCGCGATCCCGGCGTGATACCGCGCCGGCCGACCTTCGATGACGCAGCCTTCCCGGTCACCGCGCCGGAATCCCGACAAACCTTCAGTATGCGGTACAGCGTTATGTAGGGCGGTTTGATCGGGGGCAGGAGCAGCCGCGCCCGGATTGGCCCGATAG
This sequence comes from Rhodospira trueperi, assembly GCF_900101965.1. GTDB lineage: Bacteria > Pseudomonadota > Alphaproteobacteria > Rhodospirillales > Rhodospirillaceae > Rhodospira > Rhodospira trueperi. The sequence goes on along the minus strand of NZ_FNAP01000013.1, from coordinate 28,430 downwards.
GGCGAGGTCCACGTCGTTCGTTCGTCTTTTTCTCTCGTACACAATAAAACAATCAATTGGATTAATGGATCGCGCTGATCCATCGTCTGGGCATGTGAACGGTCAATGCGGGCCCCCGTCGTATCGTCCATGGTCCGACGCCCGCGCGCGGGGCACCCGTCCCGCAGAGACCGATCCACCACGGATGAACGAACCAGAACACGAGAGGAGAGACATCATCATGGCCAACCAGAATGCCGCCGCCCCGGTCAACACCGGCCTTGAAGAGAACGCCCGCAACAGCGTGGCGCAGGGACTGAACGCGGTGCTCGCCAGCACCTTCGCCCTGGCGCTGAAGACGCACAACTTCCACTGGAACGTGACCGGCCCCCGCTTCCAGGGTCTGCACGCCCAGTTCGAGGAGCAGTACACCGACCTGTATGCCGCCGTGGACGAGATCGCCGAGCGCATCCGTGCCCTGGGCAGCATGGCGCCCGGCGGCCTGGGCCGTTACGGGGAGCTGAGCGTGGTCGAGGATGCGCCGGAGACTCCGCCGGCCGCGGAAGACATGGTCGCCGCCCTGGCGCGCGATCACGACGCCATGGCACGGCAGCTCCGCCCGCTGATCAGCGAGGCGGGCGAGGTCTCCGATGAGGTGACCGCCGGCTTGCTGACCGACCGTCTGGGCGTGCACGAAAAGACCGCCTGGATGCTGCGCGTCGCCGCCGGCTGATCCGAACCGGCCCGCTCCGAGCACATCGGAGCGGGCCGTTGCGCGCTTGCGTGTCCCGGGCGACTGATGTCGGCCCCTGAAAGCCCTATCCCTTCCGCATCTCCTCGCCGATGCTCAGGCTTTTCTGGACCGCCGGACGCGCCGCGATGTCGTCGTACCAGCGCTTGAGATGCGGAAAGTCGCCCAGGTCCTGCCCCTGCCACTCATGGCGCGCCACCCAGGGCCACGACGCCATGTCGGCGATGGTGTAGTCGGCGCCCGCAAGATAGGACACGTCGGCCAGACGCCGCTCCATCACGCCGTAAAGACGGTTGGTTTCCTTGGTGTAGCGCTCGATGGCATAGGGCACCGGCTCCGGCGCGAAGCGGCGGAAGTGATGCGCCTGCCCGGCCATCGGTCCCAGACCGCCGACCTGCCAGTACAGCCACTCGTTGACGCGAATCCGGCCGCGCGGATCGGTGGGCAGGAAACGGCCGTGCGTCTCCGCCAGATAGATCAGGATGGCGCCGGATTCGAAAATCCCGAGTGGCGCCCCGCCGTCGGCCGGCGCGGTGTCGAGGATGGCCGGAATGCGGTTGTTCGGCGACAGCGCCAGAAACGCCGGCTTGAACTGATCGCCCTTGGTGATGTCCACCGGATGAATCGTATAGGGAAGGCCCAGTTCCTCCAGCAGGATCAGCGGTTTGAGTCCGTTGGGTGTGGGCCAGAAATGCAGTTCGATCATGACGACTCCGTGCGTTCGGTTACCGGGGCGCGATGGGTCCCAGATGGGCCGGCGGCACGGCGGCGCAAGGCCCGGACGGGCTTACCCGCGCCGATCCGGGCGAAACGGCGCCAGATCGATGTCCACCGGACGGCCCGTTAGCAGGTCGGTCACCATACGCCCGGTGCGCGCCGCCGCCGTCAGGCCCACATGCTGATGACCATAGGCCGCCACGACCCGCGCCGATGCGGGCAGAACTCCGATCACCGGCAGGCTGTCCGTGGTCGCCGGGCGCGGACCGGTCCAGGGCGTGGCCCCGTCGTGACGCAGGGCCGGAAACAGGTCCGCCACACCGCGATGCAGAAGCTCCGTGGGCGCCCGCGCCGGCGCCGCGTCCAGCCCCGCGAACTCGACCAGTCCGGCCAGCCGCACCCGGCCCTCCATGGGTACGACGACCATCTTGCGCGCGGCGTCCATGACCGGATGACGGGGACCGCCGTTCGCCCCGGCCAGATCGACGTGATAGCCGCTCTCGGCCTCCAGACGCACGCGCGCCCCGAGCGGGCGAGCCAGGGCATCGGACCACGCACCGGCCGCGATCACCGCATGGCCGGCGCGGATGTCGGCGCCGTCGGTGTGCAGGGTCACGCCGCCGTCGTCCGGCTCCACCGCCCGCACGCGAGCGCGAACACTCTGGCCGCCGGCGTCCGCGAACGCCTCGGCCAGAGCCGCCACATGCGCCCCCGGATCGGTGATGACGCCGTGATCCGGCAACGCGACGCCGAACCGACGCGCGCCCGAAAGGTCGGGCTCGCGCGCCCGTAGCGCGGCCTCATCCAGTTCGGTCCAGGTCATCCCGGCCTGACGCCGCAGCGTCCAGGAGAAGCGGTCGGCCTCATAGCCGGCGCGATCCCGGTAGAGGTACAGGTAGTCCGTCGGCCGGATGAAGCGCGCGGCCGGCGTACCCTCGGCCAGGGCCAAGTGCTGATCCAGGCTGTCCAGAAGCAAAGGGGCCGTCTGCCGGGCGACCGTCTCGGCCCGGCCCCGCGTCGCGTTGGCGAGGAAGCGCCACAGCCATGGCGCCAGCCGGGGCAGCGCCGCGCCGCGCACGAACAGCGGCCCATCGCGGGACAACAGCATGCCCGGCGCCGTCCGCCACAGGTCGGGCGTGTTGACGGGAATGAAGGCACAGCGGGCCAGAATGCCGCCGTTGCCGTGGGAGGCCCCCGCGCCGGGTCCCTCGCGGTCGATCAGAACCACCGGCACACCCCGGCGCCGCAGGCTCAAGGCCACGGCAACGCCGACGATGCCGGCCCCGATCACCGCGACGGGCGGCGCATCGGGCGCGAAATCCACGGGAACGGCGGACGCGGTAATGGCTCCGACCTCCAGGCGACGCAACGATCAGCGGGCGGCGTGCGCCCGCTCTCTCTCTATTGGCATTCGCCCGTGATGGCCTCGTGCGCGTTCGTGAAGCCCATCAGAGAATAGGTATCGGTGGTTCGGGTGCCGCGCGACGAAGTGCCGACGACCACCATTTCACTGCCGGCCTTCATGGCGGTGACCAGTTTGGCGTCGTCCTCGTCATAGGCCCAGGCGGTCTCGTCATGGGTGAACAGTGTGAAGGCGTTGCGCCCGTCCACGGTGACGCTCACCTCACTTTGCTCCTTGTAGGGATAGCCGGCGACAAAGCTGACGACGTTGCTCGCGCCCTCGGCCGGGCGGTGGCTGACGATGGCGAAAATATCGCCCCGCCGCGTGTAGTTGCCCTGGTCCTTCTGCGGCCGGCTGGCAATGTAGCAGACCTTGCTGCCCCCCTCGTCGTAGGTGTAGGCCGTCCAGTCCCGAAACTTACCAATGGTCCTGACATCCTGCGCCAGGGCTTGGGACGACGAAGCCGTCGTCCCCAAGACGATGGTGGAGACCAGTAGCGCGAGGACGAAAAGGCCGCGCATGGAAGGCATCATCGTTGTCGATCCTCCTGGATGGACGTCCGCACGCCGACGGGAAAGCCGGCCGCCGTGGGTGCGGATAAGGAAACGCCGGGTGCCGGACGGGCCGCCACTCGTCGGCGGGGAGACTGTGCCCCGTGGCCCGGCTCGGATCAAGCCTTGAACGCGACGCAGTGCCAACCCGGTCGCCCGGCTGTCCGACAGCACACCCTAGCAAAGCGGTTGCGGCATGGCGAACCTGGGGTCAACTCAGGGCACCCCGGCCTCATGGCTCCCCGTCTCCCGCGCCGTCGCGCGACCGTCCGAACCGCTCCAGTTGCTCGGTCTCCGCCAGTTCGGCCAACGGCGGCGCCGCCCGATGAGCCTCCATGGTTCGGAAGGTGGGCCATCCGTGGACATGCCCGGCGAGCGGTTCACGCGGCCCGCCCTCCACCACCGGACGGGCCGCGAACCGACCCCGGCTGATGAGGCGGTCGTACAGGACCAGAACCCCGGCCATGCCCAGATTGAGGGAAAACCGGGTCGGGATTCTGACCACGTAGTCGCACCGCGCGGCCATGTCCGGCGACAAGCCGAAGCGCTCCGCGCCCAGGATGTAGGCCGCGCGCAGGGGGTGCTGGAAACTGGGCAGGTCGATGGAGTCATCGAACAGTTCGACCCCCACCAGCTTGCACCCCTCCGGCAGCACCATCGAGGCGGCGTCCGGGAAGGCATAGAACGGCATCTGCCCCTGGCTGTCGGATGTATCGGTGGTGTGCCCGGCGCGGCGCGGATAACTGGCGGCGACGGTGAAGACGAAGCTGGCGCCGAAGGCGTGCGCCGAGCGGAACACGCTGCCCACGTTGTAGGGCTTGCTGACCCGCTCGACGCCGATGCCGAAATAGCCGCGCATGGATTCCCCGCCCTTGTTTCGGTTTGGTGATCTCGCGAAATCCGGCATCATGCCGATCTGCCGGCCCCGATCAAGCCTCCCTTCCCAGTCTCTCCGGAGCCCCGCCCATGCGTGCCGTCGTCTGCCCCGCCGTATCCTCGTTCAAGGACCTTCGTGTCGAGGAGGTGCCCGCGCCGACCATGACGCCGGGCGGCGTGCGCATCCGCGTCGCCGCCGCCGGGTTGAACTTCGCCGACAGCCTCATCACGGCCGGGAAATATCAGGAGAAACCGGAACCGCCCTTCGTGCCCGGATTCGAGCTGGCCGGCACGGTGACGGAGGTGGCCAACGATGTCTCCGCCGTGCGCGTCGGCGACCGGGTGATGGCCATGCCAGGCCTGGGCGCCTTCGCCGAGGAGGCTGTGGTGCCCGAGGGCGCCGTCTGGCCGCTGGCCCAGGGCATGGACATGGCAACCGGGGCCGCCTTCCCCATCGCCTACGGCACATCGCACTTCGGGCTGTTCGACCGGGCCGCACTCCAGCCCGACGAAGTGGTGTTGATCCACGGTGCCGCCGGCGGGGTCGGGTTAACGGCCGTGGAATGCGCCAAGGCCGGCGGGGCCACCGTCATCGCCACGGCGGGCGGCGCCGACAAGCTGGCCACGGCCGCCGCGCACGGCGCCGATCACGGCATCGACTACAAGACCGAGGACGTGCGCGAGCGGGTGCTGGCGCTCACCCGCGGACGCGGCGCCGACGTGGTCTACGATCCGGTCGGCGGCGCGGTGTTCGACGCCTCGTTACGCTGTACCGCACCGGACGGCCGCCTGCTCGCCGTGGGCTTCGCCAGCGGCACGGTGCCGCAAATCCCGGCCAACCGCCTGCTGGTCAAGAACCTGTCGGTGATCGGGTTCTACTGGGGCGCCTACATGCGCATCGCGCCGCAGCGGGTCCGGGCGACCATGACCGCCCTGGCCGCGTGGTACGACCAGGGCCACCTGCGCCCGCGCGTCTCGGCCGAATACCCGCTCGACCGCGTGGTCGAGGCCATCGACGTTCTGCTGGGCCGGGGAACGACCGGCAAGCTGGTGCTGCGCATCGGGGAGGGGGAGAACACCGATCCGCCGGAATCGTAGGGCGGGTGACCGAAGGGCACCCGCCGTCCATCGGCATCCCCATCCCGGCGGCCGTCCTTCGGCCAGCCGCCCTACAATTGCTTCCAGTTTCCTCTGAAGTGCACCCCTCAATCGAACAGGGCGTCGATCTCGTCCTGGGAGATGCCCTTGTTGCCGGTCTGCGGGCCGTTGAGCAACTGGCGGTCCCGGTCTTCCTGGCTGACCCCGGCCGCCTCGTCCTCCGCCGCCACTACGAAACCCTCGCGGCCCCAGATGTCCATCATGCGGTCGATGCGGTCCTCGATGAACTTCATGGTATTGACGACCTTGGAGATGCGCTGGCCGGTCAGGTCCTGGAAGTTGCAGTGCTCGAACACGCCCAGGAGCTTTTCCTGAACCTCGTCGGCCAGATGCCGAATGTAGCTGTCCTTTTCCTGGGCTTGGATTTCGCTGATCTGGGCCGAGACCCCCTCGGCGATGTCGAGAATGCCGTTGGTGGCGTTTTCGGTGGCCTCAACGATGGCGTCCAGTTCATGCGCCATCACCGTCAACCGGTCACCGTCCGCGCGTTGGTCGCGCAATTTGGCCAGTTCGGTCTTGGTATCCTCGATACTGCGGGCCAGCGCGACGATCTCGGTGCGCATGACGCGCGCCTCTTCCACCTGACGGCGCACAGTGTCGGTCAAGCCGTCCTCGCCCACCTCCGGCTCGGGCGGCTGCGCCGGCGTGATCTCCTCGACCCGTGTTTCCAGGGCGCCGATCCGATCCGACAGGCCGCCGATGGCCGCCAGAATGGCCGCCGTGTCGGGATTCGGAGCACCGTCCCCCGTGCCCCCGCCTGCGTCGGAGGATGGACCCGCGCCCCCGCGCGAGACCCGTCGAAGTTCTGCCGTAAACGGACGTCGGCGCGTGGCCATGGCAGGCTCCTCCACTTGAGCGGACGCGACAACAGGACCCGATTTCGCGCCGACGCTAATCTCTTTATCCTAGCTAGACCATTTTCGGTCGAACTGGCAACCGTCGGGTCGGCGGGGCAGCAATTCTCAGGATGGCGGGAGAACACCGGTTGCGACCAGCGCCGGCCTGTTCTCCTCCCCCCTCCGGGGCTATCATATTCACACTTCTTCCCGCCGAAGCGGCGGCTCTTCGCTCGCGCGACAATGTGACTCGTCATTGCGAAGCCTCGTCGCAAGACGAGGGTGAAGCAATCCAGGGCACAAAACGCAAGTATCCGCCCTGGATTGCCCCATATCTTTTATTTGGGCTTCGCTCCTCGCAATGACGAGCAGGAGTAAAGTTGTGTGAATCGGATAGCCTCCGGGGGGAGGTCGGGAGGGGTTCGCGCCTGGGGCTCCCGACAGGACCCATCGGAGGCCGTGCGACCAAAATGAGAACTGCTGTCGGCGGGGGATGACGAACGCCCCCCCGCACCCCACATCTGGACCATCTGATTGCGAGGATGTCCCGTTTTGCCGGTCTGACAGGTCCGCGCAACCGTGCTACGGTGCCCCATGCTTTGACCGCGATCGTGACGTCGGCCCGGACGCGCTTGGCGCGTCCACATCTTAAGGACGCGCTCGGCGCGTCACCCTTGAAGACACTTCCGGAGCTCCGAGAGACCGCCATGACTGACACCACGCCGCGTCCCCGCCCCGTCGTTCTGTGCATCCTGGACGGATGGGGACACCGCGAGGACACCGCCGACAACGCCATCGCGCTCGCCAACACACCGAACTGGGACCGGCTGCTGCGCGACAACCCGCATGCCATGATCGAAACCAGCGGCGGCGACGTGGGCCTGCCGCACGGCCAGATGGGGAACTCAGAGGTCGGGCACATGAACCTGGGCGCCGGCCGGGTCGTGGTCCAGGACCTGCCCCGGATCGACGGCGCCGTGCGCGACGGCTCCTTGAGCACCAACCCGGCCTTGACCCGGTTCATCGACAGCCTGCGCAGCAGCGGGGGCACCTGTCACCTGATGGGCCTGATGTCCCCCGGCGGTGTGCATTCGCATCAGGACCACATGGTCGCCCTGGCCAAAATCATCGGCGAAGCCGGTGTCCCGGTGGTGGTGCATGCCCTGATGGACGGCCGCGACACACCGCCCTCGTCCGGCAAGGGCTACCTGGAACGGTTTCTGGCGGACGTGGCCGATGTGCCGGACTGTCGCGTGGGCATCGTCTCCGGCCGCTATTTCGCCATGGACCGGGACAATCGCTGGGACCGCGTGGAATTGGCCTACAACGCCCTTGTGGACGGCGACGGCATGGCCTCCGCAGACGATCCGCTGACCGGCATCCAGATGGCGTATGACCGGGGCGAGACGGACGAGTTCATCAAGCCCATGGCCATTGGCGGCTATGCCGGCATGGCCGAGGGCGACGGCGTGCTGATGGCCAATTTCCGCGCCGACCGGGCGCGCGAGATCCTGGCCGCCCTGCTCGATCCCGAATTCGACGGGTTCAAGCGCCGCCGTGTCGTGCGCGTCTCGGCGGCGCTGGGCATGGCGGAATACTCCAAGAACCACAATGCCTGGATGGACACCCTGTTCCCGCCGGAAACGCTGACCCGCATCCTGGGCGAGGTCGTGGCGGACGCCGGTCTGACGCAGCTTCGCATCGCCGAGACGGAGAAGTACGCCCACGTCACGTTCTTCTTCAACGGCGGCGAGGAAACGCAGTACGCCGGGGAGGATCGTATCCTGGTGCCCAGTCCCAAGGTGGCCACGTACGACCTTCAGCCCGAGATGAGCGCGCCGGAGGTCACCGACCGCATGGTCGAGGCCGTCGCCTCCGGCAAATACGACGTCATCATCCTGAACTACGCCAATGGCGACATGGTGGGCCACACGGGCATTCTTGAGGCCGCTCTGAAGGCCGCCGAGACCGTGGACCACAGCCTTGGGCGGCTGGAAACGGCGGTTCGAGACGCCGGCGGCGTCATGCTGGTCACCGCCGACCACGGCAATTGCGAGATGATGCGCGACCCCGAGACCGGACAGCCCCATACCGCGCACACGGTCGGCAAGGTGAACGCCATTCTGGTCAACGGCCCGGCAGGCACCGTGATGCACGACGGGCGACTGGCCGATGTCGCGCCGACGCTGCTGTCCCTGATCGGACTGCCGCGCCCCGATGAAATGACTGGCCAATCCCTTCTTTCAGGCGAGGAGACGCGCCATGCCGCGCGCGCCGGAGCCATGGCCTGAGCAATCCGCGCGCCCTTGCAGGCGAGTCGGAGCAACCGCCGGCGCGGTCGGCCTTGGCCTGCTGGTTGTCGGCGTGTTTCCGGCGCCACCGGTGTCCGGACAGACCCGAACGCCGGAAACCGAACTGCGCTCCATCGAGGAACGACTGGCGGCGGAACAGGCCACACGCGAAGATCTCGCGGCCAGACGGGAGGCCCTGGCGGACGAACTGCGCCGCGTCCGCACTCAGGTCATCGACAGCGCCGGGGCCGTTCAGGACGCCGAGGAAAGCCTGTCCGCCCTGGAAGACCGACTCGCGTCGCTGCATGCGGAACGTGATCGCATCGCCAACACGCTGTCGATGCGCGATGAACAGCTTGCCCGCATCCTGACGGCGATCCAGCGCCTTGCGTGGCGACCGACCGAAGCACTGCTGGTGCAGCCCGCGCCGCCGGCCGACACCGTGCGCGGCGCCATTCTGCTACGCGCCGCCATTCCCCAGATCGAGGAACGCGCCCGTGTGCTGGCTCGTGACCTGGAGTCCCTTCGCGGCCTGGATGCCGCCATCACCGCCCAGCGCGCCGAGATCGCCGACAAGACCGAGGCCCTGAAAGTCGCGCACGCCCGCCTTGAGGCGCTGTTCGACCACAAGGCGGCCTTGCAGCGCGATACCCTGGAACGCGAACGCGAGGCCGACCTTCGGGTGGCCCGCCTGGGGCGCGAGGCCGCCGATCTACGCGATCTGGTGCGCCGCCTGGAGGCCGAACAACATCGGCGCGAGAGCCTTGATGCCCTTCGCCGCGGCATGGAAGACCGCCGTCAGGGGCTTGAGGCCGCGTTGCGGGCGCAACTCGAGCAAGAGGAGGCGGCGGCGGTCGCGGTGGCCCGAAGCGACCCGGACACCGATCCCGAGGCCGAAGCAGACTCAGCCCCAGAGGACAGCGCCCCCCCCACCGCTGCCGCTGACACCGGACAGCCGCTGGCCGCCCCGCCCGAACCGGAACCGGTCCCGGCGCGCGCATTCGCGTCCGGTCGCGGCGCCATGCCCATGCCGGCCCGCGGCCGCATCGTCGCCCGCTACGGCGAGCCCGACGACAACGGGAGCGCCAGCAAGGGGGTGACCATCCAGACCCGCGAGCAGGCCCAGGTGGTAACCCCCTTCGACGGCACCGTGGCCTTCGCCGGTCCGTTCCGGGGGTATGGCCTTCTCTTGATCATTGAACACACCGACGGATATCATTCGCTGCTCTCCGGAATGAGTCGCCTGGATGCCCGGGTGGGCCAAAGCCTTCGGGCCGGAGAACCTGTCGGCGTCATGGGAGGGGGCACGCCCGCCCTTTATGTCGAACTGCGCCGGGACGGCCGGCCCATCAACCCCCTGCCCTGGTTGGCGGCGGGCTCAGACACTGGAAAGGGATGATGCGCAAAACCCTCGTGATCGTTGCAGCTAGCGCCGTCGCTCTGGCGGCCCTGGGAACCACGTATCTCGCGCCGCAAGCGTCGGCGCGCGACGACGAGACCTATCGGTTGATGGAGTTGTTCGCCACCGTGTTCGAGCGGGTCAAAAGCGACTACGTGGAGCCGGTTGAGGATCGCGAACTCCTGGAGGCGGCCATCAACGGCATGCTCACATCGCTCGACCCGCATTCCAGCTACCTGAACCAGGACCACTTCCGCGACATGCAGGTCCAGACCAAGGGCGAGTTCGGCGGTTTGGGGATCGAGGTCACGATGGAAAGCGGTCTGGTCAAGGTGGTCTCGCCCATCGACGACACGCCCGCCGCCCGGGCCGGCCTGGAGCCGGGCGATTACGTCACGCACCTGGACGGAGAGGCCGTCACCGGCCTGACCCTGAACGAGGCGGTGGACAAGATGCGCGGCCGCGTCGGCACCGACATCGTCCTGACCATTCGCCGCGAAAACCGCGAGCCCTTTGACGTCACGATCACGCGCGACATCATCACCATCAAGTCGGTGCGTCATCGGGTCATTGGAGACGACGTCGGCTACCTGCGCATCACCTCCTTTACCGAGCAGACGGACAGCGGCCTGCGCGAGTCCATCGCCGATGTGCAGGACCAGACGGGCGACGATCTGAAGGGGTTCGTGCTGGACCTGCGCAACAACCCCGGCGGCCTGCTGGATCAGGCCGTGGCCGTGGCCGACGCCTTCCTTGACAAGGGAGAGATCGTCTCCACCCGCTCCCGGGACCTCGACGACACCCAGCGCTTCAACGCGCGGCCCGGCGACATCGCCGAAGGCCTGCCGGTCGTGGTCATCATCAATGGCGGCTCGGCCTCCGCGTCCGAGATCGTGTCCGGTGCCTTGCAGGATCACGGCCGCGCGCTGGTGGTCGGCACCCAAAGCTTCGGCAAGGGCTCGGTGCAGACCATCGTCCCGCTGCCCGGCAACGGGGCCATGCGGATCACGACGGCGCGCTATTACACGCCGTCCGGACGATCCATCCAGGCCAAGGGGATCGAGCCCGACATCGATATTCCGGTCGCGCGCCTGGAAGTGGTGGACGCGCCCCACCGGCGCACCGAAGCCGACCTGCGCAACGCCCTCGACGTCAACAACGGCGAGGACGACGCGGCCAACGACAATGACCCGGGCGAGGGCGAGGATGGCGAGGACGGCACCATGGAGGACTATCAGCTGACCCGCGCCGTGGATCTTTTGCGTGGGCTGGCGCTGTACCGGGAGCGCATGGCACACCAACAGTAGCCTTGGCACCAGGCGTTCTCTCCCGGTTCGTCGTTCAACAGTTCTCGTTTTGGCCGCGCGGCCTGCGACGGGCCCTGTTGGGAGTTTCGGGCACGAAGCAAACTCCCTCCCCTGGATCGGGGAGGGCTGGGGTGGGGTTGAAAAAAAGCCCGTGGGGTTGATGCGGTAAACCGGGTCCGTACGGAAACCACCTCGCCCCCCTCCCAACCTCCCCCCGACGGGGGGAAGGAGAACAGGCTGGCACCGGCCGCAACCGGTATCCTTCCTCCATCCTGACAATGGCTGTTCTTCGTTCGCATCGTTTCCCTTGGCGCGCCTTTTCCGATATGATCCGAGAGTGCGCCGCAAGGGGGGCGATTAGACGCCTTTAGGAGAGTAAGGCCGTGAAACTGCCCGGCATGGCCCGGGGACACGGGAGAAAAAGGTCCAACGATCCACTCGGAGACCCGTTCGAGGGGATAGACCTGGACTCCGACCCCGCCGACGACGCTGCCCCATCCCGAGGCGGGCGATCCGCGATTGTCGGCGCCCCCGATGTCGATGACGACTTCGGCCTTCCTCCGGCCGAACCCCCGGACTCCGCCAGTGGCCTCGTCGCGCGGCTGTTCGGCAACCGTCCGGACGGCGGGGGCCATGATTTTCGAGGGTTCGAGGATCTGGACGGCAGTCCCCTGCGCGACCGCCAGGGCGGGTGGCAACGGCCCGCCATGATCGTGGCCGGACTGGCCATCGTCGGCGGCATCGGTGCCTGGGCTTACTCCAGCGGCGGCCTCGACGGACTCCTGGGCAGCGACGACACCGTGACGGCCGATGCCCCCGATCAAGGTGGCGATACCGACAAAACCGTGCAGGTCGTGGCCCCGGATCGTGTCGTCATGGCCCTGCCCCCCCTGACCACGCCATCATCGTCAGAGAATCAGCCTCCGGTGGTCGCCGACCCCACTGCGGCCACGGATCGTTCCCCCAACCGCCGACCGTGGTTGGACGGTGCCTCAGACGATTCGTCCCCGACGGAAGCGGCGTCAACCGACGCGACGCCGGATGGCCACGGCATGGCCGACACGGCGGACTCCCACGAGACCGAAACGCCGCCGCCCACCGATCACGGCACGCAGACCGCCGAGAACGCACATCAACAGACCGACGATCCGGCCGGCACCGCGCATGACGGCGGACCCGACACCCACGCTGAATCGCCGACGCAGATGGCCGACGCCGGTCATGACACCCCTGGCCAAACCGCGTCCCCATCGGGCGATCACGACCACCAAACGGACGGCGTGCGCGCCCGGGTCGACCTGGCCGCCCCCGACATCGACCTGCCCGATGTGCCCGGCCTGATGCCGGTCCCGGACGGCGTGGCACCGATGGCCGAGCCAGACGCGCCGAACCGCCTGAGAGAGTCGCCGCCGGTGCCCAGCTATGACCAGTTGGCCCAGGCCGACGGCACACGCGGCTATCCGCTGGCGTCGGCGCCGAAACGCGATCTGGTCGAGACCGGCCCCTACGGCCCGGTGCCGCGTGTCGGTCCGGACGGAACGCCGCCCTGGCAGGCGTACGCCGCGCGCGATCAGGCGCCGCCGGAGCTGCCGCGCGTGGCCATTGTCGTCCACGGCCTGGGCATGATGACGGACTCGCTTCAGGCCGCCGTCATGCGCCTACCCCCGGCGGTCACGTTGTCGTTCGCCCCATACGCCGACGCCTTGCCTGAAAAGATGCAGGTCGCGCGACAGGCGGGGCATGAGGTACTCTTGGACCTGCCCACGGAGGGCGCCGCGTTCCCCGCCCAGGACCCCGGCCCCCTGGGCATGCTGAGCGTGCTGCCGACCGATGAGACGCGCGACCGCCTGGATCAGCTTCTTGCCAAGGGGATCGGCTACGTCGGACTGCTGGCCACCGCTCCCGGACGCTTCACCAATGCGCCGGAGCCCATGGAGGCGGTCCTCAGCCGCATTCGGGAGGCCGGGCTGGTTTACCTGCACCAGGGAGAGGCCCGCGCCCTGGCCGCCAACCACCGTGTCCTGCCGCCCTTGCGCGCCGTGGACGTGGTCATCGATCAACGCGGCTTCGCCGAGAGCATCGACGCCCGTCTGGCGTATCTGGAACGAGTGGCCCTGGCCCGTGGCTCGTCCATCGGCATCATGACGGCGTCTCCGCTGGCCTTTGTGCGTTTGCGCGCGTGGGCCACCGATCTGCGCGCGCGCGGCGTGGCCCTGGCGCCGCTGTCGGCGGTGATTGAGCGCGGTGGTGGCGAACACGATGCCAGCGGCGGCGGTGGGGCTGCTCGAAACGAGACCCCGGCCGGGTCGGCCACCCACGCGGCGGACGCAGCGGACCATGGTTGACCCCTCACGGGACAGCAGCCCCTATCGGCGCGGCGTCGGGATCATGTTGACCAATCCGGACGGGCTCGTGTTTGTCGCCCAGCGCATCGACTTCAAGAGCGAGGCTTGGCAGATGCCCCAGGGCGGGATCGACCCGGGCGAGGATCCGCTTCAGACCGCACGGCGGGAACTGGAGGAGGAAACCGGCATCCCGCCTCGCCTGGCAACCCTGGTCGCCGAATCGGCAACGTGGCTGCGATACGATCTGCCGTCTGATCTGCGCGGCAAACTCTGGAAGGGACGCTACCGGGGACAGGAACAGAAGTGGTTCCTGATGCGCTTTCTGGGCCGGGACGAGGATGTCGTCCTGGAGACCGCCCACCCCGAATTCTCGGCCTGGAGGTGGGTCAGGCCAGAGCACACCGTGGATCTAATCGTCCCGTTCAAGCGCGACCTATACCGACAGGTTCTCGACGCGTTCGCCCCGCACCTGATCCCGGCGTGAGACCGAGGCCGGAGGAACAGGGCCGCGCGTAGGTTGGGGTGAGTGCAGCGAACCCCAACATCTGTCGGCCGGAGCCGTTGGGGTTCGGGGCGTTGCCCCTCACCCCAACCTACCGGGCGTCGAACATGGCCGTAGAACTTGTCCGAACGGCGTGGCGAATGCGTTGCTTTCCAGATTTCAGAACCGCAGCGGCTTCGCCTGCACCACATGCGGCAGGGCGCGTACCGCCTCCAGCGTCGCCGCCGGCACCGGTCCATCCACCTGCACCAGACAGATGGCCTGCCCGCCGGCGTCGGTGCGCCCCAGGTGGAATGAGGCGATGTTGATGCCCGAATCGCCCAACGTGGACCCCAGGCTGCCGATGAAGCCCGGCTTGTCCTCATTGATGAGGTACAGCATGTCCGGGCCCAGTTCGGCCTCCACCGGAATGTCGTTGATGCGCACGATGCGCGGCAGGGAATCGCCGAACAGCGTCCCCTCGACACTGCGGGTCTGACGCTCGGTCGTGACCTCCAGCCGGATCAGGCTGTGGTAGTTGCGACAGCTCTCGCTTTTGGTTTCCTTGATCTCGATGCCGCGCTCGCGGGCGACCACCGGCGCGCTGACCATGTTGACCGCCTCCAGCAGCGGCGTCAGCAGACCCTGCATGACGGCGGCGCTGAGCGGGCGGGTGTTCAACCCGGCCACATCGCCCTGGTACTCGATTCGCACCGACTTCAGGCCGCTTTCGGTGATCTGGCCGGCGAAGCCGCCCAACTCACCGCACAGTTTCATGTAGGGGCGCAGGCGGGGCGCCTCCTCGGCACTCACGGCCGGCATGTTCAGAGCGTTGGTCACGGCGCCGGTCAGCAGGAAGTCGCTGATCTGCTCGGCCACCTGCAGGGCGACGTTCTCCTGTGCCTCGGTGGTCGAGGCGCCCAGGTGCGGCGTGCAGACCACGTTGTCCAGGCCGAACAGCGGGTTGTCCTTGGCCGGTTCCTGTTCGAAGACGTCCAGGGCGGCCCCGGCCACATGGCCGCTCTCCAGCCCCGCTTTCAACGCGGCCTCATCGACGAGACCGCCGCGCGCGCAGTTGATGATGCGCACGCCGGATTTCATCCGCCCGATGGCCTCGGCACTGAGAATATTGCGGGTCTTGTCGGTCAACGGCGTGTGCAGGCTGATGATGTCGGACCGGGCGATCAGGTCGTCGAGGTCCACCTTCTCCACGCCCAGGTCGAGCGCCCGTTCCGGTGGCAGGAAGGGATCGAAGGCGATGACCCGCATGCGCAACCCGACGGCGCGCTCGGCGACGATGGACCCGATGTTGCCGCACCCGATGATGCCCAGCGTCTTGCCGGTCAGCTCGACGCCCATGAACTTGCTCTTCTCCCACTTGCCAGCGTGGGTGGAGGCGTTGGCCTGCGGGATCTGCCGGGCCAGGGCAAACATCATGGCGACGGCGTGCTCAGCCGTGGTGATGGCGTTGCCGTAGGGCGTGTTCATGACCACCACGCCCTTCTGCGTGGCGACCGGAATGTCGACGTTGTCGACGCCGATGCCGGCGCGGCCGACCACCTTCAGGTTGGTGGCGGCCTCCAGCACGTCCTTCGTCACCTTGGTGGCCGAGCGGATGGCCAGGCCGTCGTAGTCGCCGATGATGGCGATCAGTTCCTCGGGCTTGAGGCCCGTCTTCACGTCGACCTCAACACCGCGCGCCTTGAAGATATCGACGGCGCGCGGGCTGAGTTTGTCGCTCACCAGCACCTTGGGCATGGTGAAGTCCTTTCGTGATGATATGTCGCAGAGTTTGCTGACCCCGGGGCGATCGGCTGCCCGTAGGTTGGGGTAAGGCGCAACGCGCCGAACCCCAACACCGCAACGTTCGACCGGACGTGTTGGGGTTCGCTTCGCTCACCCCAACCTACGCCGAGGCCATCTCCGCCTTCACGACGGCCGCCGCCCAGTCGAGCCAGGGCAGCAGAGCCTGCATGTCGGCGGTCTCGACGGTGGCGCCGCCCCACAGGCGCAGGCCCGGCGGCGCGTCGCGATAGGCGCCGATGTCGAAGGCCACGCCCTCTTCGTCCAGCAGGGCCACCATGCGCTTGGCGGCCTTGGCCTGGGCGTCTTCGGGCAGGGCTGTGAACCAGTCGGCCACCACCTTGAGGCAGATCGACGTGGACGAGCGCGACGCCGCCTCGGCGGCCAGGAAGCCCGCCCAGTCGCTGTCGGCGACCCAATCCTCGACGGCCTTCAGGTTCGCTTGGGTGCGCGCCATCAGCACAGAGCGGCCGCCGATTCCCTCGGCCCAGGTCAACGCATCGAGCGCGTCCTCGACCGCCAACATCGACGGCGTGTTGATGGTCTCGCCCTTGAAGATGCCCTCGATCAGCTTGCCGCCCTTGGTCATGCGGAAGATCTTGGGCAGCGGCCACGGCGGCGAATACGACTCCAACCGTTCGACCGCGCGCGGCGACAGGATCAGCACGCCGTGCTGCGCCTCGCCACCCAGCACTTTCTGCCAGGAATACGTGGTCACATCGAGCTTGTCCCATGGCAGGTCCATGGCAAACGCGGCCGACGTGGCGTCGCAGATCGTCAGGCCGGCGCGGTCGGACGGGATCCAGTCGCCATTCGGCACACACACGCCGGAGGTGGTGCCGTTCCAGGTGAAGACCACGTCGCAGTCGAAATCGACCGCCGACAGGTCCGGCAGGGCGCCGTAGGGGGCATCGAGCTTACGGGTGTCGGACAGCTTGAGCTGCTTGACCACGTCGGTCACCCAGCCGGCGCCGAAGCTTTCCCAGGCCAGCATCTCGACGCCGCGCTCGCCGAGCAGCGACCACAGCGCCATCTCGACGGCGCCGGTGTCGGAGGCGGGAACGATGCCGATGCGGTAGTCGTCAGGCAGGCCCAGGAGGGCGCGGCTCTTGTCCATCACCGCGTTGATGCGGGCCTTGCCGGGCTTGGAGCGATGAGAGCGGCCGACCAGGGCGTCGGCGAGGGTGGCGGGGGTCCAGCCGGGGCGCTTGGCGCAGGGGCCGGAGGAGAAGTTCGGGTTTTCCGGCCGGGTGGCCGGTTTCTGCGGTGCGGTCATGTTGCCTCCCTTCCTTGCAGAAGGGTCGCGACCCGTTGGGGGGTCGTGGCCCGCCGACGGTCATAGGCCCCGGGCGGGGTGGGGTCAACCGGGAAAGCGGTTCGCGCTCCCCTCACCACACCAGCGGCAACAATACGGCTGTCATCACGCCGGCCAGTCCCATGGCCAGGCTGGCGTGGGCGCCAGTTTCCGGGCTTTCGTTGAAGGCCCGCGCCGTGCCGATGCCGTGGGCGGCCGCGCCCAGGGCGATGCCACGCGCCCTGGGGTCGCGCACCTTCAGCAGGGTCAGCAGCGGCGGCCCCAGCACCGCGCCCAGAATCCCGGTCAGGATCACCAGCACGGCGGTCAGCGAGGGCAGGCCGCCGATGCGCTCGCTGATGCCCATGGCAATGGGCGTGGTCACCGCCTTGGGCGCCACGGAAGCCACCGTGACGTCCTCGGCGCCGAACAGCATGGCAAGGCCGACGGCGCCCAGCGAGGCCACCACCACCGCCGCCGGCAGGGCCACGGCGATGCCGCGCCAGCTTCTGCGCAGCGTGCCCAGCGCCCGGTACAGCGGCACCGCCAGCGCCACCGTCGCCGGGCCGAGCAACACATGAATGAACTGCGCGCCCTCGAAATAGCGCGCGTAGGGAATGTCGGTCGCCCACAGCACACCGGCCAGCACGATCACCGACCACAGCACCGGGTTGGCCAGCGGGTGCAGGCCCAGCCAGCGGTACACCCGATCGGCCGCCAAATAGGCCACGATGGTCAGGGTCAGGCCGAACAACGGATCCCGCGCCAGATAGACCCAGATGTCGGACAGCCCGTCGATCATGGCCGACGCTCCATCAGGACCATCAGGGGGCCGGCGGTGGCGATGGCCGCCAGGGTGCTGCCGATCAGGGCCACGGCCAGCGGCACCGCCTCCGTGGCCAGCAGCGCGATGTGCGTCATCACCCCCACCCCGGCGGGCACGAACAGCAGCGACAGGTGGCCGAGCAGGACCCCGACCGCGCGCTCCAGCGACTCGGGCACGGCATCTCCGTCCCGCTTCAGCCAGCCGCGCACCCCCAGCGTCAGCAGCAGGGCGAGCATGCCCAGCACCGGACCGGGCACCGGCAGCGCCAGGGCGTGCCGCGCGGCCTCTCCGGCCAACTGGAACACCAGCAGCAGGGCGAGCCAGGGAAGCATGACCGTCGAGCCTCCCCTCAATGCATCCGCGCGCCCAGAGGCACGTCACGGTCGGGACCGATCAGCACCACCCGGCCCTCGGCGTCGGACAGGCCGAGCACCAGGCACTCGCTCATGAACGGGCCGATCTGCTTTGGGGAAAAGTTGACCACGGCCAGGACCTGCCGGCCGACCAGGGACTCCGGCGTGTAGTGATCGGTGATCTGGGCGGAGGATCTGCGCTCGCCGATGTCGGCCCCGAAGTCGATGCGCAGCTTGATGGCCGGTTTGCGGGCCTCCGGGAACGGCTCGGCGGCCACCACGCGACCGACGCGCACTTCGACCTTCAGAAAATCATCGTACCCAATGGTTTCGCCAAGCATGTCGGAAGCCCCCTCTTTCCAATCCGTCGCGCGGATCAGACCGCCCCGGCCGTCCGCCGTCAAGCGGACAGACTCGGCCGGCTCAGGGCAGCTTCGACCCGGGAGTCGGGAAAGACTCTACACCGACGCGTCTTGGGAGGACGCCGCGCCGCCGTTTTTCTCTTTCTCCAGGACAAGGCGGCGCTCCAGACGCTCAAGGAGGACGATCTGGCGCTCGTTCTCGATCATGAAGCGAAAAGCGACATGGTCCTTGGCCACGCGCGCCACCCGCGCCTTGAACCGGCCAAGAGACCGCACGTAAACAATCGCTTCGTCACCCACTTCCGGCTTCAGGTCCGTTTCGATGGCAATCCCGGAACCGGACACGTCCCGCAACGAACAGCGGACATCGTAGTCGGCATCCAGAATTAGGGTGGCGTCCTCGGCAAGTTGCCAGCGCGGCAAGTCGCGACGGTCGCTGTCCATGGTCCCTGCTCCATTGGCCCCGGTTCAGGTTTTCTGCGGCACGTCTCGGCCGCGCCTCGCGCGGACATGACCGAGCCACCATCATCGGCGGAATATACCGTGGCGGCAATGCAAATCACAGCCTTTGCGGCACGAAAACGCGCCCACGCGGAGCCGGGGACTGCCGCGCGGACGAAGAATGCTCCGAACCGACGTCGATTCGGGCCCCAATCAACGTCGGCGCGACGCTGGATTTCGGCGCGCCATGGTTCTACACCGGTCTTCCCGCGCCGTGGTCCGGCAACGCTTCGCTCCGAACACTTCAGGGGGAGACGAAATCGATGCGTGATCGCCATGGCGCGACCGGACGATCAATCCGGTCAGGACGGTGTTGTCGTTTGCCGGCGGGAATGATGTGATCGGGCGCGCCGCGTCGTCATCCAGACCCTTACGCCGGCTGATTGAGCATCCCTATCGAACCCGGTCGCGTGGAGGCCCCCTACCGATGTCCCATCCCATTGGCAGTTACGATTACATCATCATCGGCGCCGGCACGGCCGGCTGCGTGCTGGCCAACCGCCTTTCCGAGGACCCGGGCGTCAAGGTGCTGTTGATCGAGGCCGGCGGCCGCGACTGGTCCCCCTATCTCCACATGCCGGCCGGGTTCGCCCGCCCGCTGAAGTCCAAACGGCTCAACTGGGGCCACCAGAGCGATCCCGAGCCCTTCGCCGACAACCGCGTCATCAACCAGCCGCGCGGCCGCGTCTGGGGCGGATCGAGTTCAATCAACCGCATGGTGTACACCCGCGGCCATGCGCTGGACTATGAGCGCTGGGCCGAGGAAACCGGCGACCCGTCGTGGGGTTATGCCCACTGCCTGCCGTACTTCAGGAAGGCAGAGGATTTCCCCGAGATCGGCGACAGCCCCTTCCACGGCCGGGGTGGGCCGCTGAAGGTGACACGCGGCAACCGCTGGACCCCGGTGTACGACGCCTTCATCGAGGCCGGACAACAGGCCGGCTACCCCCGCACCGACGATCTCAACGGCGAGCATCAGGAAGGGTTTGGCCCCCTGGACATGACCGTGGGCCAGGGCCGACGGTCGTCCACCGCGACCGCCTACCTGCACCCGATCCTGCGACGCGTCAACCTGACCTTCCTAAGCCGCAGCCAAGTCTGCGCCATCCTGGTCAACAGCAAGGGCCGCACCCAGGGAATCGACGCGATGACGCCGAAGGGCGAGCGCAAGCTGCGGGTGACGCGCGAGGTCATTCTCGCCGCCGGCGCCATCAACTCGCCGCTGCTGCTGATGCTGTCGGGCATCGGCGACCCCGAGATCCTGGAGGATCTCAACATCCCCGTCATCTCGCCGCTGCCCGGGGTGGGCGCCAACCTTCAGGATCACCCGGAAGTCTACATCCAATACAAGTGCAAAACCCCGCAAACGCTGTACGGCACCCAGTCAGGCCTGCGTCAAGCCTCGATCGCTCGGGAATGGTGGTCGCGCGGCACCGGCCTGGGCGCCACCAACCACTTCGAGGCCGGCGGGTTCATCCGCTCCGAATCGGGCGTGCGTCATCCAAATCTGAAAGTCCACGTCCGGCCCACCGCTGCCGCCTACGATGGCAGCGATTTGAAACCGATGCACGCCTATCAGGCCCATGTTGGCCCCGTGCGCCCCGAAAGCCGGGGCCGCGTGGTGCCCTATTCCGACAATCCGATGGAACGGGCACGGATTCAGTTCAACTATCTGTCCACCGAAACCGACCGCCGCGAGATGCGCGACGCTGTCAAACTGACCCGCGAAATCATGACCCAGCCGGCCCTGACACCGTTCAACGACGGCGAACTGGCGCCCGGCCCGGACGTGACGAGCGACGCCGACCTCGACGCCTGGATCCGCCAGACCGTGCAGAGCGCCCATCACCCCGCCGGCACCTGCGCCATGGGGCCCGAGTCCGACCCCATGGCCGTGGTCGACACTTGGGGCCGCGTGCGGGGCGTAGAGGGTTTGCGGGTGATCGATGCCTCGATCATGCCCAGCATCGTCTCCGGCGACCTGACCGCCCCCACCATCATGCTGGCCGAAAAGATTGCCGACGGAATCCGGGGGCGCGATCCCGAGCCGCCGGAGACCGTGCCTGTCCACATCGCCGAAGACTGGGAAACGAAGCAGCGCTGACCGGACGCCGGATCGGATCGGATCGGATGGGGTGGGGCCGGGTCACCCGCCGATCCTCGCCCGGTGCGATCCAGAGGTTCGGCCCAGAGGTTCGGCCCAGAGGTTCGGCGACGCGCAGAGGCCGCAGGGCATCATCGGTCGAAAGGGGGGCACGCCCATGTCACGCACACCAAGACGCGCCGTCTTACGGTCACCGGCCGCCCTCTTTCTGGCCCTGCTCCTGTTCGCGCTTGGACTGGGACCCGCATCGGCCCGGGCCCAGGACGCATTGGTGGGCGCGTGGCAGGGCCATGGCATGGACCCGTCCAGCGGCGCGGTCATCGGCATGGAATACCTGTTCAATGCGGACGGCACGTTCCAGAAGTCGCTCGGCATGCAACTCGGGGTCTCCGGCGGCTACACCTGGGTCGCCGGCATCTGGTTCACCGAGGGCGAGTGGCTGCGGCTGGAGGTCCGCGAGCACTATGACACGCACCAGGGCAGCAGGGGACCACGTCCGCCCGGAGAACTGTGGGTCTGGCGGCTCCTGGAGCCGGCCACACTGCAACTAACCCATTCCCTGTGCGTGCAACAGCAGATCAACCGCCCGGACTGTGTTCTGATCCTGCAACGTGTGCGCTGAAACCGCCGCCGTCGGCGCGGCACAGGATCGGTGATGACGCCGGCCTTGCCGGGCTGTTAAAGGTGGACCATGTCATCCCCTGAACCTTTTTGGGAAGGACACCGCATGTTCAAGGCCATCCTGCTGACCCGCAACGAAGACAAGTCCACCAGCGCCACCGTGGCCGAGGTGGATGAGGCCGATCTGCCCGAGGGCGACGTCACCGTCGCCGTCAGTCACTCCACCCTGAACTACAAGGACGGACTGGCCATCACCGGCAAGGGTCCGGTGGTGCGGTCATGGCCGATGATTCCCGGCATCGACTTCGCCGGCACGGTGACCGACAGCGGACACGCAGATTTCAAACCGGGCGACCCGGTGGTGCTGAACGGCTGGGGCTTGGGCGAAACCCGCTGGGGCGGCCTGGGCGCCGTGGCCCGCGTGCCCGGCGACTGGTTGGTGCCGCTGCCATCGGCCTTCACCCCGGCGCAGGCCATGGCCATCGGCACGGCGGGGTATACGGCGGCCCTCGCAGTGCTGGAACTGACCCGTCAGGGCGTCACGCCGGACAAGGGACCGGTGCTGGTCACGGGCGCCAACGGCGGCGTCGGCGGCGTCGCCATCTCCCTGCTGGCGAAGCAGGGCTTCGAGGTCGTGGCCCTGACCGGCCGTACCGGCGAGGCCGACTACCTCAAGAGCCTGGGGGCCGCCGACATCATGGACCGCGCCGAGTACGCGGGCGCCGCCAAGCCCCTGGGCAAGGAACGCTGGGCCGGTGCGGTCGACGCGGTGGGCAGCCATACCCTCGCCAACGTGCTGTCGCAGATGAAGTACTTCGGCACCGTGGCGTCGTGCGGCTTGGCCAGCGGCATGGACCTGCCGTCATCGGTGGCGCCGTTCATCCTGCGCGGGGTCAAGCTGTGCGGCATCGAGAGCGTGTACATGCCGAAGCCGGAGCGGCTGGCCGCCTATGAGTTGCTGGCGCGCGATCTCAACGCCGCCCATCTCGCCGCCATCAGCCACGAGATCGGGCTGTCGGAGACCATCGACGCCGCCGGCCGCCTGATGGACGGGCAAGTGCGCGGCCGCCTCGTGGTGGACATGGCGCGGTAGGGGGTCAATCGCGGCGGCAGTGTCCAGCCATTTGATCCCGCACAAGATCGGATCCCGCCCGTGACCACGCCCGTTCTGCTGTGGCTGCGCCGCGACCTGCGCTTGGCCGATCACCCCGCCCTGACCGCCGCCGTCGCCACCGGCCGCCCGGTCATCCCGGTCACCATCCTCGACGGCGAGGACGAGTCCGCCCGTCCGCTGGGCGGCGCGGCGCGGTGGTGGTTGCACGGCTCCCTGGCCGCGCTGGCTCGCGACCTGGAGGCCCGGGGCTCGCGCCTGACCCTGCGGCGCGGCCCGGTGCGCCCGGCGCTGGAGGCGCTGATCCGCGAGACCGGGGCCGAAGCGGTGTTGTGGACGCGCCGGCCCGGGACCGACGAGGCGCCGCTGGCCGATCATCTCGCCGCGCTAGGTGTGACGGCGCGGCGCTTTGGCGGCGCGCTGCTCCACGAGCCGGAGACCGTGCGCACCCGACAGGACACGCCGTTCCGGGTCTTCACCCCGTTCTGGAAGCACCTGCAAACGCTGGAACCGCCGCCGCGCCCCCGGGCGGCGCCGGACCACATCCCGGCGCCCACCGTCTGGCCCGCCGGCGACGCGCTCGCCGACTGGCCATTGCGTCCGGAGGCTCCGGACTGGGCCGGCGGGCTGCGTGCCACCTGGACCCCGGGCGAGGCGGCGGCGCGTGACCGGCTCGAAGCCTTTCTCGATGAGGCCATGGCGGGTTATGACACCCGACGCGACGCGCTCGCCGACGACGGCACGTCCCGGCTGTCTCCCCATCTGTGCTTCGGCGAGATCGGGCCGCGCCAGATCTGGCATGCGGTGCGCGACCGCCTCCCCTCCGCCGGAGCCGAGGCGTTCCTGCGCGAACTCGGCTGGCGCGAGTTCTGCCATCACCTGCTGCACCAACACCCGGCGATGGCCGAGGCCCCCTTGCAGGCGCGGTTCGCCCGGTTTGCGTGGCGTGACGACCCGGACGGCCTGCGGGCGTGGCAACGGGGCATGACCGGCTTTCCGGTGGTGGACGCGGCCATGCGCCAGCTCTGGCACACCGGCTGGATGCACAACCGGGCGCGCATGATCGCCGGCTCGTTCCTGGTCAAGGACCTGTTGATCGACTGGCGCGCCGGTGAGCACTGGTTCTGGGATACCCTGGTGGACGCCTGCCCGGCCAACAATCCCTGTTCCTGGCAATGGGTGGCCGGCTGCGGCGCGGACGCCGCGCCCTATTTCCGGGTGTTCAATCCCGTCCTTCAGGGCGAGACGTTCGATCCGGAGGGCGCCTACGTGCGGCGCTGGGTGCCGGAGTTGGCCAGCCTGCCGTCCCGCTGGATCCATGCTCCGTGGCGGGCGCCGGCCCCGGCCCTGCGCGAGGCGGGGGTGCGCCTGGACGAGACCTACCCGGCCCCCATCGTCGATCACGCGGCCGCGCGAACGCGGGCACTGGCCGCCTTCGCCGACAGCGGATCGGGATAGGGGAAGCGCACGGATCCCTGGGATTCGGCTCAAAGACGGCCCGACGAAAAGGCGTAGGGCGGCTGGCCGAAGGACAGCCGCCGGGGTGGCGTCGGGCGGCGGGTGCCCTGCGGTCACCCGCCCGACGGTCCTATGACGCGTCGCCCGCCTCCGGCGGTATTTCCAGCGTCACTTCCAGGCCGCCGCCCTCCGCCTGAGACAACGCGGCCCGGCCACCATGCAGGTGCATGATCTGAGCAACCAAAGAAAGCCCGAGTCCGGTTCCCTCCACCGTCGGATCATCCCGACTGCCCCTGAAAAACGGCTCGAATGCCTTTTCCATGTCCTCCTCGGACATCCCGGGCCCCTGATCGGTGACGGTGAGGCGCACGCCACCGTTCGGCCCCAGCAGACGGGCGCGGACCCGCACGGTGCCGTTCGGGGGGCCGTACTTGAACGCGTTGGTCAGAAGGTTCACCAGGACCTGGGTCAAACGCACGGCATCCGCATGCACCGTCAGGCCGGCCGGTTCGATGTCCACATCAACAATCGGCTCCGCCCCTCGCACCTGCGGACGTGCCGTGCCATCGGCCGTCCGCACCAAGTCCTCAAGCCCCACGGTCTCCGGCCTCAAGGTCAGACGGCCGGCCTCGATCCGCGACAGATCCAGAATGTCGTTGACGAGCTGGTTCAGATACTGGCTGGCCCGCTGGACTGTTTCCAGCACGTCCCGCTGCGCGTCCGTGACCTCGCCGTAGATGCCGGCCCTGATCGCGTCGCTGAATCCGATGATGGCGTTCAGCGGCGTTCGGACATCATGGCTGAGGTTAGCGAGGAACCGGCTCTTGGCGGCGTTGGCCTCGTCGGCCCGGCGGACCGCCGCCTCGCGCTCCTCCGTCAGGCGGCGTTCCCCGGTGATGTCGCGGAAGATGGCGATGGACGCCATGACTGCGCCCTGATCGTCGCGCACCGGCGCCGCGCTGATGGCCAAATCATAGAAACTGCCGTCCGGGCGCACCATCCGGCCTGTTTCCGCCAACGGACCGCCTGCCCGCAGCGCGCGCAGGCTGATCCAGTCGTCCACTTCGATGGGCGTACCATCGAAGCGAAACCCCTCGCCCCAATAGACCGGCCCCTCCCGGACCGGCTTGCCGCCCGGATCACCGGAGGCCATGCGCCGCGCCGCGTCGTTGACCAGCATCATGTTTCCATCCACGTCGGTGACGACGATGCCTTCCGTCGCCTGGCGCATGACGGAGTCAAACAGGTTGCGCTGGCGCATGGCTTCCCGCTGGGCGCGGACTTCCTCGGTGATCTCCACGAAACTGACGACCACGCCATCGTAGCGGCCATCCCCGGTGCGGTAGGGATTGATGCGCTCGCTGTACCAGCGATCATCCTCGGCCATGATCACGGTCACGCACGGACGCAGCACACGGGCAACCTCCTCAACGCGGTCGTGCAGGTTTCCGTCCGAAATGTCGAACCGCAGTTCCCGGGCCGGACGCCCCAAATCGCTGGCGCGCAGCTTGAGCAGACGCCCCGCCTGCGGTGTGAAGCGGCTGATGATGCCGTCCCTGTTAATGAAGATCACCGCAATGTCGGTGGCATCAAAAATATTGGTCAGGTCGTCGTTTGTTTTTTCCAGCTCCAGCACCTTTTCCTGAAGCTGAGAATTGACCGTGGTCAACTCCTCATTGAGCGACTGGAGTTCCTCGCGGGATGTTTCCAGTTCCTCGTTGGTGGACTGGAACTCCTCGTTCATGGACATGACCTCCTCGTTGGAGGCCTTCAGTTCCTCGTTGGATGTTTCCAGTTCCTCGATGGTGGATTGCAGGTCCTCGCGGGTCGCGGTCAGTTCCTGTTCCAGTTGCGCGACAATCCCGGAGGAGCCGCCCTCGTCATCGGACACGACGGTCTCGGCCGATTCCTCGTGAAAGGCGACCAGGTACATGGGCTCGCCGGCCCGGTCGCTCTGCACCGTCATCACGCTGAGGCGGACGGGGACACGGCCGCCATCCTCGCACCGCATCTTGGCCGGCTCACCCACGAGGGGGCCCGCATTCTTGGCGACGGCGCGCATCAGCGCGCGCAGGCGGGTTTTCAGCCCGGGGCGCAGCAGGTCCAGCAGGTTGCGGGTCGGCTCTCCCGACGGCTGGGACAGGAACCGGGCGGTTTCCCCATGATAGAACCGGATGTCATACCCCCGGTCCACGAGAACGCACGGTGGCGCCAGATGATCCAGAATGGCGCGCGTCGCCACATCCCGGATGGGCTGGGCCGGCACCTGCCGTTGGCCGCCACTCGGCGCCGAGTATTGGTACGCCATCGGCGGCGAGGTCAGCGGCGCCACCACCGTTCGATCCGTGCGCCGGTACAGGCGGTGCTTCTTCGACACGATGGAGAACTGTTCCTCCGCCCGGCCGACGCTTTCCGACGACCCGAGGAGCAGGAACCCGCCCGGCCGCAGGGCGAAGGAAAACAGGCCCATGACCCGTTCCTGCACATCGTTCTTCAAATAGATCAGCAGATTCCGGCAACTGATCAGGTCGATACGAGAAAACGGCGGATCGGTCAGCAGGTTCTGTTCCGCGAAGACCACGACATCCCGCAACGCCTTGCCGACGACGTAATCGGACTCATTGCGGGTGAAGTATCGGTTCAGCCAGCGGTCGGACAGATCGCCGGCGATGCCCTCCGCATAAACCCCCTCCCGGGCGACCCGCAGGGCATCGCCATCGACATCTGTGGCGAAGATCTGCAAGGGCCGCTTGCGCAGGCCCTGCTCCATGCAGTCCAGCACCAGCATGGCGATGGTGTAAGCTTCCTCGCCGGTGGCGCAGCCAGGCACCCAGATGCGCAAAGGGTCGTTGTCCCCGGCCGCGATCAGTTCGGGCAACGCCTGTTTCTGGAGGGTTTCAAAGACCTCCGGATCGCGGAAAAAACTGGTGACACTGATCAGAAGGTCGCGCGACAGCGCCCGGCGTTCCCCGGGATCGGTGCGCAACAGGGACAGGTATTCGTCGGCGTCCTCCACACGCACCATGCTCATGCGCCGCTCGATGCGCCGCAGAACGGTGCTGGTCTTGTAGAAGCGGAAGTCCATGCCGCTCTGGTGGGCCAGCACGGACATCAGGCGATTGAACTCCGACGGCGCGGCGGCCTGCCCTTCCTCGCGGCCGCGCGCCCGCACCCGCCGCTCGAACGCCTGCAGGGTCGGCGGCATGTCGGCAATATCCAGCGCGCTGTCCACCACGCCGGTCATCATCGCACTGGTGGGCATGCCGTCGTAGTCGGCGGTCGCCGGGGTCTGGACAAGGCACAGGCCGCCGCGTTCCTTGACCTCGCGCAAGCCCAGGGAGCCGTCGGTGCCGGTGCCGGACAGAACGATGGCCGCCGCGTCCTCCGCCCGCTCCGCCGCCAGCGAGCGGAAGAAGGTGTCGATGGCCATGCGCTCGCCGCGCCGCGCCGTGGGCTGGATCAGCCGCAAGCGGCCGTCCTGCAACACCACATGCTGCCCGGGTGGGATCATGTAGACGTGATCGCGCTCCGGCAGGGTGCCGTCCTCGATCTCGCGCACCGACATGGTGGTGCGGCGCGACAGCAGGTCGGTCATCATGCTGGGATGTTCGGGGTCCAGGTGCTGGATAAAGACGAAGGCCATGCCGGTGTCGGGCGGCATGACCTCCAGCAGGATCTGGAAGGCTTTCAGCCCCCCCGCCGACGCCCCGACGCCGACCAGAAGCGGTACGGCCGGCTCGGAACTCGCTTGTGTCCTGGTCATCCCCCGCCTCTCACGTGTCCTAAGTGTCTGTCCGAGAGGTTCATGAGTCAAAACAACCAGTTGAAGAGTTTGGTTGATCCCGCCTCTGTAGCCTGATTCCCTGCCAAGAGGACCTGATGTCAGGGAGAGGGTCATGTGGAC